>CALXBE010000011.1 GCA_944386495.1 uncultured Gemmiger sp. | reverse complement strand
GACGAGGCAAGAGTTCGGGCCTTTCTTTGCTTGGTATTCCCGGGGCAGAGCCTGGCCCTGGGCAGGGGGTTCAATATCGGTGACTCCCCGTCCGGTATTGGGGTGGACCATGGAATATCCCGCATCCAGGAGAAATACCAGGGTGAGCAGGGTACAGAAGGCCGCCACCCGCTTTTCCCGGAACCGGCTGAGAAGGTTATCCATCACCGGGGCCACCACATACACAATGGCAAGGCCGCCGATTCCGAACAGCAGCAGGCCTTCCGCACAGATTCGCCCGTGAAGGTTGAGGAAGTAACCGCTGTAGTCCCACCACTTGGTGCCGCCGGTGGCCACTTCCAGAATCAGGGAGGTCATGTATTCCAGGAATCCGCAGAGGAATACGGTCATCCCGAATTCCAGGGCGGGGTTTTTCCGGAACCGGTAAAGGACGGTGAGCATCAGGACCGAACCGGTGCCGTAGATGGGAAGCCAGGGGCCGTGGAGCACACCCCGGTTGACCAGGGCGCCGTAGCTGACCAGGTGAAGGCCCCCCTCCCAAAGCCAGCCCAGAATGGAAATCCCGAAGAAGATGCAGATAAGGGACCAGAGGGAGTAATGGCGCATGTAGTTGAGGGATTCCACCAGCTTCCGCCGCTCTCCCTCGTGGGCGGGGTAGAGTCGCACCGGGTAGGCTTCCCCCAGGGCATCGTCCATCAGGGAGTGAAGCCGGACCGAGTCGGCCAGATACTGCTCGTAGGCCCGGTCGGCCTGCCGGCGGAGAAGCAATACCCCAAAGTTGTCTGCCAGCACCCGCCGCCATCCGGTCAGACCTTCCGGTTCCTGGTCCGGGTGTTCCACCACCTGAAGCACATCCCCGTAGGTCTTGCGGATCAGGGCTTCGGGAGCCTTTTCATAAAGGTAGGTATCCTTGAGCAGCTCCCAGCCGGGCAGTTTTTTCTCAATGGCCTGGGCCCGGAGCTGGGCGTAATAGGCGGTGAAGGAGGCTACCTTGTAGGGGTTGGTGTAGAAAATGTTGAACAGGCCCAGGGTCAAAGCTCCCAGCAGCTCCCATCCCAGGAAGGACAGCTCAAAGAGGAAACATTCCCACTTGTGCCCTTTCATCATCCGACGGGAGAGGGTAATGGCCTGCCGGGCGGTCATGGAGGGATTCTCTGCCACAATGTAGGGGACCAGATAGTAGGAGTACCGCTTTACCACCATCCCCACCCCGGTAAGGCACCAAAGGGTGTAGTAGATGTATTTTACAAACATGATCCAGGAAGCCCGGACCCATTTTTCCACCCGGATGAGGAAGAGAAACCGCTGGAGCGTTACCCGCTCATAGAGCATCCCTTCCAGGAATACCCGGCGGATGATCACCGGGAAGGTGTTCTGGATCAAAAACCAGAACAGACCCAGCCCCAGGGCGGAGAGCAGGACCAGCAGAGCCACCCCGCCGCTCTCCGAACCGGTCATGGCGGCGGCAGCGGCCACCACCGTCACCAGGATGGAGCCGGAGGTGACCTGGTTTACCAGGTTGGACAGCACGCCCCGGGACCGGCCGAACATGGGATTCCCCTCCTGGGATTCCTCAATGGCCAGCCGCCGGTTTTCCTGGGCCTTGGTCTGCCCGGCCTGGAGGTCCTGCTGGGTGATGGTGTCCAGCACCTCCTCCCAGGGAACTTGTACCTGTTCCCGGAAGATGGTTTCGGGACTTTTCAGCCCCAGGGACGGGATGGGCACCCGCTCCACAGCAGAAAGGGATTTCAGGGAAGCGGGAGGAAGAATATCCTTCCAGGGGATTTGGAGCTGTGCCCAGAAAAACAGTTCCGAGGGCTTCCTGACCAGGGAGGGGGCCGCCTTGGTCAGAATCTCCTGGCCGGGCTGCAGATGGTTCTGGGCAGTGGCAAGGAGAATATCATCCCAGGTGATACCCGCAATGTGGGTTTTCAGGTCGGATTCATCCCCGACGGAGGGGGAACTGTCCTGGGAAGAATAGTTCCGGGCAGAGGAAAAGTTGAGGGAACTGTGAAACTCGGAGGACAAAAAGGCCGCTATGACGCAGGCGGCCACAAAGATAAGATAATGCTTTTTCAGGGAAGATTTTCCCTGGCGCTTGATTTCTTTTCTCGATTTCATAAGCAGTTGGGGAGGAGCAGACAGCTTCCTCAGCAGGTGGGGGAATTCAATCCCCCGGATTGGGAGCTTTCGTCCTGGGGACGGAGCTTCTGACAGTATTGGGTGCAGAGCTTGTCGGTGCACTCGGAGCATTGGAGGGCTGCGTTGGAGTGGACCCAGAACCGCTCAGGATACATCATGACACAGAGCTCCCAGACCAGCCAGGCAGCAGCGGAGAGAACCACCAGGGAGATGCAGTAGAACCCGCCCACAAAGATAAGGGGGGAGAACATCATCAAATGGTCCCAGTTGAAGATGCGGCAGGTGGTGCAGCACCGGTTCTTCATGATCAGCCGGAAGGGACACCAGATCAACACGCAGATCAGGTCACACACATAGAAGAAAAGGGATATCATGAACAGGGTAAGGGGCTGGATGATGTCCAGGTAAAACAGAACCCCCAATCCCAGAATGAGGGTGCACCAGAGGATAAACACCTTGTAGGCAGCCAGGGTGGTGGTGATGATATAGCTTTTCAGGGCCTGGTAGTTGATTTTCTCCCGGATGGGTCGGAACCGGTTGGCCCAGAGCTTCTGGGAGCCCAGGGGAACCTTGTTTTTGATGGGAACGATCTGGAGGATCATATCCACCACCCACACACACCAGAGAAGGTGGAGGGGGGAAAAGCCCCTGAAGAAGTTCATCCCTTCCAGGATGGAAAAATATTCCGGATGGGTCAGGGCGGCGGCAGCACAGAGAAGCAGGATGGCACAGCGGCCAGCCAGCCGCACAAAGTAGATTTTTCTGGTCTCAGACATGGGGTCTCTCTTTCTCGGAATAAATTGGGTCAATAAAGAAATTATACACTATTTTTCCCATTGGGGGAATGCCGGAAAGGAAAAAAGAGGAAAGCTTTCCGGGGAGATTGGATGATTCTTGGAAAAAGAAGGGGAATAATTGACAAATTTATAACAAAAACTACAAAAATTGCCTTTGTGTATTGTTTTTTCCAGGGGGATATGATACTATGGGCCCGGACGCTGACAGGTGTTGGCAACAGACTCTGGCAGCAATGTTTTACAGGACAAAGCTCTGCCCGAGGGCGGGGCTTTTTTTCTGCCCGGATGACCGATACCCGGCGCTCCGAAGCCTGTTTTTACGGATGCCCGACCGGCAGGGAAGACCCTCCGGTTTTGCATAAATCAAATAGTAGAAAGGGAAGAACAATGAGAAAAAGAATTGCAGCGCTTGCGCTGGCAGCTGTGATGGCTCTGAGCCTGACTGCCTGCGGTTCCAAGCCCGCCGCTGCCGGCACCGAAGGCGTGTCCGGCGAGTTCACCGGCACTGCACAGGGTATGGGCGAGGTTACCGTCACCATTACCCTCACTGACAGTGTCATCACCGATTGCGTCATCGAAGGACCTGAAGAGACCGAGGGCATCGGCTCCGTAGTCATCGAGAACGCCCCCGACGAGATCGTATCCGGAAACAAGGGTACCATCGACAATGTGGCTGGTGCCACCATCACCACCGATGCCATCAACGCCGCTCTGGCCGCAGCTCTCACCTCTGCCGGCCTGGACGCAGCTGACTTCACCGGCAATGCTTCCGGCGAGACCGCTGAGGATGTCACCGTTGACACCGATATTGTGGTGGTAGGTGCAGGCGGCGCCGGTATGACCGCCGCTATTGCTGCCGCAGACCAGGGCAAGAAGGTGGTCATCCTGGAGAGCCAGGCCATGGTAGGCGGCAACTCTGTCCGCGCTACCGGCGGTCTGAACGCTGCCGATACCCCTGCCCAGGACGAGAACGAGTTCGGCGAGGCTGCCGGCGTGGAGAAGACCCTGGAGTCTGCCGCCAGCTATGCTGACAACGAGACCATCACCGCTCTGGCCGAGACCGTGGCCCAGCAGTGGGAGGAATACCAGGCCAATCCCGAAGGCTACTTCGACTCTGTAGAGCTGATGGAGCTGGATACCATGATTGGAGGCAAGGGCGTCAACGACCCCGCTCTGGTGGAGACCCTCTGTGCCAACTCTGCCGATGCCATTGCATGGCTGTCTGAGCAGGGCATCGATATGCCCAGCGTTTCCAGCTTCGGCGGTGCTTCCGTCAAGCGTATCCATCGCCCCCTGGACGAGGAGGGCAAGGTTGTCTCTGTGGGCAGCTACATGATTCCCCGTCTGGAGGCCAAGTGCCAGGAAGCCGGCGTTGAGATCATGCTCAACACCACCGCTACCGAGATCCTCACCGACGACAACGGTGCTGCCGTGGGCGTAGTAGCCACCGGCAAGAGCGGTGAGACCGTTACCGTAAACGCCAAGGCCGTTGTTCTGGCTACCGGCGGTTTCGGCGCCAACCTGGAAATGGTTGTAGAGTACAAGCCTGAACTGGAAGGCTTCATGACCACCAATGCTGCCGGCGCTCAGGGCCAGGGCATTGCCATGGCTACCGCCATCGGCGCTGGCACCGTGGATATGGACCAGATCCAGATCCATCCCACCGTGGAAGCCAACACCGCTGCCCTCATCACCGAGGGTCTCCGTGGTGACGGCGCTATCCTGGTCAACGCCGAGGGCAACCGCTTCACCGACGAAGTGGGCACCCGTGATGTGGTTTCCGCCGCTGAGATCGCTCAGACCGGCAGCTACAGCTGGCTGGTCATCGACCAGGCTATGGCCGATGCTTCCAGCGTTATCCAGGGTTACATCAAGAACGGCTACACCGTGACCGGCGAGACCTACGAGGAACTGGCCGAGGCTATGGGTGTGGACGCCGCTGCTTTCGCTGCAACCATGGAGAAGTGGAATGCCTGCGTTGAGGCCGGCAAGGACGAGGAGTTTGGCCGCACCAGCTTTGCCAACCCCCTGAACACTGCCCCCTACTACGCCATCAAGGTCACCGCCGGTGTCCATCACACCATGGGCGGTCTGACCATCAACACCAACACTGAGGTCCTGACCGAGGACGGTACCGTTATCCCCGGCCTGTACGCTGCCGGTGAAATCACCGGAGGCGTCCATGGCGCCAACCGTCTGGGCGGCAACGCTGTAGCCGACTTCACCGTCTTTGGACGGATCGCCGGCGAGCAGGCCAGCGCCTTTGTAGGATGAGCAATTCCCCTGAACGGAAGTTCCGCCCCTGGCAGATCAACCTGATTTTTATTCTGGTGGTCCTGCTGGGAGCGGGCGGCCTCTGGCTGGCCCTGGGTCCGGGGGACCCGGGTGTCTATGCCTCGGTGGATTTCGGAATGGGAATCGTGGAAGAGATCCCTCTGGACACAGACTACGATTACTATTATGAGGTGGAGGACAGCATTGTCCACCTTCAGGTCCGGGACGGAGCCATCGCTTTCCTGGACAGCCAATGCCCTGATCATGTCTGTGAGAACTTCGGCTGGCTGAGCCGGGAGGGGGAATGGGCCAGTTGCATCCCTCTGCAGGTCTACCTCTCCATTGAAACCCGGGAATGACCTTCCCGGGGAGGAAATTGTTCTAAAATAAAAGTGCAGCAGATTTTTCCGGTAATTCGGAGAAAATCTGCTGCACTTTTTCTTTTTAAAAACAGTGGCAGGAAATCAGGGTCAAGCCAGGGCGGCCAGGACCTTCTTTACCATGCCCTCGTGCTCCTCCAGAGCTTTGACGGCTTCCTGGTAGGAGATGCCGCACTTGGCCATGCAGATGGCGGCCTTGGCGTTGTGATGGGAGGACTTGTACAGCTCCACGGCTTCCTCCTGGGAGCAGCCGGCAGCGGTCCGGACCATGGAGAGCCAGCGGTAGTAGAGCTTCTCGTTGCTCACATCCACATCTACCATCAGGTTTTCGTAAACTTTCCCCAGCCGGATCATGGTGGCGGTGGAGATCATGTTGCAGACCATCTTCTGGGAAGTGCCTGCCTTGAGCCGGGTGGAACCGGTCAGAACTTCGGGGCCGTTGTCCAGCTGGATGGGGTAGGATACCTTCTTGGCCATCTGGGAACCGGGGTTGCAGACAATGCAGGCGGTGACGGCACCGTCCTGAGCGGCCTGGTCCAGGGCGCCCAGCACAAAGGGGGTCCGCCCGCTGGCAGCCAGCCCGATGACAATGTCCCGGGGCTCCAGCTTTAACTCCACCATGCTCTGCTGGCCCAGCTCAAAGCTGTCCTCGGCTTCCTCCTTGGCATAGGCTCCGTCGGTGCCTCCGGCCAGGATTCCCACTACCCGGCTGGGGTCCATCCCGAAGGTGGGGGGACACTCCACCGCATCCAGAATGCCTACCCGGCCGCTGGTGCCGGCACCTACATAGATGATCCGGCCGCCCTGCTTCATGCAGTTTACGCACTGCTGAATCACCTGTTCGATTTCGGGAAGGGCTTTTCCCACGGCGGAAATCACCTTCAGATCTTCCCGGTTCATCAGCCGGATGATTTCCATGACCGACAGTTCATCCAGATTCATGGAATCCGGATTCCGCTTTTCCGTGACCAAATTTTCCAGCATAAAATAATCTCCTTTCCTGATGGCATGTTTTGGCGTTTCAAATAAATGGATAAACGATCCTTGGAAACATTCAAATGAGAGCGGCGCAAGCACCTGTCGCTCTCCTCCTGAGGACATTATAGCATAAAGGGAGAGAAAGAAAATCACTTTTGTGTTAAAAGAAAAATGCAAGAAAAGAAAAAATCCCCGCCCGGAAGGAGCGTTCCGGGCAGGGATTCGAACGGATGAAGATTGAAATTCAGGACTGAGATTCCTTCACCGGGGTGAACCAGAACAGGGTGCCTTTGCCCAGGGTGCTGTCCACCCCAAACCGGAACCCGTGTCCCTGGAGAATGGCCTTGGTAATGGGCAGTCCCAATCCGGTGCCTACCTTGCCGGTGTCGCTCCGGCTCCGGTAATACCGGTCAAAAATGTGGGGCAGGTCTTCCGCAGCCACTCCCGGGCCGTGGTCCTCTATCTCCACCCGGCAGCCCTGGGCCAAAGGAATGACCCGGAGGAAGAACTTTTTGTCCTCTCCCAGGTGATGGGAGGCGTTGCCCAGCAGATTGTGGAGCACCCGCTCCATCATATCCCGGTCGGCGGTGACGGTACAGGGAGTGTCCGCCTCAACCACCAGTTCCCAGCCGTTCTGCTCACAGACTGCCTGATAAGTCTGGGCTACCTGGGTGCAGAGCTGGGACATATCAAACTGGGTCAGCTTGGGCTTCTCGTTGCCGCTGGTTACCTTGCTCAGGTCCATCACCGAGTTGACCAGCCCGCTGAGCCGGTCGGTCTCCTGGACAATAATGTCCAGCTGGGCGGTCCGGCGCTGGGGGTCATCCCCGGTCAGGTCCCGCACGGTCTCCGCGTATCCCTTGATGAGGGTGAGGGGGGTACGAAGGTCATGGCTTACATTGGCCAGCAGGTCCCGCTGAAGCTGGGAACTGCGCTTTACCTCCTGGGCCATCTGGTTGAAGTCCCGGCTCAGCACCCCTATTTCGTCGGTCCGGCGGATGGTGATGGGGGTGTCATATTCCCCCTGGGCCAGCTGCCGGGCCGCATGGCTCAGCTGCTTCAGAGGCCTGGTAAACCAGGCAGAATAGAGGGCCGCCAGCAGACAGCAGGCTGCCAGCAGGAAAAGGGCAATGAGGGGCAGCAGCTCCTCCAGTACCTCTCCGGCCACCTCCACCTGGGTCAGGTCGGTGGATACGATCACCCCGTACTCCCCGTCGGAGGTCAGGGCGCCCACCACCATCTGGCTCCCGCCTTTTTCATCGGTGAGGGTGGTCATAAGACTGCCCTGTTCTACCAGCTGTTGACGGAGCTGGAGGGCAAGGGCGGTGTCCCGGGAGCCTTCCAGCCAGCTTCCCAGCTTGGAGTTGGACCCGTGAATGAGGCAGGTGCGGATATTCTCCGTGTAGGTCACCGCCCGCAGACTGCTGTCAAACAGGTCCACGCAGCTTCTGGAAATGTTCAGCTTTCCCTCGGTGATGGCCTGGTTCATCATGGTGAGAAAATCCTGGTTCACATGGAGGGAAAAATAATCCCAGCTGCTGATTTCCCCGTCAAAATCTTCCACCAGGGCCAGAAAATCATTGGCCTGCTGGGTGAGATCCCGCTGGATGCGCCGGTTGTACATGGGCTGGAGAAGGTTGGAAGCGGCAAACCAGACCGCTCCCAGACAGAGGGCCAGCAGCAGGGCCAGAGCAAGGGTGAGCTGGGCCTGTATCCCGGGATGAAATCCCTTGGACTTTTTTTCCATGGGAAGGGCCTCCTTAACTCTTGGGGTCGAACTTGTACCCTACGCCCCAGACGGTGGCAATGTAGTCCCGGCAGGGCCCCAGATGACTGCGCAGCATCTTCACATGGGTGTCCACGGTCCGGTCCTCTCCGTAGTAGTCATAGTTCCAAACCTGCTGGAGGATTTTTTCCCGGCTCAAGGCCAGGCCCTTGTTCTGGGCCAGGAATACCAGCAGGTCAAATTCCTTGGGGGTCAGGCTTACCTCCTGCCCGTCCACCCGGACGGTGTGGCTGGCGGTGTCAATGACCAGCCGGTTGAAGGTGTAGAGGGTGCCTTCCTCCTGGGGATGGGGCATGGTCCGGTTGAGAACCGCCTTTACCCGGGCCACCAGTTCCCGGGGACTGAAAGGCTTGACCACATAGTCATCTGCGCCCAGCTCCAGACCGGCCAGCTTGTCGTATTCCTCGCCCCGGGCGGTAAGCATGATCACCGGAGTGTTGATCCGGCGGGAACGCATCTCCCGCAGACAGGTCATTCCGTCCATAAAGGGCATCATCACATCCAGGATCACCAGATCTGTATTTCCTCCTGCCAGAGCTGCCAGGGCAGCGCTTCCGTCTCCTGCCTCGGTGCAGGTGTGACCGGCATATTCCAGATGGGTGCGAAGAAGATCCCGAATGAGAGGCTCATCGTCCACGATCAAAATATGTGCCATAGTTTCACACTCCTTTTTTACTGATTTTATCATACTGTTGGGTTATGATGAAATTGTGAAAATACCGTAAATAACTTATTTACAGGTATTCTTTCCGGGTTTGTCTCATAGGAATGAACCAAAACAGGACGGCGGCGCCGTCCGGGGGGAGGCAGTGATGTTCGTGTTTACATTCCATAAAAACAGCCTGCGGCGGGCCGCCACCATGGGGGTGTGTCTGGCCTGCCTGGTGGGGACGGTGGCCGGGGTCAATTACATTGCGGGTCAGTCGGTGGCCGCATCGGCTCCCAGCGGCCTGGTCATTTCCGGGACCCAGGACATTGGAGAGTTTTTCCACGAGTACGGGGTGGAGCTGGATATGTCCACTGCCGGGGTGGACAGCGTCAAAATCCCCAAACGGTGGGACGACAGCTTTCTGGCTTTCAATACGGTGGTGAACCAGAGCGGCATGAGCCTGGAAGGATATAAGGGAAAGACGGTGGAAAAGTGGACCGCCCTCTGCCCCGGCCAGTCCGCAGGGGAGGAAAAGACCTATGGGGTCATGCTGGTGTATGAGAACCAGGCCATCGGAGCCTACCTGCTCACCCAGCCCGGCGGCGAGGTGACCGGCCTTTCCGCACCCCAGGGGGAGATGGATGAAAAGGATGCTGCGGCGGAGAACGCAGAGGCGGCCTCGGTGGTTCCCCAGGAGGGAAGCTGGCCTACAGAATAATGATATAAAATCAGGAAGAAAAAATCAAAGCCCTGCCTGTTTATTTGACAAAGCCTTGGGGGGAATGGTATCTTAATACCAGAAAACCGCAGGGGAGGGAAGGGAAGATGACCAGACAGCGGTATCAGGCCCTGATGGAGTTCTGGGCCAAACAGCCCGGACTGGGCCGGCTGGTAAGCCGGGTAGCCTCCCTTCTCACGGGATCGGTCTATCTGGGCTATACCCTGGCCCTGGGAATCCTGGCTCTGGGCCGGGACCCCAGGCTGATCCGGATGACCCTGGTGCCTCTGGTGGTGTTCCTGGGGGGGACAGCCCTTCGCCGGGCCATCAATGCCCCCCGCCCTTACGAGGTGTACGGAATCCCGCCCCTGACTCACAAGGATACCAAGGGACAATCTTTCCCCAGCCGCCATGTGTTCTCGGCGGGGGTGATTGCCGTGGGATTTGCCTGGCTCTGCCCCGCCTGGGGCTGGGCTGCCTTTTTGGTGGCGGGTGCCATTGCCCTCTGCCGGGTGCTCACCGGGGTGCATTTTCCTCGGGATGTACTGGGAGGGCTGGTTCTGGGAGCCGGAGCAGGCTGGCTGGGATTTTTCCTTATCTGAAAATAAAGGAGAACCAAAAATGAAACGATGGATGGCCCTGGCTCTTGCCCTGGTAATGGCTTTCAGCCTGACCGGGTGCGGAGTCATGGATTTTATGTATTACCTCTTTGACAGCGAGGACCTTGTGGCCCAGAACGACCCGGAGCCGGATTACCAGACGGTGATTGCTCCCAACGGGCTGGTCCTTACTTATGATGCCAACCACTGGGGAGCACCGGTGGAAGAGGAGGGGGCCGAGGATACTGCAGTCATGTCCTCCACCGGCAGCGGCCTCAACCAGACGGTGGTGATGATTCAGAAGGGCGGGGACTATGAGGATTTCCTGGAACAGTCCGCCGCTGAGCTGGAGGAGGTAGGCCCTACCGTCCTCAAGGAGATGGAGGAAATCGATTGCCCGGGTGCCGCCGCCACGGCCCGGCGGTACGACTGCGGCAGCTACCAGACCATCCTGGTCCAGCTGGATTTTGAGGAGGGGTCCGTATATGTGACCGCTGCCTCCAAGGCCGCCGACTATAGCCCCATCCTGGATTTGGTCCAGGGGATTCAGTGGGAAGAATAAGCGCTTTTTCTGCCGGGAGCCTTTCTCCCGGCAGTTTTTTTGGAAAAACCGGAAAAATACCAGGAAAAAGGGAGGTTTTGGGTTGTGGCAATCCCTCTGTTATGGTAAGATAAAAGGGATTCTGCGGCGGCGCAGCTTTTGGCAGTGCCCCCTGCCGCAACAGAAAGAGAGGGAATTAAGCTGAATACAATCAACTTCTGCATATTTGCTGCCATTGTCCTTTACCTGCTGGGAATGCTGGCCATCGGGTTCAAGTGCAGCAAGGGAAATGAAAGCACCAGCGATTTTTATCTGGGCGGCCGGAAGATGGGGCCCCTGGTCACTGCCATGAGCGCCGAGGCCAGTGATATGTCCAGCTACCTGCTCATGGGTCTGCCTGGTCTGGCTTACCTGACCGGTCTGGCCGATGTGGGCTGGACCGCCATCGGCCTGGCCCTGGGCACCTGGCTCAACTGGCTCCTGGTGGCCCGGCGGCTCCGCCGGTACTCCAGCAACCTGGATGCCATCACCGTGCCGGAATTCTATTCCAAGCGGTACCACGACAAGCGGAATATCCTCAATGCCATTGCTGCATTGGTGATTCTGGTATTCTTCATCCCCTACACTGCTTCCGGCTTCGCCGCCTGCGGCAAGCTGTTCAACAGCCTGCTGGGGGTCAACTACACTGTGGCCATGGTGGTGTCCGCTCTGGTCATTGTGGGATACACCATCATGGGCGGATTCAGCGCTGTTTCCACCACCGACCTGGTCCAGAGCATGGTCATGACCATGGCTCTGGTGGTAGTGCTGGGTTACGGGGTGGTCAATGCTGGCGGCTGGGAGGCTGTGATTGCCAATGCCCAGAGCCTGCCCGGCTACTTCTCCTTCTCCAGCACCTACGACCCCACCAGCGGTCAGGCTGTGGCCTACGGACCCATCCAGGTGATTTCCACCCTGGCCTGGGGCCTGGGATATTTCGGAATGCCCCATATCCTGCTCCGGTTTATGGCCATTGAGGACGAGAAGAAGCTGGTCCTCTCCCGCCGCATTGCCAGCATCTGGGCTGTAGTAGCCATGGGAATCGCCATTTTTATTGGTATGTCCGGTCTGGGAATGACTGCTGCCGGAAAACTGGGCTTCCTGGCCGGCAGCGACAGCGAGACAGTCATTGTCAAGCTGGCCGGTCTTATCAGCCAGCACGGCGTTATCCCCGCCTTTATTGCAGGCCTGATCCTGGCCGGAATCCTGGCCGCCACCATGTCCACTGCGGACAGCCAGATGCTGGCTGCCGCTTCCAGTGTGAGCCAGAACATTGTCCAGGACTTCCTGGGCATCAAGCTCCATCAGAAGCAGAGCCTGGCTGTGGCCCGGATCACCATTCTGGGCATCACCGTTCTGGGCATCTTCCTGGCCCGTGACCCCAACTCCAGCGTTTTCGGCATTGTTTCCTTTGCCTGGGCCGGTTTCGGCGGAGCCTTCGGTGCTGTTACCCTCTGCGCTCTGTTCTGGAAGCGGAGCAACTGGCAGGGCGCTCTGGCCGGTATGGTGGCAGGCGGTGTGACCATCTTTGTCTGGAAATATCTGGTTCGGCCCCTGGGCGGAATCTGGAATATTTATGAGCTTCTCCCCGCATTCCTGGTCAGCCTGGCAGCCATTGTGGTGGTCAGCCTGCTTACCCCCGCTCCCAGCGCCCAGATTCAGGAAGAATTTGAACAGTCCCGCAAGAAATAAAATACAGGGTGCAAACCCTTTGAAACAGTGAGGTATCTTCCAGTGAAACAGTACGGCATTTTTGACATGGACGGCCTTTTGGTGGACAGTGAAAATGTGTTCCGGGTAGTGTTTGAGGAAATGGCCCAGGAACGGGGTCTGGAAGTGGACCCCCAGTTCTTCCACGAGGTCTGCGGCACCTGCGGCGATTATGAACTGGCTATCATCCATCGGTATTATCCCACCCTCAATCCCCCTGTATTCTGGCAGGAGTGGCATAACCGGGGAATGGAGCGGATGAAGACCCAGATCGACCTGAAACCCGGGGTAGTGGAGATCCTTTCCTACCTGAAGGAGCAGGGACTCAAGCTGGCAGTAGCCAGTTCCAGCGGCCTGGAAGTGATCCGCCATCACCTGGAGGTTGGCGGGATCAGCCGGTATTTTGACCTGCTGGTCAGCGGAGAACAGGTAGAGCACTGCAAGCCTGAACCGGATGTTTTCCTTCTGGCAGCCAAAGAGCTGGGGGCAGATCCCCGGGACTGCTATGTGTTCGAGGACAGCCTTCAGGGCGGCTGGGCCGGGGTCAAGGCCGGCTGCACCACCGTTCTGGTTCCCGACCAGGTTCCTCCCACCCCCGAACTGAAGGAGGCTGTGGCGGCGGTATGCCCCACCCTGAACCATGCCCTGGAACTGATTCGGGAAGGCACCCTGTAATTCTTACAACTGAATCCATTTAAAACACTACACCCCATCCCGCCGGTGAACAGCATCCGGAGGGATGGGGTGTAGTGCGCTTTTGGAGAAATCCTGCACAAAGGAGAGAGCCTGCCTCCGGCTAAGGCCGGAGGACAGGTTCAATGATAAAGGGAAATCAGACAGCGCTCTCGTAATCCAGCATAAACTGGACAATGCCGTCCATGGCAAGCTCTCTGGGGTCCAGCTTCAGCTCGCCGGTCCGTACCTTGTTGTAGGACAGGGGCATGTACTGGTGAAGCATATTCATGGGGATCGGATACTCCCGCAGGTTGTCGAACAGCTTGTTCATGGCCTCAACCACCTGGGGCTGGCCAATGTAGTACCGGGCACGGTCGGAGTAGCTGTACTTCCGGCAGAGGGCCAGATGAGCCTCGTCGCCGTGATAGTGCTTGTTCCAGTTGCCGGGGTTGGCCAGCATGACCTCTTCCAGGGTCTCAATGAAGTTGGCCCGTTTCTCGGCAGGAACCAGCTCCTTCTCCATCATGCTCAGGGAGAAGAGGGCTTCCCGCAGACCAAAGGTCAGGGCGGGGCCAACCTTCAGGATGGCGATGCCGTCGGTGACCATGTCGGCCAGGTTCTTGGCGCTCTGATAGTCGGTGGAGTGGCCCTCGAAGCAGATGCCGGGGAACTCCTTCAGGGCAGCTACCAGGTCGGTGGCAGCTGCGGGGTCATAGTAGAATACCTGCTCGTCGCCAAACTCCACGCCGGGCTGTACCACAACGGCGATAACATCGGCCATGCCGTCGCCTACCCCTTCCTCGTTCCAGACCTTCTGGTAGGTGGAAACGGTGTCCCGGAAAGCCTCGGGCTTGGTGACGGCCAGAGTGTCCTCGGCCTCGGTAGCACCGCCGGGGATGGGCACCTCGCTGCCGATGACAAAGACGGGACGCATGGCATCGGGCTTCTCAGCCTTCAGCTCTTCATAGCCCTTCATGGCTGCCTTGTAAAGCTCTGCACCGCGGCGGGCCACCACCTCAGTGGAGAGGAGGCCTTCGGGGTCGTCGGCTACCTTCATGCTGGTGTCCAGATGAATCTTGGTGAAGCCGGCCCGGGCATACTGGTAAACCAGTTCCCGGGAGTTCTCCATGGCCTCGGCCTCGGGCAGCTTCTGCCAGGTCAGGGGGCCCAGGTGGTCTCCGGCCAGGATGATCATGTTCTCGGGCAGGTCAATGGCCTGAGCCATCTTGAGGACCATCTGATAGAAGTCCTTGGGAACCATGCCGGTGTATCCGCCGAACTGGTTTACCTGGTTGGCGGTGGCCTCAATGAGAACGGGAATGTTCCGCTCCTTGGCCCGGCGCAGGGCAATCTCCAGCACCAGCTCGTTGGCGCTGCAGTAGGAAGGGATTCCGCAGCGGATTCCCTGGCGGCGCTTTTCCATCATTTCCTGCAAAGGATGTTTCATAATTCAATACCTCTCTTGTTTGTGGGGGTTACAGCTGGGGCTGGCCCATGCAGTAAGTCTGCAGTACGGTGTAATCGGTGTCCAGAACCACCAGGTCGCCGTCCTTGCCTACCTGGATGGAGCCCTTCCGGTCCTCCATGCCGATGCAGGTGGCGGGGTTGATGGTGCAGGAGTTAATGGCGTAGTTGAAGGGAACCATGGCCTCCTCTACCAGGATACGCAGACCCTGGTTCAGCTGGAGGGTGGACCCGGCCAGTCCGCCGGTGGAAGTCAGGTGGGCACTGCCGTCAGGGTAAATGACGATCTCATTGCCGCCGAACAGGAACTTGCTGCCCACAGGAGTACCCTTGGCCATGAGGGCGTCGGATACCATAATGGAGTAGTCGGGGCCCTTGGACATAAAGTAGTTGTTGAGAGCGGCGGTGGTGGAATGGTTGCCGTCGCAGATGATCTCGCCGTACATGGTGCGGATGCGGTAAGCGGCGCCTACCAGACCGTTGGCCCGGTGGTTGAAGGGAGTCATGCCGTTGTACACATGGGTCATGGACCGGGCGCCGTTGGCCCAGGCCATAACAGCCTGCTCGTAGGTGGCGGCAGAGTGACCAATGCTTACCACCACGCTGTGGTCAGCGCAGTACCGGGTAAGGGCAAAGTCCTCGTCGGTTTCGGTGGCCATGGTGATATACTTGATGTGTCCCTTGGCGGCTTCCTGATACCGCTTGAACTGCTCAATGGTGGGCTTGGCAATGTGCTGCTCGGGCTGAGCTCCTTTGTAGACCATATCCAGGTAGGGGCCCTCAAAGTGGATGCCCAGGATCTCGGCGCCCTCGTAGCCCTCTTCCATTACATTGGCCACATTGGCCACGGCAGCGGTGAGGACCTCCTCACTCTGGGTGATGGTAGTGGCCAGGAAGCTGGTAACGCCTTCCTTTACAATGTTCTTGGACCAGTTCCGCAGTCCTTCCGGGTTGGCATCGTTGGTGTCAAACTCAAAAGCTCCGTGGCAATGGATGTCCATAAAGCCGGGGACGATCCGTTTGTCGCCGTAATCCTGGTCAACCTTCCGGCTGCCGTAGGGATAAATACCGGCGATTTTTCCTTCCTCAAGCTGGATGGCCGCAGGCACAAACTGGTCGGCGATCCAAACCTTTTTGCTCTGAATAATCATAAGCTGGCCTCCTTTTAATTCACGCGTGAAAAGGCATAAAACCTCATATTGGTGATGTTGCATATATTATACCGCCCTTTCCAGGAAAAATATTTGCAATTTTTAGCTCACTTGTTACCGCTTTTAGTATTTGGGTTGTTTTTTCCAAAATGGGTGAGATATAATGAGAATACCAGAATATGTCACAGGAGGTTTGCGACCATGAGCATTTTTAATATTTCCGAAGAAAAAATGAAGGAAACTTTCTCCGGATACACCATTCACGAGATTTATCAGCAGCCCGCCACCTGGCGGAAGACCTGCGCCCAGCTGGCAGCCTGCAAGGACGAGCTGCAGAAGTTCCTGGACCAGGTAGTCAAGGCAGACGACTTTGACATCATCCTCACCGGTGCCGGCACCAGCGAGTTTGTGGGCAATTCTCTGTTCCAGGCTCTGGCTGAGAAGTACAACTACAAGGTGAAGAGCTACGCCACCACTGACATTGTACCTTCCCCCGAGAACTTCCTCTCCCGGACCAAGCCCACCATCCTGGTCAGCTTCGGCCGTTCCGGCAACAGCCCCGAGTCCCTGGGCGCTGTAGAGGCCGCTGAGGTGGTCTGCCAGAACCTGTATCACCTGTTTGTTACCTGCAACCATGAGGGCACCCTGTCCAAGCTGGCCCAGGACCGGACCAACTGCTTCGCTCTCAACCTGACTCCCGAGACCCACGACCAGTCCTTCGCCATGACCTCCAGCTACTCCAACATGTACATGGCTACTTACCTGGCCTTCAACCTGGACAAGCTGGATGAGCTGACCGCCGAGATCGAAGAGGTGGCCAAGGCTGCCGAGCATTTCCTGGACACCCAGTACGGCCAGGTTCAGGAGATCGTGGATACCT
The DNA here is from genome assembly GCA_944386495.1 of uncultured Gemmiger sp. Taxonomy (GTDB): domain Bacteria; phylum Bacillota; class Clostridia; order Oscillospirales; family Ruminococcaceae; genus CALXEN01. Next base: position 46,300 of record CALXBE010000011.1, on the reverse strand, counting down.
TCGACTTCAACCGTATCGTATACCTGGGCAACATCGCCCTGAAGGGTGTGGCTCAGGAGTCCGCTCTGAAGATGCTGGAGCTGACCGCCGGCCAGGTTGCCACCATGTATGATTCTCCTCTGGGCTTCCGTCATGGTCCCAAGTCCATCATCGATCCCCGGACCCTCACCGTGGTCTACCTGAGCGACGACGATTACCGCCGCAAGTATGAGATCGACCTGATCAAGGAGATGGGCCCCCAGCGGAAGGGCAACAAGATCGTGGCTGTTATGAACAAGCCCGCCGAAGGCCTGGAAGACCTGGTTGACTACATCATCCAGATCCCCGTTGGCAGCGACAAGGAAAATGTGCTGCTGGGCTTCGACTACATCCTCTTCGCTCAGACCCTGGCTGTTATGAAGTCTCTGTCCCTGGGCATCACCCCCGACAACCCCTGCCCCACCGGCGAGGTAAACCGTGTGGTCAAGGGCGTTACCCTGTATCCCTACACCTTGAAATAATGAAAGGAATGGAGTAATATTATGGTAGGTTTGTTGGTTACCGGTCACGGCCAGTTTGCCGCCGGCATGCAGAGTGCCGCTAAGATGATCGCCGGTGAAAGCGAGATCATCAAGTATGTTTTGTTTGAGGAAGGCATGTCCACCGAGGATCTGGCCGTAAAGCTGAATGAGGCTTTCGACAGCCTGAAGAACTGCGACGGCGTGGTGGTTCTCTCCGATCTGCCCGGCGGTTCCCCCTTCAAGACTGCCGTGGAGTGCAAGTATGCTCGTCCCGATCAGGCCATCGAAGTGATTGCAGGCACCAACCTGCCCATGATCGTCACCGGCGCTACCATGGTGGACGACGAGACCGATCCCAAGGCTCTCATGGATGAGCTGGTGGAGATCGGCAAGGAGTGCCTGGTTCCCTTTGCTCTGGAGGAGCATGAGGACAACGCCGACGAAGACGGAATCTGATACTTACTAAAACAGAGAAGGAACATTGCGTATGAACTGGGAAGTAATTGGCTGGACTTGTATTACCATGGCGGTTGTGATGGGCGTTATTGCCATCATTCTCAACCTGATTTCCGCAAGAGGCATGAAGCAGAAGCGGAAAGCCATGGGCGAAATCCACACGGAAATGAAGATTGGAAGCCGAATCATGTTTGCGGGCGGTATCTACGGAACCGTCACCGGCATGGATGAGGAGACCCTGCGGGTGGAAGTTGCACCCAAGACCATCATTACCATTTCCCGGTACGCAGTGCAGGCTCTGGTAAAAGATTGATTGTCCATAAAGCAAGCCAGGAAGGCAGCCTGTAAAAGGGCTGCCTTCCTTTTTTATATTTAAATGTAGAATCCTGCAGGCACAGAACAAAAAATCCCCGCCCTTTTCTCAACGGAAAAGGGCGGGGATTGTCTCTTATTGGAAAATCAAATCAGGCTGAGAGCATCCTGATCGCCTACCAGAACAAAGTCGGGGTGCATCTGGAGGATGGAAGCGGGAACCTCAGGAGTGACAGGGCCGAAGAAAGCCTTCTTGATGATCTGAGCCTTGTCAGCGCCGCTGGCCACCATCAGGACCTTCCGGGCCTGCATAATGGTCTTGATGCCCATGGTGTAGGCCTGACGGGGCACCAGGCTCTCGTCGTTATTGAAGAACCGCTTGTTGGCCTCGATGGTCTCCTTGGTCAGGTCCACACAGTGGGTCCCCAGCTCAAAGGCGGCGCCGGGCTCGTTGAAGCCGATGTGGCCGTCGTGGCCGATTCCCAGCAGCTGCAGGTCGATGCCGCCGGCACGCTGGATGATGGCATCATATTCACGGCAGGCTTCGGCAGCGTCGGGGTTGGAACCGTCCGGAACAAAGATCCGGTCGGGCTGTACATTCACGCTGTCAAAGAAATTCTTGTGCATGAAATACCAGTAGCTCTGGTCATGCTCCCGGGGCAGACCCCGGTACTCGTCCAGGTTGATGGTGGTCACTTCAGAGAAGTCCACATCGCCCTTGTTGTACCAGTCGATCAGCTGGGAGTAAGTGCCCACGGGGGAGCTGCCGGTGGCCAGACCCAGCACTGCGTGGGGCTTCATAATGACCTGGGCAGAAATGATGTTTGCGGCCTTCCGGGACATATCCTTGTAGTCTTTTGCACGAATGATTTTCATAATGGCTGCCTCCTGTTATGTTTTATAATCGCAGGGAAACCCCATCCGGGGAAAAAGCCTTATCAGGCCCGGCCGTTGCTTCCGCAGACCAGGATCTTGCTCATGACATACTCTTTTACCTTCTCGCGGCCCAGAGCATTGTACTTCTTGGGGTCGAAGGCATCAGGGTCCTTGGCCAGATATTCCTTCAGACCGGCGCTGAAAGCAATGCGCAGGTCGGTGGCGTAGTTTACCTTGCAGATGCCCCGGCGGATGCACTCCCGTACAGCCTCGTCAGGAACACCGCTGGTGCCGTGGAGAACCAGGGGAATGGAAACTACCTTCCGGATCTCGCTGAGACGGTCCACATCCAGCTTGGGGGTGCCTTTGTATACACCGTGGGCGGTGCCGATAGCTACGGCCAGGGAGTCCACACCGGTCTTTTCCACAAAGTCGGCAGCCTCAGAGGGAACGGTGTAACCGCCGTCACCGCCGTCCAGGTCGTCCTCTTTGCCGCCTACCTTGCCCAGCTCGGCCTCAACGGGCACGCCGGCGGGATGGCATGCATCCACTACAGCCTTGGTCACAGCAATGTTGTCCTCGTAGGAGCTGTGGGAGCCATCGATCATAATGGAGGTATAGCCGGCCCGGAAAGCCTGCATGGCCAGCTGGAAGCTGCTGCCATGGTCCAGGTGCATGACCACGGGAACGGAAGCAGCCTTGGCAGCGGCAGCCACATTGGCGTAGAACATCTCGGGGGAGGCATACTTCAGGGTGGAAGGAGTGGTCTGGATAATGACAGGGCTCTTCAGCTCCTCGGCGGCGGAAACCACAGCCTGGACCATCTCCATATTTTCAACATTGAATGCGCCGATGGCGTAGCCGCCCTTCTGAGCGTCCAGCATCAGCTGTTTTGCAGTTACCAGCATAATACAACTCTCCTTATACTGTAATATTTTTCTCCTGTGCAAAGAAAAGGCTTCTAATCCTTCTCCTATCATTATATATCACCAGGGAAGAGGTTTTCAATTACAACTTTTAACGGGAAATTTACAATAATTAACAAGGAAAAATCCCTCCCCGGACAGGGGAGGGAAGGGATGATTCAGAAGGGAAGTCCGGCATCTTTCCGGGCGGCTTCCAGTACCCGGACCACCTGACAGGATGTCTCCAGCAGACGGTAGCAGCCTTCCAGGTCTTTTTCCTTTACCATCCGGGCCAGGGCCTCCATCTCGTAGTACCAGCCGTTTTCGGGGCACTGGAAAATTTCGGGCTCCTGTCCTCTCAGACAAATCTCCAGACACTGACAGTTGCTGGCGCTGGGGGTGATTTTCATGTACCCCTTTTCGCCTACGATCTGGATCTGGTTTTGGGCCTGCCCGTCCTTGGCTCCGGCACACTGGCAGAAGAATCCGGGGTATTCCAGCAGGGCGATGCCGTGGGTATCAATGCCGTTGGAGTGGAGTTTTGCCAGGTATTTCACCGATACAGGGGCACCCAGCAGTCCTACGGCAAAGTGGATGTTGTACAGGTTCAGGTCCATGAGGGCACCCCCGGCAAACTGGGGATTGAATACATTGGGATTCTTGCCATCCAGCAAGGCCTGATACCGGCTGGAATACTGGCAGAAGGTGCAGAGCACCATCTTCAGGTCTCCCAGCTGGTCCATCCGCTGGCGGATGATTTGATAGTTGGGATGGAAGGCGGTGGTCACTGCCTCAAAAAGGAACAATCCTTTGGACTTGGCCAGGTCAGCCAGCTCCCGGGCCTGGGCCAGGGAGGGAACAAGGGGCTTTTCGCAAAGGACATTCTTCCCTGCTTCCAGGGCCGCCTTGGACTGCTCATAGTGGAGGCTGTTGGGAGAACAGACATAGATCCAGTCCAGGGAAGGGTCTGCCAGCAGAGTCTCCAGAGAAGTGTAGACGGCAGGAATGCCGTAGGTGTCGGCCAGAGCCCGGCCGGTCTCTTCCTTTCGGGAATACACTGCGCCCAGGGTCATTCCGGCTGCCTTCATCTGGGGCAGAATTTCGGGCAGGATGAAACTGGTGCCGATGATGCCGATGTTCATGGGAATCTCCTCCTTAAAGGCCCCGCCGGGGCCATCTCACTGATAAAACCGCTTAGCGTATTCGCTGGGAGATACATTGTATTTCCGGTTGAAGGCGTTGGAAAAATAGTGGATGGAGCTGTACCCCAGCCGGAGAGAAATCTCGCTGATGGTGTACCGGTTCTCCCGGAGCATGAGACAGGCCTTTTCCAGTTTCAGGTCGCTGATGTACTTTTTCGGGGTCTGATTTACAGCCGCCTTGAATAGAATTTGTAGGGAGGAACGGCTGAGGGAAAAGTGCTGGCAGATGTCCGCAATGGTAAGGGGTTCGTAGATTCGTTCGTCGATATACTGTTCGATTCGCCGGAACAGGTCGTCCTGATAATTCTGCCGGGAAATGCTGACCGGTTTCTCCTGCCGGGCGGGAGCCACATACTGGCTCTGGAGCAGCCGGATGATGGTCTCAGAGAGCAGACAGCTCATAAGGGCGTACATATAGGGTACACCGGTGGTGCTTTCCTGGACCAGGGTCCGGATAAGGGTGTAGATTTTCTTGTCGTAGGGGAACACCCGGTTGATGAGGGGCTTGAACCACTCGTTCTGGGCGGAAGCAGGAACGGTCTCCATGGTGAACAGAATGGTCACATAGGAGGCGCCCTGCCCTTCCTGGGTGTACTGGGTGTGCCACTGTCCGGGAGCATAGATCATCATTTCCTTTTCCCCGATTTCGTAGGCGACATGATCTACCTCGGTGTTCAACTTTCCCGTATCCACATAGGTCAGCTCGAAGAAATCGTGACACTCTCCCTTGAAGCGGTATCCGCCGTTCCGGATTCGATAGTAGTGACCCAGAATACTGGAAGCCTCGATCCGGGGCAGACGGTGCTTGTACTCGTAGGGAGCGGTCAGAGGCACCACATTCAGACGATAGTGGGTGTCCACGATCAGGTCAAAAATCACCTGGGGGGTGGTGGCAACAATGGCATAGTAAACCCCGGCTTTTACCCGGACCAGATGATTCATGGAAAATTCTTTGAGCTGCTTGGGGTCGGGCTCGTGAGCGACCAGAATGGCGGCCAGGCCCTCCCGGATTTCCAAATGTACATCGCAATTAAAGCAATATAACTGTGTAACGTATTTTTTTGTAGGCTGGCTCATGGGCTGCCGGATAAGGGAGGAAACCTCCTGGGGCAGCGGTGTGCGGTAAACAGAGCCAAATTCCAGAAAACTTGCGTTGGAAGTTTCAGCTTGCATATTTAAGATCCCCCTGTGTGTTCCTTAATAATACCATTAAAAGGGGAATTTGTCAATTTTGACAGTATTGGAGACTTTTTGTTGACAGTTGGTCGCATATTCACCAATTTTCGGCAATGAATCACTAAAAAGTGCAAAGACTTGACTAAGAATTTCAGCTATAATAGGGTTACCTTGAATTGGAAACTCGGGGCAAAAAGTTAAGGAGGAATCTTGATATGCCGAACATTGTTTTAACCAGAATCGACAATCGGTTGGTCCATGGACAGGTGGCCACCCAGTGGTGCGGTTCCATTGGTGCAAACCTGATCCTGGTCGCCAACGACGAGGTTGCGGGCAACAAACTCCGTCAGGGTCTGATGGATATGGCTGCCCCCAGCTACGCCGCCATGCGTTACTGGACCATCGAGAAAACCATCTCCACCATCCACAAAGCTTCTGACAAGCAGCTGATCTTCATTGTTGCGGAGAATCCCACTGATGTTCTGAAGCTGGTCGAGGGTGGCGTTCCCATCAAGAAGGTGAACATCGGAAACATGCACATGGCAGAGGGCAAGCGCCAGGTGGCCGGCTCTGTGGCTGTGGATGACAAGGATGTGGAGGCTTTCAAAAAGCTGCGCGATCTTGGTGTGGAGCTGGAGATCCGCCGGGTCCCTTCCGAACCGGCTGAGAGCATCGAGAAGCTGTTCAAATAACAGTCTCTCCTGCGAGATATTGTAAAGGAGAATAAATCATGGGCTTTAGTGCTATTCAGATTATTCTGGTCTTTATCTTCGTGTTCATCGTTGCTATTGACCAGTTTGACTTCCTGGAATCCCTGTATCAGCCTATCGTCACCGGTGCCGTGATCGGCGCTATCCTGGGCGACCTGCCCACCGGTCTGGTGGTAGGCGGTACTTACCAGCTGATGACCATCGGTAACATGCCTGTCGGCGGCGCACAGCCCCCGAATGCTGTTGTCGGCGGTGTTATGGCTGCCGTATTCGCCATCTCTTCCGGCCTGGACACCACCGCTGCGGTTGGTCTGGCCGTTCCCTTCGCTATCATTGGCCAGTACATGGTCACCCTGCTCTTCACCGCTATGTCTCCCATGATGTCCGTGGCTGACAAGATGGCTGAGAAGGGCGATACCAAGGGCATCGTTCGTCTGAACTATCTGGCAATGGCCATCCTGGGCCTGCTCTTCGCCGTAGTCTGCACCGCCGGTCTGTTGGGCGGCGCTGCCATGGGCGAGAAGCTCACCGCTCTGTCCGAGCAGTACGCTTGGTTCATGAACGGCCTGAGCGCTGCTGGTGGTATGATGCGTTTCGTCGGCTTTGCCGTTCTGCTCCGCATTATGCTCTCCAACGACTTCTGGGGCATCTACTTCGCCGGTTTTGCTCTGGCCACCATCATTGGCTACATCCCCGAGCTGGCCGGTTCCGCTCTGCTCCTGATTGCTTTCGTTGGTATTGCTATGGCTCTCTACGATTTCCAGACTCGCTGCGCCATGAAGAGCGCTGGCGCTGGTGCAAGTGTGAATGGAGGCGACGAAGATGGCATTTAATGCAACTCATTACAATAACCTGACCCCTGCAAAGCAGCTTGACAAAGCTACTTTGAACAAGATGGTCTTCCGGTCCCTCAACCTGCAGGCTTCCTTCAACTACGAGCGTATGCAGGCTGGCGGCTGGCTGTACTGCATCCTCCCCGGCCTGGAGAAGATCCACGCTGACAACAAGGAGGACCTGGAGATCTCCATGCAGCACAACCTGGAGTTCTTCAACACTCACCCCTTCCTGGTAACCTTCGTGATGGGCATTGTCCTGTCCCTGGAACAGCAGAAGGCTGACATCGGCACCATCCGTGCCGTTCGTGTGGCCGCTATGGGCCCCCTGGGCGGTATCGGCGACGCTATTTTCTGGTTCACCCTGGTACCTATCACTGCAGGTATCACTTCCAACATGGCCATCAACGGCTCTCTGGCCGGCCCCATCCTGTTCCTGTTGATCTTCAACATCGTTCAGTTCCTGTGCCGGTTCTTCCTGATGTACTGGTCTTACAACCTGGGCACCAAGGCTATCGAGCTGCTGACTGCCAACGCTAAGGAATTCACCCGTGCTGCTTCTATGCTGGGCGTATTCGTAGTTGGCGCTCTGACCTCCAACTACGGCGGAACCACCATCAACCTGGTTATCGAGAACGGCGACAGCCCCATTAACATCCAGAGCATTCTGGACGGCGTGCTGCCCAAGCTGATCCCCCTGACCATCACCCTGGTTCTGTTCGCTCTGATGAAGAAGAAGGGCTGGACCCCCGTTATGTGCATTGGCCTGCTCCTGGTAGTTGGCATCCTGGGCGGTTTCATCGGCATCTTCTAATTCATCCTATCCCTTGACCTTCTTGACTTTAAGGTGGCCCTGCTAAGTTGATTGCTTCCCTTTACGGGAAAGTTAGTCTGGCAGTTCCATCAGTTTCCAATCCCAAAGATATGTTTCAAGAGTGAGTTACTTGTAGCTCATCCCCCTGAAATAGCTGGCAGGAGCTGGACGGGTCACCGTCCGGCTCCTGTTGGTATTATGGGACTGGTAAATGTCAAAAAGAACGGGAGAAAAGAAAATAAAAAGGACCTGCGGCTTCGCAAAGCCGCAGGTCCTTTTTTGTCGTGAAATGGCTGAATTCTAAAAGTGTTTGAAAAATTCAGGAAGTACTTGAAAATTCAGGCGGATGGGGAGGCTTGCTCTGCCCAGGCCAGCAGGGTATCCAGCCGTCCTGCCAGATTGTCGCTGAACCGCTCGCCCACCTCTACCACGACCACCTGGGGAATGGTGGCCTGATACCGGGCCAGATTCTCCTCCGAGAGAAGATTCCCGTGAATGACTACCGTTTCATCAAACCTCTGGGCCAGCCGGGAGCCTAAGGCGGCCCCAAAGCTGTCCCGCACCAGCAGCAGGTCCTCTGCCCCATCCCCCTGATACCGGGTCAATTCCGTGTCGGGAGTCCCTTCGGTACATTGGGCGGCAGGAGCATCCACCTCATAGTAAAGGTCATTGGTGCAGAAGGCCCAGCTGCCGCACATATTGGCCAAATCGGTGGGGGCAGTCTTGTCCGGGTTTGCTTTTACTGTGGGAAGCGTTCTTTCAAAGGGAAGATTCAGGACCTCCAGCAGCTGTTGAGCAGCCAGCCAAGCCCCCACATCATTCCAGTGGGTGTCATACTTATAATAAACCTGGGTCTGCGCCCCGGCTGTATTCAATTCCTCCAGAGGGAAGAGTACCGGCACCTGAGTGTTTTGGTTCAGATACTCCACCAGTGCCTGGACCCGGGTGGGCCGGGAAACCACCGGGATGGAGTCGGGCATATATTGGCTGTATACTCCCTCCTTGGCGGGAGCGAAAATCAAAGCCAGCCGGCTGCCTTTCTGAGCCAATACCTGGTTCAGCTTTTCCAGAGTCCCGGCCAGAGCCGCCATCTCCTCCTGGGAATAGGAGGTAAGCCCCTGGTAATCCGAGAGACTTTTAGAGTCGCTTACATCCTGCAAAAAGAGCCAGCCTTCCTTGCCGAGCAGAACATTGGAGGAATCCAGGCTTCCTACCAGCCGGTCGGCTCCGGCTTTCAGGGTAAGGAATCCGTTCCGGAAGGGGGCGTGGTCTTCCAGCCAGTCCTCAAACTGCCCCGGCCACTGTTCAATGGAGGTCTGGGCGGTAGGAAAGGAGGTGAGGGTCCGGTTTTCATAGTTGGTGGTGTCACAGAAAGGGTTTACCCCCAGCCAGAGCAGCCCGGGACCGGCCAGCAAAGCCGCAAACCCGGCGGTGAGACCCAACTGAATTTTTCGGTTTTTATCCATGTCCGGGCCTCCTTAAAAACGGAAATAAATGAAAGGATTGTAGGTGCCGCTGACCAGCAGGGTGAGACAGGCAAAGCCCATTCCCAACAGGAACAGGGATTGGAGCGCCCCGGTTTTCTCCCGGTCATAGAGAGTCGCCTTGAACCGGGGGAAGAGAGCCTGGACCGGGCCGCAGAGGGCCAGACCGGCCACCACCAGAAGGATGGTCCGGGGGTCCAGATACCGGGTCACCGGATAGGCCGCAAACCCGGCGGCGGGAAGGAGCATGGCTCTGAGCCAGAGGATTCCCGCCCGCAGGCCCGGCGCCCGGAAAATCACCCAGCCGCATACAATAAAGAAAAGAGCATACACTCGGGTCAGCCATTGGGGCAGACGGGGAAGAATGGGTTTCAGGACGGTCCGCTCCAGAATCAGAAGCACCCCATACCAGAGGCCCCAGGCCACAAACTGCCAGTTGGCTCCGTGCCAGAGACCGGTGGCCATAAATACAATGAACAGGTTGACCAGGGTCCGGACCTGGCCTTTCCGGTTTCCGCCCAGGGGAATGTAGAGATAATCCCGGAACCAGCCTGACAGGGTCATGTGCCACCGTCGCCAGAACTCGCTGACTGTCTTGGACAGATAGGGATAGTTGAAGTTTTCCGGGAAGTCAAAGCCGAACATCTGCCCCAGGCCGATGGCCATGTCCGAGTAACCGGAAAAGTCATAGTAGATTTGGAGGGTGTAAAAGAGGGCTCCCAGCCAGGCCAGGGGAGTGCTCACCGCCCCAGGGTCCAAGGCAAATACCTGGTCAGCCCTGGCGGCAAAACAGTTGGCCAGAATCACTTTTTTCCCCAGTCCGTATAAAAACCGCTTGATGCCGTAGGTGAACCGGGTCAGGGAGGTGGACCGGTCTTTCAGCTGAGCTTCCACCTGGGTGTAGAGGACAATGGGCCCCGCCACCAGCTGGGGGAAGAAACTTACATACAGGGCTACCAGGAACCAGTTTTTCTGGACGGAGGTTTTCCCCCGGTACAGGTCAATCACATAGCTCATGGCCTGGAAGGTGTAAAAACTGATACCCAGGGGAAGGGCGATCTCCTTGATGGGAAGAAGCTGCCGCCCGGCGAGGGCCGCCAAAGTGTCGGCGGCAAAGGTGTAATATTTGAAATATCCCAAAAGCCCCAGGTTGGCGGCTACTGTCAGGAAGAGAACCAGCTTCCGGGCGTTTTTTCCTTTGCACCATCCCAGGAACAGCCCACCCAGATAATTCAGGGTAATGGAGCCCAGCATGAGGAAGATGTACCGGGGCTCCCCCCAGCTGTAAAAGAAAAGGCTGGAAATGAGCAGCAGGGCGTTTTTGGACCGAATCCCCGGCAGCAGCTGGTAAAGCAGCAGCACCAGGGGAAGAAACAGCCAGAGAAATACAAGGCTGGAAAAGAGCATGGACCACAGTCTCCTTACAAAGCGTTAAAACAGGGAAAGCACCGCTAAGGAACTGGTATTCTAAGGCCCGGGCGGCGCTGCCTTAACTTTTATTATAACATTCTGATTTTTTGCCCGCAACGGCAGGAGAAAATAAAATCCCCCTTTTCCTGTGAGAAAAGGGGGATAAAGCCGGGTTCAGGACCCGGTATATTCTGCTGTGTGGAGAAGGGCTTCCGCCTGCTCCACCTCTTCCCGGGTGGGCACCCGGGTGTCGCCCAGGGGATAGGGAATCCCCAGCCGGTCCCACTTGAACCGGCCCAGGGTGTGGTAGGGGAGGACCTCCACCCGCTCCACGGTTTTCAGGCTCCGGATAAATTCATCCAGCTCCTTGAGACCCTGAGGGTCATCGGTAAGCCCGGGCACCAGCACATGACGAATCCAAAGAGGGATACCCTTGTCCGAGAGATACCGGGCCATGGCCAGAATGTTCCGGTTGGTGTGCCCGGTGAGGGCTTTGTGCTTCTCCTCGTCCATCTCTTTCAGGTCAAGGATCACCAGGTTGGTCCGTTCCAGAAGCCGGTCAAACCGGGCCAGGAATTCCGGGTCTTCCCGGAAGGGCTGTCCCGCCGTGTCCAGGGCAGTGTGGACTCCGTTTTCCCGGGCCAGCCGGAAAAACTCGGTGACAAAGGGCATCTGGAGAAGCGGCTCTCCGCCGCTGACGGTGATGCCGCCCCGCCGGTCCCGCTTGCCCCAGTAACTCCGGTACCGAAGGGCGTGCTTGAAAAGGGCTTCAGGCGTCCATTGGCTGCTGGAGGTGCAGGCCCAGGTCTCAGGATTGTGGCAGTACTGGCACCGCATGGCGCAGCCCTGCAAAAAGACCACAAATCGGACCCCCGGCCCGTCCACCGAGCCAAAACTTTCCAGGGAATGGACCAGCCCTACAGGCTCACAGGACCCCATGGCAGGTACGGCTGATAACATCCAGCTGCTGCTTCCGGGTCAGGTCAATGAACTTGACGGCGTAGCCGGATACCCGGATGGTGAAGTTGGCGTACTCTTCCTTTTCGGGATGCTCCATGGCATCCAGCAGCTTCTCAGTACCGAACACATTTACATTCAGGTGATGGGCACCCTGGTCAAAGTAACCGTCCAGAACCTGTACCAGGTTTTCCTTCCGCTCCTCCTCGCTGTGGCCCAGAGCACCAGGGTTGATGGTCTGGGTGTTGGAGATGCCGTCCAGAGACCAGTGATAGGGCAGCTTGGCTACACTGTTCAGGGAGGCCAGCAGACCGTTCTGCTCTGCACCGTAGGAGGGGGAAGCGCCGGGAGCGAAGGGAGTGTATGCTTTCCGTCCGTCGGGCATGGCACCGGTGGCCTCACCATACACCAGGTTGGAGGTGATGGTCAGGATGGAGGTGGTAGCCTCGGAGTTCCGGTAGGTGTGGCGGCGTTTGATTTTCTCCAGGAAGGTCTTGAGGAGCCACACGCCGATCTCGTCGGCCCGGTCATCGTCATTGCCGTATTTGGGGAAGTCGCCCTCAATTTCAAAGTCCTTGGAAATGCCTTCCTCGTCCCGGATGACCTTCACTTTGGCGTACTTGATGGCGCTGAGGGAGTCAATGACATGGGAGAATCCGGCAATACCGGTAGCAAAGGTCCGGCGCACATCGGTATCAATGAGGGCCATCTCGGCGGCCTCATAGTAGTACTTGTCGTGCATATAGTGGATCAGGTTGAGGGTGTTCACATAGATGTCAGCCAGCCAGTCCAGCCAGAACTCGTACTTCTCCATGACTTCCTTGTAGTCCAGGTACTCGCTGGTGATGGGAGCCATCTTGGGACCTACCTGGATGCGGTGCTTCTCGTCAAAGCCGCCGTTGATGGCGTAGAGAAGGGCCTTGCCCAGGTTGGCACGAGCGCCGAAGAACTGAATCTCCTTGCCGGTCTGGGTGGCGGAAACGCAGCAGCAGATGGAGTAATCGTCACCCCATACAGGCTTCATCACATCGTCGTTCTCGTACTGGATGGAGCTGGTGTCCACGGAAATCTTGGCGGCGTACTTCTTGAAGTTCTCGCCCAGGGCGGAGGAGTAGAGAACGGTCAGGTTGGGCTCGGGGGAGGGGCCCATGTTCTCCAGGGTGTGGAGGAACCGGAAGTCGGTCTTGGTGACCATGCTCCGGCCGTCCATCCCGATGCCGGCTACTTCCAGGGTGGCCCAGGTGGGGTCGCCGGAGAAGAGCTGGTTGTAGCTGGGGATACGGGCAAACTTGACCATCCGGAACTTCATGGTCAGGTGGTCGATGAGCTCCTGAGCCTCCTCCTCGGTGAGGACGCCGTTCTTCAGGTCCCGCTCAAAGTAGATGTCCAGGAAGGTGGAGATGCGGCCCACGCTCATGGCAGCGCCGTTCTGGGTCTTGACAGCGGCCAGATAGCCGAAGTAGAGCCACTGGCAGGCTTCCTTGGCGTTCTTGGCGGGCTGGGAGATATCGTAGCCGTAAATCTTGGCCATCTCCTTCATCCCCTTCAGGGCGTTGATCTGCATCTGAATTTCTTCCCGCAGACGGATGACCTCGTCATACATGTTGCCGCAGCCGCAGTTCAGCTTGTCCTGTTCCTTGGCCTGGATCAGGTAATCAATGCCGTAAAGGGCAATACGGCGGTAGTCGCCTACAATGCGGCCCCGGCCGTAGGTGTCGGGCAGACCGGTGACCACATGGGTCTTCCGGGCCAGACGCATTTCGGGAGTGTAGGCCCCGAACACGGCGTCGTTGTGGGTGGTCATATACTGGGTGAAAATCTTCTTCAGCTCCGGGTCAATTTCGTACCCGTAGTTCTCGGCGGCCTGGACTGCCATCTTGATGCCGCCGTAGGGCATGAAGGCACGCTTCAGGGGTTTATCGGTCTGGAGACCTACCACCTGCTCCAGGTCCTTCAGTTCGGGGTCAATGTATCCGGGACCGTAGCTGGTCAGGCCGGACACCACCTTGGTCTCGCAGTCCAGAACGCCGCCCTTGGCGCGCTCTTCCTTCTGGAGCTTCTGCAAAGCGCCCCACAGCTTGTCGGTGGCCTGGGTGGGACCTGCCAGGAAGGACTCATCCCCGTCGTAGGGATGGTAGTTCTTCTGGATGAAGTCCCGCACATTCACTTCCTCTTTCCAGATACGGCCTTCAAAGCCGTTCCACTGATGAAAATCCTGCATAGGGTTTCTCCTTTATCTATACGAAAACAGGTTGAATAAATCGGACAAAGCTCCTTTTTGGAGCATTGATAAGGATATCATATTTTATAAGCCTTGAAAAGTTATTTCGTCACAGATGGAAAAAGATTCCACATTTTCAACAATTTGTATTCTGGGGAGGGCCGGGAAAAAAGAATTTTCCAACAAAGTTATGAAAATAACAAAGCTTATTGACAAATTTTTCTCGTCGTGCTATCTTAAACGAGAACTGCACTGAGAACTCTCAGCGAAGAATACTGGACCACTCCCGGAGGAGTCAAGGCCATACGGACAGCCGGGTCCACTGCCGACAGGCGGATTTCCGCCCTATTGATTGAACCTTCGGTTCAAATTTTATGAGTTGGTTACTTTATAACCGAAATGCGTTGACACGCAGACTTGTGAAACGGTCAATAAGAGTAGTAAAAGTGTTTTATCGCTGTATAGACTCTGTGTACCTTACCTTCTTTTGGTATGCTGATTTGCCCTTGCCGGGGCAGGAAGGCCCAGAGGAAAGAAATAGGAACAACCAGGATCGCAAGCTGTGGGCCACGGCTTGCGATCTTTTTTTGTTTGTGAGGTGCCGGAATGAAACATGAATACCGCCTGGACCAGAACCAGGCCCCTATTTTTGAGGCACTGGAGACCTTCCGCCAAATGCGGGTGGTCCCCTTTGATGTGCCGGGCCACAAGCGGGGCCGGGGCAACCCGGAGCTGACCCAGTTCCTGGGGGAAAAATGCGTCAGCATTGATGTGAACAGCATGAAACCCCTGGACAACCTTTGCCATCCCATCTCGGTGATTCGCCAGGCGGAGGAACTGGCGGCGGATGCCTTCGGGGCCGCCCATGCTTTCCTCATGGTGGGAGGCACCACCAGCGCCGTCCAGAGCATGGTCCTCTCCACCTGCAAGCGGGGAGACAAAATCATCCTCCCCCGGAATGTCCACCGGAGCGTCATCAACGCCCTGGTCCTCTGCGGCGCCATCCCCGTTTATGTCAACCCGGAGGTAGACCACCAGCTGGGAATCTCCCTGGGTATGAAGCGGGAAATGGTAGCCAAGGCCATCCGGGAAAATCCGGATGCGGTGGCGGTGCTGGTGAACAACCCCACCTACTACGGCATCTGCAGCGACCTGCGGGCCATTGTCAGGATGGCCCACGAGGCGGGAATGTTCTGCCTGGCAGATGAGGCCCACGGCACCCACTTCTACTTCGGAGAAAATATGCCGGTCTCCGCCATGGAGGCGGGGGCGGATATGGCGGCAGTCTCCATGCACAAGAGCGGCGGCAGCCTGACCCAGTCCAGCTTCCTTCTCACCGGCCCCCATATTTCCGAGGGCCATGTGCGGAAAATCATCAACCTGACCCAGACCACCTCGGGCAGCTATCTTCTCATGTCCAGCCTGGACATCAGCCGCCGGAACCTGGCCCTCCGGGGAAAGGAAGTGTTCCGGCAGGTATCTGCCATGGCCCAGTACGCCCGGGAGGAGATCAACGCCGTGGGGGGATATTATGCCTTCGGGGAGGAACTGGTCAACGGGGATTCCATCTTTGCCTTTGACCCCACCAAACTCAGTGTCCACACCCGGGACATCGGCCTGGCCGGCATTGAGGTGTACGATCTGCTCCGGGACGAGTACGACATCCAGATCGAGTTCGGAGACATCGGCAACATCCTGGCATACCTGTCTATTGGGGACCGGCCCCAGAACCTGGAACGGCTGGTCAGCGCCCTGGCTGAGATCCGCCGCCGTCACCAGAAGGACAGCACCGGCCTGATGAATCAGGAATACTTTGACCCCCAGGTGGTCACCAGCCCCCAGGAGGCCTTCTACGCCGGACAGCGGAGCGTTCCCCTGGCCGACAGCGTGGGCTGTGTCTGCTCCGAGTTCGTTATGTGCTATCCTCCGGGAATCCCCATTCTGGCTCCCGGCGAGCGTATCACCCCGGAAATCCTGGATTACATCCGGTACGCTAAGGCCAAGGGCTGCTCCATGACAGGCCCTGCGGACCCGGATATTGAACACATCAACATTCTGGAACAGGAGGGCGTCTGATGGAACTTTGGTTCAGCGAATTTCATACCCCGGATGTAAAGCACAGCATCCGGGTCAACCGGCACCTGTTCTCCCAGAAAACCGATTATCAGCAGATTGATATTTACGATACCCCCGAGTTCGGAAAGGTAATGACCCTGGACGGGAATGTCCTTCTCACCGAGCGGGACGAGTTCATCTACGACGAGATGATCACCCATGTGCCCATGGCCGTCCATCCCAATGTGCAGGATGTGCTGGTCATTGGCGCCGGAGACGGGGGCGTGGTCCGGGAACTGGCCCGGTACGATTCCATCCGGTCCATCGACCTGGTGGAGATGGATTCCCAGGTAGTGGAAGCCTGCCGGAAATACCTGCCCGAGAACGCCTGCCGGCTGGATGACCCCCGGGTCCATATCTACTTCGACAATGCCCAGCGGTTCATCCGCCGGTGCACCGCCCGGTACGACCTTATTATTGTGGACTCCACCGACCCCTTCGGCCCTCTGGAAGGGTACTTTACCCGGGAGTTCTACGGCATCTGCTACAATGCCCTCCGGGAGGACGGAATCATGGTCAACCAGCAGGGCAGCCCCTTCTTCCGCCATGATGCGGATGCCATGCAGCGGTGCCATAAACAGATCGTCCGCACCTTCCCCATCAGCCGGGTCTATCAGGCCCATATCCCCACCTACGCCGCCGGGTACTGGCTTTTCGGCTTTGCCAGCAAAAAGTACCACCCCATCGACAACTTCAACCGGGATAAGTGGCTGGCTCTGGGGCTGGACACCAAGTATTACACGGTCCGTCTTCACAGCGGGGCTTTCTTCCTCCCCGCTTTCCTGGA
Source organism: uncultured Gemmiger sp. (assembly GCA_944386495.1). Taxonomy (GTDB): domain Bacteria; phylum Bacillota; class Clostridia; order Oscillospirales; family Ruminococcaceae; genus CALXEN01. Next base: position 29,542 of record CALXBE010000011.1, on the reverse strand, counting down.
AAAAATGCTGGAGGAGGTAGAAAAACTGTGAACCCCAATATAGAGACCTTTATCGGCTGTGATGCCGACTATGACCAGGCCAAGCTGGTGATTTACGGTGCTCCTTTTGACTCCACCACCAGCTTCCGACCCGGCGCCCGGTTCGGCCCGGCGGCCATCCGCCACGAGAGCTTCGGGCTGGAGACATACAGCCCTTACCAGGACCGGGACCTGACCGACTGTCAGGTGTTTGATTCCGGGGACCTGGAACTCTCCTTCGGCAGTCCCCGGGCTCCTCTGGATGACATCCGGGCCAGAGCCGAGGAAATTCTGAAGGATGGCAAGTTCCCCCTCCTGGTGGGCGGGGAACATCTGGTCACTCTGGGAGCGGTGGAGGCGGTGTTTGCCCGCCATCCCGACCTGGAAATCATCCACTTTGATGCCCACGCCGACCTGCGGCAGGATTATCTGGGGGTGACCCTCAGCCATGCCTGCGTCCTTCGCCGGTGTCATGACCTGGTGGGAGACGGGAAAATCCACCAGTTCTGTATCCGGAGCGGAGACCGGGAGGAATTCCGGTTCGCCCGCCAGCATACCGACCTGCATCCCTTTGACTTTGAGGGACTGGAGGAACTGACCGACCGGCTGGCAAAGGCGGGGACTCCCGTTTATTTCACCATCGACCTGGACTGCCTGGACCCCTCGGTCTTCCCCGGCACCGGCACCCCCGAAGCCGGAGGGGTCACCTTCCCCCAGCTGCTGAATGCCATTCGCCTGGTCAGCCGCACCCACCTGGTGGGAGCGGATGTGAACGAGCTGGCTCCCATGCTGGACCAAAGCGGAGCCTCCACCGCCACCGCCTGCAAAGTGGTGCGGGAGCTGATTTTGGCCCTCTGGCCCCAACTGTAACAGATAGTAAAGGAGAGAATCATTATGAGCAAAGTATTGGTTATCGGCTGCGGCGGCGTGGCCTCTGTGGCCATCCGGAAGTGCTGCCAGGTAAGCGAGGTTTTCACCGACCTCTGCATTGCCAGCCGCACCAAATCCAAGTGTGACGACCTGGCCGCCAAGCTGGCCGGAAAGACTGCCACCCGCATTACCACCGCCCAGGTGGATGCAGACGATGTGGAGCAGGTCAAGGCCCTTATCCGGGAATACCAGCCCGACCTGGTCATGAACATCGCCCTGCCCTACCAGGACCTGACCATTATGGATGCCTGCCTGGAATGCGGGGTCAACTACATGGACACCGCCAACTACGAGCCCGAGGACACCCAGGACCCCCAGTGGCGGGCCATCTACGAGAAGCGGTGCAAGGAAAAGGGATTTACCGCCTACTTTGATTACAGCTGGCAGTGGGCCTACAAGGAAAAGTTTGAGAAGGCCGGTCTGGTGGCTCTCCTGGGCTGCGGCTTTGACCCCGGCGTTACCCAGGCTTACTGCGCCTGGGCCAAAAAGCATGAGTTCGATACCATCGACACCATCGATATTCTGGACTGCAACGGGGGCGACCACGGCTATCCCTTCGCTACCAACTTCAACCCCGAGGTAAACCTGCGGGAGGTGTCTGCCCCCGGCAGCTACTGGGAGGACGGCCACTGGGTGGAGATCCCCGCTATGAGCATCAAGCGGGAATACGACTTTGACCAGGTGGGAATGAAGGATATGTACCTGCTCCACCATGAGGAGATCGAGTCCCTGGCCCAGAACATTCCCGAGGTACAGCGGATTCGCTTCTTCATGACCTTTGGTCAGAGCTACCTGACCCATATGAAGTGTCTGGAAAATGTGGGAATGCTCTCCACCGAGCCTGTGGAGTTTGAGGGCCACCAGATCGTGCCCATCAAGTTCCTGAAAGCCCTGCTTCCCGATCCTGCCAGCCTGGGCCCCCGCACCCACGGCAAGACCAACATCGGCTGCATCTTCACCGGCAAGAAGGACGGGAAGGAAAAGACCTACTACATCTACAATGTCTGCGACCATCAGGAGTGCTACAAGGAGGTGGAGAGCCAGGCCATCAGCTACACCACCGGTGTTCCTGCCATGTGCGGCGCTCTCATGCTCCTCACCGGCAAGTGGACCCAGCCCGGCGTCCACACTGTGGAAGAGTTTGACCCCGATCCCTTCCTGGACGCTCTGGACAAGTACGGCCTGCCCCGGAGCGAGAGCCATGACCCGGCTCTGGTGAAGTGATGGAGTTCCTCACCACCGCAGCGCCCGCCTTTGCCGGTCTGGCAGGGCGGGACCCGGCGGCCCTTTTCCGGGACCTGCCCACCCCCGCCTATGTGATTGACAAGGCCCGGCTGAAAGCCAACGGGGAGATTCTGGCAGGAGTGGCCCGGCGGACCGGGTGCAAGATTCTCCTGGCCCAGAAAGCCTTCTCCAACTATGACTTTTATCCTATTCTGGCCCCTTATCTGGCGGGTACCGAGGCCAGCGGCCTCTATGAAGCCCGGCTGGGCCGGGAGGAGATGGGGGAGAAGGAGGTCCATGTATTCTGCGCCGGATACCGGGAGCAGGAGTTCCCGGAGCTGCTGGAATACGCTGACCATATTGTCTTTAACTCAGTTCATCAACTCAAGCAGTTTGGCCCCCGTGCCAAAGCGGCTGGGAAAAGCCTGGGCCTGCGGGTGAATCCTCAGTACTCCACCCAGGAAGGCCATGCCATCTATGACCCCTGCGCCCCCGGCAGCCGCCTGGGAGTGACCCGGGAAGCCTGGGACCGGGAGATGGACCACGCCGCCCTGAAACTGCTGGACGGGCTTCATTTCCACACCCTCTGCGAGCAGGACTCCACCGACCTGGAGCCTACCCTGGCCGCCTTTGAGGAAAAGTTCGGGGAATTCCTGCCCCGGATGAAATGGCTCAACATGGGCGGGGGACACCACATCACCCGCCCTGGATATGACCTGCCCCTTCTGGAACGGCTTATCGCCTCGGTCCGGGAAAAGTGGGACCTGGAAGTCTACCTGGAACCGGGGGAGGCGGTGGCCCTCAACAGCGGCTATCTGGTGACCCGGGTGGTGGACCTGGTGGAAAACGCCGGGATTCAGGTGGCCATTCTGGATGTAAGCGCCGCCTGCCATATGCCCGATGTGCTGGAAATGCCTTATCAGCCTCCCATCCTGGGGGCTCTGGCCGAAGGGAAGGAAGGACACCTTTACCGCCTGGCCGGGCCTACATGCCTGGCAGGGGATGTGGCGGGAGACTATGCCTTTGCCCGGCCCCTCCACCGGGAGGACCTGGTGGTACTGGGGGATATGGCCATCTACACCACCTGCAAAAACAACACTTTCAACGGAATGCCCCTGCCGGATATCTGGGCCATGGAGGATGGCACCCTTGCCCCTCTTACCCGGTTTGGGTACCAGGACTTCAAAATGCGGCTGGGCAGTCCCCGGCTTTGAACAGATAAAAGAAACCCCCGCGGAAAAGCACTGCTTTCCCGCGGGGGTTTTTATAAGTTTATAAGGACGGCCGCTGTAATGCCCGGTAGATTCGGATGGTAGAGTAAATGTGGGTCTGGATGGCCTTCTGAAAACCTTCCAGGTCACAGAGAAGGAGCCGGTCTACCAGCTGACTGTGCTGCTCCATGACCTCATAAAGGATTTCCTCACTATAGAAATCATATCCCACAAACATACCGGAGTGGGCGTTGAGACGGTTGTACATCTGGATGATCTGCCGGTTTTTACAGCAGGCCACCAGCTCTGTGTGAAGGCTCCGGTCAGGGGCCAGAAGAAGATTAAAGTTCGCCTGGTCAAATTCATCAATGCAGCACTGATAAACATGGTTGACTTCCTGAAGATGGGCCTGGACCCGGGCCACAAAGGCATCGTCCCGGCGGGCGGCTTCCACCGCCGAGGCGGCGCAGAACTGCTCGATCATCAGCCGGGCTTCCCAGTTCTCTTTCATCTCCTCAAAGGTGAACTTCCGCACCCGCATCCCGCACTTGGGGATGGAGACCACCAGTCCCGTGGTGACCAGCTGATTCAGGGCCTGCTTTATGGGCGTCTCACTGGCGCCGAATTCTTCACAAAGTTTCCGGACGGTCAGCCGCTGGCCGGGAGCATACTGCTGATTTTGAATTTTGTCTTGAATCTTTCGGGCAATTTCATCGGCAAGGAGCTTCGCTGCTTGGGAGGAGGATTCCATAAATCTTCAAGCCTTTCTTTTTGGGATTCCGGGACCTTCATAAACAATCCTGAAAAAGAGATTTATCTTAATATACCATATTTTTTTAACTTCGTCCAGTGATTTTTCCCCACCGGGTGACCGACTGTATAAACAGGAATGAATCCGCTTTTCCGGCAGGGGAGGAAAAGCGGGGTAAAGAAAAAATTGATTTTTTTCTAACAAATGGCCTTGACAAAACCTGGAAAGTGGTGTATTCTCTGGACGAAAGGTTAGCGAAAGCTAACCAAAAAAATTTGGCGGACGGTTTCCCTTTGCTAACCGTTCGACGCGAAAAAAGGCAGGTGAACCAGAATGACCCTACTGGATGCAATGGAAGGCAAAGAATATTTTGTGGATCAGATCCAGACCCAGGACCCGGAGCTGGATGCTTTCCTCTTCTCTTTGGGCTGCTATTCCGGCGAGCCTATTACGGTGATTTCCCACCTGAAAGGTGGCTGTGTGGTCTCCATCAAGGATGGCCGGTACAATATTGATAACCAGCTGGCCCAGGCGATTTGCCTGGCCTGAGGCTTTTTGAATTCCGGGCAGCCGGTATGCCATGCAGTTGCCTGCTGCTAACTGTTGACCCTGGTTCCCGCCGCGGGAACCTTCAGTGATAGAGGAGGAATGAAACCCATGAGAATCGCATTGACAGGAAATCCCAACTCGGGAAAAACCACCATGTATAACGCCCTCACCGGGCGGAACGAAAAGGTGGGAAACTGGGCCGGTGTAACGGTGGAACGGAAGGAACATCCCATCAAAAAGTCCTATGGGGCAGACAGAGAGCTGATTGCCGTGGATTTGCCGGGCGCCTACTCCATGTCTCCCTTTACTTCGGAAGAGAGCATTACCAGCTCCTATGTGAAGCATGAGCATCCCGATGCCATTATCAATATTGTGGATGCCACCAACCTGAGCCGGAGCCTGTTCTTTACCACCCAGCTGCTGGAGCTGGGGGTGCCGGTGGTGGTGGCCCTGAACAAGAGCGATATCAATGCCAGGAAGGAGACGGTAATTGATGCCGACCTTCTCTCCCGGAAGCTGGGCTGTCCTGTGATTCAGACCGTTTCCACCAGCGCCTCCGGCCTGGCCCAGGTGGTCAAAGCCGCTGTGGAACTGGAAGGAAAGGGACAGGAAGCTCCCTATCATCAGGGAAACATTGACCTGACCAGTAAGGAAGCGGTGGAAGATGCGGACCGGAAGCGGTTTGCATTTGTCAACAGCCTGGTGGCCCAGGTGGAAAAACGGAAAGTCCTCACCCGGGAAAAAGGCGTAGGGGACAAAATCGATGCCGTTATCACCAACAAGATTCTGGGCATTCCTATTTTTGCGGTGGTCATGTTCCTGGTGTTCCAGATTTCCCAGGTCTGGGTAGGACCTTTGGTGGCGGATACCCTGGTGGCCTGGCTGGAAGGATTCCAGGGCTGGGTTGGGGGCCTGCTGGAAGGGGCCTCCCCCCTCCTCTCCGCCCTCCTGGTGGACGGCATGATCGGAGGCGTTATCGCCGTTATCGGATTCCTACCCCTGGTCATGGTCATGTACTTCCTTATTGCCCTGCTGGAGGACTGCGGTTATATGGCCCGGGTATCGGTGGTGCTGGACCCCATTTTCAAAAAGGTGGGTCTGTCCGGTAAATCGGTGATTCCCTTTGTGATTACCGTGGGCTGCGCGGTCCCCGGTGTCATGGCTACCCGCACCATCCGGAACGAGCGGGAGCGCCGGGCCACCGCCATGCTGGCTCCCTTTATGCCCTGCGGCGCCAAGATTCCGGTCATCGCCCTCTTTGCAGGGGCCTTCTTCGATAATGCGGGCTGGGTCTCCACCGTGGCATACCTGTCCGGCATTGCCCTTATCTTCCTGGGGGCTCTCCTGGTAAACAAAATCGCCGGTTACAAAAACCGGAAATCCTTCTTTATCATTGAGCTGCCTGAGTATAAAATTCCTTCCCTGGGCCGGGCTTTCATGTCCATGTGCAGCCGGGGCTGGGCCTACATTGTAAAAGCAGCCACCATCATTCTTCTCTGCAACACTGCGGTCCAGATCATGCAGACCTTCAACTGGCAGTTCCAGGTGGCCGAAACTGCGGACAGCTCCATTCTGGCATCCATTGCAGGCCCCTTCGCTTACCTGCTGGTTCCCATTGTGGGCGTTCTGTCCTGGCAGCTGGCGGCAGCCGCTGTTACCGGCTTTATCGCCAAGGAAAATGTGGTGGGCACCCTGGCCGTCTGCTTTGTGGGCCTGGAAAACTTTATCAACACCGATGACCTGGTCCTTATGGAAGGGACCGGGACCCAGGTGGCCGGTATCCTGGCCATCACCAAGGTGGCAGCCCTGGCTTACATGATGTTCAACCTGTACACTCCTCCCTGCTTTGCGGCCATCGGCGCCATGAATGCTGAGATGAAGAGCGCAAAATGGCTCTGGGGCGGCATTGCCCTCCAGCTGGGAGTGGGCTATACCGTGGCTTTCCTGGTTTATCAGGTGGGCACCCGAATCACCACCGGTGCCTTTGGCCCCGGATTCATCCCCGGACTTATTGCCGTCCTGGTAATGGCCGCCGTTGTGGTCTGGCTCTGCCTGCGGGCTGACCGGGAACTGGAGCGGGAGTACGCTCTGGGACAGGGGGTGAAGGCATGATCGACTTTATCATCCTGGGAGTCATCCTGGTTTTGGTGGCTTTGGCCGGGGGATATGTCTACCGGGCCAAGAAAAACGGGAAAAAATGTATCGGCTGCCCCGGCTGCTCGGGAGGTTCCTGCAGCTGCGGAGGCAAAAAGCCGGAATAAAAAACCTTTTCTTACTCTCCATTTCTATAAAACGGAAAAGAGGGAGCTTCCTTTGGGAAGCTCCCTCTTTTCTGTTTGCATTATAAATCCTGAACAGGCCGGCGGACCGCATTGTCCTGGAACCGAAAAATGGCAGGATGGTGCCGGGATTGGGTGTACTCGAACATAACGCCCTGGCTGTTGTAGGCCTGGTTGGTCACCACCGCCATGCAGTTGTACTGTCCCAAATCGATCCAACGGCGGTCCAGATCGGTGGCAGGTTCCACTGTAATGGTCCGCTTGCTGGTGACAATGACCATCCCCAGTTCCTCTTCCAGATACCGGTAAAGGGACTCGGAGGCAATTTCCGGGGTGAGATGGGGCATGCAGTCTTCCCGGAGGTAGCTGATGTTGAAGATAATGGGCCGTCCGTTCAAGTCGTGAATACGCCAAAGACAGAACAGGGGCGTTCCCACAGGAAACCCGGTTTGATTGGCCAGGGCCTGGTCGGCCAGGATTCGGGTAAAGGACTCCACCCGGGTAGTGCTTTTTTGGCCGGTGCGCCGGGCTGTCTCCCGGAAGGATTCAATGGTGCCCATGGTGTAGGAGGTCTGCTCGATGGGATGAAAAATGTTGCAGACCCCCCAGCCCTGCCGGGTCTGGACATAGCCGTCCCGCACCAGTTCTCCGATGGCCCGCCGGACCGTGTTCCGGGAACAGTGGAACTCAGTAATAAGGGTATTCTCCGAGGGCAGCAGCTGACCTACGGGATATTCCCCGGATTCCACCCGGGCTTTCAGCACAGAGTAAATCTGAAGAAACTTCTGGGCAGCCAGAACCATCCCTCCTGTCTTGTTCAAACAACTTAAGAGATTTTATTATACCACCGGCTTTCCTGCCTCGTCAATGGAAGGGGAAAAAGAGATGGGATATTGTATAACTGCCCAAAACAAGCGGCATTTCTTTAGTTCCTTTTCCCAATTGACTTGTTTAAACAAGTGAGTTATTCTTAAGAAAAAGCAGGGGAAAAGCAGGATTTTTCCCCGGGAAAACCCAGGAATCATATAGGAGGAAGCGTTTCATGGCAAAGTATCAGTCAGATGTTCGGGCCCTTCTGGAGTACATTGGGGGCAAAGAGAATATCCGGGCGGTGACCCACTGCATGACCCGGATGCGGTTTGTGCTGGTGGACCCTGCAAAAGCGGACACCGCCAAAATCGAGGGGATTCCGGCGGTAAAGGGTACCTTTACCCAGGCCGGACAGTTCCAGGTCATCATCGGAAACGATGTGGCCGTCTTCTACAACGAGTTCACCGCCTACGCCGGGATCGAAGGGGTGAGCAAGGACGCTGTCAAGGCAGCGGCCAAAAGCAACCAGTCCCTGGTCCAGCGGGTGGTAGGCACCCTGGGAGAGATTTTTGCGCCCATCATTCCCGCCCTTATCTGCGGCGGTCTGATTCTGGGGTTCCGGAATGTAATTGGAGAAATCAACCTCTTTGCCGGCGGCACCCAGAGCCTGGCAGATGTTTCCCAGTTCTGGGCCGGGGTGTACAGTTTCCTCTGGCTTATCGGTGAGGCTGTCTTCCACATGCTCCCGGTGGGCATTGTCTGGTCCATCACCCGGAAAATGGGCACCACCCAGATTTTGGGCATTGTTCTGGGCCTGACCCTGGTCTCTCCCCAGCTGCTCAACGGCTTCTCGGTGGCCACCGCCACTGAGATTCCGGTCTGGGATTTCGGGTTTGCCCAGGTCCAGATGATCGGTTATCAGGGCCAGGTCATCTCCGCCATGCTGGCAGGTTTTGTGCTGGTCTACCTGGAAAAGTTCTTCAAGCGGATCTGCCCTGAAATGATCAGCATGATCGTGGTTCCCTTCTGCTCCCTGGTTCCCGCCGTCATCATTGCCCACACCGTGGTGGGGCCTATCGGCTGGAAAATCGGGGATGCCATCGCCGCCGTGGTCTACATGGGCCTTACTTCCAATGTAAAGTGGCTCTTTGCCGCCCTCTTTGGCTTCTTCTATGCCCCCATTGTTATGACCGGCCTCCATCACATGACCAACGCCATCGACACTCAGCTGGTCAACCTGTATGAGGGCACCATCCTCTGGCCCATGATCGCCCTGTCCAACATTGCCCAGGGCTCCGCAGTCCTGGCCATGTCCGTGCTCCAGAAAAAGAACGAGCGGGCCCAGCAGGTAAACATTCCCGCCTGCATCTCCTGCTACCTGGGAGTTACCGAGCCCGCCCTCTTCGGCGTCAACATGAAGTACGGGTTCCCCCTGGTCTGCGGCATGACCGGTTCCGCCGTGGCCGCCGTCATCTCCATCGGCACCGGAGTGGAGGCCTACTCCATCGGTGTGGGCGGTCTGCCCGGAATCCTCTCCATCAAGCCTCAGTTCTGGCTCAGCTTCCTGGTGGCTATGGCTGCCGCCATTGTGATTCCCTTTGCTCTCACCTATGTGATCGGAAAGAAGAAACTGCCCCAGGACACAGCCGCCAAGCCCCTGCCCCAGGCAGAGCCTGAGGAAGTAAAAGAGTTCGCCGCTCCCGTGTCCGGTAAAATCATCCCCCTGGAGGAGATTCCCGACCAGGTATTCTCCCAGGGCGTTCTGGGAATGGGAGTGGGCATCCAGCCCACCGGCAACCAGGTGGTGGCTCCCGCCGACGGCAACATTACCGCCCTTATGGAGGACAGCGGCCACGCCTGCGGCCTGGCTCTGGACAACGGGGTGGAACTGCTGGTCCATGTGGGAATGGACACGGTGGATATGGCCGGTAAAGGCTTCCAGGTCCATGTGAAGGAGGGCCAGCGGGTAAAGCGGGGAGACCTGCTCATCACCTTTGACCCCCAGGCCATCCAGGAAGCAGGCCATCCCACCACCACTGCCTTTGTGGTCACCGAGACTGCCGGAAAGAACTTCCGGTATCTCAGCGGTATGGAGGCCCAGGCCGGCCAGACCGCAGTCATCCGGGAAGAGTAAGGAGCAAACCATGAACACTTTCAAAAACAGCGTAGTCTACCAGATTTATCCCAAGTCCTTCCTGGACACCAACGGGGACGGCCTGGGGGATTTGAGGGGCGTTATCGAGAAGCTGGATTACCTCCAGACCCTGGGGGTGGATTATATCTGGCTCACCCCCTTCTTTGTCTCCCCCCAGAACGACAACGGCTACGATGTAGCCGACTACCGGGCCATCGACCCCCGGTACGGCACCATGGAGGACTTTGAGGAACTGGTGGCCCAGGCCAGGACCCGGAACATCAAAATCATGCTGGATATGGTGTTCAACCACACCTCCACCAGCCATGTCTGGTTCCAGAAAGCCCTGGCCGGGGACCCGGTCTACCGGGATTACTACATTTTCCGCCCCGGCAAGCCCCAGGGCGGCCCTCCCACCAACTGGGAGAGCAAGTTTGGCAGAAATGCCTGGGAGTATGTCCCCCAGCTGGACCAGTACTACCTCCACCTCTTTGACAAGACCCAGGCGGACCTGCACTGGGAGAACCCGGCAGTCCGCCGGGAGGTCCAGGACATTGTCCGGTTCTGGATGGAAAAGGGGGTCAAGGGATTCCGGTTCGATGTGGTCAACCTGATCAGCAAGGGGGAGTACGCCGACGACACCCAGGGGGACGGACGGCGGTTCTATACCGACGGCCCCCGCATCCATGAGTTCCTCATGGAACTGAACCGGGAGAGCTTCGGCAAGGACCCGGAAATCATCACAGTGGGGGAGATGTCCTCCACCTCCATGGAAAACTGCTTCCGGTATGCGGGAGCCGACGGACAGGAACTGTCCATGGTCTTCTCCTTCCACCACCTTAAGGTGGACTTTGTGGGGAACGAAAAGTGGGTGCTGGTCCCCGCCGACTTCGGAAAGCTGAAGGAGATTCTCTTCTCCTGGCAGGAGGGAATGGCCGCCCACGGGGCCTGGAACGCAGTCTTCTGGTGCAACCATGACCAGCCCCGGGTGGTCTCCCGGTTCGGTGACGAGGGGGAATACTGGAAACAGTCCGCCAAAATGCTGGCCAATGTGATTCACGCCATGCGGGGCACCCCCTACATCTACCAGGGAGAGGAATTGGGCATGACCAATGCAGGGTTCACTTCCCTGGATCAGTACCGGGATGTGGAAAGCCTCAACCATTACCGAATCCTGCGGGATAAGGGAATGAGCCGGGAGAGCGTTTACAATATCCTCAAGGTCCATTCCCGGGACAACAGCCGCACCCCCATGCAGTGGACCGGGGAGGAGCAGGGAGGCTTTACCACCGGCCAGCCCTGGATCTCGGTGAATCCCAACACCCGGACCATCAATGCGGAAAGCCAGGTAGGGGACCCGGATTCCATCTTTGCTCACTACCAGGCCCTCATCCGCCTGCGGAAGGAATATCCTGTTTTTGCCCAGGGTGACTTCCGGGCCCTGTCCCAGGAGGACCCTCAGGTGCTGGCCTACCAGCGCCGGTGGGAAAACACCAGCCTGATCTGCCTCAGCAACTTCTACCGGAAAGAGACCACCTGGCAGGCTCCCCTTGACCTGACCGGATACCGGGTCCTCCTCTCCAACTACCCGGACAGCCTTCCCGCCCAGAGCTGGAAGCTCCGCCCCTATGAATCGGTTCTTTTGATTAAGGAATAAAATAGAACAAGCCCCCGCCGTTTTCTCAACGGCGGGGGCTGTTTTGTTATCTCTTGTATTTATCCCGGTCGGCGGGGGTAATGGGCCGAATCACCCGGCAGGGGACCCCGGCGGCAATCACCCCGGAGGGAAGGTCCCGGTTGACCAGGCTCCCGGCCCCCACCACCGTGTCGTCCCCGATGGTCACTCCGGGCAGAACCGTCACTCCGGCGCCAAACCAGACATTGTTCCCCACATGGATGGGATAGGCGTATTCCAGGCCCTGGTTTCGCTGTTCCACATCCAGGGGATGCCCGGCGGTGGAAAAGACACAGTTGGGACCAACGAACACATGGTCCCCGAACCGGACCGGGGCGGCGTCCAGAATCACCAGATTGTGGTTGGAGTAGAAGTCCTCCCCCAGAAAGATGTTCCGGCCATAGTCGCACCAGAAGGGGGCGGTAATGCAGAACCGTTCTCCCGTGCCACCCAGAAGCCGGCGGATGAGGGCCTCCTGTTCCTCCAGCTGGGAGGGGCGAAGCTGGTTGAAGTCATGGCAAAGGTCTTTGCACCGGGTCCGCTGCTCTAAAAGTTCCGGGTCATAGTTGGCGTCGTAGAGAAGCCCCCGGTCCATCTTTTCCTGTTCTGTCACAAAAATCCTCCTTTATATAAAGAGAAGAAGGCTGATTCCCATCATGGCCATCCCCGAGATAAGCCCGTAGAGGGAGAGATGGTGTTCCCCGTATTCCCGGGCGGCAGGGAGAAGCTCGTCAAAGGAGATAAAGACCATGATTCCGGCTACCCCTGCAAAGAGAAGACCAAAGACCGCCTGGGTCATAAAGGGGCGCAGGACCAGCCAGCCCACCAGGGCGCCCAAAGGCTCGGCCAGACCGGACAGGAAAGAGTAGCAGAAGGCTTTCTTCCGGGAACCGGTGGCCTGGTAGATGGGCACCGATACGGCGATTCCCTCGGGAATATTGTGGAGGGCAATGGCCACCACAATGGGAATGGCAAGCCCTGGCTCCTGAAGGGCAGATACAAAGGTAGCCAGCCCTTCGGGGAAGTTGTGAATGGCGATGGCCAAAGCGGTGAAAATTCCCATCCGCATCAGCTTGCCGGGCAGGGGAGCGCCGGGGGCGGTCTCCTCCATCAAGCGGACCTCGTGGGGGTTCTCCACCGAGGGGATCAGCTTGTCAATGAGGGCAATGACCAGCATCCCCCCAAAGAAAGCTCCCAGAGTGGCCCAGCTGCCTGCCCGCAGCCCCCATTCCCCGGCCAGGGACTCCCGGGCCTTCAGAAGGATCTCCACCAGGGAGACATATATCATCACCCCGGCGGAAAACCCCAGGGAGACCGAAAGAAACTTCCGGTTGGTGCGGCGGGATAAAAAGGCAATGGCACTGCCGATGCCGGTGCTGAGCCCGGCCAGCAGGGTCAGAAAAAAGGCTTGCAAAACCTGAGTGTCCATAGGATGCTCCTTTCAAAAAGAAGTTAGCGTTTGCTAATTGGGAAAGGATAGCATTTTCACAGTTGGATTGTCAAGTGCAGGGGAATCAAATAAAGAGCTGGTTTTCCTGATGGAGTTTCAGGAAAGGCTCCAGCATGGCGGAGATGACGGCCAGATGCTCCTGGTCCAGCTCCCGGGCGGACTTGGGGCAGATGGCGGCGCAGCGCAGACAGGAGATGCACCGGGTCTTGTCCACCTGGGCGGGGTTCTGGATGTAGATGGCCTCCACCGGGCAGCGGACGGCACAGAGACCACAGTTGCTGCAATTTTCCCCGGGCATGGGGGGGAAGCATCCGCCCTTCACCTTTTTGTGGGGGCGGTTGCCGGGAATGCCGGGACGATGGGAATTGCCGGAGAGGATCTTCTCCCGGATTTTCTCTCCGAATTCCCTCAACTGAGCCAGGTCCTTCTCATCCGGGCGGCCGGCAGCCAGCTCATGGACCATGGAATGCTGAGCCAGGGCGGCTGCTCCGGCAACCACCTGGAATCCGGCTGCCCGGGCAGCATCCTCCAGCTGAACCAGGGTGTCCTCAAAGGCGCGGCCGCCGTAGACACAGAGAAGCACAGCCCGGGCACCCATTCCACGGAGCTGCCCCAGCCGGGCCAGAGCCGGCTGAGGGACCAATCCCCCAAAGGAGGGAACGGCCAGAATTGCGGTGTCTTCCTCTGTCAGAGCAACCTGGGAATAGTCTACCCGGGGCAGAGACAGGTCAATGGTCTTCCAGTCCTCTCCGATACCCTGGGCCAGGGCCAGGGCAGCCTTCTGGGTGCCGCCGGTGGGACTGAAGAAAATATTATACAGAGCCATAGTGACTTACCTTTCTCTGAATGGTTAGTTTACAAACTAATTATGAACTTGCCTTTTTAAAAAGTCAATTTGGAAAAAGAGAAAAAGTGCGGTAGTTACGGGGCGGAATCCTCCTGCCGGAGCAGGCTGCGGAAGAATTTCGCCATGGGGATGCAGCCGGCAATATCTGCCAGGGCCCAGCCGATGGGAATGGAGATCCAGATCCCCATTACCCCCAGACCAGGCAGGGCGGAAAGGGAATAGGCCAGAATCACCCGAAGCCCCAGGGAAATCACGGTCAGCACCACCGACATGGCGGGCCGCTCAATGGCCCGGTAGAATCCGTAAAGAAGGAAAAGGAGGGCGATCAGGGCATAGAACACACCCTCGGTACGAAGGTATTGGACCCCGGCGGCCAGAATTTCGGTTTCCTGAGGCTGGATGAAGAGGAGCATAAGGGGCTTTGCCAGCAGGAACACAACGGCGCTGACCAGGGCTCCAAAGGCCAGACTGACAGTCAGGGCGATACGAGTCCCGCGGCGTATCCTCTGGTGCTGGCGGGCGCCGTAGTTCTGGGCCAGGAAGGTGGAAAAGGCGTTCCCGAAATCCTGGACCGGCATGTAGGCAAAGGAATCGATTTTCACGGCGGCGGCAAAGGCGGCCATAATGGTGGGGCCGAAGCTGTTTACCCGGCCCTGGACCAGAAGAATGCCAAAATTCATAATGGACTGCTGGGCGGCAGTGATGAAGGAAAGATGGAACAGATGCCGGGCACAGGGACCGTCCCACCGGGCCTCCTTCCGGCCGAACCGCAGGTCGGACCGGGAGAGAAGAGCATATCCGGTCAGCCCCAGACCGGAGAGCCACTGGGAAATAACAGTGGCCCAGGCGGCGCCGGCCACCCCGGCTCCCAGGCCCACCACAAAGAGCAGGTCCAGCACAATGTTCAGGAGGGCGGAACCGCCCAGAAAGAGGAGAGGGCCTACGGAATCTCCCACCGCCCGAAGCATGCAGGCGTAATAATTGTATAGAAAGGTGCCGCCGATTCCCCAGAAAATCACCCACAGATAGGTGCGCATAAGCTCCCACAGCTCAGCAGGGGTCTGGAGAAAGGCCAGAATAAAGTCCAGTCCCAGGAAAGCGGCCAGATTGAGGAGGAGGGCGGTGGCCCCCACCATGGTCAGGGAGAGAAAGATTTCCCGGCGCATTCTGGGGGCATCTCCCCGGCCCAGGGAGATGGACACTGCCACCCCGCTGCCCATGGAAAGCCCCAGAAGGATGGAGGTGAGAAAGGTCATAAGGGTGTAGGCGGAACCTACCGCTCCCAGAGCCTGGGAACCAACAAACCGCCCTACGATGAGGGTGTCGGCTATGTTGTACATCTGCTGAAGCAGATTTCCCGCCATCATGGGCAGGGCAAACCAAAAAAGGGTGGAGGCAATGGGCCCCTGGGTCAGGGAAGCACTGCCTTTTAGGGAATGAGTCATCTGAACGCTCCTGGATAAAGGGTCTTTTTTCTGAAAGAGATGCCGCAGACACTGTCCATGGTATCTTAGTATACATATTATTATAGCACCATCCCCTATCCCCGTCATTATGACCCTGAAAATTTTCGGGGAGGGGAATCAGGAAAAATATCAAAGAAATTTCATGGAAGTTTTTTCGAGGTCGGGAGGGAAAATTCGCCTTCAAAGAAGAAAAATGTGTGCAGAATTTATAAAAATATTAAAAAGTGTATGTGAATTTTGATGATTGAGCGAATTTATTTTATATAAGACAGAAGATTTTTCTATCGTTTTTGCAACGAAAAAGGGGTAGAATGCAATCACAGACGACGCCCACGGGCGCCGACCCGAAATTTATTTATGGGAGGAAAACGACAATGAAAAAGAAACTCGCACTGCTTCTGGCCGCTGTCATGGTCATTGGCATGCTGGTTGGCTGCGGCGGAAACACTGCAACCACCGACACCCCCGCTGAGGCAACTGCAGCCCCCGCCGAAGGCGATACTGCTGCTGCTACCAGCGATCTGCAGGTAGATGTATTCTACTATGACTTCTCTGATGTGTACATTTCCAGCGTTCGTGCCGCTATGGACGAGCAGCTGAAGGCTATGGGCATCGAGCCCAAGAACTGGGATGCCGCTGGCAGCCAGCCCACCCAGACCGACCAAGTCAAGACCGCTATCACCGCTGGTTCTGACCTGCTCATCGTGAACATCGTAGAGACCTCCACCTCCGATCCTGCCAAGGACATTGTGGAAGCCGCCCGCGCTGCTGACATCCCCGTTATCTTCTTCAACCGTGAGGTTGCCGATAACGAAGTTATCAACAGCTATGAGAAGTGCGCCTTTGTTGGCACCAACGCTCCCGACGCCGGCCATATGCAGGGCGAAATGATCGGTGAGTACCTGCTGGCCAACTACGATGCAGTTGACCTGAACGGCGACGGCACCATCTCCTATGTTCTGTTCAAGGGCCAGGAAGGCAACGCTGAGGCTGAAGCTCGTACCCAGTACGCTGTTGAAGATGCCAACGCTCTGCTGACCGAGGCTGGCAAGCCCGAACTGGCTTACTACGACTCTGCTGCTTCCACCAAGTACCTGGTTGACACCGCTGGCAAGTGGAGCGCTCAGGCTGCCAACGACTACATGGTCACCCTGCTGGGCAGCTACAACGAAGACAACAACAACATGGTTGAGCTGATCATCTGCAACAACGACGGTATGGCCGAAGGCGCTATCTCCGCTCTGCAGAATGTTGGTTACAACAACGGTGAAGGCACCACCATCATCCCCGTATTCGGCGTTGACGCTACCGACTCTGCCAAGGCTCTGATCAAGGCTGGCAACATGACCGGTTCCATCAAGCAGGATGCCGTGGGTATGGCTACCACCATCAACGCTCTGGTTCAGAATGTGATGGACGGCGCTGAGCTGATGGCCAACACCGACCAGTTCGTGGTAGACTCTGACGTGGCTAAGATCCGCGTTCCCTATCAGATGTACGACGGCACCACTGAGGAATAAATCCTTGGGCCCTGTGCCGGAATTACGAATGGCAAGGCGGGGCTGCTTAAGGGCAGCCCCGCTTCGCCCTGATTAGAAACCACCGCTTCGGGTGCAGCCCGAAGGCGGGCTGTACCCGAAACGGTGGTTTGCTACTGCGAGAGGAGGAAAATTATGGACAAGCCGGCCCTGCTGGAAATGCGAGGCATCTGCAAGGAATTCCCCGGCGTAAAAGCGCTGGACAATGTAAACCTGACCGTTCGCCCCGGTACGGTACATGCCCTGATGGGGGAAAACGGTGCAGGTAAATCCACTCTGATGAAGTGCCTGTTCGGAATTTATCACCGGGATGCAGGCACCATCAAGCTGGATGGGAAAGAAGTAGATTTCAAAAGCTCCAAGGACGCTCTGGAAAACGGAGTGGCCATGGTACACCAGGAACTGAACCAGGCTCTGACCCGCAGCGTACAGGATAACCTGTGGCTGGGCCGTTACCCCAAGGTAGCGGGAATCATGGTCAGCGAAAGCATTATGGCCAAGGAGACCAAAAAGATTTTCGATACCCTGGAAGTTACCGTCAACCCCAAGGCTATCATGTCCACTCTGCCTGTTTCTCAGCGGCAGATGGTGGAGATCGCCAAGGCAGTTTCCTACAATTCCAAAATCATTGTTTTCGACGAGCCCACTTCCTCTCTGACTGAAACGGAAGTAGAGCACTTGTTCCGGATCATCAATATGCTTCGGGACAAGGGCTGCGGCATTATCTACATATCTCACAAGATGGAGGAGATCCTCCGGATCAGTGACGATGTGACCATCATGCGGGATGGTCAGTGGGTAGCCACCCGGCCCGCCAAGGAACTGACCATGGACGAGATCATCCGCCTGATGGTAGGCCGTGAGCTGACCAACCGGTTCCCTGAAAAGACCAACAAGCCCGGGGATGTGATTCTGGATGTACAGCACATTTCCGGCAAGTACACCCGCCTGAAGGATGCTACCTTCCAGCTGCGGAAGGGTGAGATCCTGGGCATTGCCGGTCTGGACGGCTCCGGGCGTACCGAGGTTCTGGAAAACCTGTTCGGCGCCATGACCCGTGAGGGCGGCACCATTACCCTCCATGGCAAGTCCATCAAGAACCGCACTCCCAAGGAAGCCATCAAGAACGGCTTCGCCCTCCTTACCGAGGAGCGGCGGGCAACCGGTATCTTCGGAATCCGGGACATCCGGGACAACACCGTAATTTCCAGCCTGAAGGATTACCTGATCGGTAAGGTATATCTGGACGACAGCAAGATGAAGAAGGATACCGACTGGGCCATTCAGGCAATGCACATCAAGACTCCCAGCCAGAAAACCCAGATCCGGTCTTTGTCCGGCGGTAACCAGCAGAAGGTTATTCTGGGCCGGTGGCTCCTTACCAAGCCCGAGATCCTGCTTCTGGACGAGCCTACCCGCGGCATCGATGTAGGCGCCAAGTACGAAATCTACCAGCTGATCATCGACCTGGCCAATGAAGGCAAGGGCGTTATCATGGTATCTTCCGAAATGCCCGAACTGCTGGGCGTATGTGACCGGATTCTGGTCATGTCCGGCGGACAGGTAGCCGGCGAAGTGGATGCACGCAACACCAGTCAGGAAGAGATCCTGACCCTGGCCGCTAAGTATGTGTAAAGAGGAGGAGAGAATCTTATGAGTAATTCCACCAAGAAACTGGAGCTGAAAGGAAAGTCCATCACCCCTAAACAGGTGGGGGATATGCTCCTCAACAACGCTCTTATCATTATCATGCTGCTGGTGGCTGCCTATGTGGCAGTGACTCAGCCCTCGTTTTTGGCCCCCAGCTCTCTGATCAATCTGCTCTCCCTGACCGCCGCCTATCTGCCGGTGGCTCTGGGCATCGCAGGCTGTATCGTTCTCACCGGTACCGACCTTTCTGCCGGCCGTGCCGTTGGTATCACCGCCTGTGTGGCAGCTTCTCTCCTGCAGGCAACTGATGCCGCCAACAAAATGTGGCCCAACATCGGCACCCTGCCCATTCCCCTGGTCATCCTGATCGTAGTGGCCATCGGCGCTCTCATCGGTGCTTTCAACGGCTTCTTTGTAGCCAAGTTCAAGCTGCATCCCTTCATCGTTACTCTGGCTACCCAGCTGATCCTCTACACCATCCTGCTCCTCTATGTACAGCAGGGCAACAACAAGGGCATGGCTATTTCCGGCCTGTCTGAGGGATACCGTAACTTCGTAGTAGGCAATCCTCCTCTGCTCAGCTTTGCAGGCGGTAAGATCCAGATTCCCAACTATGTAATCTACGCAGTGCTCCTGACCATCCTCATGTGGTTCATCTGGAACAAGACCACCTTCGGCAAGAACATGTTCGCTCTGGGCGCCAACGAGGAAGCTGCCCGCGTTTCCGGTGTTAATGTATTCGCTACCACCATTGCAGTATTTGCTCTGGCCGGTGCTATGTACGGCTGGGCCGGCTTCGTAGAGTCCGCCCGTATCGCATCCAACACCGCCAACACCGGTGTGAACTACGAACTGGACGCCATCGCAGCCTGTGTTATCGGCGGCGTATCCTTTGTCGGTGGTATTGGTAAAATCAGCGGTATCGTCATCGGCGTTATCATGCTCCGTCTGATTTTCGTGGCCCTGCCTCTGGTTGGCATGGACCAGAACCTGCAGTATGCCATCAAGGGCGGCATCATCCTGTTCGCCTGCGCTCTGGATATGCGGAAGTATCTGGTAAAGAAATAAGCAATTCCCCATAAATAGCCGGGCCGCTCTGACCTGGCGAAAGCAGGGCGGCCGTCCGGTCCTACGGACGGCCGCCTTGTTTTGGTTTTGCAAGAATTTATGATATAATTCTCATTAAGAAATATATCCTGCATTTGAAACGCAGAGAAAGTGCGGGGACCGGAACCAAGGCCCTGCACCCTGCGGGAGGACTTACATGGATAAATATCGTATCCTTCTGGTAGATGATGAGGAGGAACTGCGGGCCGGAATCCGCACCCGTATTGACTGGAATGCTTTGGGTTTTGAGCTGGCAGGGGAGGCGGCCAACGGTCGGGATGCCCTGGAACTGGCAGAACAGCTCCGGCCGGATGTGGTGCTTACCGACATAAAGATGCCCTTTATGGACGGGCTGACCCTTTGCCGCCAGCTGAAACAACAGCTTCCGGCAGTGCGGCTGGTTATTTTTTCCGGCTTTGATGATTTTGACTACGCCCGCCAGGCCATCGGAATGAATGTATTTGAATATCTCCTCAAGCCCATTACCTCGGAGGACCTGAGCGGGGTTCTGGTCCGCCTGCGGAAAACCATGGAGGAAGAACGAATCCGCCAGCAGGATATGGAAAAACTCCGGCGGAGCTATGAGGAAAACCTTCCGGTGCTCCGGGGCCAGTTTTATACCCGCCTTCTCAGCGGGCAGCTGAAGGCAAACCAGATCATGGAGCGTGCTGCCCGGTATGAGATCGAGTTTTCCGGCAAAAGCTGGGTGGCCGCCGAGATTCATGTGAGCAACCTGGGGGAGGACCCGGACGATTTGATCCTGCTTTCTCTGAAAAACTTTTTTGAGGAGAATGCCTCCCTTTCCGACTGCCAGTTCCATTGGACCCTTTACGACGATGACCTGGCAGTGATTGCCGCTTTTGAGGAGTACCCCCGGGTCTACGGGCTGATTGGAGAACTGGAGCGGGTGCGTGCCCTGGGAGAACCCCTGCTGGGACTGCAGCTGACCATTGGTGTGGGCCTGGGAGTGGAACAGCCGGCCCAGCTGGCTCAGTCCATCCATGGGGCCAAAAGCGCCCTGGAATACCGGGTCATCCTGGGCCCCGGACGGACCCTCTATATCGGGGACCTGGAACCCCGGAGCACCAATACCCTTCCCTTTGACGAGACAGCGGAGCGGGAACTGGTAAACGCAGTAAAACTGGGCACTCCGGAACAGGTAAGGGCCTTTACGGAAGGCTGGCTCCGTCAGGCTCAGAATGAGACCTCCCTCAGCCAGATGCAGTGCTTTTTCCTGGAACTGGTGGCCTGCCTTATGCGGCTGGCCCGGGAGGCGGAGATTCCCCAGGAGGAAGTGTTTGGCCCGGGATTCACCGGGGCGGTGCAGATTTCGGATTTCGGCGGACCCCAGCAGCTGGGCAGCTGGGTGGAGGAACGGTGCCTCCACCTCCAGGAACTGCTCCGCCGTCAGCGAAGCTATACTACAGCCCGGACCGTGGACAAGGCCCGGGAATTCATTGGGGAAAACTACGCCGACTGCAACCTGTCGGTGGAAATGCTCTGTGAACATCTTCATCTCTCTCCCGCTTATTTCTCCACCATGTTCAAACGGGAGACAGGAATGAGCTTTACAGCTTATGTGACCCAGGTACGGATGGAAGCGGCAGCAGAGCTGCTCCGGTCCAGTGAGGAGAAAACCTATCTCATCGCCCAGCAGACCGGGTACCTGGACCCCAACTATTTCAGCTATGTATTCAAACGGTATTTTGGAACCAGTCCTTCCAAATACCGGGCAACAGGACAGGAACAGGGGAAGTAAAAGATGGACCAAGGAAAAAAGCCTATGCTCCTGCGGGCTTTGGTGGGTAAGTTTACCCGCTCCTACGAAAAAATGAGTATCCAGCGGGTCATCTCGCTCACCTTTACGGCGGTGGCTGTGGTGGGGGTGCTGTTCATCGGCCTGTCCCTCACCCTGCGGTACTCCACAGTAAACGAAAAAGTCCAGGCCCAGGCCAGCCAACAGGTGCTGAACCAGGTCAACCTTTCCCTGGACAGCTACCTCCGCCGGATGATGCGAATCTCGGATACGGTCTATTATCGGCTTTTGAAAAATGAGGACCTGACCGATGGACTCTCCGAGGAAAAGCTGGCCTTGCTGTACGAGGAAAACCGGGATTCCATGGTTTCCATTGCAGTGTTTGATTCCCGGGGAGCCCTGGTGGGAGCCACCCCTCTCGCCATTATGAAGGAAGGGGTGAATCCCTCGGAGCAGAGCTGGTTTACTGCGGCCCTGGCTCAGATTGAGAACATCCATTTTTCCACCCCTCATGTCCAGAACCTGTTTCAGTCCACAGACGGGAGTTATCATTGGGTCATCTCCCTCAGCCGTCAGGTGGAGCTGACCCGGGGCGGCGCCAGCGAGAGCGGTGTACTGCTGGTGGATATGAGCTTTTCCGGGGTGGAACAAATCTGCCGCAGCACCGACCTGGGAACGGATGGATACCTTTATGTTGTGGATGCGGACGGAGAACTGATTTACCATCCCCGGCAGCAGCTTCTCTATGCAGGGCTTTTGCAGGAGAACAACAAGGCTGCCGCCCAGCTTTCCGACGGCACCCATTGGGAGACCTTCCAGGGGACCCGGCGGCAGGTGACGGTAAAAACCGTGGGCTATACCGGCTGGAAGCTGGTGGGAGTGGTCCCTGTCCAGGGACTGGCCATGAGCACCGCCCAGCTTATGCTCTTTGTGGTGTCGGTGCTGCTGTTTTCCATCTTCCTAATGATTTTTGTAAACGGACGGCTTTCCGCCCATATCACCCAACCGATCCGACAGCTGGAACAGGCGGTCCGCCAGACCGGCCGGGGTGGGGAAATGCCCCAGGTGCCGGAGGCAGGCTGCTATGAGGTGCAGCAGCTGGGACACTCCATCCGGTCCATGGTCTCCACCATGCGCCATCTGATGAACGATGTGATCCAGCAGGAGGAGGATAAGCGCCGGAGCGAGCTGGAAGTGCTCCAGTCCCAGATCAATCCTCACTTCCTCTACAATACCCTGGACTCTGTGATTTGGCTTACTGAAAGCGGAAGGTATGAGGATTCCATCCGGATGGTCACCGCTCTGGGCCGGCTTTTCCGTATCTCTCTCAGCCGGGGCAAGCGGGTGATTTCCCTGGAAAGTGAGCTGAACCATGCAGGATATTACATGACCATCCAACAGATTCGGTATAAGAACAAGTTCGCCTTCAATATCCAGAAGGACACCCCGGTGGAGGGCCTTTACTGCCTGAAACTGATTATCCAGCCTCTCCTGGAAAACGCCATCTACCATGGCATGGCCGCCGAGGACGATGACGGTCAAATCACCGTCCGGGTATGGCGGGAAGGGGAGGACCTGTATATTGATGTGGAGGATAACGGCCTGGGAATGACCCCGGAAGTGCTGGCCAGCCTGCTGGATGAAAACCGTCCTGCCCAGGGCAAGGGCTCCGGCATCGGGGTGCAGAATGTGCATCGGCGGATTCAGTTGACCTACGGCAACCAGTACGGACTGGAATTTTACAGTGAGCCGGACGAGGGAACCACCGTCCGGATTCATCTGCCGGTGGTAACAAGCCCCGAGGAAAATCCAGGGAAGGAGGAAGCCAGATGAAAAGAACGGGATACCAGCTTTGGCAGATGATCGTTCTGATTCTGCTGGCGGCCGCCATGGTGGTAAGTCTGGCGGCGCCGGAATCCCTCCTGACCCCTCCCGCACCCAGACGGGTGGAAATTTCCATCCTGATGCGCCAGTCGGGAACAAGTGCCTGGAGCGTGGTCCGTCAGGGAATGGAACAGGCTGCCGAGGATTTGAACGCCGAACTTCGATTTCTGGCTCTGGAGGAGGAAAACAACGGAGAAGAGCAGATCCAGCTTCTTCGCAGTCAGGCTCAGATGGATGTGGATGCAGCGGTGGTGGTCCCGGCAGACTGCCAGGGACTGGATGAACTTCTTTCCCAGTGGAAGGAACTTCCGGTGATTACCCTGGAATCCCCCCTGGAAAATGCCCAGGCCTTTGTGGGCCCCTCCAATGAAGAGGTGGGAACCCTGCTGGCCGGACAGGTGATTGAGGATTGCAGCCCGGGGAAGAAATTCCTTCTGGTGGAATCCCATCCCGGCTGTCAGGGACCTTCCCGGCGGCTGGAGAGCACCCGGGAAGCCCTGGAACAGGCAGGTTTTGCCCCGGAGGTCTGCTCTGAAATTACAGCCTCCCAGATGGAACAGGCAGACGGAGTGATCTGCTTTGAACCGGCGACTCTGGAACGGGCTGCGGTCCTGGCTTCCCAGATGGAGGACCCGCCCCTGGTTTATGGGGCGGGAGTGTCCGACCGATCGGTGGCTCAACTGGAAGTAGGGGGGATCAAGGCCCTGGCTGCCTGGAGCGACTATGCTTCCGGGTATCTGGCGGTGACCCAGGCGGTGGCTGCCGCCCGTGACCAATCGGCAGAGGACAAAATCCTGCCGGTGACTTTGGTGCAGGAGGGAGAAACCTATGATCAGAACCATGAAAAACTGCTGTATCCGGTATTTCAGTAAAGGGCTCTGCCTCCTGCTGGCTGCGGCGCTCCTGGTGGGCTGCGGGCAGTCCGGGCAGACAGAAACCAAAACCCTGCGGGTGGGGGTGGCGGTCTATCTTCAGACCGATACCTTCATCGATGCCATCGTCCAGGATCTGGAACGGCTGGTTCAGGCCCGGGAAGCAGCGGACGGAATCAAAATCAACCTGAATATTGTGGACGGCCGGGGTTCCCAGATTACCCAGACAGAACAAATCGACCGGCTTATCGCCCTGGATTATGATGTTCTCTGCGTGAATATTGTGGACCGGACCAGTGCCGCTCAGATTATTGATAAAGCCAAGGAGGCGGAAATCCCCCTTATCTTCTTTAACCGGGAACCGGTGGCGGAGGACCTTTCCCGGTGGGAGCAGGTCTACTATGTGGGGGCCAAGGCGGAGGAATCCGGGGTGATTCAGGGACAGATCCTGCTGGACCGGTGGCTCAACGCCAATCCCTCCATGGATAAAAACGGGGACGGAATTCTTCAGTATGTTATGCTGGAGGGGGAACCCGGCCATCAGGATGCCATGCTCCGCACTGAGTATGCGGTCCAGACCCTGACCGGCGCAGGGGTGTCGGTGGAACGGCTGGCGGGGGACACCGCCAACTGGGACCGGAGCCAGGCGGCTGCCCGGATGTCGGACTGGGTCAACACCCTGGGAGATTCCATTGAGGCGGTCATCTCCAACAATGACGACATGGCCCTGGGCGCCATTGACGCTTACCAGAGCCTGGATATTCCCCCGGAGGATATGCCGGTGATCGTGGGGGTGGATGCCACCGACCCCGCCCTGAAAGCGGTGGAGGAGGGGCTGCTCTACGGTACCGTCCTTAATGATGCCCAGGGAATTGCGGAAAACATGCTGGAACTGGCCCTGCTTCTGGAAAGCGGTCAGGACCCTGCCCAGAGCGACCTTACCCTTGCCGACGGCAAGTATATCTGGCTTCCCTACCGGCGGGTGACCCTGCGGGAACTCCAGGCAGAACAGTCCCCGGCAGGCTGAGATTGAACAAATCGCCCATTCCATGGAGTTTTGTATCATTTTTTCAAAATATTGTTGGAATGATAAAAATAATTTGGTATAATTAAACAAACCAAGCCCTTGGAAAAAATACGGCAAGGAAAGGACTTTTGTTGTATGAAAATTACCACGAAACCATTTGGAACTACCCGAAGCGGGGAAGCGGTAGTGTGTGTCCGGATGGAGCATGAATCCGGGATCACTGCAGAGGTCCTGAGCTACGGGGCGATCCTGCGGGCGGTCTGGGTGCCGGGCAAGAATGGCCCGGTCCAGGTTTGCAAAGGATACGAAACACTGGAAGAATATCAGGACGGCACCTGCTATCTGGGAGCCATTGTGGGCCGGTGCGCCGGACGGATCGCCGGAGGCCGGTTAACCCTGAACGGAAAGGAATATCAGGTCACCTGCAACCAGGGAGAAAATCATCTTCATGGAGGAAACCAGGGCTTTGACCGGAAGGTCTGGAATGTGGAGCTGCTCCCCGACGGGGTACAGCTCACCTGCCAGGCCCGGGACGGGGAGGAAGGCTACCCCGGAGCCCTGGATGTGACCGTCCGGTACCGGTTTGACCAGGACGGCGCCCTCAATCTGGAACTGGAGGGAACCGCCCAGGCGGACACCATCCTTTCCCTGACCCACCATGGATATTGGAATCTGGAAGGGGAGGAAAGCCTGTCCGTGGGAGACCACCTTTTCTCCACCCCTGCCCGGCAGTTTGTGGAAATTCGCCCCGACTGCATCCCCACCGGAAAGTTTATCCACACCCAGAATACTCCCTTTGATTTTGCCCGGCCCACTCCTCTTAAGGAGCGGTGGGACCTGGAAGATTCCCAGCTGGCAGCGGGCAGCGGCTTTGACCATACCTTCCTGGTGGAAGGGGAGGGGCTTCGCCCGGTCTGCTGCCTGGAAAGCCCGGTCAGCGGTCTGAGCCTTAAGGTAAATGCCACCCTGCCGGGAATCCATCTCTACACCGGCAACTTCCTGGAACCGGTCCGCCGGAGCGGAGCGGCCCTGGAAGCACAGTTTATTCCGGACGCCCCCAACCATCCCCAGTTCCCCTCCATCTATCTGCCTGAGGGGAAGCTCTGGAAGCATAAGATTCAATATTGCTTCGCCTGTGAGGGCTGAGCACCGAAAGAACGGGAGGAAAATGTAATGCAGAACATGGAAAAATTTTTGCAGGCCGTAAACCAGGGAAAATATGATGACCGCCTGCGCCGGCTGTATGTGTTCCACGATACCCAGGAGGAGCTGGAAGCTGCCCGGGAAAAGGTAAGTCATGTGATCCGGGGCTTTGAGGAAGCCTTCCCCGGAGTGGACTGCACCGGCGCCGCCGTATTCAGCGGTCCCGGCCGTACCGAGATTGGCGGAAACCATACCGACCATCAGCACGGCTGCGTTCTGGCCGGCAGCGTAAACATGGATATTCTGGCCTGCGTGGTCCCCACCGAGGGCCAGGTGGCCAAGGTGGTCAGCGAAGGTTATCCGGAATTGACCATTGACCTGAACGACCTGGAAGTTCATCCCGAGGAGAAAAACACCTCCGCCGCCCTCATCCGGGGCGTTGCCAAGGGAATTGCCGATGCAGGCTTTGCCCCCAAGGGCTTCTGCGCCTACGCCAGCAGCACTGTGCCCGGCGGTTCCGGCCTTTCCTCTTCCGCCGCTTACGAGATCCTGCTGGGGAACATCTTCAACACCTTCTGCTGTGAGGGTGCTCTGGACCCGGTCAAGCTGGCTCAGATCGGCCAGTTTGCAGAGCGGAACTATTTTGGCAAGCCCTGCGGCCTGATGGATCAGGCAGCCAGCGCCATCGGCGGCGTGGTAGCCATCGACTTCAACGACCCCGGCAAACCGGTGATTCGGAAGGTGGACTATGACCTGGCCCGCTCCGGTTACCAGCTGTACATCATCGATACCCGTTCCTGCCATGCAGACCTGACCGACGACTATGCCGGAATCACCCGGGAGATGGGAGCTGTTGCTGCCCACTTCGGGAAGGAAGTGCTGCGTGATGTGAAGGAAGAGGATTTCCTGGCCGCCATCCCTGCCATCCGGGCCAAGACCGGTGACCGGGCTGTGCTCCGGGCACTCCACTTCTTTGAGGAGAACCGCCGCGCCCAGGAGGAAGCCGAAGTGCTGGCCCAGGGCAAGATGGAAGAGTTCCTGGCCCTGGTCAACGCCTCCGGCCGTTCCTCCGACCAGTTGCTCCAGAACATCTGGTCTGTCTCTGCACCGGATCAGCAGGCTGTCACCCTCTCCCTGGCTCTGGCCGAGAAGGCCCTGGCAGGCCGGGGCGCTGTCCGTGTTCACGGCGGCGGCTTTGCAGGCACCATCCAGGCTTTCGTTCCCCAGGATATGGAGAAGAACTTTGTGGAAGCCATGGAAAGCGTGCTGGGTCAGGGAACTTGCCACGCAGTTTCTGTGCGGCCCGAAGGCGGCTGCATGATTATGAGCAGCGAGAAGGAGTGATTTTTGATGACGGTGGAGCAGGCCATTGCCAGCCTGGTGGAATACGGACTGGAAAAGCAGCTTATTGAGCCTTGTGAAAAAATCTGGGCTACAAACGGGATTTTGTCCGTTCTGAAACTGGACTCCCTGGAACCGGCCCTGCCGGTGGAGGGAGCCGCCCTTCCTCAGATTCTGGATACCCTTCTGGATGACGCCGCTGCCCGTGGGGTCATTGACGGGGAATCCATCACCCAGCGGGATATCCTGGACACAGCCTTGATGGCGGTCCTCATCCCCCGCCCGGCTCAGGTGATTCATGCCTTCCAGGAAAAGTATCAGGAATCCCCCCGGAAGGCTACCGACTGGTACTACCAGTTCTCCCAGGATACCAACTATATCCGTCGGGACCGGATTGCCAAGGATCTGCACTGGACCACCGCCACCGAATACGGGGAGCTGGATATCACCATCAACCTGTCCAAACCGGAAAAGGACCCCAAGGCCATTGCCCTGGCCCGGACCATGCCCCAGAGCGCCTACCCCAAGTGCCAGCTCTGCGCGGAGAACGAGGGTTATGCAGGCCGGATGGACCATCCCGCCCGGGCCAATCACCGGGTCATCCCTATGACGGTCTGCGGAGAGGACTGGATGTTCCAGTATTCCCCCTATGTGTACTACAATGAACACTGCATTGTGTTCAACGCAGCCCATGTCCCCATGAAGATTGACCGGAGCTGCTTTGACAAGCTGCTGGATATTGTCACCCGGTTCCCCCATTACTTTGTGGGCTCTAACGCAGACCTGCCCATTGTGGGCGGCTCCATCCTGGCCCATGAGCATTTCCAGGGCGGACGGTGCCTCTTCCCCATGGAGGCAGCCCCGGTGGAGGAAGAAGTGACCATTCCCGGTTACGAGGACTTGAAGACCGGAATCGTCAAGTGGCCCATGTCGGTGCTTCGTGTCACCGGACCTGACCCCAAGCGGATCGGGGAACTGGCAGAAAAGGTTCTCAATGCCTGGCGCGGTTACACCGATGAATCTGTCTTTGTGTTTGCCGAGACAGAGGGTGTGCCCCACAACACCATCACCCCCATTGCCCGCCGCCGTGGGGAGGATTATGAGATGGACCTGGTCCTTCGGAACAACATCACCACCCAGGAATATCCCCTGGGCGTATTCCACCCCCACGATGAGCTCCATCATATTAAGAAGGAGAACATCGGCCTCATCGAGGTCATGGGCCGTGCGGTTCTGCCCGCCCGCCTGAAGGAGGAGCTGAACCTGGTAGCCCAGATGCTGGAGGAAGGAAAAGATCTTACCCAGGATGAACGGACTGCAAAACACGCAGACTGGGCCAAGGAGATTCTGGCAAACCATGGACCCTTCGCTCCCGGTGAAGCATGGCCGGTGGTCCAGGAGGAGACCGGAAAGGTTTTCGCCCGGGTGCTGGAGCATGCAGGTGTGTTCAAACGGGATGCGGAAGGCCACGCAGCCTTCCTCCGGTTTCTGTCCAGCCTGAGTTGAACCTTCTTACTTATTATATAAAGTATAGTAAAAACCCGCCGGTTCTCAGGAGCCGGCGGGTTTTCCACAAGAAAAATCAAAAAAGTTTAAAAAGGGGATTGACAACCCATATATCCGGTGGTAATATATTAAAGCTGTCTCCGAGAGAGACCGCTGCGAAATGAAAAGCTCCAAAAAATCTCAAAAAAGTTCTTGACAAACAGAACTTGATGAGATATAATGGAAAAGCTGTCACACGAAAGGACAGCCACGCAGGACCTTGAAAATTGAACAATATCAAAACTTGAACGGAACCCTTTTTAGTCTTGGAAAAAGACTTAAAACAATTCCAAACTCAAGTAATTGAAGGACGCATAGCGTATGCGTATCTGAGA
>CALXBE010000010.1 GCA_944386495.1 uncultured Gemmiger sp. | reverse complement strand
CTACATGGTCCTTTTTACTCATTCCCATTTGAAATTTTCTTGCATCACCTACTTGACTTCATACCATTGGACTAAAATATAGACTAAGCTGAGAGCTTAAACCAAAAGGTACTGAATAGCGTTGAAGAAGTAGCCCACAATGATGATGCCCATCGTGCAGATGGCAATAAAAGCAGCCAGAAGGCGGGGCTTTACGGCTTTCTTCAACATAATTATGGAAGGCAGGCTCAGGGTGGTGACAGCCATCATAAAGGAGAGAATAGTCCCCAGTCCTGCACCTTTGAAGAGAAGACTCTCTGCCACCGGGATAGTTCCAAAAATATCCGCATACATGGGTACACCCACCAGGGTGGCCAATACAACAGCAAAGGGATTGCTGCTGCCCAAAACCATCTCCACCCATTCCTGAGGAACAGCATTGTGGATAAAGGCCCCGATACCGACTCCAATAAAGATATAGGGGGCAACCTTACGGATGGTTCCTTCAAGCTGGCTGCGGGCAAACTGTACCCGATCCCGCCGGGTCAAAGTCTGCCCGGCAATTTCGACCGCCGGGGCATTCCTGATAAAGTCCTCCAGATACCGTTCCATTTTCAGCTTTTCCAGAATAGAGCCGCCAACCACGGCAATCAGCAGTCCCAGTACCACATAGATGATGGCCACTTTGGCACCAAAGATACTCATAAGGAGAACAAGGGAACCCAAGTCTACCATGGGGGAAGATATAAGGAAGGAGAAGGTGACCCCAATAGAAAGCCCTGCGCTGGTGAATCCCATGAAAAGGGGAATGGAAGAACAAGAGCAGAACGGAGTGACCGTGCCCAGGAGAGCTGCCAGGGTGTTGGCTCTGATTCCGTGAAAATTTCCCAGAATTTTTTTGGTTCGTTCAGGGGGAAAATAGCTCTGAATATAAGAAATGCCGAAAATCAAAACGGAGAGCAGAACAAATATTTTGATGGTATCGTAGATGAAAAATTGAAGCGCACCACCTAATACGCTTTCAAGGGATATGCCCAGATAGGTCAATCCCTGTCCTATAAGTTCATTGAGCCATTTCATTCCAAGAATCTGGTCCTGGAAAAACAACCAGGCTCCGCTGATTACATCCATAAAGAAAACTCCCTTTCACAAATAAACAGTTCTAAATTTTTCGATATGTATTTCTGAATAAAAGCCATCGATCAGCCGATGGCCCTTATTTCTTACAGGAGCAGCAGTTTCCCGTAGAAGCGTTCTCCCCAGTCAGAATCTCAAGCAGCTCCCGGGCATACCGGCAGCCATCCCGGCTGAGCCCATAATGAGTCCACTTTCCCTCCGAACGGCCAATCACCACCCCGGAATCGCAGAGTATTTTCATGTGATAGGAGAGGGTAGACTGGCTGATTTGAAGCTTTTCCAGCAGTACACAGGAGCATTTTTCACCGGTGCGAAGCTGCTCCAATATCTGAAGACGATTTACATCACAGAAGGCCTTGAATACTTTGGCATCCGCTGCGTGATTTCGCATGATTTGTGCTCTCCTTCATATCTAATTTATTCGAACTGTTAATATAATATCTCTCAAATCGAAAAAAGTCAATGGGTGATGCAAAAAAATCGGCAGAATAAGCAACGCTTGAAAAGCACTTATCCTGCCGTTTTTATATTAGCTCATAGGCTGCTCAGGCTGTGTCAGCCCTTCAAAAATGTCAGTATAACTGTCGCAGAACTCCTGCGGCAGAGAATAGCGCCCGTCTCCAAACATGGAGATTCTAAGGGAGGGAATCAGGTAAAACCGGTATTCTGTGCCGTCCATCAGTTCAAAAGAAATTTGGAAGGAGCGGCCCTCCTGCTGGGCCCGGCCGATTTCCTGATAATCTTCATTTTCCAGTTCTGCGGGAAGACTGCCCTTCAGAAGTTCTGTAAAGTTCTCTATTTCTTCATTGGGCAGACGGTCCAACAAATTGATTCCGGCATGGTCGTAGATGGAAACTCCCTGTATGTTTTCAGGGAATCCTGCCAGGGAGAAGTAACTGTCGATCTGCAACAGCTGCCCATCGGTATAGGCAACACTCTCACAGAGATAATAGCTGCCGTCCCATTCTACTGCAAGGCGGAACTCCGGGGAATAGCCGTTCAGGCTGTATACGGTGCCGCCCAGAGCAAAACTGGAAGCTAAATCCTTCCCGCTGTAGGTCTCGGGGTCAGATACGATATCATAGTCCAGTGTCCCCAGAACTTCGCCCAGTTCTTCCCGAGGAATTTCGTATATGGCACCGTCCCCCAGGAATTCATAGCGCATACCGTTGTAGTTCATAAAACGCCGCATACCGGAGGGAGAATCCGAAGCCGGGGCGGTTTGTACAATAGAGGGAGGGGATTGTGTTGCACCCAACTGGCGGAAAGCCAGCAAAGATACCGCTGCCACGCAAAGGCAGGCGGCCAAAGCTCCCCATGTCTTCCAATGACGAAGGACAGACTTTTTGGCAGCTTTCTGTCCGGCAGCCTCCAGAATATAGCGGTCGTCAATGTTTTCCAAAGCATCGGAGAATTTTTCAGCTTTCATAAGTACACCTCGTTTTCCTGCAAATAAGTTTTCAATTTCTTTCTGATACGGGTAAGGCGCACAGATAAAGTATTTTCGTTGAGGCCAGCTAACTGGGTTATCTCCTGATAGGAATCCATAAACCAATATCTGCGCAGGAATATGAGTCGATCCTGCCGAGACAGAGTTCCCAGAAACTGGTTCAGAATAATAGTGATTTGCCGGCTGTCCATTTCCTGCTCGGGGGTACTGGCAGCCGGGAGAAAAGGCTCCAGCTCTTCCCAGGCAACGGTCAGGGTATCCGTCCGCTTGGCAGCGTGGCGTTTCCGGTACCGGTCAATGGAAAGGTTTCGGACAATTTTGCAGAGATAGGCAAAAAGCGGAGAGGGGATTGCAGGAGGCACCTGGTTCCAGACAGTCAGATAAGAGTCATTGACACATTCCTCCGCATCCCGGTTATCCTGCAGAATATTAAAGGAAAGTTTTTGGCAGGCAGTTCCATATTTTTCAGCCAGGGCCATAATGGCCTCCTCTGAGCGGGCGAAGAACAGCTGTATGATTTGAGTATCTTCCAAAGTGTTTACACCTCCTTTGTTCCTTCACCTATATAGACGGATTTTATCATGGAAAACTACCAGAGACAAATAACTTTTTATAAAAAATTTGCTTGCACAAAGGCTGCTTGAAATCCCAACGAATTGTAAGGTATACTGAAAAAAACAGAAAAAGGGAGAAACCATCATGATTCAATATGTTGCACAGCTGGCGTTGGTCGTCCGGGATTATGATCAGGCCATTGATTTCTATACCCGCAAACTTCATTTCACCTTGGTGGAAGATACTTATCTGCCCCAGCAGGATAAGCGCTGGGTGGTAATCGCACCGCCCGGTTCAAACAGTGCCACGATTTTGCTGGCACAGGCATCCACCCCTGAACAGGAATCCTATATCGGTAATCAGGCAGGGGGCAGGGTGTTCCTGTTTTTGGCCACGGATGATTTTTGGAGAGACTACCGTGATATGACCCAGCAGGGGATTCATTTTGTCCGGGCGCCCAAAGAGGAAACTTACGGTACCGTAGCAGTTTTTGAGGACCTGTACGGAAACCAGTGGGATTTGATTCAGTACAAAGAATCAAGCCCCATGTATAACCGAAAACCAGTTTAAAAATATAAAAAATCGCCGTCCTGCATTTTTAAAGTGCAAGGCGGCGATTTTAATATTTATATCAGGAATCCTCTTCTATCAGGGTAAATCTCTGGAAGGTTTTTCCGTCCCGGGTTACAGTTTCATTCCACATGGAAGCGGGGCGCACCCAAAGCCCGTAATCTCCATACAGAGCCCGGTAAACCACCATAAGTTCCATGGTCTCCGAATGTCTGGCAGTCCCTATGACCTGGTATTCGTTCCCTTTGAAATGCCGGTATTTTCCGGTGCGAATGACATCACTCATGATTGCGCTCCTCCATTTTAATGGTAATTGATTATCTCTCACTCATAATACCACAGGTCAAAGGAGGTTACAATTTTGTTATTCTTGGGGAAAAGCAATTTCGGTCCCGGTATTTCCGTTCCAGTAATCCTCTTTGCTTACGGTACCGAATACGGAATAATAAGCCAGTTCTCCTTCCAGGCCGAGCTCATCCTGATCTTTGAGAGGCATTTGTTCGTATCGGTCTAAATAGAGGAGGGTATCTCCAAATGTGCCCAGAATGGTCTGGCTGTTTTCTTCGCTGACCGTATGACGAACTCCGGTGGGCTGATTGGTTTCTGGGTCAAGGAGTACCATTACAACATTTCTCTCAGCATCGTCTATGGACAGAGCAAACCGGTCATCGTAGAGATGAACCAAGCCGTACAGCTTTTCGCCCTCTTCCAGCTCCGGAGCAGGGAACTCTTTTCTCTCCCCGGTAAGGAGGTTCTCATAGCTTAAAAGGTTACTCTTGGAGTCATAGGTACAGAAATAATCATTCTGAATGGTGCAGAAGGTCTCAATATTATCAAACTCGGGGCCAACGGGATTCTCCTTCATGGTGTCGATGGCAGCAGAGCCCAGGGACAAATCAACCTTGTAATACTGAAAAGCTTCTGCCTGGCCTCCCTGGCTCAGATAGTAAAGATTGGTTCCGGTTGCGCCCATCAAAGAAATTCCGGATTGTCCATTTTCGCCGGGATATTGGAAAATCACTTCCCGGGTCCCGGTTTCCAGATCGATCCGTTCCAGCAGCTGATTCCAGCTTTCTCTTTTCGAATCAGAAACGCCTATTTCACAGAGGATGGAATCTCCGTATCCGAATATGTGTCCGGCAAAGGTTTCGTCATCATTCAGAGTTACAACTGTTTCTCTGTTTGAACCGTCCGGGTCCATGCGGATAATATTGGCATTTTTACCGTTGGCCGGTACATTTTGAATGGCATAGAGATGGTCTTGAAAATAGAACAAAGAAATGCCAATAGACCTCTCACCCATGTAGAAATAGGAGGTACAGCTTTCGTTGTCGTGAGCACAGCCCGGCACAGAACACAGATAAGTTTCCTGCTGTGTTTCCATGTCCACATAAAAAAGATTTCTTGCACCCGGGCGCAGCTGAGCTATGGTATACAGCCCATCAGGAGATGCCGCAAATTCTGAACCAAGGTCAAGGTAAGCGATGTGGGTGATGGGGGTTGTGTCTCCGGGATTCACAGTGGGGACGGTCTGTTCCTGTGGTGCAGTCTGAGCCGGTTCTCCGCCGCAGGCCGTAAGAATAACTGCCGCCAAAGACAGGGCGACCAGTTTTACTTTTCTTGAAATTTTCATGCTTCCACTCCTTAAACCAAAATTATTCGGTGCTATCTCAGCTCCGTTACTCTGGTTATACAGGGAGAAGGTTTCAGCTTTGTTGCTGTCAGGTTAACGGAATGTAACCGCTTTAATTTTCTTTTGGAAACTGGTAATATGAGAATGAAAGAATTCAGGTCAGGAGGTTTTCAGCCATGAAAAACAGGGCAGTTGTTACTGCGGCAGAGATGAAAGCCATTGAACGGGCAGCCAATGAAAATGGACTTCTGTACATTCAGATGATGGAGAATGCCGGGCGGGCCGCCTGGAAAGCCTTGGCTGAGAGATTCCCTGCGGCTGGACAATTGCTGGTGGTGGCCGGAAAAGGGAACAATGGGGGAGACGGGTTTGTAATTGCCAGAATGGCAGCCAAATCCGGCTGGCAGGTCACTGTTTGGCTGGCCGAAGGTGCGCCGCAGACTCCCGATGCTGTCACCAACTTTAATCTGCTGGCAGAGCTTTCGGTAACGATTCTGGAGAAAGAAGATGCACCTTCCCATAAAGGGTGGAACGCAGTGGTGGACAGCTTGTACGGGACCGGCTTTCACGGAAACTTGCGCCCGGATGGGCTGAGAGCCTGTAAGATTATGAACGATTCCCGAGATGAGGGTGCCTTTCTTTTGGCAGTAGACCTTCCCAGCGGCCTAACAGCTGACACAGGAGAAGCTGCAGAAGGCGCAGTTCAGGCTGACTTTACCGTGGCCTTTGACAGTTTGAAGCCGGTACACACTCTTCCTGAGGCTGAAATGTACTGCGGTGAGGTGCTCCTGGCAGACATAGGAATTCCGGATTCCTGCCACAATGTGCTGTAAAACTGGTGCGCATTACATTAAAAAAGCTCCCCGAAAGGGGAGCTTTTTTTAGTCGTGGCGGTCCTGGAAATCAGTAAAGCATTCGCAGAAGCGGGCGGCTGTGGAAGGAGGTTCCTGCCCGGCATAAAGGTGGGAAATGTCACCATAACTGCTCATACGGAAAATAGCAATACCTTCCCGGCGTTCTTCGGTAGTCAGGGTGGTCACAGAGGAAGGAGCCGCTGCAAACCCCTGCCATAAGGGCATAGGAGAAACATTGAGAAGATGGGAAAGAAGCACTCCCTGCACTCCAAAGTGACAAAACAAACATATAGTATCGTGGTTGGGTTTCACAGGCCGATAAGTGAGCCCCTCACGCTGATAACCGTGCTGTGCCAGCAGTTGGTCAAAAGCAGCAGTTACCCTGTGATAAGCCTGCCCTACACCGGCTTCCGAGAAACACGGCTCCTCAAACCAATGCTCCCGGTCCATAAGAATGGCACGGTCAAGCCAGTGGGAAGGAAGCCAGTCCCAAGCCACAAACCGCTTGCCCTCCTCCAGATCGGGCCGCTGCACCGAGGGCGGATTGAATTCGGTAAGCCAATCACATTCTGTGGCGGAACGCCCGGCCAGTTCCAGGGTACAGCTGGCCGTGTCCTTAGCTCTTCCCAGAGGTGAAACATAAAAAGCATCAATGGGTTGGGGAGCCAGTCGCTGAGCCAGAAGCCGTGCCTCCTGCCAGCCTTTGGGGGTAAGAGAATCTCGGGCGTAATCCGGATCACCGTGCCGGATAATCAGTATCTTCATGAAATCTCTCCCAATATTATACTAAGTTTGTTTCATTATACTATAAAGAGAGTATTTTAGGAACATTTTCAAATAAAAAATAACAGCTTGACAAGTTCCCACCGGGATGATATTCTGATTTGCGAATCATTTGCAAATTTGGAGCTGAAGTATGAAAAAATATGATACACGCCAGAGAGATGTATTGATTGAGTTTCTCGACCATCATCCTGACGAATTGCTGTCAGTACGACAGGTTGCTGATACTCTGTCACAGAAACAAATCAGTTTGAGTGCGGTTTACCGAAACTTGTCCCAACTCGAAGAGGAGGGCGTAATTCGCAAATCGGTGAAGCAGGGGAGCAGGGAAGCTTTTTATCAGTACATGGGAGCCCCGGCCTGCAAAAATCATTTGCATATGTCCTGCACCTGCTGCGGGAAAACATTTCATCTGGCCGAGAACCATACCATGCATCTGAAACAGGCGTTGTGCCTGGAAGAGGGGTTCCAGCTGGATATTCTCAATACGGTTCTGTTGGGCGTATGTGAGGACTGTAGAAAAGAAAGAAACCCCTGATGGAAGGGAGGGAGAAAAACATGGCCAAACTAAAACGGACAGCGGTGCTTTTGGGCGTATTTCTTATACTTTTTGCAGTGTTTTTTTCCTTCTTCATGACGACAGTCCAGACTAGTCATCACTGTATAGGTGACCATTGCGGGACCTGCCGCCAGGTCCGCCTATATCAGAATTTTCTGACCGGGGCGGTGCGGAATGATTTAAAGCGCACTCTTATCTTGCTTTCCTTACTTTCAGGTTGTGTTTTTATATCCGCAAGAATTATTATCGCCTTTTCTCCTGTTCTGCTTGGGGTAAAGCTTCAGAATTGATAAACCTCCCAGAGAGCCAATCCTAACGAGGAAGCATCGAATTATACTTGTTGGCTCACTGGATTTCCTTATACGGTTTTTTATTTTGGAGGTTTATAAATATGAAGAAAGCTATTGCCGTTATAGCGGCGCTTGTGATAATGCTTGTAATTATGACCGGATGTGCGAATGATCAGCCGATCCAGTCCAAAAGCGAAAAGTTACAGGTTGTGACGACCATCTTTCCTATTTATGATTGGGTTAGAGAAATTCTGGGAGGCCAGGCAGAGAATGTGGACCTTACCCTTCTTCTTGACAACGGCGTGGATCTCCACAGCTTCCAGCCCTCGGCTGATGATATGATCATAATTTCAGACTGTGATCTGCTGATCTATACCGGCGGAGAATCTGATGCCTGGGTGGAAGAAGCTCTTGCTAATGCCAATCCAAATTTGGCAGCTATGAATCTGTTGGATTTAATGGGGGAAGATGTAAAAGAGGAAGAGGTCGTGGAGGGAATGCAGCAGGATGAACATACCCATGACGAGGAAGAGGAGCACGAACACCCGGACGAACACATCTGGCTTTCCCTTGTCAATGCTGCCCGGCTTTGCAATGAAATCGCAGAAACCCTTGGAACGATTGATCCTGAACATGGTCAAGAGTATGCAGAAAATGCAGCCCGGTACATTGAAGAACTCAAAGGATTGGACGAAGAATATCAAGCGGTACTGGGGTCAGCCCAGCGGGATACCCTGTTGTTTGCAGATCGCTTTCCCTTCAGATATTTGATGGATGACTACAATTTAAAGTATTATGCGGCATTTTCCGGTTGCTCTGCTGAAACAGAAGCCAGCTTTGAAACGGTGGCTTTTCTTGCAGGTAAGGTAGATGAACTGGGGCTGCCCTGCGTTTTGACCATAGATGGTTCTGACGGGCAGGTGGCAAAGACGGTGGTAAGCAGCACGAAAACTCAAGATCAGAATGTTCTTACCTTGGATTCCATGCAGTCTGTAACTACCGCCCAGATAGAAGAAGGCGTTTCCTACCTTTCTATTATGAAGCAGAATCTGGAAGTTCTGAAAACCGCCTTAAATTGAGAGGAATACAAATGATTCAAATAAATTGCCAGGGATTGGCTTTGGGATACGATGCGGCCTTGGTCCGTGGACTGAATTTTTCGGTAAGTGCAGGAGACTATCTCTGCATTTTAGGAGAAAACGGCTCCGGAAAGTCGACCTTAATGAAAACAATTCTGGGACTTCAGTCGCCGTTAGAGGGGAGAGTTTCCTGGGGGGAGGGCGTGAAGGCCCAGGAAATAGGGTATCTCCCTCAGCAGACTCAGGCCCAGCGAGACTTTCCTGCCACCGTCTGGGAGGTGACTTTGTCCGGCTGCCAGGGGAAGTGCGGTCTTCGTCCTTTTTACAATAAAACAGAAAAAGAAAAGGCTCGACTGTCTCTCCGTAGAATGGATATGGAGCATTTTGCTGACCGTTGTTACAGGGAATTATCCGGTGGTCAGCAGCAGCGTGTGCTATTGGCTCGCGCCCTTTGTGCCGCAAGCAAAATTCTGCTGCTGGATGAACCGGTATCCGGTTTGGACCCTGCAGCTTGCAGGGATATGTATGAAATGATCGACAGCCTCAATAAAAAGGATGGAATGACCATTCTTATGATTTCCCATGATATGGAGGCAGCACTCCATTACGCCAGCCACATTCTCTATCTGGGCGAGCAGGTATTCTTTGGAACCTGCAAGGAATTTGTCCGCTCTGTCCCGGGAAGGCGATACCTGAAGCAGAAAGGAGAACCTTATGGGAATGATGCTTGAAAAGCTGGTTGCATACTGGGCGTATCCTTTTGTGCGGTATGCCCTTGCTGTGGGGGTACTGGTAGCACTTTGTGCAGCTTTGCTGGGAGTCACTTTGGTGTTAAAGCGCTTTTCCTTTATTGGGGACGGTCTTTCTCATGTGGCCTTTGGCGCTATGGCGGTTGCCTCTGTTCTAAATCTTGCAAGTGATATGCCCTTGGTTATGGGCGTAACGGTACTTTGCGCTGTATTTCTTCTAGGCGCAGGAGAAAACTCTAAAATAAAAGGGGATGCCGCCATGGCCATGTTCTCAGTAGGAGCATTGGCTGTGGGATATCTGGTCATGAACCTGTTTTCGGTATCTTCAAATCTGGCCGGGGATGTTTGCACTACGCTTTTTGGAGCAACTTCTATTCTTACTTTATCAAAATCAGATGTCTGGATGTGTGTGATTCTTTCGGCGCTGGTAGTACTCCTGTATGTTTTCTTTTACCATAAAATTTTTGCCATTACTTTTGACGAAAGCTTTGCCTCGGCTACGGGCACGAACGCAAAACGGTATAATCTTATTTTAGCTGTTGTAACGGCGGTGGTTATTGTGATGGCAATGAATCTGGTAGGATCGCTGCTGATTTCTGCGCTGGTCATTTTTCCTGCCATGTCTGCCATGCGGTTGTTTCACAGCTTCAAGGCTGTCACCATCTTTTCCGCCGGACTTTCCGTTTTCTGTGCTGCTGCTGGCATTGTTGTATCCATTCTTGCAGGAACACCGGTTGGCGCCACCATTGTTACAGTTGAAATTATCACCTTTGTGCTTTGCTGGGGCATTGGACTGGCCGGGAGACGGTGAAAAATGAAACGCT
The DNA here is from genome assembly GCA_944386495.1 of uncultured Gemmiger sp. Classification (GTDB taxonomy): domain Bacteria; phylum Bacillota; class Clostridia; order Oscillospirales; family Ruminococcaceae; genus CALXEN01. The sequence goes on along the minus strand of CALXBE010000010.1, from coordinate 60,585 downwards.
TTATTATCCTTTTACTTGGAATTGCTTTGGTATTTACGGCCTGCTCTTCTGTCGAACAGTCGCCCTCTCCGGAAATCTCTTTGCCGCAGCCCTCCGAAAGGGTATCTACAGGTAAGAGACCTTCGGTAGATGTTGATTTAACTACCTTGAGCAGCACCATGGTATATGCTGAGGTGTACAATATGATGATGTCACCGGACGATTACATTGGGAAGATAGTCCGGTTAAAAGGTACCTTTACCTCCTATGAGGATCAGGAAAACGGCGCAATTCGCTGCGGTGTTTTTGTAAAAGATGCAGCAGCCTGCTGCGCCCAGGGATTTGATGTGATCATGCCGGAGGATGCAGTATATCCTGAGGACTATCCCGCTTCAGACACGGAAGTGACAATCGTAGGTGAATTGCAGATCGACCAGGAATTACAGGAGTATGGATTCATTTTTCTGCGGTTAGAGAATGTAATTTTTGAATGAATCCAAAGATAACAAAAAGATTATTAAACTCAAAAGAGAATCAATTCATAGAGTTCCCCTGCCGGATTTGCTCCGACAGGGGAACTCTATTTGTGCAATTTAAACAACAAAAGACAACTTTTGTTGTACTTGTAGTTGCCACATATACCCGATTTTAGCCCACTTGGGGAAACGAAATTGAAAAGAAATAATCAAATTTTTATAATTATGTCAAGGATATGAAAAAAATCTGTTGGTTTTGTGATCGGCAAAAATTCAAGGGCGGCAGGCTCAGAAGGGAAGAAAATCTGCTATGAGAAAAAAACTGGACTTGAATCAGAACTGGGAGTTCTATGGGCCGAAAGGTGATGTAATTACCGTTGATATTCCTCATACCTGGAATAATCGGGATGGACAGGACGGCGGCAATGATTACTGGCGTGGAACCTGCACCTACAAAAAGCTGTTTTCGACTCCTGAGTTTGACTCCGAGACTCAGGATGTATATCTGGAATTCCAGGGAGTGAATGCCAGCGCACTGGTAGAACTGAACGGAGAGAAAATTCTTTCCCACGATGGTGGCTATTCTACCTTCCGCACATGCATTACCCGCTTTTTGAAAAATGAAAACCACTTGACTGTTCAGGTGGACAATGGCATTAACGACCGTGTTTATCCCCAGAAAGCCGACTTCACCTTCTATGGCGGCATTTACCGGGATGTAAGTCTGATTGTGGTCAGCAAGCACCGCTTTGACATGGATCACTTGGGCGGTCCCGGCCTGAAAATCACTCCTGTAGTTAAGGGAGAGGATGGAGAAGTCCGGGTAGAGAGCTGGTGCAATCAGCCCGATCCTCAGGTTCAGGTAATCATTACTGATGCTGAAGGCAGGGAAGTTGTCAAAGGGGAAGGCACCGATGTCACCCTCCGGATTCCTCAGGTGCATCTCTGGGACGGCGTAGAGGACCCCTACCTCTACCACGCTACCCTCCGGCTTCTGGAAAATGACCAGGTCGTGGACGAAATTCAGTCCGCCTTTGGTGTGCGGACCTTCCGGATGGACCCCAAAGAGGGCTTCTTCCTGAACGGTCGGAAATATCCGCTCCGGGGCGTAGCCCGTCACCAGGACCGGAAAAACCTGGGCAATGCACTGCTTCCCCGGCACCACAAGGAAGACATGGACCTGATCCGGGAGATTGGTGCCAACACCATCCGGCTGGCCCATTACCAGCACAACCAATATTTCTATGACCTGTGCGACCAGTACGGCATGATCGTCTGGGCAGAAATTCCTTACATTTCTGAGCACATGCCCAATGGACGGGAAAATACCATCAGCCAGATGAAGGAGCTGATTGTACAGAACTACAATCATCCCTCCATTGTGACCTGGGGACTTTCCAACGAGATTACCATCTCTACCAAGGACAAGAAGGATATGCTGGACAACCATCGGGTCCTCAATGAGCTTTGCCATGAGATGGACCCCACCCGTCCCACCAGCCTGGCCTGCTATGCCATGTGCGGCCCCTTCAATCCGGTGGCTCACCTGTCTGACCTGGTGTCCTGGAACCTGTATCTGGGATGGTATGTGCCCGGTTTGTTCCTCAACGATTGGTGGATCGGATTCTTCCATAAGGTTTATCCCAACCGCTGCCTGGGTTACTCCGAATACGGCTGCGAGGGTATGCCCAATCTTCACTCCTCCAAGCCCCGCCGCGGGGATCATTCTGAGGAGTATCAGGCAGTCTACCATGAATTTATGGCCAAGTGCTTTGAGCGGCATCCCTACATGTGGAGCACTCATGCCTGGAATATGTTCGACTTCGCAGCAGATGCCCGGGACCAGGGCGGCGAGCCTGGTATGAACCACAAAGGTCTGGTCACCTTTGACCGGAAAATCAAAAAGGACAGCTTCTACCTCTACAAAGCATACTGGAGCAAGGAGCCCTTTGTTCACCTCTGCGGCAGCCGCTATGTGGACCGTCCTGAGAAGGTGACCACCGTAAAGGTTTACTCCAACCAGCCCGAAGTTGCCCTTTTCGTTGACGGAAAACTGGTAGAAGAGAAGAAAGGGGAGAAGGTATTTACCTTCCAGATTCCCCTGGAAGGCCAGGTCCAGATCAAAGCTGTGGCCGGTCAGTGCCAGGACAGCTGCACCCTTCGGTATGTGAAACAGCCCAACCCGGAATACCGGCTGAAAAAGTCCGGCAGCAAGAGCGCTAACTGGGTGTAAGGCTTTCATAAAAAACCATACGGAAAGGAGCGAGGTCACCAAAACCTACATTATGGCAATCATAAAAAAATGAGGAGGAAATACGCAACATGAAACTGCAAACCAAAAAAGCATTGGCGCGGGGAATCAGCGGTATTGCTTGCTTCAGCCTTTGCTTGTCCATGATCCTGGGAATTGCCCTGGAAGCCAATGCGGCTACCATCGACACCTACCTGGGAACCACCAGCGAGGTTCTGGCCTCTGATAACGACGAGGAGAACCCTCTTTATGATAAGTTCACTCCCCCTGAGGAACTGCTGAACGAGGACGGCACCGGCAATTCCAATGCTCTTATCTCTGCCGCCATCGATCTGGGCCGCCGTGAGGCTGCTGAAGGCAGCGTTCTGCTCAAGAACAACGGCGCTCTGCCCCTGGAGAGCGGCTCCAATGTTACCCTGCTGGGCATCCGCTCCCATGTAAACCTGCTGGGTTCCAGCTTCGGCGTAAAGGCCCAGGGCCCCTACATCAGCCTGGAGCAGGCTCTCAGCCAGAACCGCACCGACTTTGCCAACACCATTGCCTGGAGCGTAGGCAGCCGTGGCGCTGCTCCCTCCGCCACCATCACCGAGTGGAAGGGTGACGAGTTTGATTTCGAGGGGGCCGGCTTCAACCTGAACCAGACCATGATCGACATTTATGAGAAGCTGGGCGAGACCTATGTTCATTACGAGAACGAGCCCGCTGCCGAAGTGTACGATCCCGGTGAGCCCTCTGTAGACGAGATCGCTGCCGTGAACGGAAGCTATAAGGACAGCTTTGTTGAATATGGCGATGCCGCCATTGTAGTGATTGCTCGTCCCAGCGCTGAGTCTGTTGACTACCTGCCCGGTGGCGTAGCCGAGGGTGTGGAGTTTGAGCACGGCGAGCCTCTCTCCCTGACCAAGAACGAACTGGATGCCATCGAACTGGCCAAGGAAGCCAGCGACAAGGTTATCGTGCTTATTTCCAGCTCCGCTTCTGTTGAGATCGGCACTCTGAAAGACGATCCCGATGTTGATGCCATCCTCTGGATCGGCGCTCCCGGCTGCTACGGCATGCTGGGTGTAGCAGACATCCTCTGCGGACGGGTCAGCCCCTCCGGCGGTTTGTTTGACATTTTCACCACCTACAATATGTCTGCTCCTGCCATGCAGAACATGGGCAAGATGTATTACTCCAACACCGATGAAGTCATCACCCGCACCGGCGGCGTTATGGGCTTCACTCCCGGCGCTTACACCATCGAGGCCGAGGGCCTGTATGTTGGTTACCGTTACTACGAGACCCGCTACTATGATTCTGTAGCTGGCCGCGGAAATGCTTCCAGCCCCGTGGGCGCTTATGCCTCCACTGAAAGCTGGGATTACGACAAGGAAGTCACCTATGGCTTTGGCTATGGTCTGAGCTACACCGACTTCACCTTTGAATTCCAGGGCGAGCCCACCTTCGACATTTCTGTTGACAGCGAGACCGGCGCTCCCAATGCCTATGCCACCTTCGATGTGAAGGTCACCAATGTGGGCGATGTGGCCGGCAAGACCTCTGTACAGATCTACGGTCAGGCTCCCTATACCATCGGCGGACTGGAAAAGTCTGCTATTCAGCTGCTGAACTTTGAAAAGTCTGATGTTCTGGAGCCCGGCCAGTCCCAGGTAGTCTCTGTCAAGGTTGACCTCCAGTACATTGCCAGCTATGATGAGACCTATGACAACGGCGACGGCACCACCGGCACCTATGTTATGGACCCCGGCAGCTACTACTTCTCTGTGGGCAACGGTGCTCACGATGCTCTGAACAACATTATGGTTGCCCAGGGCATGGATACCTCCAAGATGGTAGGGGTGGGCAATGCTGCCCAGGTCTATGTCAAGGAAATCACCGAGGACTTTATTTCCAAGACCCTGTTCTCTGTTTCCAAGACCGGTTACCCCATCTCCAACCAGCTGCCCTACGCTGACTGGAATTACTATCAGCCCGGTGAAGTGACCTACCTGAGCCGTACTGACTGGGCAGGCACCTATCCCAAGAGCTACACTGATATGACCCTCACCAATGAGGAACTCATCAACAACCTGAACGGTAAGACCTATACCCTCCAGACCGAGGACGACACCTCCGACATTCTGTGGGGTCAGGACAACGGCATCAAGTTCTACGAGATGTTCGGTGTGCCTTACGACGATCCCAAGTGGGATCAGCTGCTGGATCAGCTGACTCTGGAAGAGGCCATGTACATCTTCACCTTCGGCGGCCCCTCCATCCCTGGCGCTGACTCCATCGGTACTGTAGAGACCTACATGACCGAGAACGCAGGAAACGGTATTGCCGTTAACCTGAACGCTTCCAAGGATCCTGCTGCTCCCTGGGCTATCCCTGCTTCCGACCCCAACGGCAACTGGCATCCCGAAGTATTCGGCAACGCTCCTCTGGGCGCTTCCACCTTTAACCCTGATCTCATGTACGAACTGGGCGAGTTCACCGGCATTGAGTCTCTCTTCACCGGCATCAATATCCTGTGGGGACCCGGCCTGAACACCCATCGTCATGCCTACAATGGCCGGAACGGCGAGTACTACTCTGAAGATCCCGTCCTGTCCGGTGTGGCAGCTATGGAATTTGCCATCGGCGCTCTGGACTACGGTCTGGTTGCCGCTCCCAAGCACTTCGCCTTCAACGACCAGGAATCTGAGCGTGGCGGCGTATCTCCCTACATGACCGAGCAGCGTGCCCGCGAGGTTGAGCTGCGTGCTTACCAGATCGCCTTCGAGGCTACCAAGTACGACACCGAGGATTACGATGCAGGTATGCGTGGTCTCATGACCTCCTTCTCCAAGATCGGTTCCATCGAGTGCACCACCAGCGAAGGCCTGATGACTGAGATTCTGGCCAACGAATGGGGCTTCATCGGCTACGCAGTAACCGACATTTACGATGATACCGACCTGTGGAGCGCCGTTCTCAACTCTGGCACTACCTGCTTCGACACCCGTGGACAAGCCGGCTTCTACAGCACCACTACCCTGAGCAGCTCCAACCTGTTCCAGAACCTGGTAGAGGGCCGTGGCCTGGATGAGCACTTCATCGACGGCGACGCCAACCTCCAGCTCAAGCTGAAGGAAGCTGTTCACAAGAATATTTACGCATGGACCGAGAGCCATCTGATGAACCGGTACAATGCTACTACCCATATTGAGAGCCAGCTGACCTGGTGGCGTGCTGTCTACTACGGCATGGCAGGCGTTTCCGGTATCGTAATGCTGGCGGGTGTAGGCGTGTACATTATGGCTTCCGCCCACAAGAAGGAGGAAGAGTAAGATGAAAAAAGGTATCGTTTTTTACCTTAACCTGGTAGCTGCTCTGCTGGGCGCTGCAGGTGTAGCTCTTGCTGGCTACAGCAGCTCCCTCTCTACTGAAAATGCCCTCAGCAACGGCGGTCTTGTCATTGCTGCCGGGGTAGCAGGAGTTATTCTGGTGGTTCTTGCTGCCTGGGCCCCTGCCCGGATGGGGGACCACAATCCGGTTACCGCTGTCTCTGTACTGGCTTCCATTGCCCTGTACAGCTATGTTTACGGACAATGTGTCCTTCAGCGGATTCTGCTCATTGCCGGTCTGTTTTCTTACAACTCCGGCAACACTCTGGGCTGGACCATCTTCTATGCCACTGTCGGCTGTGCGGTATGCATGATCGTGGCTTGCATCCTGCTCATTGTGGGCAGCTTCTGCAAATCTGCCAAGGCCGCATAAGACCAACTTGAGGTTTTAACAAGGGGGCCTGCCTACCTGAACAGGCGGGCCCTCTTGTCCCTCATTAAAAAGGAGAAATCACGGATTATGGGTACCCAATCTTCTCAGTCCAACACCCTGAATCGGGCGAAGCTGTATCAGCTGGTTCTCTTTCCCCTGAATAATGGCGCCACCAATGTTTATTATGTTCTGGTTCTCAGCTACATTGCCACCTTTGGTGCCAATGTTCTGAGCCTGGGAACTCTGTTTGCCTCTGTTATGGTCACCGGCATGCGTGTATTTGACGCACTTACCGATCCCATTATCGGCGCTTTGATGGATAGAACTAACGGCAAGTTCGGCAAGTTCCGTCCCTTTATGGTGATTGGCAACATTATTATGGCGGTCAGCATTCTGGTGCTGTATGGCCTGACCCCTATTATCCCTGCAGATATGATGGCTGCCCGGTATGCCGCTTTCGTGGCATTGTATGCGGTCTGGGTCATCGGATACACCTTCCAGACCAGCTGCACCCGTTCCGGTCAGACTGTTCTGACCAACGACCCCAAGCAGCGTCCTCTCTTTACCATTTTCAATACCATCGGCAGCCTTTTGGGTATGGGAGCCATGCAGTTCTTCGCACCGCTCCTGGCTAAAAATTTTGAAAACGGCTACTCTTCTGCCGAGTTCTTCCGTGTTCTGGCTCCCGTGGGAATCATTATTTCTGTGATTCTGACCATTCTGGCCATTGTGGGCATCTGGGAAAAGGATTGTCCCAAGTACTTTGGCCTGGGCGGGGACAAGACTGAAAAAATCAAGGTTCGGGAGTACATCCAGATTATTCGTCAGAACAACCCCATGCAGCGGCTGATGGTTGCCGGTGCAGGCTGCAAGCTGGCTCTTTCCATTGCCACCAACACCACCGTTCTCTGCATGCTTTACGGCTGTATGATGGGGAATTATGATGGTCTGTATCTGCCCATGATGGTGCTGGGCTATGTGTTCAGCGTACCTTTCTTTCTGCTTACTGTTCGTACCAGTCAGAAGCTGGGCCAGAAGGCCAGCCTGATGCGGTATGTAACCGTGGCCCTCGTGTGCTATGTGGGCGTTCTGGTACTGCTTCTGCTCTGGGGTCGTGGAGATGCATTTACTCTGTCCCTCTGGAACGAGAACGGCCTGGCTGTCAACCTGTACACCATCCTCTTCATTGCTTTCTTTGGTGTGGGCTACGGCGCCTACTATGCTACCGCTGATATGCCTATTCCCATGGTGGCCGACTGCTCCGACTACGAGACCTATCGTTCCGGCAAGTACATCCCCGGTATTATGGGCACCCTGTTCAGCCTGGTGGACAAGCTGGTTTCCAGCCTCTCTGCAACCGTTGTAGGTATTGCAGTGGGCTTGATTGGCCTGGATATTCTGCCCACTCAGTACAGCCCCTACACTGAAGGAATGAACTGGGTCGTCATCGTACTGTTCTGCATCATTCCCATGCTGGCTTGGGCTGCCACCCTGCTGGCAATGAAGAACTACAGTCTGACCGGCGAACGGATGAAAGAAATTCAGGCCGTGAATGCAGTTCGGAAAGATGCCATTTCCAAGGGTATGAGCATTGAAGAAGCCATGAAGACCTGGCAGACTATGGATCAGGTTCCTGCACAGTTCCGCAGCTGAATTCAGCTTTAGATTTAAGATTGAACTTTAATAGAAAAAGGAAAATCATAGTATGGAAAAGAATGTACTGAATACCGACCTTACCGGTAAGGTAGCGGTCGTTACCGGTGCCGGCGGAGTTCTCTGCTCTGCCTTTGCAAAAGTGCTGGCCCGGGCCGGCGCCAAGGTGGCTCTGCTGGACCTGAACCAGGAAGCTGCCCAGGCTTTTGCCGATGAAATCACAGCCGAGGGCGGCGTAGCCAAAGCCTACAAGTGCAATGTTCTGGACAAAGACAGCTGCTATTCCGTGGCTGATGCAGTAGCTGCTGACCTGGGCAGCTGCGATATCCTTATCAATGGTGCAGGCGGAAACAATCCCCGGGCCACCACTGACAAGGAATACTTTGAAATTGGCGACATCGACGGAGATACCAAGAGCTTCTTTGATTTGGAGACCAGCGGTGTGGAGTTTGTGTTCAATCTGAACTTCATTGGTACTCTGTTGCCCACTCAGGCTTTTGCCCGTCAGATGGTAGGGAAGGAAGGCTGCAATATTCTCAATATTTCCTCCATGAATGCCTACACCCCCCTTACCAAGATTCCTGCTTACTCCGGCGCCAAGGCTGCCGTCAGCAACTTTACCCAGTGGCTGGCTGTTCATTTCAGCAAGGTGGGAATCCGTGTCAATGCCATTGCTCCCGGATTCTTCTCCACCAAGCAGAACCAGAAGCTCCTCTACAATGAGGATGGCACTCCCACTGCCCGGACCGGCAAGATTCTGGCTGCCACTCCCATGGGCCGTTTTGGCGACACCGAAAAAGAGCTGGCAGGTGCAGTGCTGTTCCTTCTGAACAACGAGGCAGCAAGCTTTATTACTGGTGTATGTATTCCCATTGACGGCGGCTTTTCCGCCTATTCCGGAGTTTGATTTCCAAAAGGAAACGCTCCCTTTTAGAAACGCAATTTCTTCTAATCCTCCTATAAATGTGAAAGAGACCGTCCGGTTGGGCGGTCTCTTTCTTATTTGAAATATTATTGGGCGGTTATAGGGGAGGCTTTAGACCGGCAGGGAAGAAGGAGGCGGAGATAAAAGGAACCGTCCTCCACTTTTACAGTCATGAACCCACCATATTTTTTTATGGTATGACGGATGCTCCGCAGCCCGAACCCATGGTATCCATTGTTTTCCTTGGTGGTTATGGGAAGATCATCTGAATCAAACCGGATGTTCTGAGTCACCGGATTGATGATCTGAATCACCATCATCTGTTTTTCTCTGTAGACCTGAACATCAATGATTCTCCGGTTTCTGTCTTCAATGGTAGAAACGCTTTCTATGGCGTTATCCATGGCGTTTCCAAAGATAGTATACAGGTCCACCGGGTCCATGAAGGAAAGGAGCCTTCCGTCTGCCACACAGTTGGCCTGAATTCCATTGGCTTCACAGAGAAGGCTTTTTTCGGTCAGAACGGTATCCAAGACCTCGTTTCCGGTTTTGGCACGCACATCGTAGATACGGACAGATCGTTCAATTTCCTGAAGATACTTTTCCCGGGATTCTCCCGCAAACATGGTCTGCATGGCTTTGATCTGATGTTTCAGGTCGTGGCACTTCTGATTGATGAGGGCAATGTTTTCCTTGGAAAGGGCATATTGATTCTTCTGCTGAGCCCAAAGAGTATTCAAAAGCGCCAGCTCCTGTCGAATGGCACTTTTCTGGAACAGCCCATGCTGCAGATAGAGGACCGTGATACAGTAGAACTTGATCAGAAGCATGAGAAGGCACTGGGTAAAATGATCAGATGCAGGAGCGGCAATGGCAAACCACAGATCAGTTATCACCGAAATTACCCAAAGCACCAGAGCAAAGGTAAACTGTCTGGGGCCGGTATGATATTTTCCCTTGTCAGGCATCCAACGGGCAATGGTGGCATAGATGACAAAAAGAAGAATCAGCAGCATGAAAGTACTGATTCCGAAAGCCACCAGAAAAGGAAACCTGGGATAGAGCAGTGTGCTTATCATGACCACCAAATTTCCCACCATAGTTACCCATACACCGCAGTAAACAGACGACTTGAGGGAAAGCTCTGCACAGCGCCAGAAAAACAGGGAGACAAAAAACAGGGCAATGGCAGGGGAAATCCAGATTTTATAAAATCCTGCCGGCAGGATTTTCAGCAGGAAAAAGGCAGCAAAGCAGGGGAGAATACAGCTGGCCCCATAGGAAAAAAGTCTGCTTTTCTTTTTCTCCAAGGGCGCAAGAAATACTATTCCCATAGACCAAAGGGCCGTAAAGCGCCAAAGCTCAACCAGAAATTCCTGAAAAGTCATTAGAAGCTCCCTCCCACATAGGCTGTCAGTGCAGTAAGGAAGGCTTTTCGGTTGCGCCTGCTGATTTCCAGCTCATCGCCGCCTACCAATACGGTATCCCGGCGAATCTCTGTTACATGACGCAGATTGACCAGATACCAGTGGTTGCATCTCACAAAGTTATATTGGGCGAGCATGCTTTCCACGCTTTGCATGGTGCCTCGCAGAACAAATTCACCAAGCTGCGTGTGATAGTGGAGCATCTTATTCATGACTTCCACATAGTAGATTTGCTGGGTTTCAATCCGCCGGACACAGTCGGGAAGATTCAGCAGTATCTGAGCGCTTTGCCGTAGCCCGGCCCGCTTTACCGCCCGGGAAAAACGAATGGAAAAGGTGGTGTAGTTGATGGGCTTAAGTACAAAATCCAAGGCTCCCACGGAGTAGCCCCCCACCGCATACTGCGCCATGTTGGTGATGAACATCAGCACCACATTCTCGTCAAGGGCGCGGATCTGTTCTGCCGTTTCCATCCCGTTGATTCCCGGCATTTCAATATCCAGCAGGATAATATCATATTCGGGCTTGAAATCTTCCAAAAGTTTAAGACCATTTTCAAAAAGGTCTATGGTGTGCTGGGTGTTGGTTTCCTGGGCGAATTTCTGAATGTATCCGCTAAGCAGGTCCCGCTGTTCCTGTTCGTCTTCTACCACGGCGATCCGCATGGCTGGGGCCTCCTTCCCAATAAAATAGCCTTACAATAAGCAAAAATTTCTCTCGTATATTATACACAAATATTGGCAAAGTTTCAATTCCTGCAATTGTTTGCTCCAAATAGAACTCTGCATTCTGCGTCCTGGAATTCAGCAAATGAAACTGCTTTAAAAACAAATCAGCCCAGGCCGTCCAAGGTTGCCCAGGCTGATTTTTCTATTTTTAATTGCAACAGGGATCAGAGCTGATAGGCTTCTTTGAGCACTTCCAGCGCTGCATCCTCGTTTTCGCCCCGGATGAGAAGGCTGATATCCAAATCGCTGGTAGTAATCAGGTTTACTTCGATTCCTTTCTTGGCCAGGGCAGCCAGAGCCCGGGCCGCTACGCCGCAGCTGGTGACCATTTCCTCACCGAAGAGATTGATCTTTACATAACCGCCGCTGATAAAGGGAGCGGGCTCGTCCCGGCCAACCAGTGCCTGGGGGATGGTGCGCATGACAGTAGTAAAGTTGTCATAGCTGGTGGTAAAGCTGAAGTCGGTTTTGGAGCCGTGGGGAGCGCTCTGGCAAATCATATCCAGAACAATGTTATTGTCTGCAAATACCTGGAGATGCTCTGCCAGACTTCTGGCGCTGTACTTTGCATCGGGGAAGGTTACCAACATAATATTCTGTTCGCTGGTGATTTTGCTTACTCCGTACATAATAGATCTCCTCCGTTTCTACTATTGTTGATTTTGGCTTAAAAATTCAGGACTCACATTGGCTTCCAGGACTTGCTGTATGTATTCCAGGCTGAAGGAGGGATAACTGCTTCTGATTCCATGGCTTTGGGCCAGCTCCTGTGTATAATCAGAGAACATATAAACCCGTCCGTCCCGGTACCCGCCGTCATAATGGCTGATGGCGCCATGAATTTGGGGATTAAGCAGCTCTATGGTCTGGCTTCCGTCCGGATAAACGGTTTTCTGGATGGTGATGTCCAGGACACCGCCGATCAGATTGTCCGCAGATGCCTGAAAGTTCAGGAAATTTCCCAGAGAATAGGCCACAAAGGCTTGTCTGCCGTCCTGAGCTGTGAGCCACTGGCAGTCTTGAATCATGTGGGGATGGGTACCGATAATCAAGTCGGCGCCCCAATCTGCCAGCTGCTGTGCCAGCTGTGTCTGGCTGGGATGAATGGTATGGCTGCCTTCCGTTCCCCAGTGGCAGCTGACAATCAGGACATCGCAGTTGGGGCGTACAGCGGCAACCTGCTGCTGAATGATATCCAGTTGATCGGTATAAATCACACCATACTGTGTATCGGAAGGGGTTGGAATTCCGTTGGTTCCATAGGTATAGGAGAGATACCCAAACTTGATTCCGTTTACAGTCTGGTAGGTGTAATTGTCATAGCTGGACAAATCGTAAAATCCGCTCCAGGCCACATCATCCGAAGTGCTGTTCCAGAATTCCATACTGCTGGAAATTCCCAAAGCACCCTTATCATAGCTGTGGTTGGTACTTACATTGAAGGCACGCCAGCCCACATCGTACAGACTATCAAAGATATCTGTGGGGGTAGCAAAGCAGGGGTAGCCAGAAGGCTCACAGGCATCGGTGAGAAGCGTTTCCTGATTGATCCAATTCAAATCAAACTGGCTGTAAAAGTCTTTTACATTTTCGTAGGCATAGTCAAAGTCGTAGCCGCCATCCTGAGCGCGATTTCTGGCCTGCTTATAGATTCCATCGTGAATCAGATTATCTCCGGTTGCAGAGAAGCGTACCTGATATACCTGAGGGCCGGGAGTCGGCGTAGGGGATGGCTCCGGTGTGGAAATCACAGGTGCGGCAGCAGGATGCCCAAGCTCTGTTTTGATTCCGAAGGCCACCATCAGGACTACTGCCACCACCAGCAGCACTACAACGGCAAACAGGGCGGATCTGAGCCGGGAGGCACGGGGATTCACAGCAGATTCTCCAGCATATCGCTCATGTCATACAGACCGGGGCCTTTACCTGCCAGGTATACCGCTGCATTGACTGCACCGGTGGCAAAGACGCCGCGGCTTGCGGCACTGTGGGAGAGGGTGATCACCTCGTCATTGCCACAGAATAGAACCTCATGCTCGCCTACAATAGTGCCGCCCCGGACAGCACTGATTCCCAACTCCTGCTTTCCGCGGGGACGACGGACACTGTGCCGGTCATATACATACTCATACCGGTCTCCACAGGCTTTGTTGATTCCGTCGGCAATCATCAAAGCGGTTCCGCTGGGGGCATCCAGCTTTCTGTTGTGGTGCTTCTCAATGATTTCCACATCATAGGATTCACCCAGGAGCCTGGCAGCTTTCTGGGCAAGGGAAATGATCAGATTGATTCCCATGGACATGTTGGCGCTTTTGAAAACAGCGCAGCTCTTGCTCAGCTCTACCAGTTCCAGATTGGTCTCCTCATCCAGACCAGTGGTGCAGATCACAGCGGGCATACCATGCTCTTTGCAGTATGCAATAGCTTTCTTGGTGGCTGCGGGGGAGCTGAAATCAATGAGTACATCGCCGGCGCCCTGCAGCTGGTCCAGGCTGGTATAGACAGGGATTGGCCCATCCTGAGGGGCAATGTCGATTCCGGCCACCACGCGGCAGTCGGTGCGCTCTGAAATAATCTGCTGAAGCACCCGGCCCATTCTGCCATTATATCCCTGAATTACAATATCAATCATGTTTACATCCTCTCTTATCCACAAATAAGGGCGCAGCCCTTCTGGGAGCTGCGCCCGGCCAATTGGCTTATAGCAGACCGGCGGCCTTCATGGTGTTCCGCAGGGCTTCCTGCTTTTCCTGAGGCATATCGCAAAGGGGCAGGCGGCAGGAACCGGCCTCATAGCCCAACTCGTTGAGCGCATGCTTTACAGGAATGGGGTTTACATCCATAAACAAATCGTTGCAGAGGTCCAGATACTTCAGCTGAAGCTCCATACTCTCCTGAGGCTTACCGTCAAACCAGAGCTGGCAGATATCATGGGCAACCTTGGGAGCAACATTGGCCAGAACGCTGACCACGCCCTTGCCGCCCAGAGAGAGAACAGGAACGATCTGGTCATCATTGCCGGAGTAGATATAAAGGTCATCGCCACAGAGACGGGCAATCTTAGCCACCTGGCTGATGTTTCCGCTGGCTTCCTTGATGCCCACCATGTTGGGAATCTTGGAAAGCTCCAGGGCGGTTTCAGGAGCAATGTTTACACCGGTACGGCTGGGCACATTGTAAACGATACAGGGGAGAGTGGTGGACTGAGCGATGGCTTTGAAATGCTGGATCAGTCCTCTCTGGCTGGTCTTGTTGTAGTACGGAGTTACCAGCAGAACCGCATCAGCACCCATTTCCTGGGCTTCCTTGGTCATCATAATAGCGTGGTCGGTATTGTTGCTTCCGGTTCCGGCAATCACAGGAACCCGTCCGGCAACATGCTCCACAGTAAACCGGATGCATTCCAGGTGCTCGGGATCTTCCAGGGTGGGAGCTTCACCGGTGGTGCAGCAGACAAAGATGGCATCAGTGCCGTTCTCAATCTGATCATCCAGCATCTTGGCCAGGGTCTCATAGTTGATGGAGCCGTCCTGGTGCATAGGGGTGACCAGAGCCACTCCGGAACCGGTAAACAGAGGTTGTTTCATAAAAAGGCCCTCCCTTTCTCAGTCAAAATATCCTTTCTTGGCCAGCAATTCAGCCAGCAGAACGGCTCCGCCGGCGGCCCCTCGCAGGGTGTTGTGGCTCAGGCATACAAACTTGTAATCGTACTGGGTATCCTCCCGGAGACGGCCAATGCTTACAGCCATGCCGTTTTCCAGATTCCGGTCCAGCTTGGGCTGAGGACGGTCATTTTCCTCAAAGTAATGGAGGAACTGCTTGGGAGCGCTGGGGAGTTCCAGCTTCTGGGCTTCGCCCTGGAACTCTGCCCAGGCCTTGAGCATTTCTTTCTTGGTAGGCTTCTTCTCAAAGCTCACAAATACAGCAGCGGTGTGACCGTCAGAAACAGGCACACGCAGGCACTGAGCAGTGAAGGCAGGGGAGGTGGCGGGTACGATCTGGCCGTTCTCTACATGACCCCACAGCTTGAGGGGCTCCTGCTCGCTCTTCTCTTCCTCGCCGCCGATATAGGGGATTACATTGTCCAGAATGTCGGGGAAGGTCTCGAAGGTCTTTCCTGCTCCGGAAATAGCCTGATAAGTGCAGACCAGGCACTTGGTGGGCTTATACTCAGCCATCAGGGGATGGAGAGCGGGCACATAGCTCTGGAGGCTGCAGTTGGATTTAACCGCAATAAAGCCCCTCTTGGTGCCCAGACGCTTGCGCTGGCTTTCAATCACTGCCAGATGGTCTGCGTTGATTTCAGGAACCACCATAGGTACATCAGGGGTCATGCGATGGGCGCTGTTATTGGAGACAACAGGGCACTCTGCCTTGGCGTAAGCCTCCTCAAGAGCCTTGATCTCGTCCTTCTTCATGTTGACGGCGCAGAAGATAAAGTCCAGACCCTGGGCCATCTCCTCTACCTTGGAAGCGTCCAGCACGACCATATCCTTGACCTGCTCCGGCAGGGGGGAGGTCATGAGCCAGCGGCCTTCCATCAGTTCGCCGTATTTCTTGCCGGCGCTCCGTCCGGAAGCTGCCAGCTTGGTAATCTTGAACCAGGGGTGATCTGCCAACAGGGTTACAAACCGCTGACCCACCATTCCGGTTGCGCCTACAATGCCTACACGATACTCTTTCATAATGCTACAAATCCTTTCCCATCTATATGTATGCAGTCATTTTGACCACATTACAAACAATAAAAAAACCGGCTTGAAAACCGGCGCCGGATGCAATATAATATAAAAGTATATTGCGCCTGAGAGCGCTATAAATTTAAGGGCGCAAAATCCGCCTTTTTATGGACTAAATATAGCATTTTCAATGCTGTCTGTCAACAAAATCCGGAGGGGAAATAACCAGATGAAAACCAAAGATTTTTGGTACCAGCTTCCGCAGGAATATATCGCTCAGGAGCCCGTTGAACCCCGGGACTCTGCCCGTCTTATGGTACTGAACCGGAAGAACAATTCAGTGGAACACAAAATATTTCGGGATATCACTCAATACCTGGAACCGGGTGATCTCCTGGTCGTAAACAACAGCAAAGTTTTGCCCGCTCGTCTGGTGGGGACCAAGGTTCCTACCGGCGCCGTGTGTGAGCTTCTTTTGCTCCGGCAGGTAAAGGGAGACACCTGGGAGTGTCTTGCCAAACCTGGCAAACGGATGCAGCCGGGGACTCAGGTCTCCTTTGGGGATGGCAGTCTCACCGCGGTTGTGGATGAAACCCTGGAAGACGGCAACAAGTATGTCACCTTCAAATACGATACTGCTACGCTCTACGAGAAGCTGGACGAGTTCGGAAAGATGCCGCTTCCTCCATATATTACCAAACAGTTGGAGGACCAGAGCCAGTACCAGACAGTATATGCCAAGGAATTGGGAAGTGCAGCCGCTCCCACTGCGGGACTTCACTTCACCACCCGGCTTATGGATGAGATCCGGGCCATGGGGGTAAATATTGCCGAGGTAACCCTGCATGTGGGACTGGGTACCTTCCGCCCCGTAAAAGAGGACGATGTGACCCAGCACAAGATGCATTCTGAATGGTATACCGTCAGTCCGGAGACTGCCAAGCTGATTATGGACACCAAGGCAGCCGGGCATCGGGTCATTGCTGTGGGAACTACCAGCTGCCGCACCCTGGAAGCTGCATGGGCCAAGTATGGCTGCATCTGCCCCTGTTCCGGGGACACTGAGATCTTCATCTATCCCGGAGTAGAGCTGGGCTGCATTGACGGTCTGATCACCAATTTTCATCTTCCGGAAAGCACCCTTATTATGCTGGTCAGCGCCTTTTACGGCTACGAAAAGACTATGGAAGCCTACCGAGTCGCTGTTGAGGAAAAATACCGCTTTTTCAGCTTTGGCGATGCCATGCTGATCCTGTAAAGAAAGGAAATCAACTATGCCTTACCGACTGAAAAAACAAGAGGGAATGGCTCGCCGAGGAGAATTTGAAACCGTCCACGGCACTGTCCAGACCCCGGCATTTATGAATGTGGCCACAGCCGCCGCCATCAAGGGGGGGCTGTCTGCGCTGGATTTGAAAGACATCCGCTGCCAGGTCATGCTCTGCAATACTTATCATCTGCATCTCCGCCCCACTGACAAGGTGGTTGCAGACCTGGGCGGGCTTCACAAGATGACCCGCTGGGATGGCCCCATCCTCACCGACAGCGGCGGATTCCAGGTATTCAGCCTTTCCAAACTGAGAAAGATCACCGAGGAAGGTGTCACCTTCAACAGTCATCTGGACGGCCACAAAATTTTTATGGGCCCCGAAGAGAGCATGCAGATTCAGGCCAATCTGGGCAGCACCATTGCCATGGCCTTTGACGAGTGCGTGGAGAATCCCGCCGAGTATGAGTACAGCAAGAACAGCTGTGCCAGAACCACCCGCTGGCTGAAACGGTGCAAAGACGAGATGAAACGGCTGAAAGAGGAAGAAAAAGCTGTCAATCCTCATCAGCTTTTGTTTGGCATCAACCAGGGCTGTACCTACAAAGACCTGCGAATCGAGCACATGAAGCAGATCGCCGAGCTGGACTGCGATGGTTATGCCATCGGCGGACTTGCTGTAGGAGAGCCTGCTCCGGTCATGTATGATATCATCAGTGCCGTTGAGCCTTATGCCCCCAAAGAAAAAATCCGGTACCTCATGGGTGTGGGAACCCCCGGCAACATCATCGAGGCCGTATACCGGGGCGTTGACCTGTTTGACTGTGTCATGCCCAGCCGGAATGCCCGCCATGGTCACCTGAACACCTGGCAGGGTATCATCAACATTAAAAACCTGAAATACGAACGGGATGAGCGCCCCATTGACCCCGAGTGTGATTGTCCTGTCTGCCGGAATTTCAGCCGCGCTTATATCCGCCATCTGCAGAAAGCGGATGAAATGCTGGGAATGCGCCTGGCAGTCATGCATAATCTCTATTTCTACAACCGCTTAATGGAACGGATTCGGGAAGCTCTTGACCAGGGCAAGTACCAGCAGTTCTATGACCAGTATGCCAAGGTTCTGGATCAGCGCATTTGATTTGAAAAGAATTCAAAGAAGGATGTAAAAAGGAGGCTGTTCTCATGAGCTTTTCCGATATGATCAAAAAGTCTGTTCTGGATAAATTTCAGACTGCCGACCTGAGCACTACCACAATCGCTGTCACCTTAGGGATGGCTATTCTCCTGGGACTGTTTATCTATTTTGTTTACCGGATGAACAGCCGCAGCGGATTCTATAACCGGGATTTCAATAAATCTCTGGCTACTCTGCCGGTAATCACCGCTGCCATCATGCTGGCTATGGGCAGCAACCTCACCATCAGCTTAGGTATGGTGGGTGCTCTTTCCATTGTGCGTTTTCGCAACGCCATCAAGGACCCTGCCGACCTTACCTATCTGTTCTGGAGCATCAGCCTGGGCATCGTCACCGGCGCCGGATTGTTTGAACTTGCGCTTCTTGTAAGCCTTGCCGTAGCGGTTCTGGTGTCCGCTCTGGATTTGCTCCCCACTTTCCGGGCTCCCTGTCTGCTGGTGGTCACCGGAGAATCCATTGACCAGGAAAAGGATTTGTTTGACTGTGTGGCAAAGCATTGCAAGCGGTATAAGATTCGCAGCCGGAATGTTACCCAGCGGGGTGTGGAGTGGATTCTGGAACTTCAGGTCAAGGATGAAACTCAGCTTGTGCGCAATGTAATGGGGCTTGAGCATATGTCCAATATCCATCTCATGACCCACAGCGGTGAGGTTCGGGTCTGATGGTAGAATACCGGGTTGAGAGAAAATATCTGGTTTCTGACATGGACCTGACCCTTCTTGCCAGCCGCCTTGACGGCATAATGGAGAAGGACATCCACCAGCAGGGCGGTTGCTATCAGATTCGAAGCCTGTATTTTGACGATTTCCGGGACAGCTGCCTGGAAGAAAATGATGCCGGCGTGGATTATCGGAAAAAATACCGTATTCGTACTTATGACCCGGCCTCCGGTATTATGAAGCTGGAAATCAAGGAAAAGAAAAGCGGATTCACCAAAAAGACCTCCTGCAGTCTGGGATCGGAAGAACTCTCCCGGATACAGGTGGGGGATTGCCCCGAGTTTGATTCTAACCGTCCTACATTGAATCAGCTTCTTCTCCAGATGAAATGCTCCGGAATGGCGCCTAAAGCCATTATTTCCTACGAGCGGACTGCCTTTGTTCATCCCACCGGGAATGTCCGTATCACATTTGACCGGAATATTTCCGCCAGCGCCTGCTGCGGAGCATTTTTGGATGATACGATTGCCGACTCGGTGCCGGTGCTTCCTGCCGGAATGCAGATTCTGGAGGTAAAATATGACGAACTCCTTCCGGATGTGATTCACCGGCAGTTGGATTTGGGGAAATTGCGTCAGACCGCATTCTCCAAATATTATCTGGGGCGGCTTGCCCTGAGCGGAGACTTTCCGATTTCCCGATAAAAGGATATAAGCCCATGTTACTGGAAGAAAAAACAAAGCGGATAACCTTATTTCTGGTTGCCCTGGCTTTATTGGCGGCTGCCTTGGTGTGGTTCCGTCTTGAAGAGAGGAAATATGCCCTGGGGGTCCCGGTCATCGCTCCGGAACAAACTGCCCAGTATACCTTGGATTCCAATCTGGATTTGAGCGGCCTGACTTTCAACGGCGAAAAAGCTCCGCTGGATTTGGCTGACGGTACTATTTACCTTTCCCAGCCGGATTCTGCACTGGATGGTTTTACAGATTTACAGGGCACCCTTGCCAGCAATATTTCTGAGCAAAGTCTTTATCTTGTGCTGGATGAAGCGCTTCAGGAGCCGCGCACAGCAGTAGAGTCGGGGGCTCCTTTTTCCCTCATAGTAGTGGAAGGTGATTCTTACCGGCCCGTCCGGGTAGTTTTGACCACCCTTCCGGTGCTCCGAATCGAGGGAGCAGAGACGGATGTTCCTGCCAAATTTGGATTTGAGATGGCGGGCGATTGTGTCCTCTTCACCGGCTATGACCCTTCAACACAGTCTTACTCCGTTCAGACCAGTAACCTTGAGTGGCACACCCGGGGAGAGACTACTGCCAAGTATGATAAAAAGTCCTATAAAGTCACTTTGAAGGATAAAAGCGGAGACAATAAGGATTGTGATTTCCTGGGACTGGGAGCCGACGACGATTGGATTCTTAATCCTATGGTTCTGGATGATACCAAACTCCGGGAAAAGACTGTGATGGATCTTTGGAATTCTTTTGTAGAAACCTGTGAGTGGAACTACAAGATGTCTTCCGGCGAATATCTGGAGCTGATTCTCAATGGCGAATACAAGGGACTGTACCTTTTACAGCGCCGGGTAGATGAAAAATACCTGGATATTGACCGGGATGTGGATGTCCTCCTGAAAGGAAATTCGTCAGATACTCTTTTGGGTGGATACGAGATTGTTTCCTCTCCCTACAATGAGGAGGAGACCTACGATTTGATGGTGGACACCTGGGATGGTACCGGAGCAAATAAGTTCCACCGGGCCAATTTTATCGATGTGAGCCTTCTCATCAATTATCTTGCCGGTTCGGACAATGCCGGGTTCAAGAATATGTTCTATTACCTAAAGTATGACTCTGACCGGGACGGCTACGACCTTTACTTCATTCCCTGGGATACGGACATGTCCTTTGGATTTTACTGGGACAATGGGTTTGCCTATGATTTCGAAAAGCGTCTGACGGCAGATATTCACAGAATAGAATATTACACCGCGCAGCTTTATTCAGAAGAAACGGATCGGGATTTAGCACAGCGGTGGCATGAACTGCGTTCCACCCTTTTCTCGGAAAATGCCATCATCTCGCTTTTGGACTATAACCGCGAGCGCATTCTTTCCAGTGGGGCTTACCAACGGGAACTGGAACGCTGGGGCATGTTCCATGATGGTGTAGATACTCAGGAAAAGCTTTATGAGTACTGCACCCAGCGTCTTACCTGGCTGGACACCCATTATTCCTGAACCTTTTCCTCTTGCATAACGAAACAAATTTAGGTATAATATAATCACTTTAGTTAAAAACAAGGGAGTTACTCACTATGAACATTGCACTTTTGACCGCTGAGGGTGCCGGCAGCAGCTGGAGCCTTCTGATTACTGTCGGCATCATGCTGGTCATGATGTACCTGCTCATTTATCTGCCCCAGCGCAAGCAGAACAAGAAGGACGCCGAAATGCGGAACAGCATGGACATTGGCGATGAAGTCACCACCATTGGCGGAATCGTTGGCCGTGTAGTTGCCATCAAGGATGATACCTTTGTTCTGGAGACCGGCAGTGACCGTGTCAAGATTCGTTTCCGGAAGAGCGCTATCGCCAGCCTGGAAAAGCTGGATATGGGCGACAAGTGATTTTTTAGGTTCCCTAAAGAATAAACAAAACACCTCCTGTATACCTATTTGGTATCTGGGAGGTGTTTTTATGTCCAAGCACAAGCAGCACAGTTCGGAAAAAGGAGCTGTGTATATTCTGGGGATGGGCCTTGCCGCAGGCATCATTTCAAATCTCGTTATCTTTTTCTTCCTGGCCAAGCTGGTAGAAAGCCGTGGTATGACACTTCAGGCTGCAATTCTTCCTGCCACTTTGGGCGCAGCCCTGGGTGTCGCCGCTGCAGGGTACGCCATGGCAAAGCTGAACGGAAAAGCCGGCATCCTATGCGGCGGAATCGCTGCCGCCTTTGTATCCGCCATCTACCTGATTGGAGTCTTTTGGAACGGCATTCCCGTTTTCACATACCATACTCCCTTAAAGCTGTTTACCTTTGCGGTCGCAGGGCTCTTTGGCGGATATCTGGGAACAATTCGTCCTTCCGGGATAAAAAGACACAGAAGGGCGGGATAAAATGCAAAGTAAACCGATAAAAGAATCTTCACAGAAGGCCCATAGCGGATCCGCTCTATTTTGGGGATTGCTGGCCTGCTTCCTGCTGGGGACCCTTTTTCTTTTTATCCTTGCCATAAACGGAAAAATAACCATTCCCACCCAGGGCGCCGCCTCGCTGCTGGCGGACCGGCAGGAGGGAAACTGGCTGAAAATATACGGTCAAAGCTATTTTTCCTTTTTTCTTCAGGCCAGTCTGCTTTTGGCTGCCGGACTTTCCGGACTCGGAATATTTCTTTTGCCTCTTTTGTTTCTGGCTTATGGCGGTTCGTCCCTCTATGAAATTATCTCTCTGTATCTATTGCAAGGGACCGAGGGGCTGATTCAATATTGGCAGCTGTTCTGGATTCCCAATCTGGGGAAGCTGGTTCTCCTTTGCCTGGTTGGGACCAAAGCTTTTGGTACGGCTCTTGCTCTGGGGAAAGGAGTTCTGAAAGGACCTGATAAGGCAGAACAAGTACATTATAAGCCTACACTCCTGCGGTATCTTCTTTGCCTTGTGGCGGCAACACCGGTTTCTGCTTCCGGCGTTCTTTTAGGAATCCTCTTCCTCTGATTCAGGCTCCGGCTCCTCCCGGAGCTTTTTTTGCGGGTAAGTAACACCAGAAAGGGGAGAGGAGGCTACCGCATTTTTCAGCTGCTTTGTATTGATGTGGGTGTAAATTTGGGTGGTGGATACATTCTCGTGCCCCAAAATTTCTTTGAGTGCCAACATATCCACATTCCCATATTGATACATAAGCGTAGCTGCAGTGTGCCGCAGTTTGTGTGGGGAAAATCCGCGTCCGTCCAGTCCGGCCGCTTTCAAACTGCGCTCCACAATTTGCTGCACTCGTCTGGGCGTAAGCCGTTTTCCAGTCCGTTTGCTGATAAACAGCGCATCCTTTTCGGTCAGCTTCAGTTTATTCCGGACAGGCAGATAATGGCGAAGCGCATCCAGACAGGCATCATTAAGGTAAACCAGCCGTTCTTTGCCGCCTTTGCCAACGATTCGGATGGTATCGTCTCTGAAATCCGACATACTGATGCCGCACAGCTCCACCAGCCGCATCCCGCAATTCAAAAACAATGTTATTATACAGTAATCTCGTTCTGCAAAATCACTTTGTGTATTATTTAACAAAGATTGAGCTTCCTCCAGGGTCAGGTATCTGGGCAGTGTCTTTCTGGGAGAGCCTAAATCAATGTCCTCGGTGGGATCATATTTGATGCGTCCTACCTGGGTGAGAAGGTAATGATAGAAGCCCCGCAGTGCTGTCAGCTTGCGACTGCGAGCTGCGAAGGAATTATTATGGGCCTGCAGATACTGCAGATAAGCAAAAATGACGGACTTCTGAACGGCCCTGATATCCTGGATGGTTATAGTTCTTGGGTCGATTTCTTGTAAAGGAGTATCCTGTGAAACGATGCCTTTATGAATCATAAGGTATCGGAAGAAAGTTCTGAGATCCAGGTAATAGCCATGAATGGTTCTTGGCGAGAGATGTTTCACATAATCCAGATAATGAAGATATTCCTGAGCATCCTGGGGAATATCCAGATAAGCATCATGCCGCTCAGGATGAAGTTGATTCAAATAAGAACTCATAATAAAAACCCTTATGATAATTTAATGGTTCCAAGCTTTTTAATGATTCCAAGCCTTATTGCGGACTTAGCCTATAAATAAAGCCTTTTTACTGCTTTTGCCCTTCCCTCTATTTCGCTAAACTTATCTTTAGCGAAACGGCTCCCATGGCTCTATGGTATCACCTCCAATTCTCCCCGTCAACTGGCGGGAGCCTTTGTGAAACAAATCTCCAGTTGACGTCATCAAAAGTCCATGAGGGGCCGGTCAAGCTACCCGGTGACCGGCCCCGCCCAGAGGTCAGGCCCAGGGGCAACGGGTAGGCGGTGCGAAGGGTGAGCCCACCCCCCCGCCCCTCCCGTGGGAGGGGGGCGGCCCTCCGGTGGGGTGGTAACGCCTACGGGTAGGCAGTGCAAAATTGGGGGTTGACAGCCTGGGCCGGTGGTGGTATTATGATAGTGGCCCGATGGTGGGGCGGCAACGTCCCCTATTGAAGAAAGAGGCACCGGTGAAGCTGGTGTCTCTTTCTTTTTGCGGCCCAGCCGCCGCCACCCTACGGCGGCGGCTGGCCTGGTCAGCATCATCTCTTCATGGACGGCCCCAGCCTGCCCCCCCAAGGGGTCAGGCTCCCGCCTTGCCCCGCCCTGGGTGCCTGTTCGTCCTGGGGCCACAAGGGCCGTGGACGGCCCAGCGGCCCCAGACCTCACACACACAAGGTAGCGGGCGGATTCTGTTCTTTCTGTTTGCCGCCCGCTGGGGGCCAAGCGGCCCCGCTCCCCCCCGGCCTTGCCGGGGGGTCGAATGTCTGCCGGTTGCACTGTCGTGCAGGGCAGTCAAGGTAGTGCCCCCCTTTGGGGGGCCTCCACCTTGACCGCCCTGCACGGCCGGTGCCCGGCCGTATCAACGTCGGTCGGTTGGGTGCCGGTCCTGCGGCGGCCGCCACCGCCGGTGCCCGGCACCCTCGGCCCTTGCCTCACAGCGCCAGCGGCTCGGCGGGTGTACCACGGTACCCGCCTTGCCGGGCGCTTGTGGGCTCGTGGCCTTTATCTTAATACCCCCCCAGCTACCGCCAAGCGGAAGCCCCCGCCCCCCCAGGGGGGCGGGGGCGTTCCGCTTTTCGGGCGTACTGCGGTACGCTGGGGGGGGGCTTTCTTGCCTTGTTCTCCTGGGCCAGTGGGCCCAGGCACCGACAGGCCCGCTATACCGTACAGCCGCAAAAGCCCCCGTATAACAACCTTTGGTTGTTATACGGGGGCGCCAACAGGGGGAGCGGGGCTCACCGCCTCCCCAGCCGTTCCTCCGTCCTCAGTTCGTCCACCTGACACACAATCCCCACGAGGGTCTTGTTCGCCTGTTTCAGTGCATCCAGCGCCTCCGTGCTGGGCCAGTCCTCTTCCCAGGCAACGACAGCTCCAAGGGCACGCTCCAATTTAGCCCGTACCAGTCGCAGGCGTACATTCAACAGATCTAGCTCATCCAATATGCCCACATTTTCCACCTCCTTTCCTGCCTATCTGGTCCGCCATTGCGTAGAGCAATGTCACAGCCTCACTATCGTGGTTGAGTTCCTTCTGGACCCTCCGCAGGTCTCCGGTCTGATGGAGGAGCCCCACGGCGTACATTTTCCGGGCGCTGTGCGGGCTGACCTGTGCCCCTCTGGGTATGCTCCCACCGGGCAGGAATACCCGGGCAATCCTTCGCAGGTCCTTCCACACGGCCTGCCGGGTGCGGTGTCTCTTCCAGTCGGTGCGGCCCTCAAACACCCACAGCCGCCCGGCCCCCGCCAACATCCTTTCGTAGAGGTCCTTTCTCCACCGGACCCGCCTGGTCTTTCCGGTTTTCTGCTCCCGGATGGTTTGCCGGGGCCGGAGGGCCGCTGTTTTGAGGGCCAGCACGTCCCCCACCCGGAGCCCGGTGCTGATACACACCTCCATCACCAGGCGATTCTGCGGCGTAAGTGCCGCCAGTACGTGGCCCATAGCATCATCACTTACCCAGCTACTGCGGCCCATTCTGCCCCTCTTTTACTTTCCACAAAATGTAAACTCCTTCCCAGAACTTGCCGGAATTGTGCGACAGGCCCCGGCTTTTCAGTGTTCCGGCCCTGTCCAGGGTTGCCCCTCACTGGCGGCAACCAGCCGCCCTACTGCGCCACCCATCACAACAGAAACCGGGTGCTCCTTTTCGTACTGGGCCGCCCGTTCTAGGGCTTCGATTCTCTCAGCCCTGGCACGGGCAGACCCAAGCGCCGCCTCTTCCTCCCGGATGTCCCGGAAGATTGCGTACCCCCGCCGGTATGCCGCCCAGCACCCATTTTCCAGGGCCCACCTTGCCGCCTGTCTCCTGGTGAGGCCCTGGGGCATTTCCAGCAGTTGCACCACCTGTTCCTCCTCTGCCGCTCCGGCCTGGTCCGCTTCCCCCATGGCGAAGTCATGGAAACATAAGTCCGCTTTATCGTACTGATACTTTTCCGGGTTGTTGTCGTGGGTCAGGTAGGCAAACGCCTTTTCCGGGTTGTCCACCCGATTGACCGCCCCCTCCGGGACCGCCAACTCTTTGGCTATCCCGGAGAAGTACCGGGCATTCCCGAAGTGACACAAGATATGGACATGGGGCTTCATGAGTTCCCCGTCCGGCCCCTTATCCTTGTCGTGGGTTATCCACACGCAGGGGAAGGTGGTTGTGGCCTTTTCGATGGCTTCTGCCTGGCTTTCCGGGTATAGGACCAGACTGCACCACCTGTTCCGCATTTTTCCCATTTTGACACTGACACTTGACACTGTGAGAGGGCGTAGCCCCTCTCACAGTGTCAAGGTCGCCCCCCTTTCTCAGTCCTTCAGCACCCGCAGTTTCAACTTTCCGTCCCGCTCCGTCAGGCCCAGGCGAACCACTGCGCCGGGTTCGTGGGGGGTCTGGCTGTACAGGTAGCCCACACGCCCATCACTTCCGGCAATGTACAATCGGTGCATCGTCCTGTCGGGGTCCCCACCCCGTCCCCGGAATACCTCGGCGCTGGTGCTCAGCACCGTTACCTCCATGTAGTTTTGCATAAACGTCCCCTTTCTGCCGGCATAAAAAGAACCGGCTCCTGTAATCCGGGAGCCGGTTTCCTCACTGTCCGCAATGTCGCCAAAGACAAATTTAGCGAAGCAGAACGCTTCGCCAAATTGTGAATCTTTAGCGAAATAGATTATATCTTTATTATAGTACTTCCCCGGAATCTGTCAAGGCAATTTCAGCTGAATCCCTATAATATCCATATAATAAATCCCGCCGGCACACTTTACAATGCAGCCGACGGGACAGATTTATTCCTTGATTTTGATGGCGTTCACAGCCTCTCTCAAGTATGTGACCCCAATCAGCTCCATTCCTTTGAACTGTTTAAGGTCAAGCTGCGCCATACTGTGTTTAGGAATGATTGCTTTTTCAAATCCGATCCGCTGAGCTTCCCGCAGCCGGGATTCCAGATGAGTAACTGTCCGGATTTCTCCTCCCAGACCAACCTCTCCAATGGCTACCGTCTTATCCCCTGCCGGCAAATCCAACAGGCTGGAAGCCAAAGCCACACAGACAGCCAGATCACAAGCTGTCTCGTCAAGCCGCAATCCGCCCACAATGTTCAGATAAACATCCTGGTTGCCAAAGAGGTACCCGGCCCGCTTTTCCAAAACCGCCAAAAGAAGATTCATCCGGTTATAATCAAACCCGCTTGCAGTGCGGCGAGGAACCTGGAGCCCGCTCTTGGCGACCAAAGCCTGCACTTCACTGAGGATGGGACGGGTCCCCTCCATGGTGCAGGCCACGCAGTTCCCGCTGATTCCCAGGGGCCGTCCCTCCAGCAGCAGCTGGCTGGGATTTTCAATTTCCTTGAGACCGTCTCCGGTCATATCAAACATTCCAATCTCGTTGGTGGAGCCATATCTGTTTTTGGCGGCCCGAAGAACACGGTACGGCAGGGTTTTATCTCCCTCAAAATACAACACGGTGTCTACAATGTGCTCCATGACTTTAGGTCCGGCAAGCGCGCCTTCCTTATTCACATGGCCCACAATAAATACCGGTATCTCGTAGCTTTTTGCGACAGCCACCAGCCTGGCTGCACACTCTTTGATTTGAGAGACAGTCCCAGTGGCACTGTTCAGGTCATTGCACCGCATGGTCTGGATAGAATCAATGACTACCAGTTCCGGCTTCATCTGCTCAATCAGTCCGCAGATTTCTTCTATATCATTCTCTGCCACCAGCATGATATTCTGCTGAGGTACCTTCAGTCGGTCCGCTCTCAGCTTGATCTGCCGGACAGACTCCTCACCTGTGACATACAGCATATTTCTATCACGGCTGATGGCCCCGCAGAGCTGAAGCAAGACGGTAGACTTGCCAATTCCCGGTTCGCCACCCAAAAGGACAACACTGCCCAGAACAATGCCACCGCCCAGAACACGGTCCAGTTCTCCAATCCCGGTGACGATCCGGCTTCTCTCCTCATCTGTACTGATTTCGGAAAGCCGGCTGGGAGTCAGAGTAGTTTTTCGCTGCCCGGTCAGAGGGGCTTTTGCTCCCTTGCCTTTATCCGGTGCAGTATCCACCACATCCTCCACCATGGTGTTCCAGGCGCCGCAGGAGGGGCAACGCCCCATCCACCGGGGACTGGTTTCCCCGCAGTCGCTGCATATATAAATGGTTTTTAATTTTGCCGCCATATGAGGGCCTCACTTCCTGTTACTGTGTCCATTTTATCAGGTTTCCCAGCCGGTGTAAACCCTACTCACACCCGGCAGTTATTGCCGCAAAAAGCCCCGAAGGCCTAAGGGTAAGGTCTTCGGGGCTGCAGTTAATTGAATGGAAAACTGTATTTTTTGTTACTTCACCTCCACCACTGTAATGTCCTGCGCCGTAGTGGCACATTTGGAAAGAATGATGTCCCTGATCTGGGCCACTTCCCCTTTTGTCAATCCGTCGTTCTCGGTCATCACTGTAACATGGACTTTACTTCCGTCAATGAATACCACACTATCTACAAACCCTTTTGCCTTGATCAGGGTCTCAATCTCGGATTCCGCCGTTATGCTCTCCAGCGTGCTGTTCAGCTGGTTGGTCAGCTCCTGCTTCTCCTCATCGGACAGCTTACTGTTCTTTAGGCTTTGCTTCAGGGTATCCAGGACTTCATCCCGGGTCTTGGTGCGGTTCAGCCGCGCCTCCTCAAAGAAGGTATCTCCGGTGCTTTCCCCTACACTGACCAGCTGGGCTTCCCCGTAGTTTTTGTCTCCGGTCACCTCTGTTTCCAGAGCCTCCCCTTCCAAAGGATCATATACTGCCTGGGAAGCAGAAGCTGATACCACTTCTTCCTGGTCTGTCTTTGCCCCGGTCTGGGAATACTCCCAGTTCAGGTAAACCGCAGCCCCCAAAGCCACCGTCAGTGAGAGCATGGTAAGATGTTGATTCAGTTTTATTTTTCGCATGGTTCCAATATCCCCCTATTCACACATTTTTGCAATACTGATTCGGTTGGTGGTCACCCCGGTCAGGACACTGGCAATCTGGGTGATCTGGGAACAAACCTCGATGTTGTCCGCCCCCTGGCAGACTACAGCCACTCCCAGTACCTGAGGATACCAAACCGTCTCTACCAAAGGTTCATCCCCTGCCAAAAGAACATGCTCTTGTTCCAGACTGTCATCACTTTCCTTGGTATCCAGGGCGTAGATGGTTTCCTCCCGGGTCTCCAGGGTAATCATTACAGACACACTGCCCACACCACGGATTTCTCCCAGAAGCCCTTCCAGTCGTTGTTCAAGCTCTTGGCGATAGGTTTCCTGATATGTCTCAGCTGTCGGCTTCTCCGAAGATTCCAGACCTGTCCGGTCTCCTCCCGCAATGAGAAGCATCCCAAGGATTCCCAGTGCCAGCAGTCCCCAGGCGGCACGATTGTCCGAGCGAAACCATTCCAGAATATGTTCTTTCATTCTCCGGCCTCCTCCCGGATAATACCACCCTGCCAGCCTGCCTGACGCAGGATTTCCTGAGTTTGCTCCCATTGTTCCTGAGAAACCTGGACCATACAGTTTCCGGAAGGGCTTATCTCGAGGGTAGCTGAAATCTCAGCTCTTTCCAGTTCAAGAGAAAGGCTCTCCCGGACAGATTCCAAATAAAGCTGTTCTGCATAAGTCTGGTAATCCTGCGCCTGTGTGGATTGCATTTCTGAGAACCCCTGCCAGTTCCAGTCCAGAGATTCTCCCTTTATAGGAAGAACCGCTGTTACAATATATAGGGTGAGAGCCACATTTATGACTGGCTTCATTCTTCCGGATGGAAATAAAAGACGGACCACAGAAGCCAGAATACAGGCCAGACAAATCTGCCAGACAAAATGTGAGATTCCATTCATCAGCCCGCTCCTCCCATAACCGCCATCATCAAAGTCACAGAAAGCACCAATACAAAATAGAGGACCATCCCCGACAGGCAGAGCTGGATTCCCTCCGCAAAGGCTTCGGCCAAACCGCCACACTGCCCCAGGCCGCAGCTCTTTGCACAGGCAGACAGAATCCAGAATAATACGATTCCGCTGATACACCCTGCCATAACAGGCAGAAATTCTATAAATATGGTTCCTATGGCAGCAAAGGCTAAAGTCCCTTTTAAAACTCTTATTCCCGCTGCAACCCCGGCAATGGCCTGAGCAGCCAGGTCCCCCACTACTGGCAGGAAAAGGTTCACAAGCGCTTGTCCGCCTTTGGAAACCGCCTTGTCCATATTTTGAGAAAGCATTCCCTGCAATCCCAGCACCCCGGCGCAAAGGATGCAGATCCCCTTAAGAAGCCAATTTACCCCCTTGTAGATCATCCGGGTCCCATCCCTTATTCCCTGGTTTCCCCAAAGCTGCGCCCCCACAGATACGGCAATATAGATTTTTACCCCAGGAATCAGAAGTTGGGTGATTCCCTGGGCCAGCAATCCGCTGAGACCTAAAAAGAGACCTCCGTACACCCCGGCACTGGCAGTCTGTCCCCCCATGGCCATTATCCCTGAGAATATAGGAATGAACCCGCAGAGATAGCTGTGCCAGGCCAGACTTGTTTCCTCCATTCCTGCCAGAAGCCCTCCAAGCTGCTGGCAGGAAAGCTGGGCAAATCCCAAGGTCCCAACCAGTTTCAGCACATCCTGAAAGGCCCCTGATGAGATAAGCGCCTGGGACAGGCAGACCATAATAAGGTATAGAGCCGCCTGTGTTAATGCCTTCACCGGGGCTAGAAATGGCTCCTTGGCCTTTTCCCAAAAATAACCGGCCCACTCTCCCGGTTCCATATTCAGAAACCTGTCCGCTTCAACGGGAGCCTGGTCAATGACCGCCTGTGCTGCATCCGGATATTCCGCCCCAAAAGCGGCAAATGGTATCAGGCACACCAAGAAAAGTGCTCCTATTATTCCTACTATTCGTCTCATAGTAATAGTCCCTCTACCTGTTTCAGCACATCCTGCACCAGCGGGAATACCGATATCAGAATAAGAGCCCGTCCCCCCAGCTCCACCATGGAGGCAAGGGCTCCTGCTCCGGCATCCTTGCAAAGCTCCTGGGCAATCTGGGCAGCCAGTGCAATTCCAAGCACTTTGAATAAATAGGAAAGCGCACCTCCGGACAGTGTCTTTTCTATCTGCTCCACCAATGCCAGCACCGGTGACATTAAGGGAAAGACTAAGAAAAAAACTGTCAGGACACCGGCCAGGAGAATAAGAAAAGAAAAGGCTGCGCTTTCCTTTTTCAAAAGCAAGGACAAACAGCAGACCAAAAGGCTTATACCTGCAATCCGAAATATTTCCATGATCAGAGCTGAAACAGGTCTTTGATGGTAACGAAAAGCTCACTGATTTGGGTTACCAACATACTAAGCACCACAATCAAACCAGCCAGGGTGGTCATCATAGCCTGGTCTTCCCGTCCCGAACGAATGAGCAGTTGGTTAAGTACCGCCACAATAATACCGATGGCTGCTATTTTGAATATGAGATCCACATCCATCCCGGACCCCTCCCCGATCACAAGAGTAAGATAGCGACAGCCAGTCCGCCGCAAAGTCCTATGGGCAGGTAAAGACGGTTGTCTCGCCCCAATTTTTGCCGCTTGTCCAGTTCCAGCGCCTCCATCCAATGAAGTGTCTGCTCCAGTTCCTGTACCGTTTCAGCCACTCCTCCATAGCCCAATCCTTCAAAGCACTGCTTCAACTGCCGGCGCTCATTTCTTGGAAAGGTAGTCGGAACCTGTAGTTGATTCAGGTAATCTATTCCCTTTCCCAGGTAGGGCTCCCATTGGTGCTGCTCATTCAGCTTTTGGGGCAGTTCCTGGGCCTGGTTGGGGTAATTCTCCAGCTCCCATCCCAAAAAACGGAGCAGCTGTATTCCTGTCTGAATATGGATCAGCTGTCTTTTCTTCCGTTCCAAAAGATATGCCCCCCATAGTCCTCCGGTACAGCAGAGAATAACAACTCCAATTACCCTTATCATACCCGCATCACCTGCACCGCTTCCCCCGGATACCGGCCCAGAAGAACAATCATTCCAAAGCAGCCAGGCTGAAGGGCTCTATAGCAAAAGCGTTTTTCCAGCTGAGAAACTCCCAGAGCATGAACGGTTGCCAGAAAGCGAACTCCGGCGCCAATTCCCAAGGTGACAGCCGCCACATCCTCTTCTGTTGCGATCTCATCACAAAGGATAAATTCCGGGTTACAGCCCCGTAATCCGTACAGAATTCCGTCTGCCCGGCGACACTGGCTAAACCCCATGAGGAAAGGGGCATTCAATTCTGTCAGCCAATTTAGTTCCTGCTTTTCATCTACAACAACCGTTCTTTTATTCTTTTCTGCCAGATATCTTCCCAGTGCTCCCAGCAAGGTGGTCTTTCCGCTTCCGGGAGGCCCTGCAACCATAATTCCACCCAAATCAGGCTCTTCTATGTATTCCATCACTTCCGGAGGCAGTGACACCGAAAACGAGCAAGGAATCCGTATGTTCAGGCTTTGGATTCTGCCATAGCCACAAACCTGTCCTTCCTCATACCGAAGCTGACCTGAAACTCCCACACGGCAGCCTTTTACCGTAAAATATCCTTCTGCCAATTGGCTCTCATAGGCAGGCAGTGCGTGATTGCAAAGCAGATAAAGGCTCTCCCGGATTTCTTTTTCGGTCAGCAAGCGACTCCCCCAAATTTTGGTCCTTCCTTTTTCCAATCCGGAAACGGGAGCCCCTACTGTAAGGCGAATTTCCTGAACTTCGTCACTATGAGAAGGCAGTACCTCCGCCGCCCATGGCGGTAAACGGGAAACTATTTCGGCATAGGGTTCATTCATAGGCTTATCCCTCCCCATGGTTATAGGATATGACCCTGCCTTTTCTCCTAGAACGATTTCACTGGAAAAGAAAAAAGGTCCGCAGCTCTGTAAAGCTGCGGACCTTTTCAGTCCTTATCGTTTATTCGGTTGTTTCCGCGCTCTGAGTACGCTCACCGGCAATGTAAACGGTGATGGTCGTTTCCTTGTCGAAGGTTTCACCCGGATCTTTATCACAGAAAGCCACGCATCCTTGAGCGTATTCTCCGTTATTCTCTACTTCCACCACCCGGAAGGAGATACCGCTTTCATAAAGAAGCTGCTCGGCATCGGCCTGAGAATATCCCGTGATATCGGGCATGGTAATCTGGGTGATTCCCTTGCTGATGGTCAGGCAAATCACCGCTTTGGTCTCGGCATCCACGCTGGAACCTGCAACAGGGTCCTGCATAAGAACAGTTCCCTCTTCCTGGGTATCGCTGTATGCCTCTGTAATGGCAAAACGGAAATTAGCCAGATACTCCTCGTTGGCCCGGATATCCGAATAGGACATACCCACAAAATCCGGAACCCGGAGAGTCTGGGTCTGAGGCTGAGAGGTCTGCTGGGGAGTGGAAACCGGATTGGAATCCCCTCCGTTGCCTCCTATCCGAAGGACGATCCAGAAAACCAGAATAAGCAACACAACCAGAAGCACTGCAAATACGGTGAAAAGCCTTCCTGCAGAGCGGATAGAACCGGTCAGCTTCTGTTTCTTTCCCTTTTGAGGGGATTTTCCCAACATGGCATTGGCTTCAGATTGATCGCTGAGAGCAGCCATAAACTCTTCTACCGTCTGCATTCTGGATTGGGTATTCATCCGCAGTCCGCAGGAAATAACCCTGGAAATATAGGACGGAACCGAAGGATTGATGAAATTAGGCTCCGGCATTTCCTCTCCGGTTTCCCGCTGAGGAACCGGTACCGGGACCCGCCCGGTAACCATCCGGTAAAGAACGGCAGCCAGCGCATACACATCGGTAAAGAACCCTTCGAACTCGTTGGCCGAATACTGTTCCGGCGCTGAATAACCGGAATACAGTTTGGGGCGAAGTTCCCCCCCGGCAGTCCGCAGTCCCTGAGTTGCATACCCGGTCAGGCAGGCGGAGCCGTCAATAGGAAGAAGAATATTATCAGGGCAGATTCCCCGGTGCATGATTCCATGCTTGTGAAGGTAAGCCACACCTTCCATAACAGGGCGAAGCAGTTCAGCATTCTCCCGGGCAGACAAAGGCTTCTTGGCATGCAGCTCCATATACCGGGTCAGAGTAACGCCCCGGGCGCTTTCCATGACCGCATAAACGGTATTGTTGGCTTCCACCACATCCACCACATTCACCAGCCCGGTAGCAGGAGTGATTTTTTGCAGAGTGCTGTAAAGGTCCTCAAAATCCATCCGGATGGTCTTAAAGAGAACTTCTGCCCCTGCCTTGGGCTGAATGCTTCCCGCCCTGGTTCTGCCGCTGGAAAGAGTGACCGGGAAATATTCCTTAATGGTCAGGAAAACGGCCGCCTGGTTATCTACACCCCGGTAGAGGAGGCCTTCCCCGTCCGCCGATACATACTCACCGATGGTGTACCGACCGTCGGACAACTGCGTTCCAAGAGCCAATGCACCGGTGGGATTATGATTCTGTAAATCCTTTCCGCAGAAGGGACACTGATCCCGGGGCAGTTCAATTTCTCCCAGGCAATAGGGGCATAAAGATGCTATGCTCATTGTGTTACTCCTTCCATGAAAATGGGGACTTTCCGGGCTTAGCGGTCCAGGTCTTCCTCGTTTTCCAGGTTATGCCAAACATTCTGCACATCGTCATCGTCATCCAGGGCATCCAGCAGTTTGGCCATCTGAACCATCTGATCCGGGTCGGTAAGAGCGGTGGTGGTGCTGGGGACCATCTCCACATCAGCAGAGAGGAAAGTATAACCGGCATCTTCCAGAGCCTGACGAACCTCACTGAAAGCATCAGGGCTGGTGGTGATCTGAGCTACATCATCACCGGCATCGAAGTCGTCTGCACCGGCTTCCAGGGCAGCTTCCATCATTGCATCGGGGTCCTGGCCTTCAGCGTCCAGAACGATAACGCCCTGCTCGCTGAACAGGAATCCAACGCAGCCCATGTTGCCCAGATTTCCGCCAAACTTATCAAAGTAATGGCGCAGGTTGGCTGCAGTACGGTTCCGGTTATCGGTAAGAGTCTCCACCATCATGGCGATGCCGTTGGGGCCGTAACCTTCGTAGGTGATGGACTCGTAGTTGTCCTTCTCTCCTCCCTCTGCCCGCTGGATGCAACGCTTAATGTTATCGTTGGGAACATTCAGGCTCTTGGCCTTTGCAATCAGGTCCCGCAGCTTGCCGTTGGAAGCAGGGTCAGGACCGCCCTCTTTAACGGCAACGCTGATCTCACGGCCAATCTTGGTAAAGATTTTGGCTTTCTGACCGTCGGTTTTTTCCTTTTTCTTTTTAATATTGTTCCACTTGCTATGTCCGGACATGGGAGTTCCTCCTGTTTTGTATTTTAACTTGGCACTTGTATGTCAAATTTTGTCTTTAGTGCGGCAAGATATAGAAACACACTATCAAGCCGTACCATTATATCACATTTAATGGATAATTTCAAATTGTTTCGGGATTATTTAAGATTTCTCAGGGCTTTGGGGTAATGATTTTTGATTCTTCCCCCGCTCACCTTTCCCATTCCCAGGGGATATCCATCCACCAGAACGGCACACCAGCCATTCTCTGCCTGAGAGGCAGGGATTTCCTCCCCTCGCAGCCATGCATAGAGTCGTTCTTCCCCAAGGGTAAGGTTTTCCCGGTTGGTGCATTTATCTCCGAATGCCATAAACAGATGATGGTTAGGCTGGAATCGGCCTTTGAGCAGCTGTCCGGCGGCCACACCGCTGCGGACAATATGCAGCTTTCCTACTGGAGGAAGCCCAACGGGAGGAAGCAGAACCAAATCCCCCAAAAGCTGTGTCTGACAGCCTTTTATATCCGGGAAATACCGGGCAGCAAACTCCGCCCAAAGGGAAACCTGCTTTTCGGCTTTTTTCTTTTGGGGGCGGGCGTCTTCCCAACGACTTCCCTCTTCTTTTTTCAGTTTGGCCATAAAGTGGCCTTCCCCTCCCTGGCAGGGCCAGATACGGCGAACTTTGCTGCAGTCCAGAGGCAGCCCGCCTGTGCGGTTGCTCTCTCCGGCACTTCCCCAGTCTCCGGGAAGCTCCATCAGCGAAAACTCCGGGTGACGGTCCAGAAATGCCGCAATTTGCCCCTCATCCTCCTGAGGGGCAAAGGTACAGGTGGAGTAGACCAGAATTCCTCCCGGGGCCAGACAAGCCGCTGCCGCTTCCAGGATTTCTTTTCCCAGTCCGGCGCATTGATCCACCAGTCCCTGGTTATGCTGCGCCATAGCCTGAGGTTCTTTTCGGAACATTCCTTCCCCACTGCAAGGAGCATCCACAAGCACCCGGTCAAAGTATCCCGGGAACTGGGCAGCAATACGGGATGTGTCCTCATTCAAAATCAATGCGTTGGGCACACCCATCCGTTCTAAATTTTGTTTCAGGATTTCAGCGCGCTGGGGCATATACTCATTGGCTACCAAAAGCCCTTTTCCCTGCAATGCTCCGGCCAACTGGCTGGTCTTTCCCCCTGGGGCAGCGCAAAGGTCCAGCACCTTCATTCCCGGTTCTACCTCCAGCAAAGGGGCCACGCTGGCTGCACTGGGTTCCTGAACATAGTACACTCCTGCATGATGGTAGGGATGGGTCCCGGGCCGCTCCTGCTCTCCTGTCAAAAGCCGGCATTTCTCATTGAAAGGATTTTTCAGAAGCCCCGGAAACGCCTGATCCAGAGCACTTTCTGCCTGGGCCCGCAGAAGATTGGGGGTGATTCCCCGTGCAGGAGTATCCTCCGGATAAGCATACAGGCTTTCAAACCTGTCTCCTAAAAGCTCCCGTTCCCGCTGTGTAAAAAATTCCATTCCCATGTTCGTCACCTGCTTTTGAATAAACCCGGTCTGGCCGGGCAAAATGAGTGTACAGGCGGTCAAGCCGCCGTGAAAGGAGAATTTGTATTATGGAAAACCGTACTGACAACCTGAAGACCACCAACAAGACTACCAGCAAGGCCTGCAAGACCAGCAACAAGACCACCAATAAGGCCTCCAACAAGGTCCAGAGTGCTTCCAACCGCACCATGAACAAGACCACCAACAGCAAGTAATTCTTCTTTACAGGAAAAGGCTGTACCAAAGATTTTTCTTTGGTGCAGCCTTTTCTATATTATTTTAGTCCTGCTGCTGAGCTGTCCAAATTATCTCAAACAGCTCCTGAATCCGCTCCTGGCGGCCCTGGAGAAAGAGCCATCCCAGAAGCGCCTCAAGTCCGGTAGAACTGCGGTACTCCTCCACTGTGGCATGTTTTGCAACAGTGGCTTTGCTGGCATTTCTGCCTCGGTGAAGCACCCCTGTTTCCTCCTCGGTAAGAGCGGAAAGAATAGCCTCCACCGCCTTATACTGACCGTGAGCGCTGACCATGGGTACCTTCAAGGCATTCAGCTTTCCAACCGGAAGACGGCTGTGAGCTGCCAAACGATGGCGAACCAGCAGCTCCAGAACGCTGTCCCCCACAAAAGCCAAATTCAGGGGAGACTGTTCCTGGATGGGTACCTGATATTCCAAATCAATCAAGGGAACACACTCCTTTATCAGAATACATAGTCAAACTGATATTCTCCGATAATGATGGTGTCCTCTTCCTCTACTCCCATCTCAACCAGCTTGTCCAGGATTCCGCTTTCGCTCAGCTGAATCTGGAAGTACTGAAGGCTTTCGTAGTCCTCCACATCGCTGCCCGCAAGGATCCGCTCCAGCCAGGGAGCATCCACGCTGAACACATGATCTTCCAGCTTTTCCACCTTGAAGGCGCGGCTGTTCTGCTCAGGCTGAGGCTTCACATAAGTGGGCTCA
Source organism: uncultured Gemmiger sp. (assembly GCA_944386495.1). GTDB lineage: Bacteria > Bacillota > Clostridia > Oscillospirales > Ruminococcaceae > CALXEN01. The sequence continues at coordinate 22,540 of CALXBE010000010.1, read as the reverse complement.
AAGACCTGCACGGGAGGCAGATCCTTCAGCCGCTGATACACCAGTCCGGGCAGTTCATCCAGTCCCTGGCGGGTGGCTGCGGAAATGGGCAGGAAGGTAAGGCCCTGTCCCTCGATATACTCCCGGAACTCCTGAATTTGTTCCGGGGTGGCAATATCACACTTGTTGCCCAGCACGATCTGAGGACGCTGGGAGAGCTGGGCACTGAAATTCTTCAGCTCATGATTGATTTTTTCGAAGTCTTCCTTAGGGTCCCGGCATTCGCTGGCAGACACATCCACCACATGAAGGAGAAGTCTGCACCTCTCTACATGGCGCAGGAAGTCATGCCCCAGGCCTACGCCTTCGCTGGCGCCCTCAATCAGGCCGGGAATGTCCGCAGCCACAAAGCTGGCCTCAGGACCCACTGCAACCACGCCCAGTACGGGACTGAGGGTGGTAAAATGATAATTTGCAATCTTGGGTTTGGCAGCGCTGATGGCGCTGATCAAGGTGGATTTGCCCACATTGGGGAAACCAATCAGTCCCACATCTGCAATCACCTTCAATTCCAGGGTAACATGCAGACTTTCCCCAGGCATACCGGGCTTGGCAAATTTGGGAATCTGCCGGGTGGGAGTGGCAAAATGGAGATTGCCCCAGCCGCCACGGCCGCCCTTGGCAATAACCACCGGTTCATCACCGGAAATGTCCGCAATGATCTGACCGGTTTCGGCATCCTTTACTACAGTGCCCCGGGGCACCCGGATAATCATGGGGTCCGCTTTCCGTCCTGTACAGTTTTTACCTCCGCCGTTCTGACCGTTTTCAGCAGTATACTTCCGCTTGTACCGGAAGTCCATCAGGGTGGAAAGGTTATCGTCTGCCTGGAACATAATGTCTGCACCACGACCGCCGTCACCGCCATCGGGACCGCCGGCTGCCACAAACTTTTCACGATGGAAACTGACCGCTCCATCTCCGCCTTTTCCGGCGTGAAGCCAGATGGTAGCTACATCTACAAAATTTCCTGCCATACAGAAAGTACCTCCTGTTTTGATACAGAAAAAGCCGAGCCAAAACGGCCCGGCTTTGTTCTTGGTTGGTGCTTACCGCACGCTGCACTTCTTGCGATCACGGCCCCAACGCTCGAAGCTGACACGACCGTCAGTCAGAGCAAAGAGGGTATCATCGCTGCCAATGCCGACATTCTCGCCGGGATGGATGTGAGTGCCACGCTGACGAACCAGGATGTTGCCAGCCTTGACAAACTGTCCGTCTGCGCGCTTGACGCCAAGACGCTTGGACTCGGAGTCACGACCGTTCTTAGTAGAACCTACGCCCTTTTTATGTGCCATTGTTCGCTTCCTCCTTATGCCTTAATGCTGGTAATCTCGACCTTGGTGAAAGGCTGACGATGGCCCTTGCGAACCATGCTGCCCTTCTTGGGCCGATAGGTGATGATGTTCAGCTTCTTGCCCTTGCCGGTCTTGACAGCCTTGCCTTCAACAGCAGCGCCTTCAACAACGGGGGTGCCGAACTTCATGTTGCCATCCTCGCCAACAGCCAGAACCTGATCGAAGCTCACAGCTGCGCCGTCTTCAACAGACAGCTTCTCGATGTAGATGGTATCGCCTTCCTGTACCCGGTACTGTTTGCCACCGGTAACGATAACTGCGTACATTGTGCATTCCTCACTTAAATAAGTCTCGCTGGTTTTGGCGGCTGAATGTTGCACAGCTCTTATTTGCCCACACCATGCGGCCCTAATACTATACCATAAGTATTGTCAAAAAGCAAGAGGATATTTCCTCTTTTTGGATATTTTATTTCATGCTGTTTTGCAGCTTTGCAGCCTGCAAAGTGTTCACCATCAGCATAGCCCGGGTCATAAGCCCCACCCCACCGGGAACAGGGGTAACATATGCAGCTTTTTCCATGGCGGCGGCAAAATCTACATCCCCATGGAGTTTACCGTCGGCACCACGGTTGATTCCCACATCGATGACCACAGCGCCTTCCTTGATCATATCTCCGGTAACGAAAGCCTCTTTTCCGATGGCTGCCACCAGAATATCCGCTTGTCGGCAGATTTCTTTCAGATTTTGGGTCTTGCTGTGGCAGATGGTGACCGTAGCATTCTCCCGGAGCAGCAGCAGAGCGGCAGGTTTACCTACAATATTGCTCCGGCCGAGCACCACCGCCTGCTTCCCTGCCATGGAAACTCCGGTAGACTGAATCATCCGGATGCATCCGGCAGGAGTGCAGGGCAAAAAGCAGGGTTTGCCAATAGTCATATTTCCCACATTGATGGGGGTGAATCCATCCACATCTTTTTCAGGAGGGATGGCTTCAATCACGGCTTCCTCTGAAATGTGCTTTGGTAAAGGAAGCTGCACCAGCAGACCATGAACCGTAGGGTCGGCAGTGAGCTTGGCCATGGTTTCCAGAAGCTGTTCCTGGGTGGTTTTCTCGGGCAGACGGAGAACAAGGCTCTTAATCCCACACTCGCCGCAGTCCCGTTCTTTGCCGTTCACATAGGCGGTGCTGGCGGGATTGTTTCCTACCTGGATAACAGCCAGACAGGGCTCAATGCCCCGGGCTTTCAGGCGGATCACTTCCTGCGCCACTTCCTCTTTTACCTGGGCTGCCAGTACCTTACCGTCAATCTTCACTGCTGCCATCGTCCGGTTCCTCCTGTTCAATATTGTCTTTCAGGATAGACTCATTCATTTCCGCAGTTGCGCTCACAAATTCTTTATGGCTGGCGCTTGCCGGAAGAGAGGCATGAACAAACTCTGTTGTTTCCTCTTTTCCCGCCAGCTTTTTGAGGGCCGCACTGGAGATGGCCAAAGGAACCTGAAGCTGGCTCTTACCCTTCCGGTGCATATAAACCTCCACTACAATCCCGAAAAGCACCATGCCCAGCGCCAGCACCTGGCTGGACCGGAGGTTCAGTTCCACGCTGAACATGAGACTGTCCGTTCTAAGTCCCTCGATCCAGAACCGGTTGGCTCCGTTCCAGATAAGATACCAGACAAAAAGCTGACCATTATACTGGCGCTTTTTCATCAGTGCCCAGAAAATCAGGAACCCTGCCAAGCAGGTAATGCTCTCATAAAGGAAGGTGGGATGGACCGGCAGAGAAGGGTTTACCATCATTCCTTCCTGTGCCAGAAGTTCCTGATGGGAGGCAAGGTAGGAAGCGGTGGCCTGACTGTACATACCCCAGGGAAGAGTGGTATTGGTCCCAAAGGCTTCCTGGTTTACAAAATTGCCCCAGCGGCCAATTCCCTGCCCAATGAGGAATCCCATGGAAACCAGGTCAAAAGTAGCCAGGAGGGGAATCTTCCTCCAGCGGCAGGCCAGTCCGCCGAAAACGAAAGCTCCTACCAAGGCGCCATAAATGCCGATTCCGCCGTCCCGAATATCCAGCATCTCCCAGATACTGGAATAGTCATAGGGCACAAACGCCACATAATAAATTCTGGCGCAGATAATGGCCATAATAGTACCGATAAATACAACATCCACCAGCCGATCACTATCGATGCCAAAATCAGAAGCATAATGGAAGGCAAAAACCATTCCCAAAAGCAGACCGGTGGCCAGGATGATTCCATACCAATACACATCTACTCCCAAAAGGGTAAAAGCAATTCTGTTTATGGTAAACTCCAGGCCCAATGCCGGAAATTGAATTACATTCATATCTTTTATATTCCTTTCAGGATTTCTGAGGCAGTATCTTCACCACCACCGAGGTATCGGGGTCCAGCATGGTGGCCAATTCCCTGTCCACATCTTCCTTGGTCAGGGCTGCCAAGGTCCGAATTCCATCATACAGGGTCCGTCCGTGCTGGTGAGCGCTGGCCATGCTGCTGGCAGCATCTACCACACTTTCCATATCCACAATGGCTTCGCCGTAGAGCTGGTTTTTCACCAGGGTAAACAGTTCTTCCTCAATGCCCTGGGCTTTGATCCTCTGGATTTCCTCCCGGAGAAGTTCCAGCACCCTGTCGCACTGATTGCTTTCTCCGGTAAACAGGACACAGGCAGCACCGTCTACCATAAGGGTCTCCCCGTCAAATTCCGGGTTTACCAGCCCCTCATCGTAAAGACGGCGGTAAAGAGGGGTCATCCCTCCGCAAATCAGATCGGGCAGCAAATCATAAATAATTTCCCGTTTCAGGTTGCCCTTCTCTACCGGCTGTTCCTTGAACGCAAGTCCAAAACCGGTCTGCACAATGGGCATGGAAATCTCGTATTCCCTTCTCCAGGGCAGGGCAGACTCTTCAGGCATGAGCCGTTCCACCTTTACAGGGGCAGAAGGTTTATCCAAACCTTCCCGTCGGCAAGCATCCATCACCTGTTTTTCCGTAATATTTCCGGCCAGGGCAAGGACCATATTTTCAGGGCGATAAAATGCTTTACAGCAGTCGTAAAGCATTTCAGGAGTGATTTGAGCAATGCTCTCCACACTGCCAGCGATATCATCCCGGAGAGGATGCTTCTCGTACATGGACTGGAACATTGCCATCATAAGCCGCCAGTCCACGCTGTCATCGTACATTTTGATTTCCTGCCCGATGATCCCCTGCTCCTTCTGGATAGTCTGGGGAGTGAAATAAGGGTTGCCTACCATTCCCAAAAGCACATCCAGGCTTTCGTCTATTTTACTGCTGGCCGTAAAAATATAGGCAGTACGGTCAAATCCGGTGTAGGCGTTGGCGTTCGCTCCGGTCTTTGCATATTTTGCAAATGCGTCCCCGTCCTCGCTCTCAAACATTTTGTGTTCCAGAAAATGGGCAACGCCTGCCGGAAGATGAACTTCTTTTCCGTCTACCTTGAAGTCCCGGTCAATGGCTCCGAACTTGGTTGCATAAATGGCGTGAACTGCACTGTACCCGGGCATTGGACGGATAAGAACGGTAAGACCACTGGGAAGGGTCAGGGTCTTGTATTCGACGGTCCTGGCCGCCTGCTCATAAGGTTTCATATCCGTTCTCCTTTCGGGTCAGCAGATATCCCAGAGAATAATGGAATCCTTTCAGAATTCTCCGTACATCTTCCCGGGTCACTGCCAGCAAAGCCTCTTTTCCCTTGCTGGGAGACACAAGCGGTTCTCCCCGGCAGATCTGCATATAATACCAGTTTTCTTCCCCTTCCAGAGAATCCCCCACTGCATCCATTCCGGACAAAAGACTGCGGCGGCAGTCCTCCAGTTCTTCATCGGTGATTTCTCCGGTTTTCAGATTTTCCCATTCCTTAAGAATGGCCGCCTCAGCCTTCTTGGCGTTGGCCGGCTCCACACCGCTGTCCACAACCATGGCACCGGTCATGGTGGAACAGGTGCTGGCGCAATAGTAGCAAAGGCTTTGCTTTTCCCGCACATTCAGGAACAGGCGGCTGCTGACACTTCCGCCAAACAGGGACATAGCCAGCCGGGCAGCATTCAGGTCTGCCGAGGTCATGGGCGATTCCCAGGTAAACATCATGCAGAGTTTTGCCTGAACCATGTCGAAATACTCTTCCTTATGACGGAGTTCTGTTACAGGCATGGCCAGGTTTTCTATCAGTTTGGCAGGCTGACGGTTCAGCCCTGCCAGGCAGCTTTCCAGCTGCTTTTTCACCTTATCTGCATCTCCGCCCTGAACCATCACATCAATGGTGGCGGTAGAAACCATCCGGTCATAGACCTTTTTCAAAGTATGGGCTGTAACCTGAGGGACCTCCTCCAGATAACCGTCCCGCTCCACTGCCGCAGGGCTACCCGCAAAGAAGATACGACGAGCCTGCCGTACACAGTAAAGCCGCTTATCGTTGATTTCAGTTTCCAGCCGCTGAGCCAGCTTCTGCTTTTCGATTTCTACCGCTTCCGGGTCAAATTCTCCCTGAATCAGATAGGGATGGAATGCCACCCCCAAAGCGATTTTGGCATATTCAGCGGACAGGTCCTCCCCATCCAGGGCAAATTCATTTTTAATGCCGGAAATATCTACCGTGATCACACGGTTCCCGCCGTTCAGGGTTGCATCCACCCCCAGATTCGCCCCGTAAAGCCGGGCCAGCTGACGACTGAGCTGGGTCATATCCGGGCACTCAGCCCATCCGCGTTCCAGCACCAGAGGCAGGACCGCCGCAGCAGTGGCATCCTCTCGCTGATTGGGGAACTGGAAATGGATACTGATTCTTTGTCTGTTGAATTTTTCTGCTTCAAGCCTGGTGAGATAAACACCAGGTGCTATATTGATGCGTTCCAATGGTTTCCTCCAAAAATTATTCGGCCATAAGCTCTACAAACTGTTCCAGGCAGAGGCCGGATTCCTGAATATACTTTGCATTTTCTACCCCAACATACCGATAATGCCAGGGCTCATAAATAATTCCGGTCACATCCTGCAATCCTTCCGGATATCTGAGAATGAAGCCATACTCCCCTGCATGCTGACTGAGCCATTCAAAAGCAGGTGTATCCTCAAAGCCCTCGCTGAGGTCCTGGTATTCCGGAGTAACAATATCAGCTGCCAGGCCGGTATTATGCTCAGAATAGCCCGGGATGGCAACCACCGTGGCGGCTTTGTTGTAGGCTTCCTCTTCGGAATACCCTTGAGCCAGCCACTCTGCCTTTTCATTTTCAAAAAGTCCCGTCTGGTAATCCACGCTGCGATAGGCGGAGCAGAGAATCAGCTGAATTCCCTCTGCCTGAGCTGCCTCCTTCATAGCGGCATACTGTTCCGCAGCTTCCTTTTGCAGTTCCTTTCCTGTGTAGGAATCTGCCAACTGGGTTTCTACCGTGTACCCATCCGGCACAGGGTTAGAACCATTGACCAGAATCATCCGCCAGTCAGTCATATCCACCGGATATGGCTTGGGGGTTGCGGTGGCATCCGGAGCCGGAGAGGACAGTTCCCCGGAAAGTGCCTCCCCTTCATTTTGCCCGGAGGGTTCGTCATTCTTCCCTCCCGCCAACCGGGCAATAAAAGAAGCAATCAACACTATGATTGCCACACATATAAGTGCAAAAATAATCCGGTTGCGCATAATCTGCCTGCGGGTAAACCGGCGCCGGGAAGATGCGGGCATCTCTCGTTTCTGCATATGCGTTTTCCCTTTCTGTCTGCCAAAGAGCATAGACCACCAATTTAAATACTTTATCCATTATACGCTTTTGTATTCCCAAAGTAAACCCGAACCCTTTTACTTTTAAAAAAGCAGGAGGCAGAGCCTATTGCTCTGCCTCCCGTATAAAAACCCCTCTGGTAATTAGTGAACAAATGCGCTGTGAATGGCGCGGACAGCTTGCTCAGCATCCTTCTTATCCAGAATCACGCTGATTTTGATTTCGCTGGTGGAAATCATCATAATATTGATGTTTGCCTCATAGAGGGCTTCAAACATGGTGGAAGCTACACCTGCGTGACTCTGCATGCCGGCACCCACAATAGAGACCTTGGCAACATCACGGTTTACATGAATGTCACTGCTGCCAATGCGGCCGCTGTTTTCCTTCAGGCAGGCTACAGCCAGCTCGGCATCCTTGGCAGGAACGGTAAAGGTCAGGTCCTTGTTTCCGTTCCGACCGGTAGACTGGAGGATAATATCCACATTGATTTTCTTCTGAGCCAGAGAACCAAACACCTTGAAGGACATACCGGGACGGTCCGGCACCTCCAGAATAGAGATTACAGCTACATCATCGTCCCGGGCAACGCCCTTGATCAACATACCTTCCATATCTTTGCAAACCTCCCTAACAATAGTACCGGGCATGGGATTCAGGCTGGACAGCACTTCCATCTCCACTCCGTATTTTTTGCCAAGCTCAACGCTGCGGTTATTCAGGACCTGGGCTCCCAGAGAGGCCAGCTCCAGCATTTCGTCAAAAGTGATTTCTTTCAGTTTTTTGGCGTTGGGAATCTTACGGGGATCGGCAGTATAAACGCCTTCCACATCAGTAAAAATCTGGCACCGGTCTGCGTGCAGAGCCGCCGCAATGGCTACAGCACTGGTATCGCTTCCGCCTCGGCCCAGAGTGGTAATGTCGTCCATCCGGTTGATTCCCTGGAAGCCGGCGCAAACCACCACACGGCCTCTGCCCAGTTCGCTTTCCAGGCGCTCGGTATCCATCCGGTGAATCCGTGCCTTGGTGTAGGCCCGGTCGGTCTTAAAGCCGGCCTGCCAGCCAGTCAGGCTGATAGCCGGGCAACCGATCTCATTGAGAGCCATAGTCAGCAGGGCGATAGAAATCTGCTCACCGGTAGCCAGCAGCATATCCATTTCCCGGGCGGAAGGATTGCTGGTGATTTCAGCAGCCTTCTCAATCAGATCGTCGGTGGTGTCACCCTGGGCACTTACCACTACCACAACATCGTTTCCCGCATTGCGGGTGTCGGCAACAATCCGTGCCACATTATAAATCCGGCTGCGGTCCTTTACGGAAGTGCCGCCGAATTTCTGCACGATCAAAGCCATTTCAATTCCTCCTTACACCGGCACCGCCGGCCTATTCAAAAGCGGCGCCTGCCGCCTTTTGTCTGGTTGTATCCTTATTTTATTCCACTGTGGCTCCAATGTTATCTGCAGACAGGGCATACAAGCTGAATCTTTTCAGTTCAGGAACCGTGTCCAGAGCTTTCTGGGCCTGGATAAAGAAGGTGTGATCCTCCTTGGGAACCACCGCCATAATGGTGGGGCCTGCCCCGGAAATGTATACTGCCAGCGCTCCCAAGTCATGCATGGTGGAGAACAGTTCCTCTCCTCCCTCAATCAGAGGCAGCCGGTAGGGCTGATGGAGCACATCCTTGGTAGCGATGCTGAGAAGCTCATAGTTGCCGTCACAGAAAGCTGCCGTGGCCAAAGCTGCACGGGACAGGTTATAAACCGCATCCTTATGGGCAACGGTTTTGGGAAGGGCCGCCCGGGCTTTTTCGGTGAGAAGCTTAAAGTCCGGAATAAAAGCCGCAAAAGCAAGTCCGGAGTCAATGTTTTTCTTTACACTGTATACCTGGCCCTCGTCAAACACGCTGGTAACAAAACCGCCCAGCATAGCCGGGGCCACATTGTCAGGATGGCCTTCAATGGCAGTAGCCATGGTCAGCATCTGACGGCTGGTCAACTTATTGCCCAAAAGAGCATTGGCACCCAGGATGCCAGCCACGATACAGCTGGAGCTGGACCCCAGTCCCCGTGCCATGGGAATGGCATTCTTCTGGGTGATCTTCAGCCCTGGCATGGGAATGGACAACTGATCATATACTGCTTTTGCACTGCGGTAGACCAGGTTGGAAGGGCCGGTGGGAATGGGGGTTTCATCCAGAGAAACGATTTCCAACCGCTCTGCCTCTTCAAAAGTAAACTCATTATAAAGGGAAACTGCCAGTCCCAAAGAGTCAAATCCGGCGCCTACATTAGCGCTGGTTGCAGGTACTTTTACCCGAATCACTGGGAATTCCTCCTTACTGTTCCAGCCGGCGCATAAACAGCTGGATCTCTCCGCCCAGGGCGCTGACCTTAGGCTTGACATCCTCCAACTCCTTGAGGGTCATGGACTGGGCCAGATAACACACCTGATCTTCCTGCCGCAGAACCACTTCCCCTTCCCCAAAGAGAGTGTTCATTACTTCAGGGGCGAGGCCTTTGGTACGCAGGTAGGTAACGGAAGCGGAAGTGTCTTCCAACATACCTTCATAGGGAATGCTGGGCTGCCAGAAGAGGCTGTCATGGACTTTTGCTCCGTTCTTCAGGGCATCAATTACATCTGCCACCACGGCACTGGCAGTGGGCAGTTTTCCCGCGCCCTTGCCGTAGAAGACCACATCACCAAGCATATCCCCTTTCATGAGGACAGCATTGAACACATCATCCACACCGGCCAGCTGATTTTCACTGGAGACCAGCATAGGCTCCACACCGGCTGCAATGTTTCCGGCTTCATCCCGGCGGGCCCAGGCAATCAGCTTGATAGCACAATCCAGCTTTTCGGCGGCCTTGATATCCAGAACGGTAATGTCTTTGATTCCGCGAGTGGGAATATTTGCGGGATAAACATGCTGACCATAGGCAAGGCTGGCGAGAATTGCAATTTTCCGGCAGGCATCCCGACCATCCACATCATCTCCCGGGTCCTTTGTTTCAGCATAACCCAGGTCCTGAGCGATTTTCAGGGCCTCTTCAAATCCCATGCTTTCGGTCTTCATTTTGGTCAGCATGAAATTGGTGGTGCCGTTTACAATGCCTTCCACCTCGCTGATGTTGTTAGCCACCAGACACTGATGCATGGGAGTGATAATGGGAGTACCGCCGCCCACGCTGGCTTCAAACAGGAAAGCCGCACCATGAGATTTTGCCAGTGCAAGCAGTTCTGCGCCGTAGGTGGCAACCATTTCTTTGTTGCTGGTGCAGACGCTCCGGCCACTTTCAAGAACAGCCTTCACATAGGGATAGGCAAATTTAGTACCGCCAATGGTTTCCACCACCACTTTGATTTCAGGGTCCTGCAGAATCACATCCAGATTATTTACAAAGAGGTCAGCATCCGGATGACCGGAGAAATCCCGGACATCCAGGATATATTTAACTTCCACCGGTTCACCCACACGACGGCTGATGCTCTGAGCATTCCGGCGAATCACTTCCAACACGCCGCTGCCTACGGTGCCGAACCCCATAATCGCTATTTTTGCCATGATCTTGCTCCTCTCTCCCTCTCTGTCGCTTATGCTCCTCTACGGACTTCCACTACGGTTCTCTGCCGGCTAAGACGATGAAGCATTTCCTCAACACTCATCTGCATGGTAGCGGTCCGCACACTGACTGCCACCTGCGCTGCTCCGTTTTCAGGGGTGGATTGGTTGATGGTAACAATACTGCCTCCGGCAGCACTGATTCCCGCCAACAGGTTTTGAAGGGCTCCCGTCTCGTCCAGCAGAACCGCTTGAACCGTAATAATTTCCCGGGAACTTTCGGCATCAAAAACACTGTCTTTATACTTGTAAAATGCACTGCGGGAGATTCCTGCTTCCTTGGCGGCCAGAGAAATATTCCGGGCGGCGCCTGAGGCCAGCAGCTCCTTAGCTTTCAGAACCTTCAAGAAAACTTCCGGCAGAACACTGCTGTCCACCAAAAGAAATCGGCGTTCCATACTGTTTTCACCTCGCACACATTTGTTTTCGTCTTGCTTAATATATCACTTTTATGCCCCCGGGTGCAAGGTTTGTGCGTTTGTTTTTTCTTTTCAAGGAAATTTTCGGACTCTTGTACAATTTTATTCCCCAACGGCGCTTTTACATTGTAAGGTTTTTCCATGCATTGTTTACTGTGTCTGCACAAAGAAACCCCTGTATCCGTTTACCGAAAACAGATACAGGGGTTTTTGAGGATTTTGTGTTTACAGCAAGGACACACCCTTTACGCTGCCGGAGCAGGTTCCACAGTTTCAGTGGTGGTGGCAGTATCAGGCTCGGTATTCACCGTGACATTATCTGCGGTGTAATATCCTCCGTTCTGAACGATCACATTGTCAGAGAAGAAGAACTCCTTGTATTCCAGATCAGCCTGCACTTCCTCCATAAGGTCCTTCCATGCCTGCTGGGTGGGAGTACCACTCCGGATTCCAAAGTTATCGAAGCTGTAAGGAGTATCAAAGCCCCACCACAAAGCGGTGACATAGTAGGGAGTCATACCGACGAAGGTAAAGTCCTTAAAGTCGCTGGTGGTACCGGTCTTGGCGGCTGCATCCATCTGACCCGCAGGCTTCTTGCCGGCAGCAGTACCGCCGGAACGGACAACATTAGCCAGCAACCGGTTCATAATGGTTGCGGTTTCCTCGCTGATGGCCTGAATGGTAGTTGCATTGCTCTGCTTATCGATCAGGACATCACCAGTGTAGGTCTCGATACGAGTGTACATATAGGGCTTGGTATAACTGCCGTCGTTAAACATGGTGTAAACGCCAGCCAGCTCCACCGCGGTAAGGCCCTTGCTCTGGCCACCCAGGACCAGAGGAGAGTAATCCTTATCAGCCTCCGTGATATACTCCAGCTCAAGAGTATCAGTGACAAAGTTATACATATTGTCAATTCCCACAAAGCTGCCAACCCAGGCTGCTACAGTGTTGAGAGACTGAGCAATTGCATAAGAAACGGTCACATTCTTTCCAGAACCGGCGCCGGAATAGTTGACAGGCCAATCACGCCAGCAGGCGTCGTTTGCCAGAGTCCGGGGATCAGAAGTATTCAGAGAGTAACCATACTTGAGACAGTAATCGGTGTTCAGCACCTTGCGGTCTGCAGCAGTGTACAAAGGCGAATCCGGAATAACAGTACCGTAGTTGATGAGTTTGTACTCAATGCCCAGGCTGTAGGCTGCAACAGGTTTCATGGTAGAACCTGTCTGGTGGGGAGCAATGGCGCGGTTGAAGGCCAGATCCTTGGTCTTCTCCCCGATGCCGCCTACCAAAGCCTGGACCTGTCCGTCATAGTCCACAACGACCAGAGAGCCCTGAGAACGCACCTTCCGGTAGTAGACGGTTTCTCCCTTCTCATTCTCAGAGGTCTTGAGGGTAACTCCGTCCTCCTCGTAGACAGGGATATCATCCTCGGCCAGTTCGGTAACCTCTTCTTCATGCCACAAAGGCTTGAACCGGCTTCCGTCCTCATCCAGCATGATCCGCTCAGCGGCCAACTGCAGTTCGGTATCCACAGTGGTGTAGATACGCAGACCACCGTTGTAAATCATGTTCCGGGCTTCATCCGCACTCATGCCAAGCTCAGTCTGGAGATCAGACAGCACTTCATAGTAGAGAGCATCGGTAAAGTAGGAGTTATTGGAGGTAGCGGTAGAAGTCTGTGCTGCATTCTTGCTTTCCACCAGCACCAGGGGTTCAGCGGAAGCAGCGGTATACTCCTCTTCCGTGATCTTGCCCTGGGTGTACATGAAGTAGAGAATGTCATTCCGGCGGGTCAGCACATCTTCCGGGTTGGTAAAGGGATTGTACCGGGTAGGATTCTTGGTGATTCCTGCAATAACGGCACATTCTGCCAGGGTCAGGTCACTGACATCCTTGCCAAAGTATTCCTGAGCGCCAGCCTGCACGCCTGCTATGGTACCGGTCAGGCTGATGGTGTTCATATAGGCTTCCAGGATCTTCTGCTTGGAATAGCGGTTGGACAAACCAATGGCCCGGAAAATTTCCCGGACCTTACGCATGGCATCCACATCGTCATCGTTGGTCAGGTTTTTGATCAGCTGCTGTTCCAGAGTGGAAGCACCCTGACGGGAATCAAACAGCTTGATGGGAGTGTATTCATTGATGAAGGCGGCAATGGTACGCTTGAAGTTAACGCCCCACCGCTCCCGATAGAAGTCCTTATCCTCAGTACAGATAATGGCCCACTTCAGGTACTCGGGCACTTCGCTCTCATCCACCCAGATTCGTTGGTTGTTTCCGCTGAAGGTGCTGTACTCGTTGCCGTACCGGTCATAGTTGATGGTGCTCATGGAAAGACGCAGGTTGTCCAGATTCAGGAGTTCAGCGTCGTCCTCGGTCACATCCACCACATACTTACTTAGAAAAACAGCAAGAATACTGCACAGGATAACACCCACACAGCAGCAATACGCACAGAAACGCAGGAACCGCTTCCAGAGCGGCCGCTTCTTATGCGGCTTTCGGGGAGCAGGAGTTTCCGCCGCTTTGGGGGCAGAAGCCTGCCGGGAAGAGCTGCTTCCCACTGCTCCTCTGGTCTTTAATTTACGAGAATTGTTGTCCAAACCAAAAATCCTCCTTGGGTCATACATAAAAGGGGGCATGCCAATTTCCTGCGTTGATACATTGAATCGTCTCAAAACGCAGTCATCTAGTTGCTATTATAGCACAACACCACCTTAAAAGTACACCCAAAAAACCAAAATTTCAACAATTTGAAATAATCTTAAAAAAATCCAAAGGTTTTTCAGAACCTGTTTTTCTTCCCTTGAATAAGCTGTTGCAGACTGTGTCATACTCATTCCAAAAGCAAGGGGGTCTTGCTATGCGTACACAAAAAATCTGGTTTGGAGTATTGGCCATCCTCTGTGTGGCTGCCCTGGCAGCAGCACTGATCTGGATGTTTGTGCCGGCCGCGGTTGAGCCGGAGGTACCGCAGCCCCGGTATCTGCTTATGGACCAGGGAGGAAAGCTTGCCCTTTATTCCCCCGATGGTGAAACCTTCTTAGAGGAATATGAGGTTTATACCCGTCTTCTTCCGGAGAGTGATCAGGCTGCTCTTGTAAAAGGAGTTCCGGTTTATAACGACTCTGAACTGGAAAGTCTTTTGGAAGACTACGGCTTGTAACAGATAGCTCCTTGTGATAGAATATTTTTGTATAATTAAAAGATTTTTGCCCAAGGAGACCTGATATGAATCTGTTATCCTACCCTTTTGATTCGGGAGAGATTCTGCAAAAAAAGCGCCGGCTGAAAAAGATGCTTAACGAGAAGGAAGGCCTGCCGGAAAAGCGGATTGCAATTCTCAGCGGAAGCACCATTGGCGAAATTCAGAATTTACTGGAACTGTTCCTTCTGGACAACGGTATCCGGCCCGTCTTTCATCAGGGAGAATATTCCTTGTTCTATGAAGAGCTGGTCTTTGACGATGGCTCCCTGAAAGCCTTTGCACCTGACATTATATATATCCACACCAGCAGCAGAAATATCCGTCACTGGCCCTCCCCTGCCGCCTCTGCCCAGGAGGCGGAGGCTCTGCTGGAGGACGAATACTCCCGCTTTGAGAAAGCAGCCCTTGCCGGACTCCGCTTTGGCTGTCCGGTGATCCTTAACAACTTTGATCTGCCTGTCACTCGTCCCATGGGGAACTACGAGGCCAGTTCTCCTGCCGGCAAAGTCCGTTTTGTCCGTCGGCTGAACGAAAAGCTGGCACAGCTGGCAGACAACACCCCCAACCTGTATCTCCAGGACTTGGCTTATCTTCAGGCTCAGTTTGGGATGGACTCTTTCAGTGACCAGACCGCCTGGTATGCCTACAAATACTGTTGTGCCATCGACAAGCTGCCCGACCTTTGCTGCAACCTTGCGGCAATTATCAAAAGCTGTTTCGGCCTTAACAAGAAAGCACTGGCCCTGGACCTGGATAACACCCTCTGGGGAGGCATCATTGGGGATGACGGTCCCGAGGGAATCCAGCTGGGAAGCGAATCCCCCACCGGCATGGCCTATTCTGAGTTCCAGCAGTACATAAAAGACCTGGGGCAGATGGGCGTTCTTCTCAATGTGGACAGCAAAAATGAACCCGCCAACGCCAAGGAAGGTTTTGCCCGGGAAGACAGTGTTTTGAAAGAAGAGGACTTCCTCTGCTTCAAGGCCAACTGGGAGCCCAAAAGCCAGAACCTGTCCGCCATGGCCAAGGAAATCAATATTCTCCCCGAAAGCTTTGTTTTTGTGGACGACAATCCTGCCGAGCGGGAAATCATCCGCCAGCAGCTTCCCGGCGTGGCTGTGCCGGAGATGACAGCACCGGAAGAGTACGCCAGGGTCCTGGACCGGAACCGGTATTTTGAGGTCACCACCCTTTCGGCAGATGACCGGAACCGGGCCAGAATGTACAAGGAAAATTATCAGCGGACCGCCGCCCAGGAAAATTTCGGAAGCTATGAAGAATACCTGAAAAGCCTGGAAATGACTGGCGGCTTTTATCCCTTTGACATGGAGCACGCCCCTCGGATCACCCAGCTCATCAACAAGACCAACCAGTTCAATCTCACCACCCGGCGGTACAGTGCTGCCCAGGTAGAAGGCATGATACAAAGTCCGGAATATATCACCCTCTATGGTCAGCTGGCTGACAAATTCGGGGACAACGGAATCGTCTCTGCCATTATCGGGCACCGAGAGGATAACAATCTGGACATCGAGCTGTGGATCATGAGCTGCCGGACCTTCAAGCGGCAGATGGAATTTGCCATGTTCGATCATCTGGTGGAGGCTTGCCGGAACAGCGGAATCACCACCCTTACCGGGCACTATTCCCCCACCCCAAAAAACTTGCTTGTACAGGATTTTTATGGTACAATCGGATTCGAGGAGACCGAGTGTGACGACCAGGGAAACAAGAGCTATCTTTACCGGATTCCGGAGGATTTTTCTCCCATGTGTCAGGTGATTCAGTCTCAATCCAATCCAACCAAGGAGTAAAGCATGGATAAAAATCAAATTCTGGATGCTGTCCAGAACATTTTTCGTGACAACTTTGACGATGACACCCTGGTGATCACCCCCGCCACCAGCGCCCAGGATATTGAAGACTGGGACAGCCTGGAGCAGATCAACCTTCTTACCGCCATGGAGAAGAAGTTCGGAATCAAGTTCAAACTTGAGGATGTTCGCAATCTGAATAATGTAGGGGATATTCTGGAACTGATCGCCCGTCTGTCCGCCTGATGTTTTCCCTTCTGACTGCCGGGCTCTGCTGCCCGGCAGTCTGTTTATATACCGGAAAGGAGCCGGCAAACATGAATCATTACACCATTGACCAAATCCATACCGGGATGGAAGAACGCTTCACCGTTACCGTAACCCCGGAAATGATGGATCAGTTCTATGCCATCACCGGCGATTGCAGCCCCATCCACATGGATGCAGAATACGCTGCCGGACGGGGTTACCCAGGCCGGGTGGTATACGGCATGCTCTCCGCTTCCCTGCTCAGCACACTGGCGGGGGTATATTTACCCGGAGAGCATTGCCTCCTTCACCAGGTAGACAGTAAGTTTACCCGGCCCGTATTCATCGGAGACACTCTTACCGTGGTTGGAACGGTGACAGAAGTAAACGAAACTTTCCGGGAAATCACTATCCGAGGGGAAATTCTGAACCAGGATGGAAAGAAGGTAGTCCGGGCCACCATCAAGGCCGGACTGGCCCAATAAGGAGGACATATCCATGGCAGTATATCTGATTACCGGAGCCACCAGTGATGTGGGGCGGGCTCTCATTGAGCGGATTATGGGACCTGAAGATTTGGTGATTGCCCAGGGCATGGGCGACCTCCATCTTTTGGATGATCTTTCCTCCGCCCATCCGGGCCAAATCGTTTCTTACGACATTGACCTGACTGACCCGGCGGCGCTGGATGGCTTTCTTGCCGAGATTGGCGAAAAATATCCTCTTCCCACCCACTTTGTTCATTTGCCGGCACTGAGGGTCGTCAATGCAAAGTTCAAGAATTTTGATGAGTCCCGTTTTCTCCTGGACATGAATGTTCAGGTGATGAGTGCAGTGAAAATCTGCAAGGCACTTCTTCCCCGTATGGCCAAGGCAAAGTTCGGAAGAGTGCTGTTTATCCAGACCAGTTACACCATCGGGGCTCCGCCCAAGAACACCGCCGCCTATGTTATGGCCAAGAGCGCCATCGGCGGGCTGGTAAAAAGCCTGGCTGTGGAATACGCCCGCTTTGGAGTTACTGTAAACTGCGTGGCTCCCAGCATGATGGAGACTCGCTTCCTCACCGATACTCCTGACCTGGTTGTTCAGGCCAGTGCCGCAGACAACCCCATGGGCCGGAATGCCCGGGTGAAGGATGTAGTGCCCGCCATGGCATTTTTGCTCAGCGAGGAAGCCCGGTTTATTACCGGAGTCACTTTACCTGTAACAGGAGGCAGCGCCATTGAGTGAAGTTAAGTTTCGTCTGGCTCACCCCGGTGAGGAAAACCAGATCAAAGAGTTTGTGAACCAGTATTTTGATTGGAAGCTGCCTTTAATCAACCGTCCTGAGTGGTTTGACTACTATTATGTATCTCCCGGCAAACTTCATTTTGCCATTGCTCAGCAGGGAGAAGAATGGCTCAGCGTGGCCGGGTATATCCCTGCCAACCAGGCCCCCACTCCCGATGTGTGGGTCTCTGTCTGGGTCGCCAAAAAGGGGCACAACGGCGTAGGGCTTGAACTGATGAATGCCCTGCCCCAGCTGCTGGGTGCCAGGGTGGTAGCCTGCAACAACATCAGACCCAAAACCTGTGCCTTCTACCGGTTCCTTGGCTGGACAGCAGAAAGGCTGCCCCATTACTATCGCTTAGCCCCTCGAAAAGAATATGCCTTGGCAAGGGTAACAGACCCGGTCATCCTGCCTGTAAGCGGAGATCTTTCCATGACTCCTGTTACAGAAGACAAACTGGAGTTCCTTGGCCTGCCCGCCACCCGTCACACACCTGCCAAGGATCTTTGGTATATCAAGCGGCGCTATTTCAATTTCCCTCATTTGAATTATCAGGTATGGGCAGTTCAGGACCAGGGAGCGCTTCTGGCTTACCTGGTCACAAGAGTAGTCCAAAGCGGTGAAGCGGGAGAAATCCCGGTGCTGCGTCTGGTGGATCACATTGGCGAGGACCAGGTTCTGCCCCGGCTGGGCAAAGCTCTGGACCAGCTTTTGGCAGAAACAGGGGCAGAATACCTGGACTGCTATAATGCCGGTATTCCCCCTGAAATTTGGGCGCAGACCGGTTTGACAGAGCGCCTTGAAGAAGACACTGTCGTCATTCCCAATTATCTTACTCCTCCTCTGTACGAAAACACAGAATACTACTACTTTACCAATCTTCCCCAGGATTTTGTAATGTTCAAGGCGGACGGTGACCAGGACCGCCCCAATCTCAG
This sequence comes from uncultured Gemmiger sp., assembly GCA_944386495.1. Lineage (GTDB taxonomy): Bacteria > Bacillota > Clostridia > Oscillospirales > Ruminococcaceae > CALXEN01. Next base: position 3,912 of record CALXBE010000010.1, on the reverse strand, counting down.
CTGAATATCAAGAAAAAGGAAGGGACCATCCATGACCCAGGACCAGGCCGTTGCTCAAACTCAGATACAGCTTTTCAGTTTACAGGACCAGGGATTCCGCGATTTTCAATGCAAGCTCATCCCCACTTTGCCCCGGGATCTAATCATCGGAATCAGGGCTCCGGTGCTGCGGAAGTTTGCCAAAGAATTTGGTTCCAGTGACCTGGCTCCGCTCTTTTTGGAAGCTCTGCCCCATCGGTATTTTGAGGAAAACTGCCTTCATCTTCTCCTGATTGGGCAGATGAAGGATTTTGATTCCTGCATAGGAGCATTGGAGGAGTTCCTTCCCTATATTGACAACTGGGCCACCTGCGACCTGCCTTGTCCCGGCTGCCTTTCCAAACATAAGGAGGAACTGCTCCCCCATGTTTACAATTGGCTTTTGTCCGAAAAGCCCTTTGTAGCCCGATACGGAATCGGCGTGCTTATGCGGCTTTTCCTGGATGAGGATTTTGCTCCCCAGTTTTTGCAGCGGGTTTCGGTCATCCGAAGCCAGGAATATTATCTGAACATGATGATTGCCTGGTATTTTGCCACCGCCCTGGCAAAGCAGTGGGAAGCCACCCTGCCCTATCTTACCAGCCGCACGCTGGACCCCTGGACCCACAACAAAACCATTCAGAAGGCCCTGGAAAGCTACCGGTTGGATGCGCAGCAGAAGGAGCTGCTCCGTACCCTTCGCATTAAAAGCACCTAAAAGAAAGCCCACAGAGACTGTTTCTGTGGGCTTTCTTTCTTATCCGAATTGGGCAACAAAATCATCTTCTGAGAGAATAGGGATTCCCAGCTCTTGGGCTTTCTTATTTTTGCCGGACTGTGAGGTCACATCATTATTAATAAGGTAGGAAGTTTTCTTGGAAACGCTTCCGGTCACCGTTCCTCCCTGGGACTCAATATACTCTTTGAGCTGAGCCCGGTTCTTGTAATGGTGAACATCTCCCGTAATCACGAAGGTAAGCCCCTGGCAGCTTCCCTGAGCCTTTTCCTGAGGCTGGAGCTGTTCCACCTCCAGTTCCTGCAGCAGGGCCTCAAAATCCCGTTTATTCTCTTCCTGGCTGCACCACTGAACAATGGCACCGGACTTTTCAGGACCGATACCATCCACATCCTCAAAGCCTTCCCCGGAGCGCATTCTATCCAGCAGTCCCTGGGTTCCCAGCCGGGCCACCAGTTTTTTACCCGCATCCACCCCAATCAAAGGAATACAAAGGCTGTAAATGAACTTGACCGGGGTGGTCTTTCTGCTCTTTTCAATGGCCGCCAGCAGATTATCGCAGGACTTTTGGCCGAAGCCTTCCATTTCCCGGATTTGGTCCGCATACTGGCTCAGATGGAAGATATCCTGATACCGGTGTATAAATCCCTTATTGATGAAGGCCAGCAGCGTCTGGATGGACAGCCCATTAATTTCCAGGCCCTCCTTACTCACAAACCGGGTAAACCGCTTCAAATGCTTGGCCGGGCATTCCGGGTTGGTGCAGCGAAGCACTTTGGTGCCGCTGGCGCTGACAGAGATTCGGGTGGGAGCCTGGCAGACCGGACAGCTTTCCGGAATGGTGAAGGTTCCTTGAGCCTCCTTTACCGCGATGCACTTGGGGATGATTTTATTGGCCTTAATGACCTCCAAAAGGGTCTTGCCGTCTTCCCCTATTCCCAGCCGTTCAAGCTCGCTGATGTTGCAGAGGGAGGCTCTGCTGACTGTGGTCCCTTCCAGCTGAACCGGCTGGAACACCGCCACGGGAGTAATGGCAGAAGCCGCACAGGACCACTCCACATGGTCCAGCCAGGTGATAGCTGAAACATCCTGCCACTTGAAGGCAAGCCCCCCACGGGTGGCGTGATGACCTGTCACAGTACCGGAAGCAGCATATTCCGTGTCATCATAGGAAAGGACCAGGCCGTCCACCGGCAGATCCATCTTTCCTCCTTCCACCCGCTTGGTCCAGGCTTCTATCACCTGGGGCAATGTATTCGCCCAGGCCTCCTGCCGCTCCACCGTGATGAACCCCTGCTTATCCAGCCAGTTCATCCGTTCTCCCCAGGACAAGATCTCCTCCTCGAGATAAACCAGAGTAAAAGCGTTCAGGGTCACATTTCTTTGGGCCACCTTATCCAGGTTGGTTTTATCCAATCCCAGAGTGCCTGCTGCCAGGTTTCTGGGATTGGCGTATTTTTCATCCTCATCTTCCAAGGTATCGTTGATGGCTTCAAAGTCCTGGTAGGAGATGGTTGCTTCTCCACGAACCACCAAATGACCCTTATAAGAGATTTTCTGGGGTACCCCCTTCAGGGCAGAAGCCATATAGGTAATGTTGGTTCCTACCGTCCCGTTTCCCCGGGTGAGGATTCGGGTCAGGGAGCCGTCATCATAGGTCAGCACCAAGGTGAGGCCATCCAGTTTCCAGCTGACCCATACCTTTTTATCTCCTGCCCATTCCTGCAGGTCCTCAATTTTCTTGGTTTTTGCCAGGGACAAGGCGGGATATTCGTGGGCTTCCTTTTCCCCTTTTCCCTCTTCCTGGGCCGTGCTGGTGGTTTGGGTAGGACTTTCCGGAAGAATGTACCCGGTCTCCTGCTCCAAAGCGGCCAGTTCATCAAAGAGGGCATCCCATTCATAGTTGGACATACCCTCGTCCTTGCCGCCGTAATATTGTTCTGAGGCCTGGTTGAGCTGTTTGACCAGTTCCTCGATTCTCTTTTTCTTTTCTTCCATAATTGACCTCAGCCATTTTTAGAGATTGCTCATAGTATACCACATTTTCAGCGGTTCGTCAGCCACATATGGTCAATTATTGGAATAGTATTGGGGAACTTTTCCCATGATCACCATCTGTACCACGGGAATCTGATGGTGGGTCGTAATAGGGAGGGCATCTCCTCCTATAGTAGCACTCATGGTCACTGAGAAATCTACCAGAACAGTAAACTCGGTCTGGTTGACACCGGTGGTTTCAAGCCGGGTGGTCACATCGGCCACCACATAGCTTTCCTGAAGAATCTGCATGGAAAAACTGGGACCAGCCTCTGCCAAAATGGAAAGCCCCAGCAAAGTGCCCAGCGGAATCCGATAGGTCTCACTCTCCTGGTTTAACAGCTTTGCTTCCACCGCCTGGCAAAGAGTCAATTTCATTCGGTTTATAGCGGTGGAATCTGCCCGAATCAGGTTGATATTTCCGTCGCTGTCATATTCGGAACGATAGAGCTTTTCAAAAAGCTGGGGTTCCTCTTCTAACAGCTCCAGAACTGTATTCTGGACAGCCTTTACAGAGAGTGAGTGGCACTGATATTCCATAACCGACAAAAGCGCCGGGCGTATATTTACATTGATGCCATAGGTAAGAAGCCCCGCCAAAAATATAAGCACGGCCATGATTGCAGAAAGCCGCCTTCTGGGCCTGGGCCGGCAAAATTCTTTTCGCAGCATACAGCATACCCCCACTGAAACACTATATGCAGGAAAACAGGCAAAGGGGGCATAAAACATAAAAAAGCCAGGACGCCGAAATGTCCTGGCTTCTTGGAGGTGCTGATCGGATTTGAACCGATGAATGAAGGTTTTGCAGACCTTTGCCTTACCACTTGGCCACAGCACCTTATGAAAAAACCGGCTGGTTAGAAGAGCCGGTTTTTTGTTTGGAGCGGCTTACGAGGCTCGAACTCGCTACCTCCACCTTGGCAAGGTGGCGCTCTACCAGATGAGCTAAAGCCGCAAAATGGTGCCTCCGATCGGAATCGAACCAATGACACGGGGATTTTCAGTCCCCTGCTCTACCGACTGAGCTACAGAGGCATATGGCGACCCGAATCAGGCTCGAACTGACGACCTCTAGCGTGACAGGCTAGCGTTCTAACCAACTGAACTACCGGGCCACA
>CALXBE010000009.1 GCA_944386495.1 uncultured Gemmiger sp. | reverse complement strand
ACCGGGAACACCGGGAAAAGCAGCGGTGCTCACCTGCATTTTGAGGTGATTCTGGGAGGTGTTCGCCGCAATCCCTTAGTCTGGCTGGACGGGGATTTTTCCACAGCCTGGAATACAGTTTATACTTACGGCCCCGGGGAAGGGCCGGTAGAGAGAAAAAAGGAGGAGACCCATATGACCTATACCAGCGATACCCTGAAAATCGGCCCGGTAAGTACCGGGGACCGGAAAACCGTGACGGAATACGCCGGCCGGCTGGGAGCAGCCGTGCGGGACGAGGGAGACTATCTGGTGGCAGGGCCCATGAGCGAAGAAGTCAGGGATGCCGTGGCAGCCAAGGCCCGGGAACTGTCCCTTGGCTGTGCAGATTATCAGGGTTCTGTGTCGGCAGACCTGTCTCCTGTAATGGAAAAGCTGTCGGAACTGGAAGAGGGAATGGCACAGGTCCTGACCGCCCAGAAGTCCATGGCTGCCCGCATGGAACAGCTTCTGGACAAGCTGTCCGCTGCCGGAACCGCCCTGGAGTAAGGAGGAAAAAGTGGAGAACAACAATATTTTTTTGTGGATCAAGGTGCTGACCGTGGGGGCAGTGTGGGCCTTCTCGGAAGCCTTTGGCTGGCTAGGCTGGCTGGTGGCAGCATGGGTCATCTGCATGGGCGCTGACTATCTCAGCGGCAGTGCTGCTGCCTGCAAAGAGGGAAAGTGGTCCAGCGCCCAGGCCCGGGCAGGACTGTGGCACAAAGCCGGAATGATCGTGGTGGTGGCCGTGGCTGCTGTGGCAGACGGGGTGCTGGGAAATACCCTGAATAACCTGCCCATTCTGGAGGGTAGTGTGGAATATGCAGGAATGCTTCTGCCCATGACCCTTGGCTGGTATATCCTTACTGAGTTGGGAAGCATTCTGGAAAATGCCAATGCTCTGGGAGCGCCCCTCCCTGGTTTTCTGGTAAAGGCTCTGGCGGCAGCACAGGATGTTCTGGAAGAAAAATCTGAATGATTGAATGTTGCGCCCTCTTTGTGTTATACTAAGGCAGTAATAATAAAGAGCGACATTTCATAAACAGTGAGCCGCAGCGTCCTTTGAAGGAGGAGTCCTTAGTGAACGATCAGGAAAATATCCAGCCCTGGGAGACCCAGAATACTCAGGTGAATACGGACGGCTTGCCCTGTCAGCCCCTGCAGGTCTGCCACCTGGAGGGGACCGAAGGGGAGCAGCCTTTGGTGGTCATGATGGCCCATGCAGGCCGGAATACTGCGTACCGGTGGCAAAAAGCTGCCGCAAAGCCTGTCCCGGGCGGGGAAGCCCTCTATATCTGGCAGGACTGCATTGCCCGTCCTGACTCGGTAAATTATCTGATCTCGGGAGAAGAACTTCACGCCGGGGATGCCTACAGGTGCATCCAATACCAGGATGGTGTTCCTGTATCGGTGGAATATCATCAGGTGCGCTGGGAAGATGAGCTGAAGTATCGTCCTCTGGTGCACAATGCTTTTTATGAGTCTACCGTGCGGGAAGAGGGACTGCAGAATGCCTTGAAACAGTCGGAGCAGGTCGTGGGCCAGCTCCGGAGGGAAAACGAAAAAATGCGGTTTCAGCTGGGACAGCTGCGGGAGGAACAGCGGACCCTGCGGCAGATGGAACAGGCCCGGAAATGGGCCAAAGCCTGGGAAAAGCGGGCTCATGCTGCAGAGGAGCAGTTGGCCAGTCTTCGGGAACAGACAGGGGACAACGCGCCTAAACACTGATATAAAATAAAAACAGCAGACACAATTTGTGTCTGCTGTTTTTTTTGCGAAAAATCAAATGACCTTGTGCTCGCACCATTTTCCCGAGAAAAAGCGGGTAAGGAAGAAACTGCTCCGGAAAAACCAATCCAGGAACATGCCCCACCAGATGCCCAGGAGACCAAAGCCCAGGTAGCCGCCCAAAAGATAGCTGGCACCTACCCGGCAGAGCCACATGGAGAGGATTCCCACCTTCATGGTGTACTTGCTGTCCCCTCCGGCCCGAAGTCCGTTGGGAAGGGTAAAGCTGAGAGGCCAGCAGAGGATAGAAATAATGTTGAAGTGCAAGACCACCTGACTGCACAGGGCAATGGCCTCGTCGCTGAGATTGAAAAGGGGAATAATGTACTGCCGCCCTACCAGAAGCATGGCCAGGTTCATAATGGCGTTTCCGGCATAGGCAAAAATCATCAGCTTCCGGGCGTACCGCTTGGCTTCCTCCTTGTCCCCGGCCCCCAAAGTCTGACCCAAAACGGTGATCATGGCCAGGCCCATGGCGTTGCCGGGAATGTTCAGAAAACTGGAGGTGCTGTTGGCCACGGCATTGGCTGCAATGGCCGCAGTGCCCAAGGAGGCGGTAAGATGGCTTACTGCCAGCTTGCCGAACTGGAACATTCCGTTTTCGGTTCCGGTGGGGATGCCTACCTTCAAGATTCGGCTGTACATTTCCCGGTTGGGAACCAGAAGGGACAACCGGTCCAGGCGCAGAGGATTATGATGACCCTGATGAAGGAATATCACCGCGAAGGCGGCGGCCATCCGGCTGACCAGGGATGCAATGGCAGCACCCTTGACTCCCATGCCGAAACCGTAGATAAGGATGGCGTTTCCTCCGATATTGGTGACATTCATGACCAGGCTGATGATCATGCTCACCTTGCTGTTGCCCTGGCTGCGGAAAAGGGCAGTGCCGCTGTAAAACAGGGCAATAAAGGGATAGCTGAGAGCACTGAGGAAAAAGTAGGTGTCGGCAGCAGCCATTACATCCGGCTCAATGCTGCCGTAAATTCCCGTAAGGATCTGGGTTTTCAGCAGGATAATGGGAACGGAGAGAAAGAGGGAAAACAGCCCCGATACCATAAAGAGCTGTCCGCCGCTTTTCTGGGCGCTGGAATAATCTTTCCGGCCCAGATACTGGCTGGTGACCACGGCACCGCCGGCAGAAAGAGCGGAGAGAATCTGGATGAAAAGAGTGTTGATGGTGTCCACCAGGGAAACGCCGGAAACAGCCGCTTCCCCTACGCTGGAAACCATCAGGGTATCTGCCATACCGATGGTGACGGCAAAGGTCTGCTCCAGAATCAGGGGCAGAATCAATGCAAACAGGGCCCGGTTGGTAAACCGTGGCTGAGTATTAGACTGGGACATAAACAGACAACCTCTGAATCAAAATTTATAGAAAAATCAACCCAGAAGGCCGCTGTTTCCAATGGCGCTGACTGCGGCCTGAATCTTCTCCACGGGCAGGACCAGGGCAAAACGGACATACCCCTCCCCGTGAGGACCAAAGCTGTTGCCGGGAGTGCAGATGACCCCGGTCCGGTCCATAAGTTCCAGGCAGAACTCCATGCTGGAAGGATACCCCTCGGGAATCTTGGCCCAGACGAACATGCTGCCCTTGCTGTCCGGTACATTCCAGCCCAGGCTCCGCAGACCGCCGCACAGGGCATCCCGGCGGGCCTGATACTCCTGGCACTGGGTCTTCACCATGTCAGTGGGGCCGGTGAGGGCGGCAATGGCTACCTTCTGCAGGCAGAGGAACATACCAAAGTCGATCTGGCTGCGGAGCTTGTGGACGGCAGCCACCACATCGGGACGGCCCACCAGGAAACTGATCCGGGCACCGGTCACATTGAAGCTCTTGGACAGGCTGAAAAATTCAACACCCACCTCCCGGGCGCCGGGATAGCTCAGGAAGCTGCCTCCCACAACGCCGTCAAAAATAATGTCACTGTAGGCATTGTCATGAATGATCAGAACATCGTTCTCCTTGGCCCAGGCAATGATTTCGTTGTAGACCTGGGGAGTGCCCACGCTGCCCACCGGGTTGGCGGGAAGGCTGACCACCATGGCCTTGGCCTTTTGGGCAATGTCAGCGGGAATCTCCTTTACGCAGGGAAGAAAATCATGCTCTGCCTTGAGGGGGTAGTACCAGGGAGTGGCTTCCCCCAGAAGGGTGCCGGCGGTGAAAACCGGATAGCCGGGGTCGGGGAGAAGCACCAGGTCGCCGGGATTGCACAGGGCCATGAAAATGTGACCCATTCCTTCCTGGCTGCCGTTGCAGCTCATGACCATTTCCCGGGTCAGGTCCTTGACCCCGTACCGGCGGGCATAGTAGTCCACCACAGCCTGCTGCATTTCGGGAATATCCCGCAGACTGTACTTCCAGTTGTCCTGGTCGGCGGCGGCATCAATGAGAGCCTGCTTGATGTGGGGAGCAGCCTGAAAATCAGGGGTTCCCACCGACAGGTTGTAGAGTGTACGGCCCTGCCGTTCCAGTTCCACTTTCTTGTCGTTAAGGCTGGAGAAGATTTCCTCCCCGAACAAATCCAAACGCTTGCTGAATTCCATTTCCTTTTTCCCTCTTTTTTCCTCTGTTAGTCTTGATAATCTATGGGCAGGGTGGGCAGACCGTTCAGGTCCAACCCGGCAGTATGCCCGGCCTGCAATTCATAATATCCCTGGGCGGCAATCATGGCACCGTTGTCGCCGCAGTACCGCAGCTGGGGCAGATGCACCTTTGCTCCCAGCTTCTGGGCTCCGTCGTTGACCAGCTGGCGAAGCCGCCCGTTGGCGGCCACTCCTCCGGCAAGGCAGATGGTTTTCGCTTCGGTGTCCCGGGCAGCATCCAGCAGCTTCTGGGCCAGGATCTGGGCGATCCGCTCCTGGAAGCTGGCGGCCATGTCCGGAACATTCACCGGCTGGCCCTTCATGTTGGCCTGGTTCACTTCGTTGAGAACAGCGGTTTTCAGACCGCTGAAACTTACATTGTAAGGCCCCTCCACATGGGGAACGGGCAGCTTGTAGGCCTTGGGGTTGCCGGTTTTGGCAGCCTGGCTTACGCTGGGCCCTCCGGGATAGGGAAGCCCCAGGGTCCGGGCTACCTTGTCAAAGGCTTCCCCGGCGGCATCATCCACCGTCCGGCCCAGGATCTTGTACCGGGTGTAGCTCTCCACCTGGACAATGTGGCTGTGCCCGCCGCTGGCTACCAGACAGAGAAAGGGCGGCTCCAGGTCGGGACAGGTGAGATAATTGGCGGCAATATGTCCCCGGAGATGATGGACCGGTACCAGGGGAACCCCGGTGGCCAAGCTCAGGCCCTTGGCGTAATTCACGCCCACCAGCACCGCCCCAATGAGGCCGGGGGCAAAGCTGACGGCAATACCATCCAGCTGGGAGGCGGTCAGTCCTGCCTTTTCCAGGGCCTGGTCCACCACGGCACTGATGGATTCAATGTGGCGGCGGCTGGCAATTTCGGGAACAACGCCCCCGTAAAGGGCTTGTTCCTCCACGCTGGTGGCAATCACATTGCTTACCACCCGGCGGCCATCCTCCACCACCGCTGCGGCGGTCTCGTCGCAGGTGGATTCGATTCCTAATATGTACATGAAAGATTCTCCTCTTTCACCGGAAACTCCGGCAGAAATATTCAAAAGTCCAGCCGATAGGTCAGGGCGTGGTCAGGGGGATTGCGGTAGAAGTTTTTCCGCATTCCCATTTTCAGAAAGCCCATTCCCTCGTACAGGGCAATGGCAGGCTGATTCTGGGAACGGACTTCCAGAAAGCAGGTTTCGGCACCGCCTGACTTGAGCTGCTCCAGGCAGCGGGCCAGGAACAGCTTCCCAAGCCCTTTGCCCCGGCAGTCAGGCAGGAGGGTTATCCCTTCCAGGCTGGCTTCCTCCAGCACCAGCTGAAAGACGGCTACACCCAGAAGAGCTTCATCCTCCCACAGCCCGAATACCTGGCCAGTCCCGTGGGCAAGGGTCTCCTCCAAAGCGGCACTGCTCCAGCCTTCGGTGGCGGTGGCAGTTACCTGGGCGGCCTGGTTGCACTGGGCAGGAAGCAGGGGACAGACCTCCATCAGTGGGCCTCCTTCCAGGTTTTCCCGGTATGGACATCCACGGTCAGGGGAACAGAGAACTCCACCGCTCCCTGCATTTCCTCCTGGAGGATTCGGGCAACCTGTTCCACCTCAGCTTCGGGGGCTTCCACGATCAGTTCGTCGTGGACCTGAAGGATAAGCCGTGCTTCCAGCTTTTCCCGGCGCAGCCGCTCCCAGACCCGGACCATGGCCAGCTTGATAATGTCGGCGGCGGTTCCCTGGATGGGGGTGTTCCGGGCCATCCGCTCCCCGCTGGAACGGACCTGGAAGTTCTTGCTGGTCAGTTCGGGAAGATACCGTCTCCGGCCGAACAGGGTGGAAACATATCCCTGCTCCCGGCCCTGCTGGATGGTCTCGTTCATATAGGCATCGATCCGGGGGAAGGTGGCCAGATACTCCTTCAAGAAGGCATCCGCTTCCTTCACCGAAACATTCAGGTCCTTGGACAGGCTGAATGCGCCTTTTCCGTACATGATTCCGAAGTTGATGGCCTTGGCCCCCGAACGGAGGTCAGGAGTGACCTCCTCGGGAGGAATATGGTAAATCTTGGCGGCGGTGCTCCGGTGAATGTCCGCTCCGGACAAAAAGGCCTGCCGCATGCTCTCGTCCCCGCTTACATGGGCCAGAATGCGAAGCTCGATCTGGCTGTAGTCTGCATCGGCCAGGAGACAGCCTTCCCGGGCCAGGAAGAATCCCCGCATCTGACTGCCCAGGGGAGTCCGGATGGGGATGTTCTGCAGGTTGGGTTCGATGCTGCTGATACGGCCGGTGCGGGTCTCGGTCTGGATGAATTCACTGTGGACCCGTCCGTCCGGCTCGATCTGCTTCAACAGCCCCTCCACATAGGTGCTGTTCAGTTTGGCGCAGGCCCGGTAATGGAGAATGTCCTCCACCACCTGACTGTAGGGGAGGAGGCTTTCCAAGGTCTCGGCATCGGTGCTGTACCCCCGCTTGGTCTTTTTCCGGGGCGGCAGCCCCAAATCTTCAAACAGGGCCTTGCCCAGATGAATGGGACTGTTCACATTGAAGGAATATCCCACAGCCTGGTAGATTCGGTCCAGGCTGGCCTGAATCTCTCCTTCCAGCACCTTCCCGAAATCCCGGATGCCCTGGGCATCCACCAGGAAGCCCAGCCGCTCCATATCGGCCAGGACCCGGGCCAGGGGAAGTTCGATGGTGTGGAGAAGTTCCTCCATGCCGCATTCCTTCAGCTTGGAATCCAGCACATCCAAAAGTTCTTCCAGGCACCCGGCCAGAGGGTATTCCTCCGAGACAAACCGGGCCTTGACCCCGTACTCCGCGGCCAGCTGGTCGGGCTGATACCCGGCGGCGCTGGGGTTGAGCAGGTAGGCGGCCAGCTTTCCGTCAAAGATAATGCTCTCGCCAATGCCGCCGGCCTCCAAAGCCATCCGGTAAAGTGGCTTGGAATCAAACACCCGCAGCTTGCAGGAACTGTCCAGGAGAGCAGGGAGACAATCCCGGCCCAGTGCCACCAGGGTCTGACCCTGGACGGCAAACCACCGGTCATCCTGCCGGGCCAGGCACCACTCCCCCTGGAAAGAATTCAGGGTGCAGCAGGACACATGGGGCAGTTCTTCCTCCTGGTCCTGGGGCAGGGAAGCAGCCTCCTGGTCCAGACCCCACCGGGTGACCATGGTGTGCATTTCCAGCCGGGCCAGCAGCTGGGCGGCTGCGGCAGGGTTGCCGGGTCGGCGGAGATAACTGCCCTCCTGGGTGGGAATGGGAGCATCGGTGGCGATGGTTCCCAAAGTATAGCTGAGCCGGGCACTTTCCTCCCCGGCAGTCAGCTTGGCCCGCTGGCCGGGCTTGATAAAGGAATCCTCCAGATGGGCATATACTCCGTCCAGACTGCCGAACTTCTGGATAAGGGAGAGGGCAGTCTTTTCTCCGATTCCGGCCACACCGGGAATATTGTCGCTGGTGTCTCCCATGAGGCTTTTTACATCAATGAGCTGTTTGGGGGACAGGCCGTATTTTTCCTGAACGGCATCCACATCCATGACCACCGTCTCACTCTTTCCCATCCGGGTGCTGGCCAGCAGAACAGTGGTGGTGTCGCTTACCAGCTGGAGGCTGTCCCGGTCTCCGGTGGAGAGAAGGCAGTCATCCTTCCGGGCGGCGCAGGCGGCAGCCAGGGTGCCCAGAATATCATCGGCTTCCCAGCCGGGGCATTCCACCAGCACAAAGCCCAGGTCCTCCAAAAGTTCTTTCAGAATGGGCATCTGCTGGGCCAGTTCCTGGGGCATCCCGTGCCGGGTGGCTTTGTAGCCGTCATACATTTTATGGCGGAAGGTGGGCTGCTTTACATCAAAGGCAATGGCTACCTCGTCGGGCTGGTAGTCCCGCAGCAGGGTATTCAGTATATTGAGAAATCCAAAGATTCCGTTGGTGTAGATTCCGTCCTTGGTGGTCAGCAGCTTGATGCCGTAGTAGGCACGGTTGACGATACTGTTGCCGTCCAAAACCAGCAGCTTCATAAAACACTTCCTCTCTTCAATGACATACTAAATTAGTATACCACTTTTGATGGGAAATCAAAAGAGGGGGGAGTATTGTTTTTCAAATTTTGGAATGGTATAATTGGCTTCGAGTGGGTTAAACGCGAAGGAGAGGCGTTCTTGGCTGAAAATAAGAACTGCCTGTAACGGCAAAGAAGGAACGAGAGTGAAAGTTGAAACCGTAAAGGGGACCATGTTCAGCCGTCAGGATCTGATGGCACTGATGATTCCCCTGGTGATTGAACAATTTCTGGCACGGCTGGTAGGCATGGCAGATACCATGATGGTCTCCTACGCCGGGGAGGCAGCCGTTTCCGGGGTCTCACTGGTGGACATGATCAACCAGCTGGTCATCACCCTGCTGGCGGCCCTGGCCACCGGCGGCGCCGTAGTTACCAGCCAGTATCTGGGGGCTCGGTTGGAAAATCAGGCTCACAAAAGCGTCAACCAACTGGTTTTGCTGGCTGGTGTGTTCGGCATTGGACTGATGGCGATCTGCCTGCTCCTGGCAAAGCCCATGCTCCGGCTCTTTTTCGGCAGCATTGAGGAGGATGTCATGGCGGCAGCCCTCCTTTATTTCCGGATTCTGGCCTGCAGTTATCCATTCATGGCCCTTTACAATGCAGGGGCCGCCATCTTCCGAAGTGTGGGAAACAGCAAAATCAGCATGCAGGTCAGCGCTGTCATGAACATCATCAACATCGGGGGCAATGCTTTCTGCATTTTTGTGCTGGGCATGGGAATCGAGGGCGTAGCAATCCCCAGCCTCATCAGCTATGCCATTGCCGCTGTGGTCATGCTCTGGCTGGCGGCTGAACGGGAGGGAACGGTCCGGGTGGAGCTCGCCCAAATCTTCCGGTTTGACAAGGGAATGTCCCGGTCCATTCTCAACATCGGAATCCCTTCCGCTGCGGAAAACAGCATCTTCCAGCTGGGCCGGGTGCTGGTGGTCAGCATTATCTCGGTGTTCGGAACGGTTCAGATTTCCGCCAACGCCATTGCCAACAACCTGGACGGAATGGGCTGTATCATTGGTCAGGCTTTTGGCCTGGGCATCATCACCGTCATTGGACAGTGCATCGGCGCCGGGGAATACGGCCAGGCCAAATACTATACCAATAAACTGATCGGCCTGGATGTTCTGCTGCAGGGCGCATCCATTGTGCTTATCCTCATATTCCTCAACCCTCTGATCGGGCTCTATTCGGTCAGCCAGGAAACAGCGGACCTGGCCTTTATCCTGGTTTGGATTCACGAGGCATTTTCCATCCTCATGTGGCCTCCGGCCTTTGTGCTCCCCAATGCCCTGCGGGCAGCCAATGATGTGAAGTTTACCATGTGGGTCTCCATTGGCAGTATGTTTATCTGGCGGCTGGGATTCAGCTATGTGTTGGGAATCGGATTCCAGATGGGAGCCATCGGTGTCTGGATCGCCATGGTAGCGGACTGGGCCTGCCGGCTCGGCTTCTTCGGATGGCGGTATCTGTCCGGACGGTGGCTGGACTATGCCAAGGTGCCTGAGAAAACCGCAAAATAATAAAGGAGAAAAAGTAGATGAAGATTGGAGCGCTGCAGCTTCCGGTGGGAGCTGCCTTTGCCCCTATGGCAGGATTCAGCGATGCCCCCTGCCGCCGGCTCATGGTGGACCATGGGGCCGCCTATACCATCAGTGAGATGGTCAGTGCCAAGGCCATTACCTTCGGGGACCGGAAAAGCATGGAGCTGATTCGGGACCGGGACCCTCACGGAATTTACGGGGTCCAGCTGTTCGGCTCGGAGCCTCAGGTCATGGCCCAGGCAGCCGAGATGATCAGGGAACAGAAGTTCGATTTTTATGACATCAATATGGGATGTCCCGCCCCTAAAATCACCGGCAGCGGAGCGGGAAGCAGGCTTATGCTGGACCCGGCCCTCTGTGGTGAAATCACCGCTGCGGTGGTAAAAGCGGCGGGGGACCGTCCGGTCACCGTAAAAATGCGGGCCGGCTGGGACGAGGAGAACATTACCGCCGTGGAGGTAGCCCGGCAGGTGGAAGCTGCGGGCGCTGCTGCGGTGATGGTTCATGCCCGGACCCGGAGCCAGATGTATATTCCCGGCATCGACTATGAAATCATCCGGAAGGTGAAAGAAGCCGTTTCCATCCCGGTGGTGGGAAATGGGGACATCCAGACCGCACAGGATGCCATGGAAATGATGGAGCGCACCGGCTGTGATACGGTGGCGGTGGGCCGTGGCGCTCTGGGCAATCCCTGGCTGTTCGGGGAAATCAAAGCCACCATGGAGGGAAAGCCTGCCCCGGCGGCACCTACCCTTCGTCAGCGGATGGAAGCCCTTCGGACTCAGGTTTACCAGACCTGTGAGGAAAAAGGGGAGTGGGCAGCCATGCCCCAGGCCCGGAGCCAGGCCATGTATTACATGAAGGGGCTGCGGGGTGCTGCTGCCCTTCGCCGGGCCTGTGTCACCCTGGAGCATTTCACCGACCTGGACCGGCTTATCGACTTGGTCTACCAGGCCCAGGAAAAGCTGCCGGAATAAAATAAAAAAGCGCCTTTCCAAAAGGAAGGCGCTTTTCCTGACCAGGTCAGCCGGTGGTCCGGGTCAGCTCGTCCAGATTCAGGGTGTAGCAGGGGAGCATGTGCTCCATAAAATATTCCACCTCGGGACAGTGCATATCCAGCAAAGCCTGGAACTGCTGCTTCCGGGCGGCTTCAAATTCCCGGTTTCCCGACTGACATTCCTCCAGGCACTTGATAAGGGCAGAAAGTCGGTCAGCAGCCTTGAGAAGCACCCGCTCCTGCTCAGTGAGGATGCTCCCGTCCAGATAGGGCAGCAGGGATTCGGTCAACTGAGGCGGTGTCATGGCTGCCATGTTCTGGATGCTCTCCTCCTCCAGGGCCTGGTAAGCGGCCTTGAGCCGGGGAGACTTGTATTTGACGGGGGTGGGCAAATCCCCTGTAAGAATCTCGGGAGCATCATGGTAGAGGGCGGCAGTGGCCAGCACCTGGCAGCGTACCGGAGTGCCGGTGATTTCCTGGGCGATCAGGCCCAGAGTGTGGGCCAGGATGGCAGTGTCCGCCGTGTGCTCGCTGAGGGATTCCTCCCGGCTGGAGTGCATAAGGCTCCACCGGGTAATATATTTCATTCGGCCCAACAGGGCATTCAAACCAAACAAAGACATAAGGGTCCCTTCCTTTCTGTTCTGAATTCAGAATACCGGAAAATAAATCCCATAAACGGGACTGTGAATCGGGTAAACTGGAACCGGGACAGAGGTATTCTAACCCCTTTTCAAACTCTTTGTCAACATTTATCAAAGGAGAAACAGATGGATCACGCAAAGCAGATCGCCCAGGAACTGGGAATTCAGGAAAAGTATGTGGCAGGAGCCATTGAGCTCATTGACCAGGGAAACACCATCCCTTTCATTGCCCGTTACCGGAAGGAAGCCACCAACAGTATGGATGACCAGGTGCTCCGGCAGCTGGGCGAACGGCTGGAATACCTGCGGAATCTGGACAAGCGGAAGGAGGAGGTGGCCGGGGCCATTGAGACTCTGGGCGCCATGACCCCCGAAATCCAGAAGGCTCTGGAGGAAGCAGCCACCCTGGCCGTGGTGGAGGACATCTACCGCCCCTACAAACCCAAGCGGAAAACCCGGGCCAGCGTGGCCAAAGCCAAGGGCCTGGAACCTCTGGCCCAGCTGATTCTTGCCCAGGACCATAACACCGACCCGGAAAAGGAGGCCCAGGCATTCCTGACTGAGGAAGTGAAGGATGTGGAGGAAGCCCTGGCCGGAGCCCGGGATATTATTGCGGAACTGGTCAGCGACGACCCCAAGGCCCGGGCCCAGCTGCGTACCTACTACCAGAATCAGGGAACCCTTTGCAGCAAGGCCGCCAAGGAGGAGGACAGTGTCTATTCCCAGTATTACGAGTATACCGAGCCGGTGCGGAAGGCAGCAGGCCACCGGGTGCTGGCTCTGGACCGGGGAGAGCGGGAAGGCTTCCTCAAGGTCTGGGTGGAAGTGGACCTGGAGCGGGCAGTGACCCAACTTTCCAAAATGTTCGTGAAAGCGGTGAGCGGCGGAGCCTGTGCCCTTCAGGTCCGGATGGCGGTGGAGGACAGCTACAAGCGGCTGATTCATCCCAGCCTGGAAACCGAGATTCGGGGCCAGCTGACCGCCCAGGCCGAGGAAGGCGCTATCCAGGTCTTTGGCGAAAACCTCCGTCAGCTTCTTCTCCAGCCCCCCATCAAGGGAAAGGTGGCCTTGGGTCTGGACCCCGGCTACCGGATGGGCTGTAAGGTGGCAGTGGTGGACCCCACCGGCAAGGTGTTGGACACTGCGGTGGTCTATCCCATCCCTCAGTTTAAGAAGGTGGAGCAGGCCAAGTCCATCATCAAGGGATTGATTCAGAAATACGGGGTGCAGATCATTGCCATCGGCAACGGCACCGCCAGCAAGGAGACCGAAATCTTTGCAGCCGATGTGATTCGGGAGCTGGGAGGCGGCGTCCAATATATGGTGGTCAGCGAGGCCGGCGCCTCGGTCTATTCTGCCAGCAAGCTGGCCGCAGAGGAATTCCCTCAGTTTGATGTAAACCTGAGAAGTGCCGTTTCCATTGCCCGGCGGCTCCAGGACCCCCTGGCCGAGCTGGTGAAAATCGACCCCAAGGCAGTGGGCGTGGGCCAGTACCAGCACGATATGCCCCAGAAGCGGCTGAACGAAACCCTGGACGGGGTGGTGGAGGACTGTGTAAACAGTGTAGGCGTGGACCTGAACACCGCCAGCGCACCCCTCCTGGCCCGGGTGGCGGGTATCACCAACACCATTGCCAAAAACATTGTGACCATGCGGGAGGAGAACGGTCCCTTTACCAGCCGTACTCAGCTGAAAAAGGTAAAGGGCCTGGGCCCCAAGGCCTACCAGCAGTGCGCCGGATTCCTCCGTATTCCCGGAGCCAAAGCTAAGCTGGATGAGACCGCAGTTCACCCTGAAAGCTACGAGGCCGCCAAAACCCTGCTGGTCCTCTGCGGGTATAAGGCAGAGCAAATCGGCACCCAGGAGATGGCACAGCTGCCCAAGGCAGCTCAGTCTCTGGGCTGGGATACCCTGACCCAAAAGACCGGGGCAGGCCGTCCCACCCTGGAAGATATTATGGCCGAGCTCCAGAAGCCGGGCCGGGATATGCGGGACAGCCTGCCCCAGCCCATCCTCCGCAGTGATGTGCTGAGCATGGAGGACCTGACCCCCGGTATGGAACTGGTGGGAACTGTCCGGAATGTGATTGACTTCGGTGCTTTTGTGGATATTGGGGTCCATCAGGATGGCCTGGTCCACATCAGCCAGATTTCCAATAAGTTCATCAAGCACCCCCGTGAGGTGCTGAAGGTGGGGGATAAGGTGAAGGTAAAGGTACTGGACCTGGACCTGAAAAAGAAGCGTATCTCCCTGACCATGAAGGATGTAAAACAGGAGCAGTAACAGCCCATCCTGAAACAAACACAAAAGGCAGAGCAAGCATATCGGCTTGCTCTGCCTTTTGTTATTTATGAACTATTACAGCTTGCGAATGACCAGGCTTGCAATACGCTGGCTGTCCATCTCGCCTACGGTGCCTTCCAAAGTGTCAAACTGGAAAGTTTCACCCTGGACGGGGATATGTCCCAGGCAGCTGAGGGCCCATCCTGCGGCGCTGGTATAGTCGCCTTCCTCCGCATCCTTGGGCGGCTTGTAGCCGATGGCCTCAAACATATCGTCGATGTTGGCATCCCCTTCCACCCGGTACAGGTCGTCGGAGAGCTGCTGGACCGGGCTGGGCTGAGCAGTCTCGGTCTCGTCGAAAATCTCGCCCACCAGTTCTTCCAGCACATCCTCCAGGGTCACCAGACCCAGGGTCCCGCCGTAATCGTCGGCCACCACTGCAATATGGTGCTGGGTCCGCCGGAACTCGGCCAGCAGGTCACTGAGCCGTTTGGTGCGGTATACAAAAAGAAGTTCCCGTTTCAGCTCCTCCAGCACAATGGGCCGTCCCTGGGCCAGGCACCGGAACACATCCCGCACATGGAGCATACCTACACAGTGGTCGATGGTATCTTCATACAGGGGAATCCGGGTAAAGCTGCAATCTTCCAGCAGCTTGAGGATCTCCTCCTGGCTGGCATCCATGCTCAGGGCTACCATATCTACCCGGGGCACCAGAATCTCCTGCACGGTGGTTTCGTCCAGGTCAATGACGCTCTGGATGATATCGCTCTCCTGGGCATCCAGCACACCTTCCTCCTCCACCGTATCAATGAAGGTTTTCAGCTCGTCTTCCGTAACGGTGGGGACATCCTCGCCCTTTTCCTTCCCGTGTCGGGAAACCAGCTTCTGGAGACTGGTAAAGAAGACAACAACAGGGGTGAGAATGACCTTGATAAAACTCAGCAGAGGAATAAAGCTCATTGCCACCTGCTCAGCGTGTCCCTTTGCGTAGCTTTTGGGAAGAATCTCTCCAAAGATAAGGACCAGGACCGTCATAACGGCAGTAGCCACAGTGGGACCGATGCCGGCGCCCAACAGCTGGGTGAATAGAACGGTAGCCAAGCTGGACATACTCAGATTGACCACATTGTTGCCCACCAGAACAGTGGAAAGGGTGCGGTCATAGTCATCTGCATGGCGAAGAACCATTGCCGCCCGCCGGTCGCCGTCGTCCGCCCGGGTTTTCATCCGGATACGGTTGATGGAACTGATAGCGGTCTCGGAAGCAGAGAAGAAGGCAGAGCCAATCAACAAACCAAGAAGTGCCAGGTATATACTAGGGCCAGGGGAATCCAAAAAATCACAAACCTTTCTTTATAAAAAATAGTAAAGCGTAAAAAACACTCAAGAACATGATAACGGCTTTTTCAGATGATTGCAAGAAAAATTTTTCAAAAAAAGAAAATTGATGATTCTTCAACAAATTTGACTGAAATAATTAAAAACAGGAACTTTCCGAAATGCAGAAAACAAAATTAAAGCAAGAAAAAGCATAATATAATAAATAAAATCGGGCTGTTCTTTATAATAATTAAAAAATATTAAGAGATAATTAACTATCTGTAATAGTGAACAAAAGGAAAGGCCGGCTGGGAATGCTTTTTGTTCAGGGTACAGAAAATTAGGCAATTGTGCAAGTTGCACATTGAAAAGTGGTAAATTTGTGCTATAATGCACAATAGAGGATCGGAGTAAGGAGTCTCCGCAAGAGACCGCCGGCCTCTCAGCAAATTCCTATTTAGAAAGATAAGGAGGAAGACGATATGGTAAAACAGGTTAAAATTTCCAATTTTCAGGAAGTCAAAGAGATCGTGACTGCCGCATCGAAGAGCCTCAACGATATTGGCATTCATGATATGAAGGGTAGCATTGCTGATGCAAAGAGCATTCTGGGCATGATGAGCCTGGATTACAGCCATCCTGTCAATGTTATCTGCGAGGACGAAAAAGACCTGGACCGGGTATTGAGAGCAATCATCCATTGATCTGGGAGTAACGAAGAAGGCCGCCCCAAAAGGGACGGCCTTTGTTGTTTTAAAAAGAAATTCTCCCCGGCAAAGGGGCCGGGGAGAAGGATAGGCTTATATTACAGGGCAGAGACGATTTCCTGGGTATCCCGGGCAATCATCAGCTCCTCGTTGGTGCAGATGACCAGAACCTTGACCCGGCTGTCCTCACCGGTAATGTCGTTGATGTCCAGGCCGCGGATCTTGTTCTGCTCTTCGTTGACCTTGATTCCCAGGAAGTCCAGACCGGAGCAGACAGAGGAACGGAGCTCAGGGCCGTTCTCACCAATGCCGCCGCAGAATACAACGCAGTCCAGACCGCCCATGGCAGCTGCATAGCCGCCGATGTACTTCTTGATCTGGTAGGAGAGCATCTCGTTGGCCAGGTGGGCACGCTCGTTGCCGTTTTCGGCAGCCTCGGTCACATCGCGGTTGTCGCTGGAAATGCCGGAAACGCCCAGGAAGCCGGACTTCTTATTCATCAGGCTGTCCACTTCATCGGCGGTCATGCCGGCAGTGTTCATCAGGAAGCCGGGAATAGAGGGGTCCAGGTCACCGCAGCGGGTACCCATGATCAGACCAGCCAGAGGGGTCATACCCATGGAGGTATCCAGAACCTTGCCGCCGTCTACTGCGGCAATGGAGGAACCGTTGCCCAGATGGCAGGTGACAATTTTCAGCTCGCTGGGGTCCTTGCCCAGGAACTGAGCAGCGGTCTTGCTTACATAGCGGTGGCTGGTGCCGTGGAAGCCGTAACGGCGGATGCCGTACTTCTCGTAGCACTCATAGGGCAGAGCATACATGTAAGCCTTGGCGGGCATAGTGCTGTGGAAAGCAGTGTCAAAGACGGCCACATTGGGGACATCCTTTCCAAATACTTCCTGAGCGGCACGCAGGCCCAGAACGCCAGCAGGGTTGTGGAGGGGAGCCAGAGGAGCCAGCTCCTCGATGGTCTTGATCAGGTCCTCGGTAACCAGGCAGCTCTCCTTGATCTTCTCACCGCCGTGAACCACACGGTGGCCGATGGCAGAAACATCGCTCATATGGTCAATGACCTTGCCCTCGCCGGAGGTCATCATCTTTACCACAGCGGCAAAAGCCTCAGTGTGGGTGGGGAAGGGGATGGTTTCTACCCATTTGTTGCCTCCCACCTTGTGGGTGATGATGCTGCCCTCGATGCCGATACGCTCGCAGAGACCTTTACAGAGGACCTTCTCGCCCTCCATATCGATGAGCTGGTACTTCAGACTGGAAGAACCGCAGTTGATAACCAGAACTTTCATTAAACTCTTCCTTTCTTTCAAAGGTCTTGGTCAGACCTTTTCATTTTACTTTTTTCATTATATAATGTTACCAAAAGATTTTCAAGGCCTGGGGGAAATAACATGAGGCTTGTGGGGATTATTGCAGAATATCATCCTTTCCATAATGGCCATGCCAAACAGATAAAAATGCTCCGGGAACAGGGAGATACCAAGGTGCTGGTTGCCATGAGCCCCCAGGTGGTTCAGCGGGGCGAATTGGCCCTTCTGCCGGCCCATATCCGGGCCCGTGCGGCCTTGGAAGGAGGCGCTGACCTGGTGGCAGCCATCCCGGCCCCCTATGCCTGCGCTACTGCCCAGAAATTTGCTGCAGCGGGGGTGGCAGTCCTTACCGCCCTGGGGGCAGATACCCTTGCCTTTGGGGCGGAAAGGGGAAAAGCAGAGGAATTTATGGAGCTGGCCCGGCTCCTGAACAGTGAAGCCCTTTCAGAACCTTTGAAAAAGGAACTGGCAAAAGGCACCACCTTTGCCCAGGCCAGGGCCGTGGCACTGAGGCAGACTGCACCCCGTCTCTCCTTTCTGCTGGACACTCCCAATAATATCCTGGGGGTAGAGTATTGCCGGGCAATTCTGGAACAGAACAGCCCCTTGAAACCGCTGCCCCTGATTCGGCTGGGAACCGGCCATGACAGCAATATTCCTTCGCCGCCCTATGCCAGCGCCAGCTGGCTGCGGAAGATTTACCGGGAAAAGGGATTGGACAGCTGGGAGCCTTTCGTGCCGCCCTATGCGCTGGAACTTTATCGGGAGGCGGAACGGGAAGGCTTGTTTCTGGACCAGACCCGGGCGGAGACGGCTATTTTGTCCCGGCTCCGGGCTATGTCCACCGAGCAGCTGGCAGCCATCCGCCACACGGGGGAAGGCCTGGACCGGAGACTGGAACGGTGCATCCGGGAGACGGCAACCCTGGAGGACCTTCTTACTGCACTGAAAACCAAGCGCTATCCTCTGGCAAGGCTCCGCAGGCTGGTTCTGGACAGTGCCCTGGAATACGGGGACCAGCTGCCGGAACTGCCGCCCTACCTTCACATCCTGGCGGGCAGAAGGGAAGCGCTTCCTCTTCTGAAAAAGGCGGCTCTTCCGGCGGGTACCAGCCTGACAGAGCTGGAAACTGTAAACCGGGCCGCATTCCTGGTGGGAAAGGCTCACAGCCGGGCAGAGGACCTGGCGGCCCTCTGTGCCCACAGACCCGGAAGGATGGGACAGGCCTATACCCGGCCGCCTGTTTTGCTGGACTGATATTTTGAATAGGTCAAAAAAATCCCCTTTTCGGAGTTTTCCGAAAAGGGGATTTTTCAATCAGGTATCAGGATTTCTTGCCGGTATCCTTGATGGTTGCTTCCAGCTCGGCGGTGATGGAGGCAAGACGGGCGACCTTTTCTGCAGCGGCCTGTGCCAGGGTTTCCTCGGTCACAGCGGCAAACTGCTGGGTAGTGCTGGCCCATTCTGCCATCTTCCGCTGACGGACCTGCTGGCGCATGGCTTCTGCATCCCGGCGGCGCTGCTGCAGCTCCTGGAGATGACGGGCAGCCTCTTCCTGCTTTCTCCGCAGGGCAATCTCACGCTCGATGCGCTGACGCTCTGCCTTGTTGGCACGGTCCAGATCCATCTGAAGCTGAACCACATCGGTGACGGAGCCACCGGCAGAGGACTTGGCAGTAGTAGCAACGATCCGCTCCTGAGCCCGGCGTACCATTTCCTGCTGAACCAGCTGTTCCTTGGCCAGCCGTTCGGCTTCCAGATATGCAAAGTGAGCTGCATCCTGAAGAGCACGCTCAGCGGCACGCTGCTGGTCTGCTTCCTGGTGAAGGGCTTCTTCCTGGGCACGGCGCTCCAGATCCATCCGGGCAGCTTCCTGCTGGGCGGTGCGGAGAGCCTGACGGTGGGCGGCATCAGCCTGAGACCGGCGGGCAGCATCCTGACGGATGATGGCTTCCCGGCTGCGGATGACTTCCATCCGGCTCTCTTCTTCCTTCTGAAGCTGGAGTTCCCGCTCTTCAGCGGTCATGGGTTCGGGATTGGGGGTAAGACCGGAGGTGATAGCGGCCTCAGCGTTGGCGGCCAGTTCGCTCATCTGCTCGGCAGCCATCCGCTTGCGCTCTTCCTGGAGCTGCTGGGCTTCCATAATTCTCCGGTTGGCCTGAGCCTGAGCGTAAAGCTGCAGCTCCTGGGTCCGCATGATAGCCTCCTGCTGTGCCCGGATATCAGCACGGCGGCGCTTCTCCTTGCTGATCCGCATGGCCAGGATCTTCCGCTCCCGCTCGTTGAGCATCTCAATGTAAGCGGGGGTGAGGGAACGAAGATCAACAGTGTTTACATCGGGCTTCTCGGGAACATCGGGAAGCTCCAGTTTGATGGGCTCGGGGTTGGGCAGCTCGGCGGGGGCAGCCTGAACAGGCTGTACCGGCTGCACAGGGGCGGGAGCGGGCTGAACAGGAGCAACGGTTTCTGCTGCAGGCTGTACAGGGGCAGGCTCCTCTGCAACGGGAGCTACAGGCTGAGGCTGTACGAATACAGGCTCCTCAGGCTGAGACTGCTGGGGCTGCTCCACCTCGAACTCTTCGGGGATGGAGATTTCCACGGTGTGGTCCTCTTCCACAGGAGGTTCCTCGGGCTCAAAAGAGGGAGCATTGAAGGCGGGAACAGGCTCCACAAAAGCGGGTTCCTCGTAAACGGGTTCTTCCTGAACAGGCTCTTGGTAAACGGGTTCGGGAACAACGGGAGCAGGGGCCTCAACAGGGGCGGGCTCCTCATAGACGGGTTCAGGAATGGGCTCTTCCTGGAAGGGGGCATCTTCCTCCTCAACAGGCTGGAATACTTCCGGCTCAGCTGCGGGGGCACCGGGCTGAAGGACCAGATCTTCGTCCTCCCCGTTGAGGTCGAGCTCCATGGTGGCCTGCTCCATGTAGGCCATCATATCAGGGTTGGCATATCCGAATTCGTCATCGTCGTCATCCAGATCACGGTCTTCCTCACGCCCCTTGGAACGAAGGCTTTCCCGCAGATCCACAAGGAAGATCCACCAAACGCAAATGAAAAGGGCTGCAATACAAATCAAGATGATATTCCGCACCAGGGGATCAAAGTAGTTCTGGTATTGGAGGAAGATCACCACCGCATAACCCAGAATGCCGCTGAATACCAGACTGACAATCAGGTTGCGGATCAGTGTTTTCTTATTCAAACGCTTCACATCCTTACTTGAAAAATAATAATGTCAGAATTACTTGGTGCCGAAAATGCGGTCTCCGGCATCACCCAGTCCGGGAACGATGTAACCGTTCTCGTTCAGCTTGTCGTCCAGCTGTGCCACATAAATGTCCACATCGGGATGAGCCTCGTGAAGAGCCTTCAGTCCTTCGGGAGCGGCAATCAGGCCAATGAATTTGATGTGCTTGGCACCATGCTTCTTGATCTGGGCAACAGCATCGCTGGCGCTGCCGCCGGTAGCCAGCATGGGGTCAAGAACGATCACTTCACGCTCAGCAATGTCGCTGGGCAGCTTGCAGTAATATTCCACAGGCTCCAGAGTGGTCTCGTCCCGGTAAAGGCCGATGTGACCAACCTTGGCAGCGGGGATAAGGCTCAGCATTCCGTCCACCATGCCCAGGCCAGCCCGGAGAATGGGGACCAGAGCCAGCTTGCGGCCGGCAAGGACCTTGGTCTTTGCAACGGCGATGGGGGTTTCGATCTCAACCTCCTCGGTGGGCAGATCGCGGGTTGCTTCGTAGCAAAGCAGAGTGGCAATCTCGCCTACCAGGTCCCGGAACTCTTTGGTGCCGGTGCTCTTATCCCGCAGCAGGCTGATCTTGTGCTGAAGAAGAGGATGGCTTACGATCATGGGTTCGCTCATAATAGTACACTCCTATCACTTATGTAAAATGCAATCTTCAAAAACAAGGGCCGTGGCCCGACTTTCCAATCAACTACTGCCCGAGGCGAGCAGCACGCTCCCGTTCGGCCTGACTCAGCCGAAGGTAATTGGGAACCAGCAGGGCAGGGTGAACGCTTTCCCCCCGGCGGTGCAGTTCCATTCCGGCCAGACAAAGGCCGGAGCCTCTGGGAAGAGATAAAGACTGGGGCAGATGGATAATATCCGAAAGATTATCGTACCTATTATAACACAAATCTGCTCCGTCACCAACAAAAAAAACAGGTTTTTTGCAGTTTCCCAAAAAATTCCCCAACTCCGTCACCGGAGCGGCGGCATCAGGGGTCAGCCTGTGGTGGGTAAGCCCGTCAAAGGCAGCCCAGTAAACTTCCCCCCGGCGGGCATCCAGAACCGATACCACAGTTCCCTCACAGGCAACATTCCAGGCCAGGGCTTCCAGGGTGGAGACTCCGGCGCAGGGTGTGGAAAAGGGCTGGGCCATTCCTTTCACGGCGGCCAGACCGATCCGAAGCCCCGTAAAGCTGCCGGGGCCGGCGCTGACGGCATAAAGATCTATCTGAGCAGGGGAGAGACCGGTGCAGTCCAGAGCCCGGGCCATCATGGGCAGAAGGGTCTGGCTGTGGGTCAGCCCTGCATTTATGAATTCCTCATACAGGACTTTCTCATCCTGCATAAGGGCTACAGCTGCAGTTTTTCCGGAGGAATCAACCCCCATACAAATCATATGGCACCTCCCGTAATGGTGATAAGCCGGCTGTTTTCGTCCTTGTGTTGGATATCCACCTGAATGGGGTGCTCCAGAGCCAGCAGATCAGCCAGATTTTCGCTCCACTCCGCAGCCACAACGGCGCCCTGATCCAGGTAATCATAAAACCCGGCGGCAGCCAGATCCTGCTCGGTGGAGATACGGTACAGGTCAAAGTGAGCCATGGGCTGAGGACCACGGTAATAGTTTACAATGGCAAAGGTGGGACTGCTCACCGGATCGGTGCAGCCCAGTCCTTCTGCCAGCCCCTGGCAGAAAGCGGTCTTGCCGGCGCCCAGACCCCCTGTAAAGGTCACTAGACTGCCGGGGGAGAGGATGGCTGCCAGACGGCGGCCCAATGCCACCGTTTCTTCACGACTGGTGGTAAGATAGCTGGCCATAAACCCCGCTCCCTTCTTTTAGTCATAACCAATGCCTATTATAGTATAAGGCAGAAAAAATTTCAACTGCCGGAAGGACGATGATCCCTCCGGGTTTTTCAGAATTCCTGGGCATACTGTATGAAAAGGAGGATGAGAAGCCATGAAAAACATCAAGACGGGCTTAAAAAACGGGGCAGGAATTTACCTTGCCCTTTGTGGCAGCTGCTCTGCCATCAGCGTGCTGGGGCTGCTGTCATTGGGGGCAGATCAGCTGAATGGCTACTCCAAGGCGCTGACCCAGGGGGTGGCTGCCCTCACCGGTCTTGGAATGGCCTGGCTGGTGTCCAAAGTGGACTACCGCCAGCTCATCCGATTCTGGCCGGTCTATACCTTCGGCCTCTGGGCGCTGGTGCTTCCTACTTTGGTGCTCCATAATGTGAGTTTAGGACCTCTCACCATCGGCTACGATGTGGGTGGGACCGGCAACTACGGCTGGTACCGGCTGGGCCCTTACAGCTTTCAGCCCTCGGAACTGGCAAAGGTGGGATTCCTTCTTTCCTTCAGCGCTCACCTGGAGTGGGCAGAAAACCGCCTCAACCGCCCGGCGGTCCTGGCAGGACTGCTGGCCCATCTGGCGGTTCCGGTAGCGCTCATCCATTTCCAGGGGGATGACGGGACCGCACTGGTGTTCGTGGGAGCGGGCCTTATTATGCTGTTTGGGGCAGGCCTTTCCTGGAAATACATTCTGGGAGGGGCAGCCCTGGCTTCCACTGCGGGGGCGGTGGCCTTTACCCTCTGGGGAGACCGGCTTTTGAAAAGCTACCAGATGGCCCGGATACTGGCCCTGTTTTACCCGGAAGACCCGGCTTACCAGGCATACGCCTACCAGCAGGACAAAGGAGTAATGGCCATTGGTGCGGGACGACTCTGGGGCGAAGGCCTTTTCTCCTCCTCCCACACCTATATCCCTTACGCCTGGAATGACTTTATCTTTTCCTACCTGGGGGAATGCCTGGGCTTTTTTGGCTGCGCCCTGATACTGGGACTGCTGTTTGGAATCATGGGCGGGGCCTTGGCAGTGGCCGGTCAGGCGGAGGACCGGGCCGGAAGGGGAATCTGCATGGGAGTGTTCGGGATGCTTCTGGTCCAGACCACCTTGAATGTGGGAATGAACCTGCGGCTCCTTCCGGTGGTGGGGGTGACCCTGCCTTTCTTCTCTGCGGGGGGGACCAGCACCTGGATGGGGTATCTGTCCGCGGGTCTGGTGCTGTCGGTAATGAGCAGAAATAAGGGCAGGCTGTTCGGAAGATAAAAAAAGCAGCCTGCCCCCGAAAGGGAGCAGACTGCAGGGGAGGGTCCTCACTCTCCCTTGGTGCGGTCGGCGGCAAACAGGCCGGTGATACCCAGCACAGCAGCTGCGCCTACCAGTACAAACACGATCCGGGACAGCAAAGAGGTACTGCCGCCGAACAACCAGCCTACACAGTCGAAGGTGAACAGGCCGTAAATGCCCCAGTTCAGACCTCCCACAATGAGAATGGCCAGGATGATCTTGTGGTAGATATTCATTGAGAACCAACCCTCCTTCCTGCCCTTAGGATTGCCAGAAATCCGGGGAATAAACATATCCCTGAAATTTTTTGCCGGGACAGGACAGGGATAGCCCCCCGGCTTGCATTTCCACCGGGGGTAGGGTATAATACCAAAAGACCCGGTCGCCCGATGGCGCCGGTTTGGCTCTGCCTCCTTAGTTAAATGGATATAACAAGCCCCTCCTAAGGGCTAGTTGAGGGTTCGATTCCCCCAGGGGGTGCCAAACAGCCCAGGTCTCTGAAAGACCTGGGCTGTTTTTTATTATTATGAAACGAGGAACCTGAAAATGGCACAACCAGCTGACCAGTTTTCCCGCTCCGCCCTGCTTTTGGGGGAAGAGGGAATGAATGTTTTGCAAAACAGCCGGGTGGCAGTGTTCGGAGTAGGGGGCGTCGGAGGCTATGCAGTGGAAGCCCTGGCCCGCAGCGGAGTGGGAGCCCTGGACCTGATTGATATGGACCGGGTCAGCCTGACCAACCTGAACCGGCAGATACTGGCCCTTCACTCCACCCTGGGAATGTCCAAGGTGGAGGTGGCGAAAGCCCGCTGCCTGGACATCAACCCGGAGATAAAGGTCCGGACCTGGGAATGCTTCTACCTGCCCGAGACAGCGGAACAGTTTGACTTTACCCAGTACGACTATGTGGTGGATGCCATTGATACGGTGGCGGGAAAGGTCCAGCTGGCTGTCCAGGCCAAGGAGGCGGGAACACCCATCATCAGCTGCATGGGGGCGGGAAACAAGCTGGACCCCACCCGCTTTCAGGTGACGGACCTGTCCAAAACCACCGTCTGCCCTCTGGCCCGTGCCATGCGGACCCAGCTGCGGAAAAAGGGAATCCATCACCTCAAGGTGGTCTACTCCACCGAGGAGCCGGTGACCCATAAGGCTGCCACCGGGGAGGACCCCGGCCAGCGGCGGAGCCTGCCCGGGAGTGTGGCCTTTGTGCCCAGCGTGGCGGGGCTGATTCTGGCAGGAGAGGTCATCAAGGACCTGACTGCCCGAAAGGAAACCCCATGACCAAAAGGAAAAGGCTGGTTTTGGCCCTGGCGGTGCTGGTGCTTTTCCTGGGCTGGATGGGCTGGGGAAACTTTACTTTGGAGACCACCCGGTATGACCTGTACCTGGAAGGACTTCCCCATTCCTTTGAAGGACTGCGGGTGCTTCAGATATCTGACCTGCACAATGCAGTTTACGGAAAAGAAAATGCCCGGCTTATGGAAGCCATCCGCCAGACGGCCCCCGACCTGATTCTCTTTACGGGAGATATGGTGGATTCCAGAAATACCCGCCCTGACCTGGCCCTTGACCTGGCAGAACAGGCGGCGGCCGTGGCTCCCTGTTATTATGTGCCCGGCAACCATGAGGGCCGCCTGGATGAGGATGAATACGCCGCCTTTGAAAAAGGTCTGATGGACCGTGGCGTGATACCCCTTCATAACCAGGGACTGCCTTATACCCGGGGGGAGGAATCCATCTGGATCATGGGGGTGGAGGACCCCCGGTTCGGGGAGAGGGAAAAGGGAGAAACTGAGACAGAGACTCTCCGCCGCCGAATCGACCAGGCTTTGGATGGGGGAGAGGGACTGTTTACCCTTCTTCTTTCTCATCGCCCGGAACAGATTTCCCTCTACGGGGAGGAAAAGCTGGGGTTGGTCTTTTCCGGTCATGCCCATGGAGGACAGTTCCGCCTTCCCCTGGTGGGGGGACTGGCTGCCCCGGACCAGGGACTGCTTCCTCAGTATGATGCAGGAGTTTTCCGGCAGAAGTCCACCACCATGGTGGTCAGCCGTGGGGTGGGGAACAGCATCATCCCGGTACGATTCAACAACCAGCCCCAGCTGGTGCTGGCAGTGCTCCATACTCAATCATAAAAAAGGTACCGCCCCGGCAGAGAAAATTCTGCCGGGGCGGTATGTTTTAGTATAATCAAAGATTACTGATTTCCCAGCAGCTCCACCACTCGTGCGGTGAGGGCTACGCTGGTGGAAGCAGCCTTGGCGGCAAAGGCGGGGAAGTCCTGAGGGGCGTTTCCGTCGGCATCATCACTGATGACCCGGATAACCCCAAAGGGAATGCCGTTGGTAAAGCAGACCTGCCCGATGCTGCCGCCCTCCATTTCCCCGGCAATGGCGCCGAAGGTCTGGTGAATCCATTCCTTACGCCCTGCCTCGCAGAGGAACTGGTCCCCGGTGGCAATGGTGCCGGTGTGGGTGGAAAGGCCCATCTCCCCGGCGGCCTGCTGAATGGCCTCCACCAGAGATTCTCCCGCAGGAATGTGGATGATGTTGGGTCCGGAAATCATTCCTACCGGGTCACCAAGACCGCTGGTGTCCATGTCGTGCTGGACTACATCCCGGGCAATGGCTACATCCCCGATTCCCAGCTGAGGGCAGAGGGTCCCTGCAACGCCGGTGTTGAGGATGGCCTTGACGGGAAACTTCAGGCAGAGGGTCTGGGCGCAGAGAGCGGCAAAAACCTTGCCTACACCGCAGACAGCCAGCACCACTTCGGTGCCGTTCAGCTTTCCGGTGACAAATTCAATTCCGCTGATGGTGGTGGTCTCAGGGCTCTCCAGCAGAGCCTTCAAACCTTCGACCTCCATTTTCATGGCACCGATGACACCGATCATTTCTCAGCCCTCCTTGTACCGGAAATCCGGGTTGGGGTTGGCCCGCAGGACAGAGAGATACTTCCGACACTCAGCCTTGGCAGCTTCCAGGTCCAGATTCTTATAGTTGCCGCACTCTTTGGCGCTGGCTCCGAATACCGGACCCTGGTAGGAGAGAATGGTTTCCAGCAGTTGGATGAGAACATCCCGCACCTGGCCGTGGCGGGCGTTCCGGACCAGAAGATAGAATCCGGTCTGGCAGCCCATGGGCCCGAAGTAGATGATGTTTTCCTTGATGGAGGAGTTCCGCAGATAGGTGGCCATCATATGCTCCAAACTATGCATGGTCAGGTTGTCCATATAATCCCCGGCATTGGGTTTCCGGGTGCGAAGATCGTAGGTGGTAATGTCTCCGTCCACCCGGCTGATGTAAATGCCGGGCTCCAGAAGGTCATGGTCTACGGTAAAACTGGTAATGCGTTCCAAAGGAAAGCTCCTTTCAAATCAGATATTTCTCCCCATTATACCGGGGCGGCGGGAAAAAAGCAACAACCAAAAAAGAAAGCCGGGAGAAGGCTCCCGGCTTTCCAGAGATTTTTTACAGAAAGATGTATTTCAGAACAAAGAGCACCGCCAGCACATACATGAGGGCGTTGACTTTTTTGGCCTTGCCGGTGACCAGGTGGAGAACCACATAGCTGATGATTCCCAGGGCGATGCCTTCGCTGATGCTGTAGAACAGAGGCATGGCAATGATGGCCAGGTAGGCAGGGATGGCTTCCACAGCGTGCTCATCGTCAAAGCTGATGGTGGTAACGGTGGATACCATCAGGTAACCAACCATGATCAGGGCAGGGGCGGTGGCAAAGCTGGGGATGGCGGTGAAGATGGGGGCAAACAGGGTGCTTACCAGGAAGAGCAGACCGGTCACGGCGGCGGTGAGGCCGGTGCGGCCGCCGGCAGCAACACCGGAAGCGGACTCTACAAAGGTGGTAGTGGTGGAAGTGCCCAGCACAGCGCCTGCGGAGGTGGCAATAGCGTCAGACAGCAGGGCGGGCTTGATTCCGGGCAGGTGGCCTTCCTCGTCCAGCATGTCGGCCTTGGTGGCTACACCAATGAGAGTGCCCAGGGTATCAAAGATATCCACAAACAGGAAGCTGAACACCACCACAATGAAGTTGAGGATTCCCACAGAGGAGAAGTCCACATTGAAGCACTGACCGAAGGTCTCACCCAGCTTGGAGAAGTCGGTGATGGCGAAGGTGGGGAAGAGGCTGAAGTAGGATACATAGTCGGGCTGGTACAGACCCACTACCTGGCAGATCATGCCCAGGACCCAGGTGCCCAGAATGCCCCAGAGGATGGCGCCCTTTACCTTCTTGATGTGGAGGGCGGCGGTGAGGAAGATGCCGATCACGGCCAGCAGAGCGCAGATGCCGCTGGTGTTGAAGTTGTCGGTGAAGCTGGTGATGGTCACCAGGGTGCTGCTGTCCACAGACAGGCCGGCGTTCTGCAGGCCGATGAAGCAGATGAACAGGCCGATGCCAACGGATACGCCCTTTTTCAGGGTGTAGGGGATGGCGTTGAAGATGGCCTCACGGACATTGGTCAGGCTGAGGACAATGAAGATGAGACCTTCCAGGAAAACGGCCAGCAGAGCTACCTGCCAGGTGTAGTTCATGCCCAGGACTACTGTGTAAGCCAGGTAAGCGTTCAGGCCCATGCCTGCGGACAGGGCAAAGGGCAGGTTGGCCATAAGGGCCATGCAGAGGGTGCCGATGAAGCTGGCCAGAGCGGTGGCCAGAAGTACGGCAGTGGGGTCCATCCCGGCGGCAGACAGAATACTGGGGTTGACAGCCAGGATATAAGCCATAGTCATAAAGGTAGTGATACCGGCCATGACTTCAGTCTTTACATCCGTCTTATGAGCGGACAGCTTGAAAACTTTTTCCAGCACGATTTTGTTCCTTCTCTCTTTGTGATTTGATTTTGTGATTTTGGTTTGTTATTTTCCGGGGTATACGATAACGGAGGAGGTGTCATAGCCTTCCAGCTTGGCCCGTCCGTTTAGCCCTGCCAGTTCCATCAGGCAGACGATTTTGACCACTTTGCCGCCGCACTGTTCTACCAGATTGGCTGCTGCCTCCAGAGTGCCTCCGGTGGCGATCAGGTCGTCAATGAGAACCACCCGGTCCCCGGGCTTTACATCATCCTTGTGCATTTCAATGGTGGCACTGCCATATTCCAGTTCATAGCTGGCCTCCACAGTGGCCCGGGGAAGCTTGCCCTTCTTCCGAACCATCACAAAAGGCTTGTGCAGGTTGTAGGCAATGGGGGTGCCCAGGACAAAGCCGCGGCTTTCCAGACCGGCCACCACATCAAAGTCCACACCTTCCAGCAGTTCCTGCATCTCGTCGATGGCGGCTTTCAGGCCTTCTGCGTGGCAGAGTACGCTGGTCACATCCCGGAAAATAATGCCGGGCTGGGGAAAATCGGGAATACTGGTTACATATTGTTCTGCTTTACTCATGGTCAGATTTCTCCTCTCAGAATTAGTGGGGAACAGCCCCTAAACAGCAAAAAACAAACCATTTCCATTTTATCAACTTTTTCCTGCCGGGGCAAGATACATTTTCCCCAAAACAGAGGGAAAACCCCGGAAAGTTTTGGCCAGGAAAGAAAAATCCCCGGCCGAAAAGACCGGGGACAGAACTTAATGGAGATGGTCGATGATAGCTTGGGTGTACTGGGCGCTGGTGGAACTGCCTCCCAGGTCGGGGGTACGGACAGTTCCTTCTGCCAGAACCTGGTCCACTGCGGCCCGGATACGGGCAGCAACCTCCTCCTGGTCCAGATGCTCCAGCATCATGCAGGCGCTCCAGAGCAGGGCAGTGGGGTTGGCAATTCCTTTTCCGGCAATGTCGGGGGCGCTGCCGTGGACGGCCTCAAACATGCTGTACTCGGCACCCAGATTGCAGCTGGGCAGAAGTCCCAGACCGCCGATAAGGCCGCTGGTCAGGTCGCTGATAATGTCTCCGTACAGGTTGGGCATGACCAGAATGTCAAACTGCTGGGGCCGCATGACCAGCTGCATGGCCACATTGTCCACGATTTTGTCGTCGCTCTCAATGTCGGGGTAACCGGCAGCGATCTGGCGGAACAGATCCAGGAACAACCCGTCGCTCTGCTTGAGGATGTTGGCCTTATGTACGCAGGTCACCTTCTTCCGGTGATTCTTCCGGGCATACTCAAAGGCATCCTCAATGATGCGGGTGCTGGCCTTCCGGGTAATGATTTTGTAGGCGATGACGGTGTTCTCGTCCGGCTTTTCCTCCTTGCCCACATACAGGTCCTCGGTGTTCTCCCGGAAGGTGACAATGTCCACATTCTCAAAGG
Source organism: uncultured Gemmiger sp. (assembly GCA_944386495.1). GTDB lineage: Bacteria > Bacillota > Clostridia > Oscillospirales > Ruminococcaceae > CALXEN01. The sequence goes on along the minus strand of CALXBE010000009.1, from coordinate 51,620 downwards.
GAGTCTTCACGGCAGGATTGCTCTTGGCGGGGCGGATGTTGGCGTACAGGTCATACTTCTCCCGCAGGGTCACATTCAGGCTGCGGAATCCCTTCCCGATGGGGGTGGTGATGGGGCTTTTCAGCAGGACCTTGGTCTGCTCAAAGCTGTCAAAGGCGGCCTGGGGAATCAGCGCGCCGTGAGCGTTGTATTCTGCCTCGCCCACATTATGGATGTCATATTCCAGTTCAGCGCCGGCAGCATCCAGAATTTTCAGGACGCAGTCGGTGATTTCGGGGCCGATGCCGTCCCCCTTGAATACAGTGATTTTCTGCATAATGATTTTTTTCTCTCCTTTATCAACGATTGTCGATGGGAATGTACTCCACTTCGCTGCCTACATAAATGTTGGCGGGCCGCATGATACGGCCGTCGTAGAGCTTGTTTTCAATGTTGTGTGCCAGCCAGCCCACCATCCGGGCGCAGACGAACAGGGGAGTGAACAGGTCACGGGGAATGCCCAGCATGCTGTAGGCGTATCCGCTGTAATAGTCCACATTGTTGCTGATGGGGGTGCCTTTGGCTTCGGTAAGGACCTCCCGGGCAATCCGCTCAAACCGCTCATAGAAAGCGTATTCCTCGTCCCGGTTCTTCTCGTGGGCCACTGTCTTGCAGACCTCCCGGAGAATCTCAGCCCGGGGATCGCTGATGGTGTAAACTGCATGGCCGAAGCCGTATACCAGACCGCTGCGGTCGTAGAACCGTTTCTGGAGGATGCGCTTGACCAGGCCGCGGATCTCTTCCTCGTCCTCGCTGAATCCGATTTCAGCCACCACAGCCTCCATCATCTCGCAGGCCCGGATGTTGGCGCCGCCGTGGCGGGGGCCTTTCAGGCTGCCGATGCTTCCGGATACGGTGGAGTAGATGTCGGTGCCGGTGGAGCTGATGACCACATTGGTGAAGGTGCTGTTGTTGCCGCCGCCGTGGTCAGCATGGAGAATGAGCAGGGTGTCCAGCAGCTTGGCCTCGTTGTCGGTGAACTCGCAGGTGGGCCGGAGCATGTACAGAATGTTCTCTGCAATGGTGTAGTCCGGGTTGGGATAGTGGATCACCAGGCTCTGCCGGTCAAAGTGATGGATCTTGCTCTGGTAAGCGTAGCAGCTGATGCTGGGCAGCTTGGACAGAATGTTCAGACCTTTCAGCAGGGTCTGATAGGGGTCAGTGTCGTCGGGGGTACGGTCGTAGTTGTAAAGGGTGAGAACACACTGCTGGAGGGTGTTCATCAGGTTCTCTCCGGGAGACCGGATCAGGTCGGTGAGAAAGTCGTCGGGCAGGTCGTAGAAGCCCCGGAGGCACTGGAGGAACTGCTCAAACTCACTCTGGCTGGGAAGATACCCGAACAAAAGCAGGAAGCAGGCTTCCTCGAATCCATCGGGGGTGAGCCGCTCGCCCTTGACCAGGTCTCCGATGCTGATGCCCCGGTAGACCAGGTTGCCGGGAACGGCTTCCTTCTTGCCTTCCTCATTGTGGCGGTAGCCCACAACATCGCTTACCCGGGTCAGGCCCACAGCCACGCCGGTGCCGTCCTCGTTCCGGAGACCCTTTTTAATGTTGTATTCTTTAAAGTAGGCGTTGGGAATGTTGGTGTAATTCAAACTTTTTCCGTATACCTGGGCCATATTGATCCGCATGGTTCCCTGCAGATTCAGGTCCTGTATATACTGTTTGAAGCTTTGCACATTTTTCATCTTGAACACACTCCTTTGCCTTTTTTTCAGGATCAAAAATCGAGAATACCTTTCCATTATACACGAGAAAGGGGCTGAACACAATCTTTTTTCCGTTTGGACAGGGGGAAAAGACTGACTTTACCGGGCGTTTCCACCCTTTGACAGGGGACTTTTTTCCACTAAAGTATAGACGAATCAATCGGGGTGGGGTATACTTGTAACCAGAAACGCATTACTGAATGCGGCCATTGAGACGGAGGGAAGAACCATGGTAAAATTGTATGAAGGCGGCGTCTACCTGGTAGACGGCGTTCGTCTTGTACCCGAAAAGGAGGCCGCCCAGCTGGGCCCTCAGGCTGACCGGGAACAGGCCCGGCAGCAGACCATTGCCTACGGCATTTTGAAAGCCCATAACCAGGCGGAGAACATGGAGAACCTTCGGATTCGGTTCGATGCCATGGCCAGCCACGATATTACCTTTGTGGGAATCATCCAGACCGCCAAGGCTTCCGGAATGGAGAAGTTTCCCATTCCCTATGTGCTGACCAACTGCCATAATACCCTCTGTGCGGTAGGGGGCACCATCAACGAGGACGACCACCTGTTCGGCCTGTCTGCCTGCAAGAAATACGGCGGAATCTATGTTCCTCCCCACATTGCCGTCATCCATCAGTATATGCGGGAACGGATGGCCGGGTGCGGAAAGATGATTTTGGGCTCGGACAGCCATACCCGGTATGGCGCTCTGGGAACCATGGCCGTGGGTGAGGGCGGCGGCGAGCTGTCCAAGCAGCTGCTCTGTGATACATACGATGTAGCTTACCCCGGGGTTGTGGCCGTTTATCTGGACGGTGCACCTCAGCCGGGCGTAGGTCCCCAGGATATTGCCCTGGCTATCATCGGGGCAGTGTTCAAGAATGGATATGTAAAAAATAAGGTGATGGAATTTGTGGGCCCCGGCATTGCCTCCATGACCACCGATTACCGGAACGGTGTGGATGTTATGACCACCGAGACCACCTGCCTGTCCAGTGTCTGGTGCACCGACGAGGACACCCGCGCTTATCTGGCGCTCCATGGCCGGGAAGGGGACTACAAGAAGCTGGAACCCGGAAAGGTGGCCTACTACGATGGCTGCGTGTATCTGGACCTGTCCACTGTCAAGCCTATGATTGCCCTGCCCTTCCATCCCAGCAATGTGTTTGAAATCGAGGACCTGACCGGCAGCCGTCTGGAGGATGCACTCCGGGCAGCAGAGGTGGAGGCCGCCCGTATCAGCGGCAGCTTTGAGTTCCGCCTGACCAATAAGATTCGGGATGGCCGCCTCCAGGTGGACCAGGGTGTTATCGCAGGCTGCGCCGGCGGCACCTACTCCAACATTATGGAAGCCGCTCATATCCTCCAGGGGGCCGACTGCGGCAACGATGTATTCAACCTGTCCGTCTATCCCAGCAGCCAGCCTGTCTTTATGGACCTGGTCAAGAAGGGGGCCGCAGGCACCCTTATGGCAGCGGGAGCCATCCTCCGCACTGCTTTCTGCGGTCCCTGCTTCGGCGCGGGCGATACCCCTGCCAACAACTGCCTTTCCATCCGCCACACCACCCGGAACTTCCCCAACCGGGAAGGCTCCAAGCCGGGCAATGGACAGATGGCCGGCGTAGCCCTCATGGATGCCCGGAGCATTGCAGCCACCGCCGCCAACGGAGGAATCCTGACTCCCGCCACCGCCGTGGCAGACGGGTACCAGGTCCCCGATTACCAGTATGATTCTTCCGCCTACGATAAGCGGGTCTACAACGGCTTCGGAAAGGCAGAGCCTGAGAAGGAACTGATTTACGGACCCAACATCAAGGACTGGCCCTCCATGGAGGCTCTGGGAGAGAACATTCTGCTCCGGGTCTGCAGCAAGATTCTGGACCTGGTCACCACCACCGATGAACTGATTCCCTCCGGGGAGACCAGCAGCTACCGGTCCAATCCTCTGGGTCTGGCCGAGTTTACCCTCAGCCGCCGTGACCCGGAATATGTGGGCCGTGCCAAAGTTGTGGATAAGCTGGAGCGGGCCCGTGTGGCAGGGGAGGACCCCGCTGCCGGGGATGAGTCCCTGGCTCAGGCCTGGGAACGCCTCAAACAGCTGCCCGGGTACGAAGCGCTGGACCCTGCCACCGTGGAGATCGGCAGTGTCATCTATGCCGTAAAACCCGGCGACGGTTCCGCCCGGGAGCAGGCTGCCAGCTGCCAGCGCGTGCTGGGAGGTCTGGCCAATATTGCCGCCGAGTATGCCACCAAGCGGTACCGGAGCAATGTGATCAACTGGGGTATGCTGCCCTTCCAGATGGAGGGTGAGCCGGCCTTTGAGGTAGGGGACTATATCTTTGTCCCCGGTGCCCGGAAGGCTCTGGACGGAGATATGACCTCCATCCAGGCTTACCTGCTGGGAGAGACTGTCACCCCCCTGACGCTTTACATTGCGCCCATGACCCGGGACGAGAAGAAAATCGTCAAGGCCGGATGCCTCATCAACCATAACCGGAACCGCCACAGCGGCCTGGAATAAACAGAGAAGCCGTCCCCACAGAGGGGACGGCTTCTTTTTTGATTACTCCTGATCGGGAGTTTCTTCAGCTTGGGGAAGATTGGAAAAATAGGGGGCAAGATCATCAAAAATGTGGGATTCCAACCGGCGCAGACCTCCGTAAAAATGTCGTTTGAGAAGCGGCTCTACCTGGGAGATGTCTCCGGTTTCCACAAGACGGAGCATGCTTTCGTGCTCCTCCATTACATCGGCGGTGTTCCGGCCGGCCTGGATATCCATCATACAGAACCGGTTGTAGTTGGCCAGGTCACTTTCAAAACTCTCAAAGAGGTAGGGGTTGCCGGTGGCCTGGAACCAGAGCTTGTGCATGCTTCTGTCCAGGGAAAAGAACCGGTTGGGATTGAATTTCTGGGGGGCCACCCGCTGCATAAGGGCCAGTTTCCGCATTTCCTCCATGGCATGGCGGGCCTGGTCCAGCTGCTCCTGGGTGTGATTCAGTACAAAGTCCCGGAATACCATGCACTCCACCGCCACCCGCTCATAGATAATTTGGCGGAGGATGTCATAGTCGATAAGGGTGATGATGGTATGCTTGTGGGGGACGATTTCCACCAGCCGGTTATGGCTCAGCCGCTGGAGCACGCTTCGGATGGGGGTACGGCTTACCCCGAACCGCTCGCAAAGGCCGTTCTCGCTGATGGTCTGCCCGGGCAGCAGCTGCATGCTTACGATTTCCCGGGTCAGCTCCCGATATATTTCATCACATAGATCCACCGGACGCATATGAACAGCTCTCCTTTCACGATTCTTGTATACAAGGAATTTTCATTATTGTACCCTCTTTTACAGTCTCTGTCAAGGAAATATCCCCATTCCCCGGAAGATAAGGGAAAATTCCTCCCTTTTCCGGAAAAGGTCTGCCAATTTTGGGTTGACCGTACTGCGGAAGGAATGGTACACTGTAAGGCAGAATGAAAGGTGGCACGACCATGAAATCCCTCACAAAACGGCAGAAAAACCGGATCAATGCCTGCATTTTTGCGGCCCTGACCTATGCGGCAATGCGGGAGGCAATGGGCTTTCTGCTGGGATGGTTCATGCCCGGCGGCGAAATGCTTCGGCTGGCGGTCAATGCCCTGGTGAACTTTCTGGCACTGTTCCTGCCCTGCCTGGTCATCCTTGTTCTGGAACCCATGGGCAACCGTCAGCTGAGACTGCGCCCCTGCAAAAAGGGGACAGTCTGGTTCTGGCTACCTGTTTTCCTGGGCGGGGGAGCCCTGGTCAATCTGGCTTCGCTCCTGCTCCGGCCCCTTGACCACTCGGCCCAGGAGATACTCCCCGGCGGCCTGGGACCCATGGGAATGGTCTTTCTCATATACTGTGTGATCCCGGCGGTGGGGGAGGAACTTCTTTTCCGGGGAATCATGGAGGGAATCCTCACCCCCTGCGGCAAGGGCGTTGCCATATTTCTCCCGGCCCTCTTTTTCAGCCTTCTTCATGGCAGGGTGACCCAGGGCTTTGTGGCCTTTTTTACCGGGCTGTTTTTGGGATGGCTTGCCTGTAGACAGGGGAGCATCCTCCCGGGCATGGCCCTGCACTTTGTCAATAATCTCATAGCGGTGGTGGAAATCTACCTGACCCAGTTTGCTTCCTGGGAGCTGGCAGCGGCCTTCCAGTGGTTTCACTTTATTTTCTGGCCGGTGGCCGGAGGAATTCTGCTGGTAAAAGGAATCAGAAGGGGAATCCTGAAAAGGGAGGCCCCTCAACCGGAAAGCCCCGGTCCTTTTACCGTGTTCACAGTCCCGGCCTGCGGCCTGACGGCGGCGGGACTGCTGCTGTTGCAGCTGATGGGCAATTTTTAGGAGGAAAAACCTGTATGACTGATCGGGAACTGATGGAACTGGCCCTGGACCAGGCAGCCAAGGCGGCTGCCCTGGGGGAAGTGCCGGTGGGGGCTGTGGTGGCCAAGGACGGGATTCCCATTGCCATGGCCTACAATACCCGGGAAACCGAGAAGAACGCCCTTCACCATGCGGAGCTGAAAGCCATTGATGAGGCCTGCCGGGTGCTGGGGGGCTGGCGGCTCTGGCAGTGCGAACTGTTTGTCACCCTGGAGCCCTGCCCCATGTGTGCGGGGGCCATCATCAACAGCCGGATTCGGCGGGTGGTGTACGGGGCGGCAGACCCCAAGGCGGGCTGCTGCGGAGGACTGACCGACCTCTTTGCCCAGCCCTTCAATCATCATCCGGTGATTGAAAGGGGCCTTTGCCAGGAGGAGGCCACCGCTCTTTTGCAGAATTTCTTTATCTATCTTCGTCAGAAACGGCTGAAAGCCAAGGAGGAGAAAAAATGAGAAGGGTGCTCATTACAGGAGGAAGCCGGGGAATCGGAGCTGCTGCCGTGGAGATTTTTGCCCAGGCAGGGTACCAGGTGGTTTTCAGCTGGTGCAGCAGCGGGGAGAAGGCTCAGGCGCTGGCGGATAAATACCCCGGACAGGTGGCAGCCTTCCGGACAGATGTGGCCGACCGCTCCCAGGTGGAAACCCTTTTTCAGCAGGCCCGGGACTTTATGGGGGGCGTGGACATTCTGGTCTGCAATGCAGGAATTGCCCATGTGGGGCTTTTTACAGACACCACCCCCCAGCAGTGGCAGCGGATTCTGGATGTGGACCTGACCGGTGCCTTCCATTGCTGTCAGGCGGCCCTGCCCCAGATGATTCATCAGAAGTGGGGGCGCATCCTGCTGGTCTCCAGCATGTGGGGCCAGACCGGAGGAAGCTGTGAAGTGGCTTATTCCGCCGCCAAAGCGGGACTGATTGGCCTGGGCAAGGCTCTGGCCAAGGAGGAAGGCCCCAGCGGCATTACGGTGAATGTGGTGGCTCCCGGCGTGATTGAAACCGATATGATGGCAGGTTTCACCCCGGAGGATAAGGAAGCCCTGGCCCAGGAGACCCCGGTGGGCCGGCTGGGAACTGCCCGGGAGGTGGCCCATGCCCTGCTTTTCCTTGCAGGGGAAGAGTCGGGATATATCACCGGTCAGGTGCTGGCCCCCAACGGAGGCCTGGTTATCTGAGGGCCGGCACATTCCCTCTTCCCGTCTCATAGAATGAGACAAAGGAGGGAATGGTTATGCCTATTTTCCAGTATGGAATTGATGTTTCCCGGTATCAGGGCAACATAAACTGGAGCCAGGTGGCGGCCTCCGGCAAACAATTTGCCATTGTCCGCCTGGGCTCATCCAATAACAGCGGCCCCTATGTAGACCCTTATTTCAAGAAAAATGTGGAGGGCGCTCACTCCGCCGGAATGCGGGTGGGAGCCTACTATTACACCTACGCCAACACCCGGGCCAAGGTCCTGAAAGAGTTGGATACCTTCCTGCCCAGCCTGGCAGGGCTCAAGCTGGAATATCCGGTCTTTGTGGATGTGGAGGAATCCAGCCTGGGAAGCCTGGGCCGTTCCACCCTGACCAGTCTGGTCCGGTTTGCCATGGATACCATGTATGAGCGGGGATTTTTCCCTGGATGGTATACCTACACCTACTTTGTGCAGAGCTACCTGAACCCGGCCAACCTGGAAATGTATCCTTTCTGGATCGCAGACTACCGGGGATATGTGGGGTATTCGGGTGCATGGAGTATGTGGCAGTACTCCTCCACCGGCAGTGTGCCGGGAATCAGCGGCGCCTGTGACCTGAACTACGCCTATGCGGATTATCTGCCCCAAATTGTGGCAGCGGGAAAGAATGGATATACGGCCAACCAGACCGGCCCCCTCATGGAGGAGGTCACCGGGCAGTATATTGAATCCATCAGCCCCAATGCAGAGTATTTCTATACCGCCAGCATCTATGATATTGTGGGCTATCTGCCTATGGGCCTTTACCGGGTGCTGTCGGTCTCCCTGGAACCCTATAACGGTTTCAACTGGGTCACCTTTGCCTATAATGGAGGGGTGTACTGGGCAGCCCTCACCGATGACCGGGTCAAGTTGGTCCGGCTGGACACCGGGGGCAATGAAGAACTGATTGCCGAACTTGAAGCCCAGATCGCAGCCCTTGAGGCCCAGATCGCTGCTTTGGAAGCCCAGATCGCAGCCCTGGAAGAACAGATAGAGGACCTGGAATCGGGCGCCCAGACCGAAGCACTCAAACAACAGATTCAGTTCCTTCAGGGCCAGGTGGAAGAATTCCAGGGTCAGGTAACGGTTCTGGAACAGAAAATCGCCGCAGCCCAGCAGGCGCTGGAATAAACGGAAATAACCGGAGAATGAGGTTTCTCCATAAGGAGGATAGAGCAAAAATGAAAGGACAGGGAATGAGTCTTCTGGGAAAATTGGGCTGGCTGGTGGCAGCGGTCCTGCTCCTGGCAGGGGAGGGGATGGCCGCCGGCCTGGCCGCCTGGATCTGGCGGATCACGGCTCCTTTCTTTGTAGGGGGACTGCTGGCCTTTCTTCTCAGCATTCCCATGATGGCGGTGGAGGATAACCTCCCTGGCGGAATCATCAAAGTCCGCCGCCCACTGGCTTTGATCATTACCTTGCTGGGGGTCCTGGCGGCCCTTTTGCTGGCGGGATTTTTGGTGGTTCCCCAGCTGATGGAAAGCGGAAAAGCCCTGGCCCAGTCCCTGCCCGGGTTCTGGGATAAAACAGAGGCCTGGCTGGCAGTCCAGATGGAAAAATGGCCCTGGCTGGCCCAGATTCCCATGCCTGACTTTTCAAAGGTGGCGGAGGATTTGCTGGGCACCGTAGGCGGCGGAACGGTCAGCGGCCTTTCCGGTATGATGGGCGGCCTGACCGATTTCGGCCTGGGCCTGGTCTTTGCCTGCTATATCCTCCTTCACCGCCAGACCCTCCACCGCCAGGGAGTGCAGCTGGCCATGGCCTGGCTTCCCGAAGACAAGGCAAAAAGCCTGTTTAGGATTCTGCGGCTGGTGGGGGAGAGCTTCCGCACCTTCTTTGGAGTTCAGTGCCTGGAAGCGGTCATCCTGGCCCTTATGCTGGCGGTGGCCATGTTCATCTGCCGTATGCCCAATATTGCCCTGATTTGCGTGGTGGTGGGAATCACTGCCATTATCCCCATTTTCGGCAGCTTCATCGGGGGCGGCGTGGGAGTGTTCCTGATGCTGGCCCAGCAGCCGGAAAAGACCATCTGGTTTCTGGTCATCTTCCTGGCTGTGCAGCAGGTAGAGGGAACCTTTGTCTACCCCAAGGTGGTGGGCAACTCGGTTGGGCTGCCCCCTATCTGGGTGCTGGCTGCGGTGACCCTGGGCGGACGGCTGTTCGGAGTGGCCGGCATGATTCTGATGATTCCGGTTTTCCGGGTCCTCTACACCATAATCGGGGAAGTGACCCATCAGAGATTGAAGGATAAAGGCTGAACTTTTCTGCTACATTTTCCCTAAAATGTCAAAAAAACTCTTTTATTTCTTAAAGTGATAAAGTAGAATGGGTAAGAGAGAAGCAGGAAAGGAAAGAAAGATTTATGAACTTCGTATTCATCAGCCCCCATTTTCCCACCAACTACTGGAACTTTGTCCAGAGGCTCCACCAGAACGGAGTCAATGTGCTGGGAATCGGGGACTGCCCCTATGAACAGCTCCGCTGGGAGCTTCGGGATAGCCTGACCGAGTATTACCGGGTCGATAATATGGAAAATTACGACGAAATGCTTCGTGCCATGGGCTACTTTACCTTCCGGTACGGAAAAATCGACTGGGTGGAAAGCAACAACGAGTATTGGCTGGAGCAGGACGCTCAGCTCCGCACCGATTTCAACATTACCACCGGCCTGAATGCCAGCGAGATAAGCCGGTATAAATCCAAGTCCGGGATGAAGGCTTACTATGAGAAGGCAGGGATTCCGGTGGCCCGGTATCACATGGTAAAGGAAAAGGCGGACTGCCTGGAATTTATCAAACAGGTGGGGTATCCTGTTGTGGCCAAGCCGGACAGCGGTGTGGGCAGCAGCGATAACTGGAAAATCAAGAACGAGACCGACCTGAACCGGTTCCTGGCCGGGAAACGGTATGGGGTCCAGTATATTATGGAAGAATTCGTGGACGGGGAGATTGTCACCTTTGACGGCATCTCCGGACGGAACGCCGAGATTTTCTATGCTACCAGCCATGTGAGCCCCGACTCCATTATGGATGCGGTAAATGAAAAGACCAGCCTCTGGTATTATGTGGACAAGAGCATTGCAGATAACCTGCGGAAGGCAGGGGAGGCAACCATCAAGGCCTTTGATGCCCGGAACCGCTTCTTCCACTGTGAGTTCTTCCGCCTGAAAACCGGCAAGCCCGGCCTGGGCAAGAAGGGCGATATTGTAGGCCTGGAAGTGAATATGCGCCCGGCCGGAGGCTTTACGGTGGATATGGAAAACTTTGCCGGAAGCCTGGACCTTTACCAGCTCTGGGCGGATATGGTGGCCTTTGGGGAAATGCGCCATCCTCTGGCAGAAAAAATGCAGTATTGTGTCTGCGCCACCCGGCGGGACAAAAATGTGTATTCCGTTCCCCAGGAGGAGATTTACAAGAAATATAACAAGAACCTGGTCATGGTGGAGCGCCTGCCCGAGGTCCTGGCCGATACCATGGGAAATATGCTGTATATCGCCTGCTTTGATACCAAGAAAGAAATGGATGATTTCAGCAAAATGGTCATTACAACCCACAAGAATAAGGCAGCCCGGAAACAGGAGAAGAAGCCTGCTGCTTCCGGCTGATTGGAAAGGAAGAAGTGTATGTGGTTTGATGAGGCAGTGATCTACCAAATTTACCCCCTGGGCCTGTGCGGCGCACCCCGGCAGAATTGCGGGGAAGAAAGCCATAATATCCTGAAAGTGCTGGACTGGGTGGAGCACATCCGCTCTCTGGGCGCTACTACGGTGCTGTTCAATCCCTTGTTCCTGTCCGATGCCCACGGCTATGATACCCGGGACTATACCCTGGTAGATAACCGTCTGGGGACCAATGAGGATTTCAAAAAGGTCTGCCAGGCCATCCATGATGCAGGAATGAAGGTCATGTTGGATGGAGTGTTCAACCATGTGGGCCGGGGGTTCTGGGCTTTCCGGGATGTACAGGAGAAAAAATGGGACAGCCCCTACAAGGACTGGTTCAATGTACACTTTGACGGGGACAGTCCCTACCAGGACGGATTCTGGTATGAGGGCTGGGAAGGCCACTACGAGCTGGTCAAACTGAACCTGAAGAACCCGGCGGTGGTGGATCACCAATTCTCCGCCATCCGGAAATGGGTGGAAGAGTTTGACATTGACGGCCTGCGGCTGGATGTGGCCTACTGCCTGGACCCGGATTATCTGCGGCAGCTGCGGCAGTTTACCGGCAGCCTGAAACCGGATTTTGTTCTGTTCGGGGAAACCCTCCACGGAGACTACAACCGGTGGATGAATGACGAGATGTGCCATTCCGTGACCAACTACGAGTGCTACAAGGGGCTTTATTCCAGCTTCAACAGCATGAATATGTTTGAGATTGGTCACAGCCTGGCCCGGCAGTTCGGCCCCGAGCCCTGGACTCTGTATAAGGGAAAACACCTGGTCTGCTTTGTGGATAACCACGATGTAAGCCGTATCGCCAGTATCCTTTCCAACCAGGAACATCTGGCACCTATCTACGGGCTCATGTTCGGTATGCCGGGAGTTCCGGCGGTCTACTACGGCAGCGAGTGGGGAATCAAGGGAGATAAATCCCAGGGAGACTGGAGCCTTCGTCCCCAGTTGGATAAGCCGGAGGAAAACGACCTGACCCGCTGGATCGCCCAGCTGGCTCAGGCCCATAAAAAGAGCGAAGCCCTTTGCTACGGGGACTACCAGAACATCATGCTCAACAATAAGCAAATCATCTTCCAGCGTGCCACCCAGAACCAGCGGGTGCTGGTGGCCATCAATGCGGACAGTGAACCCTATACCGCTCACTTCAATGCGGGATGCGGCCTGGCCGTGGACCTGATTACCGGGAACCAGCACGACTTCGGAGGGGGAAGCCTTCTGCCTCCTTACAGTGTCCAGTACTGGCTTTGCGAGAGATAAGAAAAAATGAGTAAATTCAAAAAACTGGCTTTGGCTCTCATTTTTCTCCTGGCCCTGGCAGGATGCCAGACCAAAGAGCAGGAACCCCTGCGGGTCTACTCCTTCCACGGGGAAGACACTCTCTTTTCTGTCTCCAATGGGGTCATCGTCCAGAGCGAGGAGCAGGACATCTTCTGCGGCGGAGAGCTCAAAACCCTGGAAGGATTCCCGGAAGAAATTGCCGAATTCACTACGACCTATTACTGGGTCGATGGTTTGGAGGAAAGCGTGATCACCCAAAATGCGGTGGTGGACCAGACGGGAGAATCAATAAAGGCAAATGGAGATCTGGGCAAGATGTGGGGAGAAAAAGGCTCTTTCCTCAGCTTGAAAGAGGGCTGGACGGATCAGCTCTATTTTGAACTGGAAGTGATTCAGAAAGACGGAACCCCCCACACCTACCGGCTAAAGATGGATGTGACCGAGGTCACTCCCGCTGGCCGGCAATAAGATACAGCAAAATGGGACAGCCTGAAAAGGGCCGTCCCCTTTCTTTTATTTATATAGGATAAAAAGAAAGAGCCTTGCCAAAAAGCAAAGCTCTAATCTTTTTCCGCACTCCTGCAAAGGAGGACAGGAGTTGGGCCGTTTTGGAAAACTGCGGATGCCCAATGTTATGAAAGGAAACACATGAAAAAAGTTTGTAACCAACCTGCAATTAAATTGTAACCAAATTGAAATAACTTGTCAATAGAAAGTTGGGGAAAAATATGTAAAATTTTTGTGGAAAAGAAATTTTATGGGGAAAGAAACCGCCTTTCGGGAAAGTACTACTAATCAGGAGCAGTTGTTGTGAAAATGCCACTTTTTCCACAAAATAAAAAAGAAAAGTTTGGCAGGGAAAGGCTTTGTCTTTTGGCGGGTTCTGTGCTAAAATGGTAAACAAAAATCACATACCTGTTACAAGAAAAGGAGATATGTTATGGCTACTTATTTTACCGAGCCCAGCCGCACTTTTGGAGAGTATCTGTTGGTCCCTGGTTATTCTTCCTCAGAATGTGTGCCGGACGCTGTCAGTCTGAAAACTCCTTTGGTCAAGTACAGAAAGGGCCAGGAAGAGTGCCCTCTCACCATGAACATTCCCATGGTCAGCGCCATCATGCAGTCTGTGTCCGGGGATAACCTGGCCATTGCCTTGGCCAAGCAGGGCGGCGTGTCCTTCATTTACGGCAACCAGACCGTTGAGGACGAAGCCGCAATGGTAGCCCGGGTAAAGAGCTATAAGAAGGGCTTTGTCACCAGCAAGTGCAACCTTTGCCCTGAGGCAACCCTGGCCGATGTTCTGGAACTGAAAGCTACCACCGGTCACTCCACTGTGGCTATCACCCACGACGGCACTGCCCACGGCAAACTGCTGGGCATTGTAGCCAGCCGGGATTACCGGGTCAGCCGGATGAGCGTGGAGACTCCCGTCAGCGAGTTTATGACTCCCCTGGAGAAACTGGTGGTTGCCCCTGATACCACTACCCTGAAGGAAGCCAACGACATTATCTGGGACAATAAGATCAACAGCCTGCCCCTGGTGGATAAGGATGGACATCTCCAGTATCTGGTATTCCGGAAGGACTACGACAGCCACAAGGAATTTGTCAACGAGCTGCTGGATGCCAACAAGAGCTATGTGGTAGGCGCCGGTATCAATACCCGTGACTACGCAAAGCGTGTTCCCGCTCTGGTGGAAGCCGGCGCCGATGTGCTCTGCATTGACTCCTCCGAGGGCTTCAGCGAGTGGCAGAGCCGGACCATCTCCTGGATTCGGGAGCATTACGGCGATACCGTCAAGGTAGGTGCCGGCAATGTGGTGGACCGGGACGGATTCCGTTTCCTGGCCAAGGCCGGTGCTGACTTTGTCAAGATCGGCATTGGCGGCGGTTCCATCTGCATTACCCGTGAGACCAAGGGTATTGGCCGTGGACAGGCCACTGCCGTTATTGAGGTAGCCAAGGCCCGGGACGAGTACTACAAGGAGACCGGCATTTATGTGCCCATCTGCTCCGACGGCGGTATCGTTCACGACTATCATATTACCCTGGCCCTGGCCATGGGCGCTGACTTCGTCATGCTGGGCCGCTACTTTGCCCGGTTCGATGAAAGCCCCACCAACAAGCTGCGTATCAACGGCAACTATGTGAAGGAGTACTGGGGCGAGGGAAGCAACCGTGCCCGGAACTGGCAGCGGTACGACCTGGGCGGCGCCTCCAAGCTGAGCTTTGAAGAAGGCGTAGACAGCTATGTGCCTTACGCCGGACCTCTGGCCGACGGCGTAAATATTACCCTGTACAAGGTCAAGAGCACCATGTGCAACTGCGGCGCTCTCTCCATTCCTGAACTGCAGGAGAAGGCCCGCCTGACCGTGGTTTCCTCCACCAGTATCGTGGAGGGCGGCAGCCATGATGTTATCCTCAAGAACAGCCAGGGCGCCAACTAAACTGAATCAAAAAGAAAAATCCCGGGTCAAAATGACCCGGGATTTTTTTATTTGTTATCTTGCAGGCGGGGCTTGTACCGGAAATAAACCCAGAAGGAGAGCAGAACGGTGAGAATGTCTGCGGTCACCTGGGACCATACCAGACCATACATCCCCACCAGGGTATTCAGAATGAAAAGCATGGGAATATTGAAGCCCAGCCACCGGGCAACACCCAGGAACAGGGAAATCCGGCCTTTCCCGAAGGACTGGAAAAGGTAGACGGTAAAGAAGCTCAGGAACATGAGAGGAGTAGCCAGTACCCGGATTCGGAGGAACTGGGTGGCCAGAGCCACCGTCTGGGGCTCCGAGATAAACAGGTTGGCCAATTGGGGAGCAAACAATTCATAGAGAAGAATGCTTACTCCTGCAATCACCAGACCCAGGGTCCGGGAAAAACGGATGGCATCCTCCATCCGCTTTTTGTTGCCGGCAGAATAGTTGTAGGCCACCAGAGGGAGCATACCCTGGCAGATGCCGATTCCCACATTCAGGGGGAACCGCTCCACCTTCAGTACGATGCCGATGGCGGCCAGTGCCAGGTCATGGTAGGAGACCATAAGCTTGTCAAGCACCACATAATCCAAATCAAACAGGAGGGTGGCCACAGCAGAAGGAATACCGACCCCGAACACCCCCAGGATGCTTTCCCTGCAGGGCATACCTTCCCGGGGACTGAATGTGATGATGGAGCCGGGTCCCATCCCCACCAGCACCCGGATGAAGTAGAGCAGGGCCACACAGTTGGAAACGCAGGTGGCGATTCCTGCCCCCAGCACCGCATGACCGGAGGGGAGAAGCACAAACATGAAAAGAGGGTCCAGGGCTATATTCAGAACGCCGCCCAGGATGATTCCGGCACTGGCCTCCCGGGACCGGCCGATGCTTCGAATGAGGTTGGACAGAACATTGGACAGTACCGTGGGAACGCCTCCCAGCACGATGACACAGAAGGCATATTGCCGGGCGTAAGGGTAGGTGTTTGCACCGGCACCCAGCAGTTCCAGAAGAGGGTCCATGAAAAGGGCAGTACCCAGGGCAAAGATTACTGCAATAAAGACCCCGAGCCAGAGGGAAAAGGCACTTACCCGGCGGGCTTCCTCCTCCCGGGACAGGCCCAGCAGGCGGGAGATGAGGGAGCCGCCTCCCACTCCCGAAAGGCCTGCCAGACAAAGGGTAATGTTAAAGACCGGCAGAATCAGGGAGGTGGAGGCTACCATGTAAGGGTCTCCGGTCTGCCCTACAAAGAAGGTGTCGGCCATGTTATAAATCAGGACGATCAGCTGACTGACCACCGCCGGAAGAATCATCTTTCCCAGAGCGGCGGGGATGGGCATGTCCCGGAAGATTCTTGTCTGGGGCGAAAGGGTATCGGAACCCATAAAAAAACACCTTCTTTTCAAGTTAAAAAAGTTCATCCGCCCAGAAAAAGGCGGTTGCCCTGCTTGGTCGGGAAAGGGATGAGGAGGGCTGGAGGATGGGGCTTGAAAAATCTTTTGCTTTGCAAAAGATTTCGCCCTGAGGGTTATGCCCTCAGGGCACTCTGTCTAAACCCAGTCCACAGGACTGGGTTCTTTACGGCAGATTCCTTGCCAGCTTCAAGCCTTATCTGCCCAGCAAAAAGGCGGTCGCCCTTGTGGGCAACCGCCTTTTTGCTGGTGCGAGAGATGGGACTTGAACCCACACGCTAATAGCACACGCACCTCAAACGTGCCTGTCTGCCAGTTCCAGCACTCTCGCATATATCCTGCGGACTTATCACCGCAGGACTTATAATATCACAAATGGAGTATAAAAGTCAAGAGGTATGACCAGGATATTTGGAAAAATCTTCATCTCTTCTGAAAGCAGGGGAGGGAATCTGCTCTTCCTGGGAGGAAGCAGGGTTCATTTCACCCACCGCTTTCAGCTTTCGCTGGATTTGGCGGGTGCGTACCCCCACCAGGTTTTCCAGGTCACTGCCCGCCTGGGCAATTCGCTTCTGGGTCTGGGCCAGGGCAAGACCGAAGGTCTCAAACTCCTGGGTCACGCTGTCCAGCACCTTCCAGACTTCACTGCTCCGCTGCTGGATGGCCAGGGTGCGGAATCCCATCTGTAAACTGTTGAGAAGGGCGCTCATGGTGGTGGGGCCGGCTACAACTACCCGGAATTCTCCCTGAATCCGGTCAGCGATCCCGCGGCTGACCACCTCTGCGTACAGCCCCTCCACCGGCAGGAACATAATTCCAAAATCGGTGGTATGGGGAGGACGGACATATTTGGTTCGAATGTCCTTGGCAAAGCTCCGGACCCGCTGCTCCAGGGCTTTGGCCGTCGCATCCACCAGCCGGGGGTCAGCGGATTCCTGGGCGGTGACCAGGGCGTTGTAGGCATCCAGGGGGAACTTGGCATCAATGGGCAGGTAAACCGGCTCTCGTCCGTCTCCGGGGAGGCGGAGGGCAAACTCCACCCGCTCGCTGCTGCCGGGAATGGTGGCAATGTTTTCTGCGTATTGGTCCTTGGTCAGAAGCTGCTCCAGAATGGCGGAAAGCTGGACTTCTCCCAGGATTCCCCGGGTTTTCACGCCGCTGAGGACCTTTTTCAAATCGCCCACACCGGCAGCCAGATTTTGCATTTCCCCCAGACCTTTGTATACCTGCTCCAGCTGGCGGCTTACCAGGCCGAAACTCCGGCTCAGCTTTTCGTCCAGGGTCTTCTGCATTTTCTCATCCACCGTCATCCGCATCTGATCCAGCTGTCGGGTGTTGTCCCGCTGAAGGCTGGCCAGCCGGGATTCCATGGTGGTCCGGATATTTTCCAGCTTCTGCTCTGTCTGTAAAGCCATGCCCTGAAGCTGCTCCGCTACCAGCCGGTTTTGGCCGGTGAGGGTCTGTTGAAGGGCGTTCTGCTGGCTCATCAGATACTGCAGCTGGCGGGAAGTGTTTTTCTCAATGTTCTCGCTGAGCTGCCGGTAAAGCTGGGTGGATTGGTTGTCCCGGTCTCCGGAGCGCCCGGCCCTTGCCCAGGCAAGAATTGAAAAAATGCAGGCCAGGGCAGCCAGCCCCAGGGTAACCAGCGAAATGGCATCTCCCATATGTTACTCTCTCTTTCCCGGGAGCATAAATCCTCCCGTACCGCTCATATCCTCTAGTATATCGGGTTTGCAGGTTAAAATCAATCTGGGACAGGAGAAGGAAACCATGGACTACAGGGGCGGAAGAATCAGACGGAAAATCTACTTTGGAACAGCCATCCTCATGCTGGGGCTGGTGCTGGGAATGCGGTGTGCTCAGCTGCCCACAGGCTGCGGGGATGAAACCGTAACGGGAATCCCTCAGGATTCCTGGCTTCAGGTGGATGGGGGACAGGCTTTGGAGGAGGGGACCAAGCTGGTCTGCCTTACCTTTGACGACGGCCCCAGCCCTACAACTACCCAGGTGCTGGACATCCTCAAGGAGGAGCAGGTCCCGGCCACCTTTTTTGTGACAGCGGCGGACCATAACCGGGAATATCTTCCTCTCATTGCCCGGGCGGTGGAGGAGGGCCATCAGATTGCACTGCATACGGCTAAGCACCGGTATCAGGACATCTATGCCAGTACCGAGGCATTCTGGCTGGACATCAAGGAGCTGCGCCAGTCCATCTGCCATTATGTGGACCTGTCCACTGTCACCTGGCTCCGGTTCCCCGGCGGAAGTACCAATACGGTAAGCCATAAATACGGGGGCAGCAGCATTATGAAGGACCTGAAAGAACAGGCCAGAGAAAAAGGGTATCAGGTCATAGACTGGAATGTGTGCGCCGAGGATGCGGTGGGCGGACACCCCACAGCCTCCCAGATTCTGAAAAACATCAAGGAGGATGCCCAGGATAAATCAGTCTGTGTAGTTCTTATGCATGATACCGCCGCAACTGCCACCACTGTTCAGGCTCTGCCGGATATTGTCAGTTGGTTCCGCAGTCAGGGCTTTACTTTCTGTACTGTGGAGGAGATGGCCCGTCAGACAGGGCAGACCGGCCCGGCCTGAGGAGAAGTTGCAAGGAAGGCAAAAATGTTGTAGAATGTGGAGAGGCAAAAGGACCTGGAAAAAAGGAGGCGGACCGGAATGGGTGGCAGAAAAAGCAAATCCATGGCATTCTGCGGGGTAATGGGAGCCCTGATGGTCACTTTTATGCTGCTGGGGGATGTGATGCCTTTGGCAACCTTCTGTGCCCCTATGCTGGCCGGATTGCTGCTGGTCCCGGTTACTGCGGAATACGGCAACCGGATGGGTGCCACCCTTTACCTGGCGGTAGGGGTGCTCTCCCTGCTGATCGCTTCCGACCCGGAAATGTCCTTTTGCTTTGTGTTTATGGCCGGGCCTTACCCCATGATTCGGAATAAGCTGGGAAAACTCCGCTCCAAGGCAGTCATGCTGGCTTTGAAGGTGATTTATTTCAGCGTCATGCTGACCCTCATGTATGGGTTGCTCCAACTGATTTTCCCGGGAGTTATCCAGATGGAGGGAACAGGAATGGCGGCCTTTGCCCTGCTCATCGGGCTGGGGCTGGTGACCTTTGTGGCCTATGACACCCTGCTGGTCAGCTTTTCGGTGATATACCGAGTCAAGCTGCGGCCCAGGCTGAAACAATTTTTATAATAAGGAGGAAAATCAGAAAAACGAATAAGCGCCAGACCCCGGAACAGCTGCGTACTGCCGGGGTGACGAGGTGGGAGACAATCGAAAGTTCGGCGGATACTCCCCGGCCATCCACTGAAGCGGTCGTGAACGAAGGGCAAACCAGGGCAGTAATGACCTGACAGAACCCTTCAGGACAGTGGGAAAGAGGAATCTTTTTATTATTGAGGAGTTTTACACAAAGGTATGTGTGGTATTGTAGGATATGTGGGCAGACGGAATGCTGCCCAGGTTTTGATCGATGGTCTGAGCAAGCTGGAGTACCGGGGATATGATTCTGCCGGAGTAGCCCTTATGATCAACGGAAGCATTGAGGTCTGCAAGGCAAAGGGACGGCTGGTAAATCTGGCTCAGAAGCTGAAAGAGGCAGACTACCCGGAGACCGGTCTGGGAATCGGCCATACCCGTTGGGCAACCCACGGGGCTCCCAGTGATGTGAACAGCCATCCCCAGGGCGCTCCCAATGTGACCATCGTTCATAACGGAATTATTGAAAACTATGGCAGTCTGAAAGAACAGCTTATGAGCCGGGGCTATTCTTTTGAAAGCGAGACGGACACCGAGGTTCTGGTCAAGCTGCTGGACTATTACTATGCCGGGGACCCTCTGGCAGCCATTCAGCAGGCTCTGGCCCAGGTGCGGGGCAGTTATGCATTGGGAATCCTTTTCAATGATTTCCCCCATACCCTGTATGCGGTCCGGAAGGAAAGCCCTCTCATTGTAGGGTATGGAGAAGGGGAGAACTTCATCGCCAGCGATATTCCCGCCCTGCTCAAATATACCCGGGAATACAGTGTCCTGGACGAAGGGGATATTGCAGTGCTGGAGGAGGGGGAAGCAGTCTTTTACAACAGCTTTCTCCAGCCCATCAAGAAGGAGACCCTTACCGCAGACTGGGATATGGAGGCTGCCGAAAAGGGCGGCTACCCTCATTTTATGCTTAAGGAGATTCACGAGCAGCCTCGGGCTATTGCAGCTACTGTCAATCCCCGTGTGGAGGACGGAATGCCCCAGCTGGGTATCCCTGAGCTGGATGATGCAGCCCTGGCTGCAGTCCGGAGCATCCGCCTGGTAGGCTGCGGCACTGCCATGCACGCCGGAATGGTGGGCAAGGCAGCCATTGAGAAGATTGCCCGGGTCCCTGCACTGGTGGATATTGCCAGTGAGTTCCGGTATAATGACCCCATTCTGGACCCTCAGGATCTGGTGGTGGTGGTCAGCCAGTCGGGAGAGACCAGCGACACCCTGGCCGCCCTTCGGCTGGCCCAGGAAAAGGGCTGCAAGGTGCTGGCCATTGTGAATGTGGTGGGCAGCAGCATTGCCCGGAATGCGGATTATGTGATGTACACCTACGCAGGCCCCGAGATTGCCGTGGCTTCCACCAAGGCATATACCGTCCAGATGTGCTGCCTTTATCTTTTTGCCATCCGTCTGGCCTATGCCAAGGGGGCTATTGATGAGCAGGAGGCCCGCCGTCTGGTGGCCCAACTTCAGAAGAGCGGTCAGCTTCAGGAGCCTTTGCTGGAAAAGTGCGAGGAAATCCAGTACCTGGCCAGCCAGTTTATGAATGCAGAGGACCTGTTTTTCATTGGCCGGGGCTTTGACTACTCCCTCTCCCTGGAGGGAAGCCTCAAACTGAAGGAAATCAGCTATATTCACTCCGAGGCCTATGCGGCCGGAGAGCTGAAACACGGTACCATCTCCCTGATTGAGGATGGTACCCCCGTCATCGGTCTGGCTACCCAGAAAAATGTGTACGAAAAGACTATTTCCAATGTAAAGGAGACCCGCAGCCGGGGCGCCCGGGTCATCCTGTTTGTAAACCAGGAAGCCCAGGTCCCTGAGGATGTGGCAGACTTTGTCATCCGCCTGCCCGAGTATGAGGATATTCTCATGCCTCTGCTTCTCATTGTGCCGCTGCAGCTGTTTGCTTACTATATGAGCGTGCTGCGGGGCTGCGATGTGGATAAACCCAGAAACCTGGCCAAGAGCGTTACCGTAGAATAATTCCAAGCCAAAGGAGGGAGCTGCCCGGCAGCTCCCTCCTTTTTATATTTAAAAATAAAAAGTTCCCATCCCGGGAAGGGGATGGGAACAAGGGGGGCAATTACTCGCCCAGGGTCTGTACAGTGCCGTGAGCGCAGTCCAGGGTGACCTTTACGCCGTCCTGGAGCTTCCGGGTAGCGTTGGTGGCACCCACCATGACAGCCAGGCCCAGGGCCTGACCAACGATGGCAGCGTGGCTGTTCAGGCCAGGCTCTTCCACAATGAGAGCGGCAGCCTCACGGATATAATCCAGCATATCGTTGTCGGTATGGGGAACGACCAGAACCATGCCGGGCTGGAACTTGGCCCGGATATCAGAGAGGTTCCGGCAGACGCAGAGCACGCCCTTGGCATTCTGGTCGCCGATGCCTACACCAGTGATCAGGCTGTTGCCTACCAGGTGAGCCTTGATCATGTTGGTGGTGCCGGAGATGCCAACGGGAACACCGGCGGTAACAACCACCATCTCACCGGGATTGATCATGCCTGCCTTCTCGGCGGTGGCCACAGAACCGGCAATCAGTTCGTCAGTGCTGTGGGCATAGGGCATGATGATGGGGGTGACACCCCAGCTGATGTTCAGCTGACGGCGGACCTGCTCATCCATAACGCAGGCAATGATGGGGGTAATGGGGCGGAACTTGCTCAGGGTCCGGGCAGTAGCACCGCTCTTGGAAACGGTGATGATGGCGCTGGCATTGATGTCGGTGGCAGTGGTGCAGGCAGCGTGAGCGGTAGCGGCACTTACATCCAGACGGGTGTCGCAGAGGGCCTTCCGCTGACGGATCATGTAGCTGCTGTCGCTCTCCACACGGTCAGCGATGGCCGCCATGGTCCGGATGCTCTCCACAGGGTATTTGCCGGCAGCAGTCTCACCACTGAGCATGATGGCGCTGGTGCCGTCATAGATGGCGTTGGCAACATCGGTGATTTCGGCACGGGTGGGCCGGGGGTTGTTGATCATGCTGTCCAGCATCTGGGTGGCAGTGATAACGGGTTTGCCATGGGAGAAGGAGTGATAAATGATCTCCTTCTGGAGCAGGGGAATCTCGGTGAACTCGATTTCCACGCCCATGTCGCCCCGGGCTACCATAACGCCGTCGGCAGCGGCCATAATGGCATCAATGTTGTCGATGCCTTCCTGGTTCTCGATTTTGGCAATGATCCGGATCTTGCTGTCATGCTCATCCAGCAGACGGCGGATTTCCCGCACATCCTCGGCGGTACGGACAAAGCTGGCGGCAATAAAGTCAAAACCGTGCTCAATGCCGAACAGAATGTCCTCCCGGTCCTTCTGGCTCATGTAGGGCATGCTCAGGTGAACACCGGGAACATTGACACCCTTCTTGTCCTTGATGGGACCGCTGTTTTCCACACGGCAGATGATGTCGGTATCAGTCACCTCCATGATGGTCAGACGAATGAGGCCGTCGTCCAGCATGATGGTTCCGCCTACCTCAACATCGTGAGGCAGATCCTTGTAGGTGATGGAGCAGATATCCTTGGTGCCTTCCACATCCCGGGTGGTCAGGGTAAAGGTCTGTCCGGCTTCCAGCATTTCCTTGCCGGCAGCAAAGTTCCGCAGACGGATCTCAGGACCCTTGGTATCCAGCAGGGCAGCAACAGGGCGGTTCAGTTCCTCCCGCAGAGGAACAAGCATATTTAAACGGCCCAGGTGCTCCTGATGGTCACCGTGGCTGAAATTAAACCGGGCAACATCCATCCCGGCCTCGATCATTTTGCGCATGACCTCCGGGTTGTCAGTAGAGGGTCCCAGGGTGCAAACGATCTTTGTTTTACGCATAGAGTTTCTCCTTCTTCTTTCTCCTTCAAGTAGGTCAAAAAGCGTATTGTAAGGATACAAACGCCATGTATATTATAATATTGAACCCAATTTCGCACAAGTAAAAAGTAAAAAGCATTTCTTCGATGAATTTGTTACATTTTACTTTTTGGAAAGGTTCCGGTATAATGGAGGTAAAATAATACGGGGGCCTTGCCCCTGACAGGGAGGTTACTATGTCTAAGAGAGTATTTCTGATGGTTCTGGACAGCTTCGGCATTGGAGCGGAGCCGGACGCACCCGCTTTTGGGGATTACGGAGTAAATACTCTGGCCCATATTGTGGACAGCCCTCTTTTCAAAGGGGAGAACCTGGCCAAACTGGGCCTGTTCAATATTGAAGGGGTGGACTGCCGCCCCGGAACCAGCCAGCCTCTGGGAGCCTATGCCCGGCTCCAGGAAGCCAGCATGGGAAAGGACACCACCATCGGCCACTGGGAGATTGCAGGGGTGGAGAGTGACAGCCCGCTGCCCACCTATCCGGAGGGCTTCCCCCAGGAGGTGCTGGAAGAGTTCACCGCCCGCACCGGCTATGAGGTCCTTTGCAACAAACCTTATTCCGGCACCCAGGTGCTGAAAGACTACGGTGAGGAACATCTGAAAACCGGCAAGCTCATCCTTTACACCTCCGCAGACAGCGTCTTCCAGATTGCCGCCCACGAGGAGCTGGTTCCGGTGGAGAAGCTGTACGAGATCTGCGCCACCGCCCGGGAAATTCTGACCGGCAAGCACGGGGTAGGACGGGTCATTGCCCGGCCCTTTGTGGGAACCAACAAAGATGATTTCCGCCGCACCTCCAACCGCCACGATTTCTCCTTGATGCCGCCCCGGGACACCCTGCTGGATTACCTGGGCAAGGCCGGCCTGGATGTAATTGGAGTAGGAAAAATTTACGATATTTTCGCCGGAAAAGGAGTTCCCGAACCCCTTCGGACTCGGGATAATGGCCACGGCCTGGAAATGACCAGTGACATCCAGAAACAGGATTTCCATGGCCTTGCCTTTGTAAACCTGGTGGACTTTGATATGCTCTTCGGCCACCGGCGGGATGTGGACGGGTACGCTAAGGCAACCGCCCAGTTTGACGATTGGCTCCCCGGATTTATGGAGCAGATGGGCCCGGAGGATATCCTGATGATTACCGCCGACCACGGCTGTGACCCGGCCTACACCCAGACCACCGACCACACCCGGGAATATGTCCCTCTGCTGGTGTACGGCCAGCCTGTCAAGGCCGGGGTGGACTGCGGTACTGTGCTGGGCTTCGGCGCCATTGCCAAGACCATCTGCGATTATCTGGGAGTGGACAGCACCGGCCTGGATGGCACCAGCCTCTGGGATAAAATCAAGAAGGCATGATAAACAAGATGTGGAATCTCATTACCTGGGGCCTGGTCTTTCTTCTGACGGCCCAGGCGGTCTGGACCTTTACCCACTCCAACTTCAACTTCGGGTTGGTGCTGGTGGTGGGGCTGGCGCTGGCAGCCTGGATTCTGAAACTTTTCTGGAATCCCTTGAGCAGCTTTTTCCTGGGGACCCTGGCGGGAAAAATCCTGCTGGGCTTGATTGCCCTGGGCACTGCCGCAGTCCTGGGAATTCTGGCGTTTGTGGTGGTTTCGGGATATTCCCGCCAACCCACTCAGCCCCAGGAGATCATGATCATCCTGGGGGCAGGCCTGCGAAAGGACACCCCCAGCCTTATGCTTCAGTGCCGGCTGGATAAGGCCTATGAGTACTGGCAGGAAAACCCGGATGTCCTGATTGTCACCACCGGAGGCCAGGGCCGGGACGAAAGCTGCCCCGAAGGATATGCCATGAAAAAATATCTGGTAGAGAAGGGAATCCCGGCCCAGCAGATTATTTCGGAAGAGAAATCTACCTCCACCGAGGAAAATTTTCTCTTCGCCCGGCAGCTTCTGGAACAAGCCGGGTACAGCGTCGACCAGCCCACAGTGGTGGTGACCAATGCTTTCCATTGCTACCGGGGCAGGGAATATGCCCGACAGGCCGGGTTTACCCAGGTCACCAGCCTCCCGGCGGAAATCCCGGTCACGGCTGTTCTGCCCTCCTACCTGCGGGAAGTTTTTGCCGTCCTCTATTACTGGGTATTCAAATCCAGTACCACAGGATGGATGGCTCCCATGGTGGGCTTGATGGAACTGAACAAGAAATATTTTTATCCGGACAAATAAATGAAAAAGAGACTGTTGTGGAACGGAAGTCCTGCAGCAGTCTCTTTTTTTACAAAACAATATCCAAGAACAAACACTTTTGGCCCGGTGTGTTTTAACAGCTTTTGGTCCAGTCAGGGTCGGGACTTGATCGCTTTCAAAATAAAACCACCCATAACAGCAATTGGCAAGGCAACAGAGAAAGAAACCGGCTCCAGAAAAGCGCCCAATGCGCCGGCAATCAGGGTACAGACTACAGCCAGAACAATCATTTGTGCTTTACCTCCTTCTGATTTGGAAATCATCAAGCCATTCGCAACTCCTGCGTAAGCGTATTTTCCGCCAATAGGACATTTCCTGCCGCGTTTTTATTTTGAATCTTCGATTCGGCAAAGGGTGGAGGCGGGCATGCAGACCGCATAGTCGCCCGATTTTTCCAGCCAGCCGAAATCCTCGCAAAGGTGATCGGGGCAGGGACTGTCAATGAACCGAATCTTGCCATCCTCCACCTGAAGATGAACCGTGTAGGTCCCTGTATCAATATCATAGACGCCGTTCTCCGCCAGGGATAGTTCCATCTGCTGATTGTCCCCGTAGAGGACCACAGCTACCTTTCCGTACCGGCGGTTAGCTTCCTGCCAGAGCCAGATGCCACCGGCCACCAGAAGGATGACCAGAATGAAAATAAGATTCTTTACCCAGGCTTTCATTCCAGTTCCTCCAATTCCGCCAGCCAGAGAGCGCTGGAAGCGTCACTGGGCATCCGCCAGTCTCCCCGGGGACTGAGGGTCACACTGCCCACTTTGGGGCCGTCAGGCAGGCAGCTCCGCTTGAACTGCTGCACAAAGAACCGGCGGTAGAAGTTTTTCAGCCAGTGGAGAAGCACCTTCTCCTCGTACACGCCAGCAAAGGCGACCTTTGCCAGATAATAAATCTTGGCGGGGGAGAAGCCGAACCGGAGCACGTAGTAGAGGTAGAAGTCATGGAGCTCATAGGGACCCACCAGGTCCTCGGTTTTCTGGCTGATTTCCCCGTCCTGGGCAGGGAGCAGCTCGGGGCTGACCGGGGTATCCAGAATGTCCAGAAGGACCTGAGCCAGGGCAGGGGAGGCGGCGGTATCTGCCTCATGCTGAACCAGATGACGGACCAGGGTCTTGGGAACGCCGCAGTTTACCCCATACATGCTCATGTGGTCCCCGTTGTAGGTGGCCCAGCCCAGGGCCAGCTCGCTCAGGTCACCGGTACCGATGACCAGACCGCCGGCCTTGTTGGCGGTATCCATCAGTTCCAGAGTCCGGACCCGGGCCTGACAGTTCTCAAAGGTGACATCATAGTCCGTCTCGCTCTGGCCGATGTCCGCCATGTGGCTGCGGACGGTCTGGGTAATGTTGATTTCCTTGAAGGAAACGCCCAGCTCATTGCAGAGGATTTCCGCATTGCTCCGGGTCCGCTTGGTGGTGCCGAAGCAGGGCATGGTCACCGCCAGAATCTCCCGGGGTTCCCGGCCCAGCTGCTTCATGGCCCGCACGGCCACCAGCAGGGCCAGACAGCTGTCCAGACCACCGCTGATTCCAATGACGGCGGTTTTGCAGTGGGCGTGCTGAATCCGCTTGGCCAGACCGTCTGCCTGAATCTGGAGGATCAGACGGCAGCGCTGGGTACGGAGGGCGGGGTTGGAGGGAACAAAGGGGAACCGGTCAACAGGCCGGGACAGGGGCACTTCCACCGGCTCCAGGTCAAAGGGCACTACCTGATACCCTTCACCGGCAGGGGCAAAGGTGGTGTTCTTTACCCGTTCGCAGATCATCCGCTCCAGGTCGATCTGGGCGGCGGCGTAGCCTTCCCCAAAGGGCTGGCTCTCTGCCAGGAGAATCCCGTTTTCAGCAATCAGGTTGTGGGCGGCAAAGACCATGTCGGTGGTGCTCTCCCCGTGGCCGGCGTCGGCGTACAGGTAGGCGCAGAGAAGCCGGGCAGACTGCCCGGTCACCAGGTTCTGGCGGTACTCAGCCTTGCCCACCGTCTCGTCACTGGCGGACAGGTTGCAGATGACGGTGGCCCCGGCCAGGGCATGGCCGCAGCTGGGGGGAACAGGAGCCCAAAGGTCCTCGCAAATCTCCACTCCCAGCACAAACTCTTTCATCTGACGGCAGGAAAAGAGAAGCCGGGTCCCGAAGGGAACGGTATGCCCCAGCACCTGAACGGAGGAAACCTCCTGAGGGGCAGGGGAAAACTGCCGCCGCTCATAAAATTCCCCGTAGTTGGGAATGTGGGTCTTGGGGACGATTCCCAGCAGCTGGCCCCGGCTGAGAACAGCAGCACAGTTGTAGAGCTTTCCGTTTGCCTCCAGAGGCAGCCCAACCAGGGCCACCAGATTCAGCTCCCGGCTGGCAAAGAGGATCTTTTCCAGACCCTCCAAAGCCCCCTGCTGCAGCTTCCGCTGGAGAAACAGGTCGTTGCAGGTGTACCCGGTAATGGCAAACTCAGGCAGACAGGCCAGCTGGACCCCGTCCTGGGCGGCAGCCTGGAGTGCGGTGATGATCTCCCGGGTATTGTATTGGCAGTCCGCCACCTGGAGCCGGGGGCTGAGGGCGGCGGCCTTGATAAATCCGTATTTCATAGCTGGATTCCTCACTCTTGTAATATGCAATATTGTATCATAATTGGCAGACCGGCGCAATAAAAAACCGGTATCCCCAGGGGGATACCGGAAAGGTCAGATGGATTCCAGACTTTTGGCCAGGAAACTTTTGGTTTTGGGGCTTTTGGGATTTCCGAAAACTTCTTCCGGGGTGCCCTCCTCCTCAATAACACCATCCGCCATAAAAATCACCTTGTCCGAAACATTCCGGGCAAACTCCATTTCATGGGTGACAATGACCATGGTGGTGTCCTCGCTTTTCAAACTCTTGATGACCTTCAGCACCTCCCCGGTCAACTCCGGGTCCAGGGCGCTGGTAGGCTCGTCAAAGCAGAGGATATCCGGCTTCATGCAGAGAGCCCGGGCAATGGCTACCCGCTGGCACTGTCCGCCGGACAGTTCACAGGGGTAGTTGGCCAGCTTGGCGGAAAGGCCCACCCGGTCCAGGATACCCTTGGCGATTTCCTGGTTGGCTTTGTGGACCGCAGTTTGGTCAAACCGCTGCCGGGCAGCTTTGGCCTGGTCTTTGGCCAGCAGGTCCATGGCCAGGGTGCAGTTGTCCAAAACGTTGTACTGGGGGAACAGGTTGAAGCTCTGGAATACCATTCCGAAGTGAAGCCGCTTCTGGCGCAGCTCCTCGTCCCGGAGGGCGGCAGGATGGTCATAGTCAAAAAGGATCTCTCCGTTCAGGGAGACGGTCCCTTCCTGGGGGATCTCCAGGTAGTTCATGGAGCGGAGCAGGGTGGTTTTGCCGCTGCCCGAGGAACCGATCAGGCTGAGCACCTGTCCCTTTTCCAGGGTGAAATCAATTCCCTGGAGAACAGGGGTGTTGCCGAAGGATTTGCGGATGTGACTTACTTCCAAAAATGCCATGGAAAACCCCTCCTCTCAATGGAAATAGCTCAGCTTCTTTTCCAGCTTGCCCAGAAGAATGGTAAGCAAACCGGTAAAGATAAGATAGTAGATGGCGGTAAAGAACAGGGGCCAGATGGCGCCGCTGATTCCCTGGCTGCTTTTCAGGAACGCCTGTCCTGCCCAGATGATCTCCTGAAGGGCGATGATACGGGAAAGGGAGGTGTCCTTTACCAGGGTGATGATCTCGTTGCTCATGGGGGGAACAATGGCCTTGATCATCTGGAGCAGGGTAACATGGCGGAAAATCTGCCCCCGGGTCATTCCCAGAACAAGACCGGCTTCCTGCTGGCCCACCGGGATACCCTGGATACCGCCCCGGTAAATCTCGCTGAAATAGCAGGCATAGTTGATGATAAAGCTCACCGAAGCCGCAGCCAGACGGCCCGATTCACCGCCGCCCCAGATGGGATTTCCCAGAACCAGGCCGGGGAAGTAGTAGAAGATAAGGAGCTGAATCATCAGGGGAGTGCCCCGAATTACCCAGACAAAGGTCCGGGTCAGATATTTAAGGGGAGCAAACCGGGACATGGACCCGAAAGCGATCACCAGTCCCAGGGGAAAAGCGCCGATAAGGGTAATGAAAAACAGTTTCAAAGTTTGCAGAAAGCCCACATTCAGGGAATGGATAACAATGGGCATCTGCTGCAAAATCAATTCCATAGATTCACCTGGTCAAATAAAAATAGGGAAGGGACAGAAATCTGCCCCACCGCCGACAGGGGAGATGGGGCAGAGTACTCAATAAAACTTACTGCGCAATGAGAGCAGCCTGGACACCGTAGGTCTCGGCCAGAGAGGACATGGTCCCGTCGGCGTAGATGGAGGCAAAGAACTGGTTGAGAGCCTCGGCCAGATCAGAACCCTTACGGAAGCCTACACCGTACTCCTCACTGTTCAGGCCCACCGTATAGGTCAGGTCAGCGTAGCCTGTGCCTTCGCCTACCATGGCGGCGGCCATCAGGCTGTCGATAACGGCGGCGTCACAGGTGCCGGCAGCCACTTCCATGAGTGCGGTGGCCTGGTCCACAACAGGAGTGTAGGAAAGGTTCAGGGCAGAAACCTCAGCTTCTCCGGCAGAACCGGTTTCCACGGCAAAGTTCAGGTCGGCCAGGCTCTCCACGGTCTGGTACTGGTCAGCCTTGTCAGCGGGAACAATGACCACCTGAGCGTTGTTGCAGTAGGCGTTGCTGCACTCCATGGCAGCCAGAACATCCTCGGTAAGGGTCATGCCGTTCCAGACACAGTCAATGGTCTTGCCGTCCAGCTCCAGAATCTTGTTGTCCCAGTCGATGACGGTAAATTCTACCTCAACGCCCAGGCTCTCAGCAAAGGCTTTGGCCATGTCGGCATCAAATCCAATCCAGTTGCCGTCGGCATCCTTGTAGTCCATGGGCTCGAATTCGGTAATACCTACTACCAGAACACCTTTTTCCTGGACATAGGCCATATCGCTCTGGGCAGAACCCTCGGCAGAGCCTTCGTTTGCCCCGTTATCTGCGGCGGCAGTATCGGCGGCGTCTCCGGTTTCATCAGTGGCAGCAGGAGCAGAGCCGCAGCCTGCCAGAAGCAGGGCGGTCATGGACAGGGCAAGCAGCAGGCAAATCAGCTTTTTCATGGGTGTTTCCTCGTTTCCTTCCAATCTAGTGCAGAAAAAATAAATACTTTAGTCTGCTAATGTGTTACCATACTATCATAAAAGGATGGCTTTGAAAAGCCCCAAACTCATCTTTCGGCAGGTTGCCCAAAGGAAAGGGTGGGGAAGGGGCGGATTTGTACGCCTTGCCCTGGCCCCGCAGAAAAAAGGGGCCTGTGAGGCCCCCTCTTTTAACCATATAGGATATTATTTGTCCAGGATCCTCCCCAGGAACATGGGCCACTGAACCTTCCACCAATTCCAGTCATGGCAGACATCATAACCCCAGATCTCCACATCGGCCCGAACTCCCTTGGATTCCAGGATCCCCTGAAGCTGGCGGGTACTGTCCAGCAGGGGGCCCTCCCAGGCGCCCTGGCCTACGCAGACGATAAACTGGTCGGCCCGGTTGATCATCTCAATGTAGGGGTGGTCGGTGGGAATGTTCCGCATATAATCCACAGGGCTGTTCCGGTAGGTCAGGTCATCCATGTACTCCCCGAAGAAAAGCCGGGTGTCATAGAAACCGCTGAGGGCAATGGTGCCGTTGAACAGGTCAGGACGGCGGAGGAAGAAGTTTACAGCGTGGGCAGCGCCCATGCTGGTTCCGGCCAGAAGGATCTGACCATCGTACCGGTGGCCGCAGAGCTGACCGATGCGGGGAACCAGTTCCTCGCAGATGTAGTTGTACCAGCGCTCATGCTGCTCAATTCGCTGTCGGCAGTCACCCGGGTTGTCCCAGGTTTCCTTGTCGATGCTGTCGCAGGTGATAAGCATGAGCTTTCCGCTGTCGATCCAGGGGGAAGCGATCTGGCACATGCCAAAGTCCTCCCAGTCCCAGAACCGGCCTCCCTGACAGGGGAAGACCAGGCAGGGGCGTCCGGTGCTGCCGTATACTTTGAATTCCATATCCCGGTTGAGATACCGGCTGTACTCTTTAAAGTAGCGCACTTCCATTCTTGGTACCCTCCATTATCAGACAAACTTGTTCAGCTCCGGGTCATACTCATAGCCGATGGAGCCCATGGCTTCCACCACAGCCTGGAGCTGAACGTCTTCCCGGCGGCAAAGCTCCTCCAGGGAAGGGCAGCCGTCCCGCAGCTGGGTGTTGAGATAGCTTAAAAGGATAAAGGGATCAGTGGGCAGAGCCATGGAATATACCTCCCTAAAACAAAAGCCGGTCCATTAAGACCGGCAGTTTGTTTTTCTTTGATTAGACCGCACGGGTAACCTTACCAGAACGCAGGCACCGGGTGCAAGCGTGGATGTACTTCGGGGAACCATCCACGATAGCCTTGACACGCTTCACATTGGGCTTCCAGGTACGGTTGCTCCGACGATGAGAGTGGGAAACCTGAATGCCAAAGGTTACGCCTTTGCCACAACAATCACACTTAGCCATTTTGCTGCACCTCCTTGTAATTGATTGGCTTTTTGTCAGCTAGACTATAGTATCAGAAACCGAAGAAAAAAGCAAGACTTTTTTGAAAAAAGTTTACCTGGAGTAGAAATTCTTTTCTCCAAAGGGGCTGTCCGGGAGAAAAAGGGTTGTGTATCCAGGGTAAAAATGATATTATTAGATAATTATAAAGTATAAGGGGGAGTGTGCGTGAACGGATTTTTGACTGCTGGTATGGGAAAAATCCAGATGGTAGTTTACCTGGTCCGGATTGCAGCCATCTTTATTGCCATTCCGGCCCACGAGATGGCCCATGCTTGGGTCAGCAGCAAACTGGGGGACGATACCGCCAAACGGTACGGCCGTCTTACCATGAACCCCATGGCTCATTTTGACCTGATGGGGGCTCTGTGCATGCTTCTGGCCGGAATCGGCTGGGCAAAACCGGTTCCTGCCAATGTGCGGAATTTCAAAAATCCCAAGGCAGGCATGGCCATTACAGCCGCCGCCGGTCCGGTCATGAATCTGCTCTTGGCTTATGTGGGAATGATCCTCTACAAGCTGGTCTACTATAAATCCAACGGTATGGCAGTTGAGATGGTGCTGGTGGCCCTGTCGGTGTTCATCAGTATCAATATCTCCCTTACCGTGTTCAATCTGCTCCCCATTCCGCCCTTTGACGGCAGCCGTCTGGCCACTGTTTTCCTGCCCACCCGTACCTATTTCAAAATCATGGAATATGAAAAATACATTATGGTGGGAATTCTGCTGGTGGTCTGGCTGGGTCTTCTGGACCTGCCCCTGAGCATTCTCAACAGCTGGGTATGGCATTTCCTGGACTGGGGGACTGGGTATCTGGACCCCATTCTTATGGGCAGCTTTGCCTATATTTAAATAAGTAACGGAGGATCTTCATGGAGATCTTGACCTTCCATCTGGAAGATTTTGAGGGGCCGCTGGATCTGCTGCTCCATCTTGTCCATAAAAATAAGATGGACCTGCACAATATCCCTATTCTGGAACTGATAGATCAGTATACGGCGGTCATCAACACTCTGGACCGGGACAGGCTGGAAGTTGCCAGCGAATTTATTGAAATGGCTGCCCAGCTGGTCCAGATGAAAAGCATTCTCCTCCTTCCAAGGAGTGAGGAAGCCCAGCGTATCAAAGCAGAACTGCAGGGTCAGTTGATTGAATATGACCTTTGCAAGCGAATCGCCGTCCAGATGCGGCAGATGCAGGAGAACACCTGGCGGGAAGTGCGTCCTCCCATGGAGGTGGAACCGGATATGACCTACCGGCTCCATCACGATCCCCTGGAACTGGAACGAGCCTGGAACAACCTGATGGGACGGAGTGTCCGGAAACAGCAGCCTGAACCGGAACGGTTTGAGCCTCTGGTGACGGCTCCCTTTGTGTCGGTAGCCAGCCGGGTGATTCATCTGCTCCGGGGTCTGGCCACGGGACGGATTCGCCGGCTGGAAGAACTGTTCAAGGACAGCCAGAGCCGGAGTGAGACAGTGGCCACCTTTCTGGCGCTGCTGGAACTGGTGCGTGCAGGCCGCATGACCATTGAAGAGGACGAAAGTCTGAAAGTAAAACGGGGCAAAAACCCCAGGCAGGAGGAGACCAACCCATGAACCTGAAGGAATATCGCCCGGTGGTGGAGGCTCTGCTCTTTGCCAGCGGAGAGCCGGTAACGGCAGAAAAGCTGGGGGAGGCTATCCCGCTCCAGACCTACCTGGTGGAAGACCTGCTCCGGCAGATGAAGGAGGAGTATGACCGTCCCGAGAGCGGATTGCAGCTTCTTCAGTTGGAGGACCGGTGGCAGTTGGCCACCAAGGACCAGTTTGCCCAGCCCATCAAAACCCTGCTGGACAAAAAGAAAAATACACCCCTTTCCCAGGCTGCCATGGAGGTGCTGGCCATCATAGCTTACAATCAGCCGGTGAGCCGCAGCTTCATTGAACAGGTCCGGGGAATCGACAGCAGCACCCTGGTCACCCGGCTGGCAGAGCGGGGACTGGTGGAGGAGGCAGGGCGGCTGGACCTTCCGGGACGGCCCATTGCCTTCAAGACCACTGATACCTTCCTGCGCACCTTTGGCATTGAAAATATCAGTCAGCTGCCCCGGCTCCATGAGGACTTCATGGAGGAGGACCCTCAGGAGGAGGGACCGGTCCAGACCAGCATGACCGACCAGCCCGGTGTAGGGGAGGAGTGAGGAGAGAATGCTCCAGATCATATTCCTCCTTCTGAAGGTGCTGGGGTGTATCCTGCTGATTCTGTTGGCGCTTCTGGTGCTGGTCCTCACCATTCCGGTGGGAATCAGGGGAGAGATCGCACAGCGAAAACCGGCGCTTTACGCCAAGGCAGGTCCCTTGGAGATCAAGGTTTATCCTTTCCCCCAGAAGAAGAAAAAGAAAGAAAAAAAGCCGCCGGAAACCAAGCGAGAGGAAAAAACACGAAATGAGCATCTGTCACCCGATACGGGTGTGAAAAAGGAAGAAAAACCGGAAAATGCCCCGGATTTCAGGGGAAAAGAAAGGGATTTGCCCCCCTCTTTGGACCTTCCCAAGACAGACAGGAGCTTTCTGGAAAAGCCACCCGAAACGGGTGAAGGCGTGGCGGCTGCTTCCCGGACGGCAGAGAAAAAAATCGAGAAAGAGATTCAGGGCAGGATTCAAAAGGGAATTGAGCAGGGAATGGAAAAAGGCATTCAGGATATTCCCTGGGCAATGATTCGCCGCCTGCTGGGAATGGCAGGGCCAATTGTCCGAAAGCTGCTGGCAGCCCTGAGGATTTATGACCTGGAACTGGTGCTGCCCGTTCACGGACGGGATGCCGCAGATACCGCTATTACTTACGGCCGGGTGTCTGCCCTGATTTACGGCACCCTCACCCTGGTTCAGAACCTTTGCCGGCTGGAAGCAAAGAAGATTTGGCTGGAGCCGGATTTCACGGGAGAGCAGGGAGAAATTGAATATTTCTCTTGTAAAATCACCACCCACCTGTTTATAATAGTAATGATTATTTTGTGGGTATTATTCAGGCTGAAATGGCCTAAAGAGGACTAAAGGAGATACCGTTATGGCTGAAAAAGGAACCAATCGTCTGAATGACCTTATGTCGCTGACTATGGAGAAGATCCGGGAGATGGCCGATTCCAACACCATCATCGGAAATCCCATTACCATGCAGGATGGGACCACCATCATCCCTGTTTCCCGGGTGACTTTCGGGTTCGCCAGCGGCGGCAGCGATATTGGGAGCAAGAATCCCAAGGACCTGTTTGGAGGCGGCAGCGGCGCCGGGGTATCCATGAGCCCTGTGGCATTCCTTATTATTAAGGACGGAAATGTGCGGACCATCCAGCTGGCCGAAGGAAACAGCCTGACCGACCGGGCTATTATGATGATTCCGGAACTGCTGGACCGTCTAGGAATCGGCAAGAAAGCAGGCAAGGAAGAAGTACAGGAGTAAAGTATGGCAGAGGAACGGATTCAAAAGCTGATGGCAGACCAGGGGATGTGTTCCCGCCGGGCAGCCGAGCAGATCATTCTGGAGGGCCGGGTCAAGGTGAACGGCCATCCTGTCAAGCTGGGGGACAAGATGGACCCGGCCAAGGATCTTCTCAGTGTGGACGGAAAGACCATCCGCTTTTCTAAAAAGAAGGAATATGTATATCTCATGCTCCATAAGCCCCGTGGGTATATCACCACCGTGCGGGACGAGCAGGGACGGAAAACCGTAATGGACCTTTTGAAGGATGTGCCCCAGCGGGTATTTCCCATTGGCCGCCTGGACCGGGACAGCGAGGGACTTCTCCTGTTCACCAACGACGGGGCATTTGCACATCTTTTGATGCATCCCTCCCACGGCGTGTCCAAGCTGTACCGGGTCACGGTCCGGCCCCATGCCACCGAGGAGCAAATTGTCCGCCTTACCCAGGGCGTTATGCTGGAGGACGGGATGACCGCCCCCGCAGTCATCAATGTGGTCACCGATGAGCCGGAGCGAACCGTTCTGGAAATGACCATCAAAGAAGGCAAGAACCGCCAGATTCGCCGGATGTGCCAGGCTGTGGGCCTGGAGGTGATCCGCCTCAAGCGGAACAGTGAGGGCGCAGTCAAGCTGGGAATGCTCCAGCCTGGTGAGTACCGGATGCTCAAGCACAGCGAGGTGAATGCCCTTCGTGCCGCAGCCAAAAAGGGAATTGACCGGCAGCGCACCCAGGAGGCCACCGAGCGGGCAGAACACCGGAAAAACCGGAGACCTGTCAAGAATAACAAAAAGTTTGGAACAAATCGGTAAAAAAATTTTATTTTTTGTCAAATCCCCCCTTGATGTACAAGGGGGGATTTTGTATAATGTAAACTGAAGTGAAATTGGCTTTGTTTTTTCACTCTGCGGCAAAGAGGAACGAAGCCAATGAGGATAGAAAAATAGGAGGGGTTTCTCAATGACTTCAAAGAAACCGGGCAAGGAGCAGATCCTTGCAAGCTTTTTTGACGACGGCGTTTATTCCGCCCTGTTTTCCCAAGGCTCTGTGACCGCGGCTTACGGTACTGCCAATGGCCAGCCCGTTTATGCAGTGGCACAGTCCGGAGCAGCTGTTACCGTGAAGGACCTGGAAAAGAATGAAAAGGTCCTGGAACTGGCAGCTCAGACCGGTGATCCGGTGGTGACCTTCTATGATTCCACCGGCGCCGTGCTGGAAAACGGAATGGATGTTCTGGCCGCATACGCCCGGCTGAACGAAAAGATTGCCCGGCTGTCCGGCGTGGTGCCTCAGCTGGCAGTGGTCACCGGAGTGTGTGCCGGGTCCGCCGCTCTCTGCGCTGCAGGGGCAGACCTGTGCATTATGGCTCAGGATGGGGAGCTGTTCTTTACTCCTCCCTTCACCAGCGCCGCTGCAGGGGATGTATGCGCCAATGCGGGCAGCGGGGAACTGGCAGCCAAGGCCGGTGTGGTCAGCTGCCTGGCCAAGGATGGTCTGGAAGCTGCTGCCATGGCAGCACACCTGGTGGGACTGCTCCCCTCCAACAATCTGGCTTCTCCCTCTGTCTTTGAGTTTGAAGCTCCCGTAGAAACCTATGTCAAGGGTGGACAGGCTGAAAAGACTGCCCAGGCTATTCTGGATAAGGACAGCATGATTCAGCTCTACACCGGTTTCGGCAAGAAGGCCTTTACCGCTCTGGGAACCCTCCACGGCAATGCTGTGGGTCTGGTGGTCACCGGCGAGCATGTCTGCCGGAACTGCGCTTCCAAGATTTCCCGGTTTGTCCGGTTCTGCGATGCATACAGCGTTCCTGTTGTGACTGTCATTGATACCCAGGGCTTCAAGGCCGGCACCACCGAGGATGTCTCCGGCGGTATCCGGGAAGCTGCCCGCCTGATGGCTACCTATGCCGATGCTACCACCGTGCGGGTGGCCGTGCTGGCAGGGAAGGCCGTGGGTCCTGTTTACATGGCACTGGCCGAGGCAGACTTCCGCCTGGCAGTGGAAGGCTGTGTCATCAGCCCTGTGGAGCCCAAAGTGGCTGTCAGCGTTCTGGAGAAGGAATCTCTGGAAAGCGCTCCCAACCTGCAGGCGGCCATTGATGCTGCTGCCCGGACCTATGCCCAGGAAAAGTGCAGTGCCCAGGCAGCCGTGGACAATGGTCTGGCAGATCTGGCCTGCGACGGTTCTGTGCTGCGTGATACTCTGGCATTTGCCCTGGATATGCTGGCCACCAAGCGGGGAAGCCGCCTGCCCAAGAAGCATGGCAATATGCCCCTGTAAATCAGGTTTATAGGAATTATTAAGGAGGAACCATCCCATGAAATATTTCAACATTACCGTTAACGGAACCCCTTACCAGGTCACCGTGGAGGAGACCGCTGCCGGCGCTGCTCCCGTAGCCGCTCCCGCCGCTGCTCCTGCCCCTGCCGCCGCACCTAAGGCTGCTGCTCCCAAGGCTGCCGCTGCTGCCGGTGCCGTCACTGTTACCGCTCCCATGCCCGGAAACATTCTGGACACCAAGGTGGCTGTGGGCCAGAAGGTAACTGCCGGCCAGACCCTGGTGATTCTGGAAGCTATGAAGATGGAAAACGAAATCGTGGCCCCTCAGGATGGCACCGTGGCTTCCATCAACTGCAACAAGGGCGATGTGGTCAACTCCGGCGATGTGCTGGTCACCCTGAACTGAGAGAGGTGAAGAACTGTGGCTAAACCCGTAAAAATCACAGAGGTCGTTCTCCGGGACGCACACCAGTCTCTGCTGGCTACCCGGATGACCATGGATGAAATGCGACCCATCCTTCCCGAGATGGACAAAATTCCTTACTTCTCGGTAGAGTGCTGGGGCGGCGCAACCTTTGACAGCTGCATCCGTTTCCTGGATGAAGATCCTTGGGACCGTCTGCGGATTCTCCGCAAGGAGCTTCCTCACCAGAAACTCCAGATGCTTTTCCGTGGCCAGAATATGCTGGGCTACCGTCCCTATGCGGATGATGCCGTAGAGTATTTTGTTCAGAAGTCCGTGGCCAATGGTATCGATATTCTCCGGATTTTTGATGCTCTCAACGATCCCCGGAACCTCCAGACCGCAATCAAGGCCGCCAACAAGGAAGGCGCACATGTCCAGGGCTGTATCAGCTACACCCTCAGCCCGGTGCATAACAACCAGTATTACACCCAGTACGCCAAGACCCTGGAAGAGATGGGCGCAAACTCCATCTGCATCAAGGACATGGCCGGACTGCTCAAGCCCGCTGCCACCTATGAGCTGGTGAAGATGCTCAAGGAGACCGTCAGCATTCCTGTGGACATCCACAGCCATTACACTGCCGGCCTGGCTTCCATGTCCATCCTCAAGGGCATCGAGGCCGGTGCAGACATTGTGGATACTGCCATGAGCCCCCTGTCTCTGGGCACTTCCCATATGCCCACCGAAAGCCTGGTGGCAGCCCTCCAGGGAACCGAGTATGACACCGGCCTGGATCTGAACCAGCTGAATGTGGTCCGTGCATACTTTGCCACCCTCCGGGAAAAGTACATTGCCAACGGCCAGATCAGCCCCAAATCCCTGGGCGTGGATGCCAACACCCTCCTTTACCAGGTGCCCGGCGGTATGTTCTCCAACATGCTCAAGCAGCTGAAGGATGCAGGCAAGGAAGACAAGCTGGATGAAGTTCTGGCCGAAATTCCCCGTGTCCGGGAAGAGGCAGGTTATCCTCCTCTGGTCACCCCCACCAGCCAGATCGTCGGTACTCAGGCTGTGTTCAATGTGATTATGGGCGAGCGGTATAAGATGGTCACCAAGGAGTTCAAGGGCCTGATCCATGGGGATTACGGCAAAACTCCCGCTCCCATCAGCCCCGAGTTCACCAAGAAGATCCTGGGTGACGAGCAGCCCATTACCTGCCGGTTTGCAGATACCCTGGAGCCGGAAGTAGAGAAGATGAAGGCCGAAGCTGCCAAGTGGAGCATTCAGGAGGAGGACGCCCTCACCTATGCCATGTTCCCCCAGGTGGCACCCAAGTTCTTCGAGAAGCGGCTGGAAAAAGCCAACGGCGTGGATGGCCAGCATGTGGACTATGCTGCCAAATCCCATCCCGTGTAATTTTAACTGCCCGTCCCGATTTTTCGGGGCGGGTTTTTAAAATATCCGTTGCTTAATTTGCTTTGGCGTGTTAAAATGTTAAACAGTAAAAGCGGAGGTGCGAATATGCCGGAGCAGAAGAAATTGAAAAATCCTACCACAGAGGCTTTGTTCCATGCTATCCTGAAACTGGAGACCATGGAAGACTGTTATGTTTTTTTTGAGGACCTTTGCACCATGAAGGAGCTGGGGGATATGGCCCAGCGGCTGGAAGCAGCCAAGATGCTCCTGAAGGGCTATACCTACGATCAGATCGTGAAAAAGGTGGAAATCAGCACCGCCACCATCAGCCGAATCAACCGGTGCATTCAGTACGGCACCGGCGGCTACAAGATGGCCATGGAGCGCACCGCAGAGGAGTGCCCGGTGGAGGACCCCCCTCAGAGAGGCTGAACAAATAAAAAAATCCCTCCGGACTTGATCCGGAGGGATTTTTTTATCTGAAACTATAAAATTACTGCTCCCGGAAGGTGAGGGTGCCATCCTCGTTGAAGTGGTCTACAATGGCCAGGCTGGCAACTTTGTAGCCGGCTGCCCGCAGATCACGGCCGCCGCTCTGGAATCCCTTCTCAATGCAGATACCAATGCCGCCTACCTGGCAGCCTGCCTGCTCGCAGATGTCCAGAAGGCCCCGCATGGCCTTGCCTACGGCCAGGAAGTCGTCCAGAATCAGGACCTTGTCGGAAGGGGAGAGAAACTTTTTGCTGAGGGTCACATCAAAGTCCTTGTTGTAGGTAAAGGAATGAACAACAGAGGTGTACAGGTCGCCGTCCAGGTTCTTGCTTTTTGCCTTTTTTGCAAACACTACCGGCACATTGCCAAAATACTGGGCGGCAATGCTGGCAATGGCAATGCCGCTTGCCTCGATGGTCAGGATTTTGTTGATGCCATCCTGCTCAAAGATGCGGGCAAATTCCTTGCCAATCTCCTGCAGCAGGGAAATGTCCAGCTGGTGATTCAGAAAATTGTCTACCTTGAGAATGTCTCCGGCCCGGATCTGTCCGTCTTTCAGGATGCGTTCCTCCAGCAGTTTCATGGGATGGTTCCTCCTTCAGCGTCTTTGTGGTAATTGGGAGCATTAGCTGAGATATATTAGACCCATTATGCCAAAAGCCGACAGTTTTTGCAAGAACCAAATAAAAATTCTACGGCCAACAAAAAAATGACAACCTTTTGTAATTTGTTTTGTTAAATTTCACCACAATGGAAAAAATCTGAAATGGAAACTATGGATATTTAGCGAATAGCCCCCAGAGAAAAAATGAATTATAATACACTACATACACAAAAGGGATTGTGCGAAAAAGCCCTTGTGTAAATAAAAATGGAGGGAAACTTACCATGAAAAAGATTCTTTGTCTGGTGCTGGCCCTGGCCATGGTTTTCAGCCTGGTTGCCTGCGGCAGCGACAGCACCACCACCGATGACACTGCCGCCGCTGGCGACACCGCTTCCGAGAGCACTGCTGAAGGTGCCGAGGTTCTGAAGATCGGCGGCGTAGGCCCCCTGACCGGCGCTGCTGCTCAGTACGGCAACGCCGTTAAGAACGGCGCCGAGATCGCTGTTGAGGAGATCAACGCTCTGGGCGGTCTCCAGATCGAGCTGAACTTCCAGGACGACGAAGGCGACTCCGAGAAGTCCATCAACGCTTACAACAACCTGAAGGACTGGGGTATGCAGCTGCTCTTTGGGCCTGTAACCACCAACCCCGCTATTGCTGTTGCCAGCGAGGCTCAGAATGACGGCTACTTCATGCTGACCGGCACCGCTTCTTCCGAGAGCGTTATCGAGACCGGCGACAAGATTTTCCGTCTCTGCTTTGCTGACCCTGAGCAGGGTGTAGCCATTGCTGACTACATTGCCGAGAACATGGCTGATGCCACCATCGGCGTTCTGTACGATTCTTCCGATGCTTATTCCAGCGGCATCCGTGAGGCTTTTGAGACCGAGGCTGCTGCCAAGGGTCTGAATGTGGTGGACACCGAGGCTTTCACCGCCGACAACAAGAGCGACTTCACCACCCAGCTGCAGCTGTTCCAGTCCAACGGCGTTGACCTGCTGGTCTGCCCCTTCTACTACAGCGAGATTTCTCTGGTCATGACCCAGGCTGACAAGATGGGCTACGACCTGACCTTCTTCGGCGCTGACGGTATGGACGGCATCCTGACTGTTCCTGATTTTGACGCAACTCTGGCTGAGGGTGCTTACCTGATGACTCCCTTCTCTGCTTCCTCTGCAGACGAGGCTACCCAGAGCTTTACCGCCAAGTATCAGGAGAAGTACGGCGAGACTCCTTCCCAGTTCGCTGCTGATGGCTACGACTGCATCTACGCCATCTACCAGGCTGCTGTGGACGGCGGATTCACTTCTGACATGACCTACGACCAGGTTGCTGAGCTGATGGTCAGCCAGTTCACCAGCATGACCGTTACCGGTCTGACCGGTGAGATGACCTGGCTGGAGAGCGGCGCAGTTTCCAAGCTGCCCCAGGCTTATGTCATCACCGACGGCGTTTACGCTGCTGCCTGATTACAGTTTTTCTTAAATCAGCCAAAGGAGGCTGCCGGATTTCCGGCAGCCTTCTTTTTTTATCTTATACAACAAGAATAACAGGAAAAGGGAAGGGAAATTGTCGAAATAATCTTGTGAACAAGAGGGAAGTGT
This sequence comes from uncultured Gemmiger sp., assembly GCA_944386495.1. Lineage (GTDB taxonomy): Bacteria > Bacillota > Clostridia > Oscillospirales > Ruminococcaceae > CALXEN01. The sequence continues at coordinate 9,205 of CALXBE010000009.1, read as the reverse complement.
GATACAATATCTGGGTGTATTGTGGAATATAGGGAAGTGTTTCTCGTTTTCCCAAACAACAAAGTTTTGCCGGACCTGTGCGCATTGGTGGTCCGGAAAAAGAAGAGGTGTAAGGACGAATGCAATTTCTTGGATTTTTAGTCAATGGCATTAGTCTGGGCAGCGTTTACGCCATCATCGCTTTGGGGTACACCATGGTGTACGGCATTGCCAAAATGCTGAACTTTGCCCATGGCGATGTGATCATGGTAGGCGGATATGTGATCTCCACCTGCATGACCTCCATGGGAATGAACCCCCTGCTCTCTGTGCTGGTTGGCATGGTGGCCTGTACCATCCTGGGCATTACCGTGGAGCGTGTGGCCTATAAGCCCCTGCGTGAGGCTCCCAGCCTGGCTGTTCTGATTACTGCCATCGGTGTAAGCTATCTGCTTCAGAATGCGGCTCTGCTGATTTTCGGCAGCGCTACCAAGAGCTTTAATTCCGTGGTAGGGGTCAAACCCATCACCCTGTTTGACGGGGCGCTCACCATCACCGGTGAGGCACTGGTCACCATTGTGGTGGGCGTTGTGGTCATGATTGGCCTGACTCTATTTGTAAACCGCACCAAAATGGGCCATGCCATGCTGGCTGTGTCTGAGGATAAGGGTGCTGCCCAGCTTATGGGTATTGATGTAAACGCAACCATCAGCCTGACCTTTGCCATTGGCTCCGGACTGGCTGCTGTGGCAGGTGCGCTGCTTTGCTCCAGCTATCCCAGCCTCAGCCCCACCACCGGCGCTATGCCCGGCATCAAGGCTTTTGTGGCTGCCGTGTTTGGAGGAATCGGCTCCATCCCCGGCGCCATGCTGGGAGGAATCCTGCTGGGTATCATTGAGAACCTGAGCAAGGCATATATCTCCACCCAGCTTTCCGACGCCATCGTCTTTGGAGTACTCATTGTGGTACTGCTGGTCAAGCCCACCGGTCTGCTGGGCAAGAAGATCAGCGAGAAAGTGTAAGAGGTGGCCGGAATGAAAAATATGAAAGTATTTGCCAATTGGAAAAAATTGGACAAGAATTTCCGGGAAAAGACCGTAAACTACGGAATCGTACTGGTGGCATTCCTGGTAATCCAGATTCTGTCCGCGACCGGCAGCCTGAAAAACTCCATCTCCGGACAGCTGGTTCCCATCTGCACCTATGTGGTCATGGCCATCAGCCTGAATCTGGTAGTTGGCTTCCTGGGCGAACTGTCCCTGGGCCATGCAGGATTCATGAGCCTGGGCGCTTTCTCCGGAACCCTGTTCTGGGTCCTCAACTGTGAGACCCTGCCCCGTCCGGTGGCTCTGATTGCCGCCTTCCTCATCGGCGGCGTTGTGGCCGGTATCTTTGGATTTATCATCGGAATCCCGGTCCTTCGTCTCCGGGGCGACTACCTGGCCATTGTGACTCTGGCCTTTGGCGAAATCATCAAGACTGTTCTTAATGCACTCTACCTGGGACTGGACTCCAATGGATTCCATCTTTCCATGAAGGACACCATGTCCTTGGGAATGGAAGCGGACGGCAAAGTGTTGATCAACGGCGCCATCGGTATCACCGGCATTTCCAAGGCATCCAGCTTTGTCATCGGCATTGTGCTGGTCCTGATCACTCTGTTCGTGGTGATGAACCTGGTGGACAGCCGTGCAGGCCGGGCCATCAAGTCCATCCGGGACAACCGGATCGCTGCCGAGAGCATCGGCATCCCCATTACCAAGTATAAGATGATGGCTTTCATCACCTCCGCCGTTCTGGCCGGTATGGCCGGCGTGCTGTACGCTCTGAACTACTCCACCCTGGTAGCCAAGAAGTTTGACTACAACACCTCCATTCTGGTGCTGGTGTTCGTGGTTCTGGGCGGCATGGGGAACATCCGCGGCTCCATCATTGCAGCTACTGTTCTCACCATCCTGCCTGAACTGCTCCGGAGCGTGGCGGATTACCGGATGCTGGTTTACGCCATCCTCCTGATTGCCATGATGATTTTCACCCAGAGTCCCAAGGCCATTGCCTGGCGGGCCGTTATGGTGGAGAAAATCAAGGCCCGCCGTCCTGGAAAAGGTAAAATGAAACAAGGGGAGGAGGGTTAACCATGGCACTGTTGGAAGTAAGAAACCTGGGCATTGCCTTTGGCGGCCTTCAGGCGGTCTCTCAGCTGGATATGACCATTGAGACCGGACATTTGTATGGCTTGATCGGCCCCAACGGCGCCGGCAAGACCACCGCCTTTAACATGCTGACCGGAATGTACACCCCCACCGAGGGCAACATCACCCTGGATGGTGTGGACATCACCGGAAAAACTCCTGAGTTTATCTCCAAGCATGGTGTGGCCCGTACCTTCCAGAACATCCGCCTTTTTGACGGCCTCTCTGTTCTGGACAATGTAAAGCTGGGCCTCCACAACCAGATGAAGTACTCCATGTGGGACGGAATCTTCCGCACCCCCAAGTACCGGGTCAAGGAAGCGGAGATGAACCACCAGGCCATGAAGCTGCTGAAAATCTTCGACCTGGACAAGGAAGCAAATCTCCTGGCCAGCAGCCTGCCCTACGGCAAACAGCGGAAGCTGGAGATTGCCCGGGCCCTGGCCACCAACCCCAAACTGCTCCTTCTGGACGAACCTGCCGCAGGCATGAACCCTCAGGAGACAGATGAGCTGATGAAAACCGTCCGGTTTGTCCGGGACGAGTTTGGAATTGCCATCCTGCTGATTGAACATGACATGAACTTTGTCATGGGCATTTGCGAGGAAATCACAGTGCTGGATCATGGTCAGTGCATTGCCCACGGCACCGGCAAAGAAGTGCGGAACAACCCCAAGGTAGTTGCCGCATACCTGGGAGGTGAGTAAGATGGGTGAGATTCTTCGTGTTGATAATATCAATGTGTATTATGGCTCCATCCACGCCATCAAGGATGTATCCTTCCATGTAAATGAAGGGGAGATCGTTACCCTGATTGGTGCCAACGGTGCAGGCAAGACCACCACCATGCACACCATCAGCGGATTGATGAAGCCCAAGAGCGGCGATATTGTCTATATGGGTCAGAGCATCACCAAGATGGAAGCTCATAAGATCATCCGCCTGGGCCTGGCTCAGGTTCCGGAAGGCCGCCGGGTGTTCAGCGGGCTGTCCGTCCAGGAAAACCTGGAAATGGGCGCCTATACCCGGAAGGACGGCCCCGCAGCCATCCAGCAGGACTATGAGATGGTGTTTGACCTTCTGCCCCGCCTGAAAGAACGGCGGACCCAGCAGGCCGGAACCCTGTCCGGCGGTGAGCAGCAGATGCTGGCCATCGGCCGCGCTCTTATGTGCAAGCCCAAAATGCTGCTGCTGGACGAGCCCTCCATGGGCCTTTCTCCCTTGCTGGTAAAGGAAGTATTCAAAATCATCAAGGACATCAACCGTCAGGGCGTCACCGTTCTCCTGGTGGAACAGAACGCCAAGATGGCTCTGGAGATTGCTCATCGGGCATATGTGCTGGAAACCGGCTCCATTAAGATGGAAGGCGAGGCCCACGCACTGGCCAACAATATTGAAGTTCGGAAAGCCTATCTGGGCTGCTGATACAAGAAAACCCCCGTCCTCAGGACGGGGGTTTTTATATGTGTTTTCAAACCAGTGCATCCAGACCAAAATATTCGCAGATGGCCTGATAGTAAAGTTCAGCTGCTTTCTGGCAGCCGTCCTCATCGCCATACCGGTCCACATCTCCGGCATTGGTTATGAAGCACTGCTCAGACAGAACGGCAGGACAGCCGCTGTCTTCCAACAGGGTGAAGGTGGGACTTCCGCTGAGTTGAAGGCTGCCCGATTCCACCAGCAGCTTGTTGTCATTTTCGTCGTAATATAAGTAACGGACACCGTTGTTTCCCCGGAGCTTCTGGCCGTCCTGGCCGAACAGCCCGGCAATGATTTCTGCAAACCGCTGGCTCTCCTGGTGATAGGCAAGTCCTGGAGGAACGGGGAAGCACTCAAAGCCGTAGGTGTCAGGGGAGTAATCGCTGTTGCCGTGGATGCTGAGAAGGAGCTCTGTCTGCCGGCTTTGAATCAGGTCGGCCCGCTCACTGGGTTTTTCCCGGACGGATTCGTCCTCCCACTGGGCCTGGGTAATGGTGAGGAACGGCTCAAACCGGCCATCCTGCTCCATCATCTCCAACAGCAGATTGGCAGTCCGCCAGGTCATCTCATCCTCATAGAAGTAAATGCCTTCGCTGCCGTGGTCGCTGCCGCCGTGTCCGGGGTCTATGGCCACCACAATGTTTCCTTCTTGGTCGAAAGAATTATTATCCTCGATCCAGGCGGTGGACTCTCCGGACTGGGCCTGGGCTTCCAGGAAGAAATTGGTAAAGAATATTCCGGCCAAATGATATAGGCCTACCAGAGCCAGGAGAAGAAGGAGAAAGAACAGAATCCTGGCAATCCAGATTTTGATTCTTCGCTTTAACCGGGAACGGCGGCGGGGAGGCTGTATGTGTCGGGGCGGATAAGGCATAATCGTTTCACTTCCTTTGCAAACAGAATACCTCCTGCTTGTTTCCGCAATGTTTCCGCCGTGGATAAGAATTGGAAACATTCTGATTGTATGATACAATAAAGTCGGATTCCCATCAAATTAAGAATTATTTAAGCCGGTTTTGGCCAAGGAGATCTTATGAAACCCATCTTGATCGTAGAGGACGAACCCAACATCCGAAATCTCATTGCCCTGACCCTTCGCCGGGCAGGGTATGCTACCAGTCAGGCGGCAGACGGGATTCAGGCTGCGGATATGATTGAGGAAAATCAGTATGACCTGGTTTTGCTGGATGTAATGCTGCCCGGGGTGGACGGTTTTGAACTTATCGATTATATATTGCCCACCGGCACCCCGGTGATTTTCCTCACCGCCAAGGCTGGGGTGAACGACCGGGTAAAGGGGCTTCGCCTGGGTGCGGACGATTATATTGTAAAACCCTTTGAACCGGCGGAACTGCTGGCCCGGGTGGAATCGGTCCTTCGCCGGGCCGGGCGGGGAAGCACGGTCCTCCGGGTAGGAGATGTGGAGATGGACCCGGTGGCCCTGGTAGTCACCAAGAACGGGGAACCGGTCCATCTGAAACCCATGGAATACAATCTGCTGGCCCAGCTTATGCGGAATCCGGGGGTGGCCCTCTACCGCAGCGTTCTCTATGAACGGGTGTGGGGCAGTGAACCGGAGGAGGACACCCGCACCCTGGACATTCACATCCAGCGGCTCCGGAAAAAGCTGGATTGGGCCGATACCATTGAAACGGTCAGGGGAGTGGGCTATCGCCTGAAAGGGGACCCAAAATGAAGCTCTCGGTAAAATTCACCCTCAGCATGATTCTTATGATCACCCTGGTCCTCAGTGTAGGCGGGGTCATCTTCATGGCGGGAGATTTTAACCAGAACTATGATAATATGGTGGAGCTGTCCTATCAGCAGCACAATGCCCAGCTGTCTCAGCTGCAGCTCTTTTTGAAGGATATGGAGGCGGACACCCCGGCTCAGTTTCACGCTGCCCTCTACCAGTACGGCAACAGCCTGGACCAGTACGGAGGCGGCTCTCTGGCCATTTTTATGGATGGGGCGCTGGCCTACCTGAACCTGGAAAATCAGCCCGATGACTCTGCCCTTGCGGAGCTGGCCCGTGTGGTCCAGGAAGAGCAGGTGTCCGCCCTGAATCTGGAACAGGCAGGGGAGGGCGTGTCCCTTTATATCTGCAGCAATCTTCAGTGGGGCGAAAGTGCCGCCCAGCTTATTACAGCCCATGATTTCACCTCTGTATACACAAGGCGGGACAACCAGGTCAGCTGGTTTGCCCGGATTCAGCTGGCAGCCCTGGCGGTAACAGCCCTGGCAGCCGGGGTAGTCAGCGGAGCCCTTACTGCACCCCTGAAAAAACTCACGGCTACAGCTACAGCCATTGCCATGGGAGATTACAGCGCCCGGACTCAGGTGGAGAGCCAGGATGAAATCGGAAGCCTGAGCCAGAGCTTTGATACCATGGCCCAGGCGGTGGAAAACCAGATTCAGGAACTGAATCTGTCGGTGACCCAGAGGGATGATTTTATAGCAGCTTTTACCCATGAAATCAAAACCCCCATGACCGGTATCATCGGGTATGCAGATATTCTCCGGGAATCTCCCCCTGACCCCAAGACCCTCCATACCGCCAGTGAGGCTATCTACCATGATGCCCGGCGGCTGGAACAGCTGAGCCAGAAACTGCTTCTTCTCCTGGGACTGAACCGGGAGGAAGAACTGGAGCTGAGACCGGTCTCTCTGGCCAAAGTATTCCGGGGCGCCCGGGAGGCGCTGGGCAATCCCTCCCAGGTGGAGTGGCCCAAGGGAACAGAACTCCGGGTCTGGGGAGATGAGATTCTGCTGGTGGACCTGGTGCAGAACCTGGTTCAAAACGGAATTCGCAGCCTGGAGGAGGAAGGCCGGGTAGAGGTGACTGCGGAACTCCAGGAGGACCTGGTCCTGATTCAGATAACCGATAACGGCTGCGGAATTCCGGAAGACCAGCTGGAACGGATCACCGAGCCTTTCTATATGGTGGATAAATCCCGGGCAAGAAGAATGAACGGCAGCGGAGTGGGCCTTGCCCTCTGCGCCCGAATCGCCCAGCTTCACGGCACCCAGCTTTCCTACCAAAGCCAGGTAGGAGAGGGGACCCAGTGCAGCTTTACCCTGGAGGTGGCCCATGAAGAGGATCAATAAAAAAGCATGGGCCCTGGTGGCGGGATGTGTCCTGGTGGTGGCGGCAGCTTTGACCCTGCCGGCTCTCTGGATGATTGGTCAGCAGGACGCTAAAATGGGCAGGGTCACTTATCTGCCCGACTATACCACCATTGTCCTGGGAGAGAAAGCTGCTGAGAATCCGGTTGCACGGAGCCTTTATGAGCATAAACAGACCTACCTTATCCAGGGGGACCAGGCGGACTGGGGAGACCTTGATCCGGAGGCTCTGGTTTTACTGGAAGAAGAAATCAATGAACTGGAAATGGCCTGCCCTACGGTTCAGACGGCCCTGGAAGAACTGCAGCTTGAGGAGTTGATGGCATCACCCGACTACGCCACGGACGCAGGAACTTTGCTGGGGTTTGAACGGCTGGATTTGAACCGGACCGCCATGGAGGGAAATGGAAACGGCTTTTACTCCAGAAAGTACTGGGTGCTGAACATTTCCCGGGACACAGTTACCCAGAAGATTATGGCTCTCTACATGGAATATAACAACAGCGATACTGTCTGGTCGGGAACAGAGTATGGGGTGCAGACAGAACTGTTGGCAGAGATTCTGACCCAGGAGGCAGACAGCATTGAAGGTGCAGTAGCAGCCATGGCCAAGGAATATATGGCTTATCTGGGCCTGGAAGAGAACTCTTTCCAGAAAGTGGATTTGACCCTGCCTGCCTGGCAAGAGGAATACGAGATGGAACGAACCTACTACACCCAAGCCTTTTACAGCCCGGATTACCAGGTCTATCTCTATGCCAGCCTGGGATATGGGACAGTGGACAGTGTCGGCCTCAATCTGGGAGCGGCAAGCCTGACACCGGAGGAGTTGGAAAAATGTCTTACACCATACGCTTGAAGTCGGGGCTGCTCGGCCTTCTGACCGCCGCCCTGATGCTGATATTGGCGGGGTGCAGCAGAGGACAGGCAGGCACCGTATCTTCCCCTCAGGCGGCGCAGGAGGCCTTCCCTGTGCCGGAAACGGTGACGCAACTGACCAGGCTGGAAAATACCCTGGGAGACCAGGAAGGGGTCTATGCGTTTGAGGAACAGGTGAACGGTATGATGGTCCTGACTTACTATGACAAGACCGCCGCAGTCAGCCGTCCTGTCTGCATGCGGGAAGGGTGTGCCCATAATTCCCTGGATTGCCCTGCCTGCTATTCGCCTACGGAAGCACCCAGGCTCTTTGCCTACAATGGCTGTCTGTATGTTCTGACTCAGGGGATTGGAGGATTCTGCCTTTACCGGCAGGACCTTCAGGGACAGGAGAGAACAGAGGTGATGAGTCAGGAAGATGTAACACCTTTTTCGGAAACGATAGAGGGAAGCCCGGCGGGAGAATATTTTGACGGACTTTCTCTCTATATCTGTTATCAGTTTTATTCGCCCCGAGATACAGCCGCAATTCTAAAAATCAGTATGAGCAACAATCCCAAGACCAATCATAATCTGCTGTATAGCTGGAGGGAAGTTTATCTCCGACCGGCAGTCCGCATGTTCGGGCCGGTGGTCAATGGAAAAATTCTCCTGAGAGACAGCATGGAAGAACTGCTTCTCTTGGATTTGGACAAACTTGAAAAGAGTGTGCTGAACGATACGGAGGAACCCACAGAACTGCTGGAACTGCCCATAGAGGGTGGTTGGCTCCACACAGTCTGGGACAGAAAAGGCTATTTCGCAGAGTATGATTACGAAAAGAGTGCCTGGCAGCTTACCCTGGTGGATATGGAAACCGGCGTGCAGGTATATCATCTGGATACCTCCGGCTATGATGTGGGACTGGATACATATCCCATTGAATGTCTGGACATGGCTATCCTTCAGGGGCAGGAAGGTCAGAGCTGGCTGGCAGATTGGGAAACTGGTGAGCTGAAAGAACTCTCTCTGGTGCAATGGCGGGGAGACATAAAAGAGACCATCCTGCCTTTGGCCCAATGCGGAGATGAATATCTGGTAAAGGTGCGGGAAGAATTGTATTCTAACTTTCAGATCAACCCTGGCGGGGATATTTCTACCGAGCCGGTTTATCAGGGACAGTATGGCTTTATCTCGGTGGAGGACTACCTGGCAGGACAGCCCAATTACCGAATCATTCAAAAAGCCGGATGATAAAAAAGAACCGGGCAGAGGAGCGCCTCTGCCCGGATTTTTGTGCTTTCGTGCTGTTCGAATCCTCTCTCTGTCAGACGCAAAAAAATCCCACACCGTTTGGAGTGGGATGACAGGGGAAACAAGGTCCCCGGTAGTGTGCGCCCAGTCCCGGCACCCGCGCACTAAAGAACAGTCCGCAGGACTGTTCTTTTCGGCTGCGCCGATCGTGCTGTTCGAATCCTCTCTCTGTCAAACGCCAAAAAAATCCCACACCGTTTGGTGTGGGATGACAGGGGAAACAAAGTCCCCGGTAGTGTGCGCCCAGTCCCGGCACC
>CALXBE010000008.1 GCA_944386495.1 uncultured Gemmiger sp. | reverse complement strand
CTGAACTGCGGAGCGCGACGGGCAGCCTTGAGGCCGTACTTCTTACGCTCCTTCATACGAGGATCGCGGGTCAGGAAGCCAGCCTTCTTCAGGATGGGCCGCATCTCAGGGTCAACCTGGAGCAGAGCCCGGGACAGGCCATGACGGATAGCGCCAGCCTGGCCGGAAACGCCGCCGCCAGCTACCCGCACTACCAGGTCATACTTGCCGGAAGTGCTGGTCAGCTCCATGGGGCTGCGAACGATGAGCTTCAGGGTCTCCAGACCAAAGTAATCGTCGATGTCACGGCCGTTGATGGTGATCTTACCGGTACCGTTGTAGACACGAACACGGGCAACAGAATGCTTACGACGGCCGGTGCCGTAGAAGTAAGATTTGGACTCGTACATATTCAATTGCCTCCCTTATCAAATTTCAACTGCTTCGGGCTTCTGAGCAGCATGGTTATGCTGAGCGCCCTTGTAGCAGTGCAGGCGGGTCATAGCCTTTGCGCCCAGGCTGTTGCTGGGGACCATGCCCTTAACGGCAATGAACATTGCCTTGTCGCTGTTCTCAGCCATGAGAGTCTTGTACTGAGTCTCCTTCAGACCGCCGATCCAGCCGGAGTGGGTCCGATAGTACTTCTTCTCCAGCTTCTTGCCGGTGAGAACAGCCTTATCGGTGTTGATGATGACTACGAAGTTGCCGCAGTCGACATTGGGGGTGTAATCGACCTTGTTCTTGCCACGCAGCAGCACAGCGGCCTTAGCAGCGGTACGGCCCAGGGGCTTGCCGGCTGCATCAATAACGAACCACTTGCGCTCGACCTGTGCGGGCTTAACCAAAGTAGTGCTCATATTGGTTTTCCTCCACTTAATTTCTTCTCTATCGGGTAGACGGCATAGCGCCGCTTTTTGACAGCAAGTTGATTATATCCAACGGGAATGGCAAAGTCAATACTTTTTTCGTTTCATTTTAATTTATTTTTAAATCGCTCTTTTAATCTCTCGTTTTCTCTTTTAATCTCTCGTTTTCTAATTTGGCAATTTTAAAAATTCGGGGTTCTTCCGGTTCCGCCATTCTGCCAGAAATTTTGTTTCGGTTTTTGTGTACTTTGCCGGGAAGATTTGTTATAATACCTTATAAAGCAACCAGAAGGAGGACAAGCGGTGCAGCGTCTGGAAGGGCTGGCCCGTAAGGCCATACAAGACTATGAAATGATACAGTCCGGAGACAGGATCTGTGTAGGTGTATCAGGAGGAAAGGACAGCGTGGCTTTGGTCACAGCCTTGGCCCACCTGCGGCGGTACCTGGGCCGGGAGTTTTCCCTGGTGGCCCTGACCCTGGACCCTCAGTTCGGAGGGCAGGCTACCGACTACTCCCCTCTCGTGGAATACTTTGCTTTCCTGGATGTGGAATATCACATTCAGCCCACCGACATTGGCCGGATCATTTTTGAGGAGCGGAAGGAGCCCAACCCCTGCGCTCTCTGTGCCAAGTTCCGCCGAGGAATGCTTCACAACAAAGCCAAGGAACTGGGATGCAACAAAGTAGCCCTGGGGCATCACCTGGACGATGCCATAGAAACCTTTTACATGAATCTTTGGAAGGAAGGGCGAATAGGCTGTTTCAGTCCTGCCACCTATCTTTCCCGAAAAGAGATCACCCTGATCCGTCCCTTCCTGCTGGCTCAGGAAAGCGACATCCGCCGGGCCGTGGCCCGAACCGGGATTCCGGTGGTAAAAAGCCGCTGCCCTGTAGACGGCCGTACCACCCGGGAATCCACCAAACAATTTGTGGAGGAGATGGCCCGGAAGGATAAAGCCTTCCGGCAGAAAACCCTCACCGCTCTTCAGGACAGCGGCATCGACGGGTGGGCTCCCGTTCATCAGGGAAGGATGAAATCCAGACACTCTCAGGAGGAGTCCTATGAAATTATTTGAGAAACACTGCTGGGCCGAAATTGACCTGGATGCCCTGCGGCACAATTACAAAGAGGTGGCCAAAATGGCCGGTTCCACCCCCATCTGCGGAGTGGTCAAGGCGGACGCTTACGGCCACGGAGATTTAATGGTCGCCCGTACCCTGTCGGACTGCGGCGCTCAGTGGTTTGCCGTCAGTTCCCTGCGGGAGGGGGTCCGGCTCCGGAAAGGCGGAATCACCCAGCCCATCCTGGTTCTGGGCTATGCAGACCCTGCCCTGGCCGTTGAGATGCACTCTTATAATCTGACCCTGGCCCTTCCCAGTCTGGACTGGGCCAAGGCCGCCAGCAAGGCTGCCGTGGAAGCCGGGGTTACTCTGGACTGCCAGCTCAAGCTGGACACCGGAATGGGACGCATCGGCTTCTGCCTGCGGGGAGACCTTGCCCGGGAACGGCAGGCCATTCTGGAATCCGCCAGACTGCCCGGGCTCCATATCACCGGAGCCTTCCAGCATTTCTCCGCTGCGGACAGCACCCAGGATTCCGACCGTGCTTACACCGACACCCAGAAAATGCTCTTTGACATGGCCGTCAAAGAACTGCGGGACCGGGGTCTGGCTCTGGAAACCGTCCACTGCTGTAACAGCGCCGCCCAGGCACTCCATCCCGAATGGCAGTACAGCATGGTACGGGCAGGCATTATTCTGTACGGCTGCAACCCCAGTCCTCAGGTTCCCCTGCCCCAGCTTCGGCAGGTCATGACCCTGAAATCTGTCATCACTCACATTAAGACTGTGGAACCCGGCCGGTACATCAGCTACGGACGGACCTATCAAAGCCCCATCCACGGGCGGATTGCCACCCTGGCTGCGGGGTATGCGGACGGCTATCCCCGGCTGCTCTCCAACCTGGGCCTGGTAACCATCCGGGGCGTTGCTGCTCCGGTAGTGGGCCGGGTCTGCATGGACCAGCTGATGGTGGATGTGACCCACATTCCCGATGCCGCACTGGGAGACGAAGTCGTTCTCTTCGGTCCCAACCAGGCCGGCGATGATGTGGAGGCTGTAGCCGCCAAAACCGGCCTTATCACCTATGAAGTGCTCTCCCAGGTAAACCGCCGGGTCCCCCGGGTCTATCTGGAAGGGGGAAAAGTAACAGAAGTTCTGGACTATCTGGACCCCACACTATAAAATCAAGGAGGAAACCCCTTTGAATCAGGAAAATATTCGGAATTTTTGTATCATTGCCCATATTGACCACGGAAAGTCTACCCTGTCTGACCGGATTCTGGAAAAGACCCACAGCGTAGACCAGCGGCGGATGGAAGACCAGCTTCTGGACGATATGGAGCTGGAGCGGGAGCGGGGCATTACCATCAAGGCCCGGGCAGTAACCATGGATTATACTGCCAAGGACGGCCAGACCTACCAGCTCAACCTCATCGACACCCCCGGCCATGTAGACTTCAGCTACGAAGTGAGCCGGAGCCTGGCCGCCTGCGAGGGTGCTGTTCTGGTGGTGGATGCCAGCCAGGGTGTGGAAGCCCAGACCCTGGCCAACACCTACCTGGCTCTGGAGCACGACCTGGAGCTGGTGCCCATTCTCAACAAAATCGACCTTCCCAGCGCCGACCCTGACCGGGTGGCTCATGAAGTGGAGGATGTAATTGGTCTTCCCTGTCTGGATGCCCCCCGGGTTTCCGCCAAACTGGGAATCGGAATCGAGGATGTGCTGGAACGGGTGGTAGCCGAAGTTCCCGCCCCCAAGGGTAACCCCAACGCCCCTCTGAAAGCCCTGATTTTCGACAGTGTCTACGACAGCTACAAAGGGGTTATCGTCTACATCCGGGTGATGGAGGGCACTGTACGGGCCGGGGACACCATCAAGATGATGAGCACCGGTGCCACCTTCCAGCTGGTAGAGGTAGGCCACATGGGAGCCACCGAGCTGATTTCCACCGGAGAACTCCAGGCAGGTCAGGTAGGCTACCTGACCGCCAGCATCAAGACAGTCCGGGACACCCAGGTGGGCGACACCGTCACCCTGGCCTCCAATCCCACTGCCCAGCCCCTGCCCGGGTACCGCGCCGTAAAGCCTATGGTGTTCTGCGGCATCTACCCTGCTGACGGCGCCAAGTACCCCGACCTGAAAGATGCCCTGGAAAAGCTGCAGCTCAATGATGCCAGCCTCAGCTACGAACCGGAAACCAGTGTGGCCCTGGGCTTTGGATTCCGGTGCGGATTCTTGGGGCTGCTCCACATGGAAATCATCACCGAGCGGCTGGAGCGGGAATTTGACCTTGACCTTATCACCACCGCTCCCAGCGTAGAGTACCGGATCACCCTGACCACCGGCGAGGTCATCACCATTTCCAACCCCACCAACTATCCCGACCCCAGCCGGATTGCCAAGCAGGAAGAGCCCTATGTGGATGCCCACATCTACACTCCCAACGAATATGTGGGAAGTCTGATGGATCTCTGTCAGATGCGCCGGGGCAAGCTGATCAACATGAAATACCTGGACGATGTGCGGGTGGACTTGCACTATGAACTGCCTTTGGGCGAAATCGTCTACGATTTCTTTGATGCCATCAAGAGCCGGAGCCGGGGTTACGCCAGCTACGACTATGAGATGAAGGGATTCCAGGAGAGCAAGCTGGTCAAGCTGGACATCCTCCTCAACGGAGAGATGGTGGATGCCCTGAGCATGATCGTATTTACCGACAGTGCCTACGCCAAGGCCCGGAAGCTCTGCGAGCGGCTGAAGGAGAATATTCCCCGTCAGATGTTCGAGGTTCCCATTCAGGGCGCCGTGGGCGGCAAAATCATTGCCCGGGAGACCGTCAAGGCTCTCCGGAAGGATGTGCTTGCCAAGTGCTATGGTGGCGACATTACCCGTAAGAAGAAGCTGCTGGAAAAGCAGAAGGAAGGCAAAAAGAAGATGCGCCAGCTGGGCACCGTACAGCTTCCCAGCGAAGCCTTTACCGCCGTCCTCAAGCTGGACAGCGACGACTGATACCAACCAAAAAAGAGCCGTCTCCCAAGGGAGGCGGCTCCTTTTTATGTATGTCAGATTTTTATGACCTTTTTTCCGGTGGTCTCCTCCAGGAAGGCGGCAAACTCTTCCGGGGTTCCCCCGGTGATTCCGTTTTTATCATAGGCCTGGGCGTGGTTTTTGCTGAATACAAAGACAATATATTCCCCTGTGTCCACCAGTTCCTGAACCCTGTCATAGAAAAAGGCAGAATTCCCTACCTGAGTGGAAGAGACAAACTGCTCCTTCTCAAAGGTGGCAGTCACATCCTGGGTACCGGGGAGTATTCTTTTCCTGACAAAATATCCGTTGATCTGGTCCTCCCAAAGGAGCACCGCCAGAAGCATCAGTGCTACTCCCAGATTGAGCCACTGACGGCCGCTTGAAGGAAATCCCAGCCCTTCCTCGCTTACAAAAGCCAGCAAAAAGCTGAGTATTGACATAAGGAATCCAAAAAAGCGGGAGCGGCGGCTCCTCTTTTTCCGCACGGTTTTTCTCAAGGCTTTTGCAAGGGTGGACGCAGTCTTTTGGTCATAGTGAGTTTGTACCACAAATTCCATACTGTTTATCTCCTTCTCCTCAAATATAAAAAAAGCCGGCAGAGGACATAACTGTTCTCTGCCGGCTTACTCTTTGTCAGACTTAGTCCCTGTTAGCCCGAGCCAGAAGCCGAAGGATGAACAGGAAGATATTGATGAAGTCCAGATAAAGTTCCAGAGCGCCCATAAGGCTCAGCTTGGAAGCCATTTCGCCCTGACCGCCGGTGGCATAGTACATTGCCTTGATTTTCTGGGTATCATAGGCAGTGTAAGCCATAAAGATAATCAGGCCCACAGCACAGTAAATCAGCTCCATCATACCGCCGCCCATGAACAGCATGACCACACTTACAAGAAGCATGGCCACCAGGCCGCCGAAGAGGCGAGGGCCCCAGCTGGACAGGTCCTTCTGGGTCACATATCCATAGACAGCCATCACACCAAAGTAGAGGGCCGCTGCCAGGAAGGCGAAGACCAGGGTTCCCAGGTCATACACCAGGAAGTAGCAGCTGAACACCAGTCCATTGATGAAGGAGTATCCTGCCAGCAGGCTGGCGGCGCCTCCAAAGGACATCCTTTGAATCCGTGCGCTGAATACCACCACCAGAACCACTTCCAGAATGGTGAGCGCAAAGATGATTCCGGTAGAGAACAGGGGGACATACAGTCCGGTCACTGCGGTGAGCAGTGCGGTGACAAAGGTAATGAGCAGTCCCAAAAACATCCAGGCAAAGGTTTTGGCCATATACTGGCTTACACCGGTTCCCTGGTTTTCCTGATAATAAAAATTGCCGTATTGATCGTTCATAAAGACACCTCGTATCATTTCAGGCTACCGGCAAAATCTTCTTTCACCGGATGTTAATAGTATACACTGTTTTTTTCCAAAAATCTATTATATAATCATAGAATAAATGTAAACTTTTTTGTTGCAGGAGACAGTTATGGCTTTCGGCCTTTATATTCACATTCCCTATTGTCACGCCAAGTGCCGGTACTGTGACTTTTACAGCCAGGGGGCCAGCCGGCAGGTCCCTCAGGAATATGTACAGGCACTTCTCCGGGAGATGGAGGACCTGCCCCGCCCTCACACCCTTTACCTGGGCGGCGGCACCCCCAGCCTTCTCTCTCCCCGGCAGGTTTCTGATTTGATCGAGAAGGCCAATCCCCTCCCCGGCAGTGAAATCACCCTGGAAGCTAATCCGGAGACCCTCTCCCCCGCCCTTCTGAAAGGCTTCCGGGAAGCGGGCGTAAACCGGCTGAGCATCGGGGTCCAGACTGCCTATGACTCCCAGCTAAAAGTTCTGGGCCGGCTCCACACCGCCGCCCAGGCCCGGGAGTGTTTTGACTGGGCCAGAGCCGCCGGGTTTGAGAATATCAGCGGAGACATTATGATGGCCCTTCCCGGCTACACCCGGGAAGAATTCCAGGCGACCCTGGACCTGATCGTTCAGGGCGGCGCCACCCACATTTCCGCCTATCTTCTGAAAATCGAACCGGGAACGGCCTTTGGACGAAAGCCCCCCGCCCATCTTCCGGATGAGGACCAGGCTGCCGACTTCTACCTGGAAGCGGTGGTTCAGCTGGAAGCCCTTGGGTACCATCAATATGAAATCAGCAACTTTGCCCGTCCCGGGTTTGAGGGGCAGCACAACCTGATTTACTGGAACTGTGAGGATTATCTGGGCCTTGGTCCTGCCGCCCACAGCTGCATGGGAGGGAAACGGTTTTACTGGCCCTCCTCCACCCAAAGCTTCATAGAGGGTTCTGTTTGCCCCACAGAGGACGGAATCTGCGGCGGATGGGATTACATCATCCTCCGGCTCCGGCTGGTCCAGGGGCTGGATTTGGCTCTTTTGAAGGAGCGGTACGGGATGGAGTTTTCTTCCCGGCAGATGGCCTTTTTAAGGCAGTGTGTTCAGGCGGGGTATGCCCGTCTGGAAAACGGAGTGCTGGCTCTCACTCCCCGGGGAATGATCATCCAGAATACCATCCTTACCCAGCTCATGGAATAAAAGCAGAAAGCCCCGCAGAGAAACCTCTGCGGGGCTTGGTGTTTCTATAGGGTTATGCCTGAGCCTTGTCCTGCTCAATGAGGATTCGCAGGGCTGCCGCTGTTACCTGGAGCACATCGTCCAGGTTGTAATCCTGAGGATCGGGAAGGCCCAGAGCCCGCCGGGTCTGGTTGGCAAAGACGGTGAGGATGGCCCCGGCCCGTACATTCCGGGCGGCTGCCACCGTAAAGAGGGCGGCAGATTCCATCTCGCTGCACTTGGTGCCCAGCTTGACCCAGGCATCCCACTTATCTTTCAGCTCATATCCCACCGGCATTCCGTCAGGGTTATGCTGGCCATAGAAAGCATCCTTGCACTGGACCACTCCTACATGGCAGCGGTGTCCGCCTTTCCGGGCAGCCTCCACCAGAGCGTTTACCACCTGGTAGTCCGCCACGGCGGGGAACTCAATGGGGGCGTATTCCTTGCTGGTGCCCTCCATCCGGATGGCTCCGGTGGCCACCACCATGTCTCCCCCCATAACATCCACCGCCATACCGCCGGAAGTTCCCACCCGGATAAAGGTGTCTGCGCCGCAGTGGATCAGCTCCTCCATGGCAATGCTGGCGCTGGGGCCGCCGATACCAGTAGAGCATACGCTCACCTCCACCCCGTTCAGGTGTCCGGTGTAGATGGTATATTCCCGGTTGGAGACCACAAAATGGGCATCATCCCAGGTTGCGGCGATTCTCTCGCACCGGCCCGGGTCCCCGGGCAGAATGACATACCGGCCTACATCCCCTTTCTTGATTTTCAGGTGGAATTCCAGTTCGTTGGAATAGACAGTTGCTCCCATAAGTGATTCTCCTTTCCGGTTTTTATTCCAGGGTATCCAGATACCCTGATACATCAAATGGTTCCACAGGGGTGTCTTTTTTCAGGTAAAGGGGATGGTGCGGATGACCTTTCTTGCTCACCGCTCCCGCCTTTACCCAGGTTGCCCCGTGGGTCTGGCCTATGGCAATCATCTCCCGCAGACAGTCTTTCAGGTAGGACCGCTGTTCAATGATGGCCCCCCAGGCTGCCCAGACAGTGGGATGGTCAGACAGGCCGCAGATATAATCGAAGGCTTCCATGTTCTGGGCATGGAGAGCCGCATTGCACTCCCGCTCCATATCCTGGGGCCGGGTGGCCCGCTGAGGATAGACATTGAACATAATGAAGCTGTCAAAACCGTTGGCCAGCGCAATCCGTTCCACCGATTTCAGGGTGTTGTCCAGGTGGTCCGGGGCAGCAGTGCTGGGGTTGATTCCGATACAGATGAGGGGATTTTTTCCCCGGGTGCCCAGAATATACCGGTATTCCCCGTAATGGTTGGGCACATAGAGCCACCGGCTTACATCGTATTCCTCACTGGGGCAGAGAGCCGCCCCCAGGGCCGGGGCAAACAATTCCAGTTCCAGCCCTGCCGTGGGGCTTTGGGGTACATGTCCCATGGCACTCTCCCCCTTTACCGGTAGCTGGCCGCCAGGGCTTCCAGAGCAGGCAGGCTGCGGCGGACCTTATCGGTATCAATGCAGTAAGCCATCCGGAAGTAACCGGGGCATCCGAAGCTGTCGGCAGGGACCAGAAGCAGGTCAAACTGCTTGGCCCGCTCACAGAAAGCGATGCTGTCCTCCTCCAGGGCTTTGGGGAAGATGTAGAAGGTTCCGCCCGGCTTCTTCACCGCAAACCCCAGCTCGGTCAGCTTATTGTAAAGCAGGTTCATGTTGGTCTCGTAGACAGACAGGTCGCTGGTCACTTCCAGGCAGCGGGCGCAGGCCAGCTGGATAATGCTGGGAGGGCAGTTGTGACCGATCCCCCGGCTGATCTGAGCCATCACATCCACCAGGATATCCCCCTCCTCACACTGAGGATGCACCGCCACATATCCCAGCCGCTCTCCCGGCAGGCTGAGGGATTTGCTGAAGCTGTAACAGGTCAGGGTATTGGGATAGAATGCCGCCGGGTAGGGATGCTCGGCCCCTGCAAAAACGATTTCCCGGTAAGGCTCGTCGGACACCAGAAAAATGGTGTGGCCGTATTCCCTGCTCTTTTGGGTCAGCAGGCCGGCCAGCCGTTCCAGGGTCCGGGCGGTGTACACTGCTCCGGTGGGGTTGTTGGGGGTATTGATGAGGACCGCCTTGACCGAAGGATTCAGGAAGGTTTCCAGGGCATCAAAGTTGATTTGGAAGTCCTCGGTATCGGGGGGAACCACCTTAAGGTCAGCCCCGGTCTTATTCACATAATGGATATACTCCGGGAAGAAGGGGGCAAAGGTAATCACCTCATCCCCCGGAGTGGTCACTGCCCGGATGGCGTGGGCAATGGCTCCTGCCGCCCCGGTGGTGGGGAAAATATGCTTCTGCTCATAGGGCAGACCAAACCGGTGGGAGATACTCTGGGCCACCGCACTGCGGAAGGTGGGGTCTCCCTGACTGGGACAGTAGCCATGGAGGGCGACCGGCTCGGAATTCTGGAGCAGGTCCACCATGGCCTGGGTAAACTGGGGCGGGCAGGGCACGCTGGGGTTTCCCAGGCTGTAATCGAAGACATTTTCGTATCCGATCTGGGCCGCCCGCTCCTTCCCGTACATAAACATTTCCCGGATCACCGACTTGGCGCCCAGCATTGCTTTATATTCCTGATTGATCATAGGTAAGTCACTGTCCTTTTTTCATCACTGCGCAAAATCCCGTTCCAGGGTAATGACACACCGGTAAGTAGGAAATTCCTTCTGCACCGCCTGGGTAAGGCGGCTGCGGATCTCTTCCTCCTCCATCTGGGGCTGGTCCGGGAGAACACAGTCAAACACCACATTGGTATGGCTGACTCCCGGCACGATCCGCAGGTCGTGGATGGTGATGCGTCCGTCTATCTCCTGAGCCGCCATCAGAAGGATTCCCTTCAGCTGGTTGACCTTGGGGTCGTTGGTGACAATGGGATCGTAGTGGATGGTAAGAAGCAGATGGTCCTGCTCCTGGAAGTCCTTTTCAATATTGTCGATCATGTCATGGCAGTCCAGCACATTCTGGTCAGCGGGGACTTCCACATGTACGCTGGCAAACTGCTGGCCGGGGCCGTAATCATGGACCATCAGGTCATGGATTCCCAGCACCCCGTCATACCCCAGAATCTTATCCCGGATGTGGTTCACCAGTTCCGGATCCGGTTTCTTTCCCAGCAGAGGGGACAGGGTATCCTGTACCAGGCCCCAGCCGCTGATGAGAATAAAGGCAGCTACAGCCAGACCCATGCATCCGTCAATTCGGTCAAAGCCGGTGAGCCGGGTCAGAATCACTGCCACCAGCACTCCGGCGGTGGAGAGGACATCGTTCCGGCTGTCCGCCGCAGTGGCCATAAGGGTATCGGAATGAATGGCCTTGCCCAGCCGCTTATTGAAAAGCGCCATCCAGAGCTTTACCAGAATGGAAGCAATCAGGACACCGATGGTGAGCCAGCTGAAGGCCACCGGGGTGGGGGTAATGAGTTTTTTCAGGCTTTCCAGTGCCAGTTCCAGGCCGATGACCAGAATCATAACGCTTACAGCCAGCCCAGCCAGATACTCATACCGGGCGTGACCGAAGGGATGGTCGTGGTCCGCCGGGCGGCTGCCCAGCCAGAAGCCTAAAATCGAGACAATATTGCTGGAAGCATCGGACAGGTTGTTGACAGCATCCGCAGTTACTGCCACGCTTCCAAAGATGGTGCCGGCCAGAAACTTTCCGGCAAACAAAAGCAGGTTACAGAAAATCCCCACCATTCCTGCCAGCCGCCCGTAGGCGGTGCGGACCTGGGGATCAGCCGTTTTTTCCCAGTTGGGGATAAACCGCTTGACTAAGAATTCTACCATGTGACATTTCCTCCCGGGTATTTGATAAGTATAGCACATTTTATGGAAAGGAGCAACGAATTAGTAGGCTCTTGAAGAGCGAAAAAGCCGCAGCCTTCGGGCTGCGGCCGAAATTATTTTTTACCCTGCCAGGGTGATGGGGATTCCCTCCCCACAGGTGTAAACATTCTCCTTTACTGTGATGTATTCCAGCAGTTGAGAATAGGTCATGGTGATATTTTTCCCCTGGTTATCCTCCCACACATCCAGAGGAATTTTAAACTCGAAGGTATATTTCTGCGGGCCTTCCAGACTGCTTACGGAGGAGGACCCCGCTCCCGGGATTTGATTCTCTCCTATGTTCAGGACGGGAAAGAGAGGATATTTCCAACCGTCAGAAGTACACTCCACCCGAAGCAGACAGATTTTTTCCTCCCCTGCTTTCCCGCTTTCTTCCCGAGAAATTCGGGCAAACCGGAAGGGCGCCTGCCCCTGCTGTCCCTCCGCCAGGGGGACCGTCTGCGGCTGCTGTTCCCGAACTACGGATATGATTTGAGGCCTCAGGTACAGCTGCCCGGAAACTTGGTCTGCTCCGTAATAATAGGTAACCGTGGTGCCCTGTGTATCCTTCCGCAGCAGTTCCAGGGACTGTCCTCCTGCCTGGCCACCGGTGAGGAAAAGCTCCCCCACCCATTGCAGATTTTCCGGGTCCTCGCAATAGCGGCTGTAATCTGCCTGGATGGTGATGGTATTTCCAACCGAGGTGCCCCATATGGTCACTCCGTTATAGACGGCTTCCACCTCCATCTGTCCCAGCGGGATTCCTTCCAGGGTGGTATAGATGCCCCAGTCCGGGGTGACCCTCCAGCACAGTCCCTGCCAAGACAGGGCTGCATCCTTCAGCATTTCCTGGGTTTCCTCCCGGGTATTGCCTCCGGGATAGGTATAGAGAGCAGAGCTTGCAGGGCCTGCGGTGCTCAATACAGCGCTGCCGGGGAGGGTGCCCTCCTCTGTAACCAGGGTCATGGCGGCAGGATATTCTCCCTGTTCGGAAACGATTTTCACTGCGATTTCCCAGGGGCTGTTTTCCTCCTGAGATTCCTGCACCATGATTTCTTCCACCCGGAAAATGCTCTCTGCCTGCCCTCCTTCCTCTGCCGGCAGTCTGCCCGGCTGAGTATCCCGTTGAAGAATTATAGGCGCAGGCGCCATGGTAAAGTTCCGGGCATCCCCCTCCACCCGGTAGGTGTAGGCAATTTTGCCGTTATCCAGGGATGTGCTGTCCCGGAAGGTGACTTTCCCCTGGGGAGAAACGGCCACATAGGGAGCAGGGGCGCTCTGTATCTCCACCCCCTCCTCCAGGTAACCGGAGAAGTCGGCTGTGATGGTAAGGGTATCGTAATCCTCCGGAAGAATAAAAAGGGAATCCGGATAGCTGATGATCTGAGCGGTGGCGGTGTAATACCCGTCTCCGTGGAGGGTATAACCCACCGCGGTAAGCCACTCCTCCCCCACCCGGCCTTGTGGAATGTTGACCGAATAGGACACCCCTATCACCAGCTGTTGATCATCCTGGGAGAAGGTAAAGGGTTCCCCGTCCAATCCTATATAAGCGTAAGGGGTAATGATGTACTCTTCCAGCTGTCCGGGGGTGTCCTCCACCCAGGCCAGCAGAGGAGCTTCTTCCTCCCCGTCAAAGACCGTGATAAGATTCAGGGTAACGGTAAATCCGTTGCCATGATACTGGGGCACACTGTAAAAGCCATATTGGGCCGACTGCCGCTCCTGGGGCAGGAACTGGGGGTGATAAATTCCTTCCCGGCCTTCCTCCTCAATGGCAGGGACGATCTGATCCAGGTATTTCTGGGTTTCCTCCCAGGAAATAATCTGGGAGCGGCTGTCCTTTTGAGTTGGAAAAAGTGCCATTCTTTGAGCTCCTGTCCCCTGGGGATCAGTGAGGAGGGTCACTGCCACCCCGCCGCAGACCAACACCGCTGCCACCAGTACCCAGGTGGTCGGCCGCTTCCACCGGCTCAGGTTCTTGATCCTTCCCTTGGGATCCCCCTCTCCAAAGGCCAGGGGCACCCCCACCAAAGTACGGCGGCCAGTGGCAAAGGAGAGCAGGGTGGCGGCATAGTTTCCTCGGGCCTGGGGAGCCAGGTTCCGAATCACCGCCTCGTCACAGCTCATCTCCATATCCTGGGAAGCCAGGTGAAAAGCCAGCCAGACCAGTGGATTGAACCAATGCAGGATAAGGGCCAGATAGGCCAGCGCCTTGAAGACCGGGTCGCCCCGGCGGATATGGTGCCGTTCGTGGAGAAGGACATACTCCTGCTCCCGGGCAGAAAGCCCCGGAGGCAGATAAATGCGGGGGCTAATCAATCCCAGGACAAAGGGGCCGGGAATATCATCCGCCAGGTAAACATTTGTCTCCAAAGGGATGGAGACCCGCAGCCGTTTTTTCAGCCGCCAAAGGGCGGTCAGGCTGTAAAGAGCCATTCCCGCCGCTCCCACTGCCCAGAGATACTGGCCCGCCAGGACCCAAACCTCCCACCAGGAGGAGGTGACATAGTGGGTATTTCCCTCCGGGGTGGTCTGGGTGGTAGGGATATGCTGCACTCCCAGGCCGCCATTCATTGCGTCCCCCACCGCCCGGTATACCGCTATTCCCGCCCCTGCCGGGGAGATGGGCTGGTCCGCCAGGGTGTATTCCTGGGCGATGGAATCGGTGCGGGGAAGAATGCTCACCGGCGCTTCCAGGGTGAAAGGACAGAGAAGCCGGAGGAGCACCACTCCCCAGAGAAGGTAGGAGAAGATTTTCGGGGCCCGTTTCAATGCCAGCCGGGCCAGCAGCACTCCCAGAATGACCAGACTTCCCTTCCCGCTCATTTCCAGAATCCGTACAAAGGTATCCCCTAACATTTCCCTCACCCCCTCATATTCTCAATGAGTTGTTTCAGTTCCTCCACTTCCCCATCGGACAGCTTCTGCCTGCTCCCGAAAGCAGCCAGGAAAGCCGGCAGGGAACCTCCGAAGGTTTCCTCCACATACTGTCTGGACTGCCGGGCGTAGTACTCTTCCCGGGGAATCAGGGAGGTCACAGTTCCGTTTTGGTTCTGAAAGATTCCCCGGTCACAGAGCCGCTTTAGCACCGTAAAGGAAGTAGTCTTTTTCCATTCAAATTCCTGGGCTCCCAGTTTGGCCAGCTGCCCTGAGCTGATGGGTTCATTTGCCCAAATCAGGTCTGCAAACCGGGCTTCTGCCGAGCCTGCCTTGAATTCCGTCATCTCTGCCGCCTCCGTTCTACAGTTTGTAGTACACTTATATTCTACAGCCTGTAGTACACTTTTGTCAATCTGTCCACCCTGCAAAATTCACAAAATGTTTGCGATATTTTCAAAGGAATCTTTGCTTTTTCTTAATTATTCCTTATCATTCCTAAATACTGGGTTTCCTTTATTGACAGGCCTCAAAGACCTTGCTATGCTAGGGTAAAATCTTGTTGGCGGGTCGATAGCGGTCACCCAAACGGACCATCCGTCCCTTCACCCTTGCTGAGGAGTTTTTTATGAAAAGAGAAAATTTGCTGCCAAATTGGTGTTTAAGGCATCCTGTTTGGTTCATGGCCTTTTATACGGTCTTTTATCTATCCTGTTTTTCCCTGCTGGAAAAGAGCACCCCTGTCTCCTACATTCTGGTACGGTGCCGTCTGGACCATTTGATCCCATTCTGCAAATATGCCATCATCCCGTATGCAATCTGGTTTGCCTGGATTCCCTTCACCCTCTTTTTCCTTCTCTTGAAGGGAACCCGCCGGGACTTCTGGAGGTTGTGTCTTCCCCTGTTTGCCGGGATGACCATTTCTCTGCTGGTTTACCTGCTCTTCCCCAGCATTCTGGCTCTCCGGCCCGTCTACATACCCGGGACCGACATCTTTGCCCGGGCTGTTCAGGCGCTGTACAGAACGGACACGCCCTCCAATGTTTGTCCCTCCATCCATGTTCTTAACTCCGTGACCCTGCTCCTGGCCTATCTGCGGTGCGACTGCTTCAAAGTTCCTCAACGGCGCTGGATGCGGCCCGCAGCGGTCCTGCTCTGTGTCTCCATTGTCTGCTCCACCATGCTCCTGAAACAGCACAGCGTTATCGATGTGGTGATGGGAATTCTCCTGGCCCTTCTTTTGGATCGGGTCGCCACCCGGCTTCAGGGGCGGGTCATTCCCTACCCCAGCTATCAGAAGAAAAAAGAATTGGTTTCCTGACTATTTTCATAAAGACAAAAACTTCCCAAGTTCTGAATGAAACTTGGGGAGTTTTTATTTTAAGGTTCTTTTCCTGCCTGACGGAAAAAACAACTTACGGGAAAATCCTTTTTCTCCGGCTGGGATTATGCTCTTTCTATATTGTGGTTTTGGACAGGATAGATGGTTTAGGGACGGTGCTCATAAAAACCGCCTGCAGGATTCTTCTGCCCATCCTGTGGGACGGACCACGCTGTTCTCTTCTTTCCGGTTCAACAAAAAAATAAAGACTCCGCCGGGATACGGCGAAGTCTTCATTTTGGTGGGGGCGGGTGGATTCGAACCACCGAAGCATAAAGCAGCAGATTTACAGTCTGTCCCCATTGGCCACTCGGGAACACCCCCATGCTGTTTGGCTCACTCAAGAGCGCTTAATTATTATAGCAAGACATCTTATAAAATGCAAGCCTTTTTTCAAAATTTCTTCAAAAAAATTCATCCCGCTCCCGAAAGAGCGGGATGGCGTTATTTTTCGCTTATTCTGCCAGCAGTTTCTTGCAGGCGGCCACAATACCGTCAGCATCAATGCCATACTCATGGAAGAGCCGGGCGGGAGTGCCGCTGCATCCAAACTTGTCCTGGATGCCTACACGGGCAAACTTGGCGGAACTATGCCCTGCCAAAGCCTCAGCGGTAGCGCTGCCCAGGCCGCCGATGATGCTGTGTTCCTCGGCAGTGATAACTGCACCGCACTTGTTGGCAATCTCCACGGCAGTCTCGTTATCAAAAGGCTTGATGGTGTGGAAGTTGACCACACAGGCCTGGATTCCCTCCTGGGCCAGCCGCTCAGCAGCCTTGAGGGATTCATCAATGATCAGGCCGCAGGTAAAGATGGCAATATCGCTGCCCTCACGGAGCACGGCTGCCTTGTAGGGGTCAAAGGGAGTATCCTCTTCGGTGACACAGGGCATAACAGGCCGGGATGCACGGATATAAACGGGGCCATCAATGTCAATGGCTGCACGAACCATCTTCTTGGTCTCGATGGCATCGGCAGGCACAAAGATGGTCATATTGGGCAGGGTGCGGAAAAGCGCAATGTCCTCGATGGTCTGGTGGCTTCCGCCATCCTCACCCACGGACAGTCCTGCATGGGTCAGCACGAACTTGACCGGAATACCGGTATAGGCCACGCTGTTCCGAATCTGCTCGTAGGCACGGGCAGAACCAAAGATAGCAAAGGTAGATACAAAGGGAATCAGTCCGCTGTGAGCCATACCGGCTGCAGCGCAGACCATGTTGGCCTCTGCAATGCCAAAGTTGAAAAACCGGTCAGGGAATTCCTTGGCAAACTTGCAGGTCATGGTGGACTGAGACAGGTCTGCATCACAGACCACGATTTTCTCATTGATACGGCCCTGGGCCACCAGTTCTTCACCGTAAGCTACACGGGATGCCTGTTTCTCAGCCATCGATCTCCACCCCCAGTTCCTTCATAGCCTGCAGGTACTCGGCCTCATTGGGAGCCTTTCCATGCCAGCCAGCCTGATTTTCCATATAAGATACGCCGTGACCCTTCACAGTCTCACAGCAGATAAATTTGGGCTTGCCATTGTGAGGCTTGCGGAGGGCTTCCACCACAGCCTCAATGTTGTTGCCGTCTTCCACCTTGTAGCAGGTAAAGCCGAAGGCTTCCCACTTCTTCATCACATCGCCCAGGCTGATGACCTGGTCGTTGTCGCCGTCGATCTGGAGGTGGTTATGATCCAGCATTACAGTGAAATTGTCCAGCTTGTAATGGGCGGCGCTCATGGCAGCCTCCCAGACCAGACCTTCCTGGCTCTCGCCATCACCGATGATGGTGTAGACCTGGTAATCCTTCTTCAGGTACTTGGCAGCCAGAGCCATGCCCCCTGCGATAGCGATACCCTGTCCCAGGCTTCCGCTGTTCACATCAATGCCGGGAGTATACTTGCAGTCGGGGTGACCCTGGAGCTGAGCCCCATACTGGCGCAGGTGCCAGAGGTCTTCCCGGGGGAAATATCCCAGGTCTGCCAGAATCGCATAAAGCGCCGGGCAGGCATGTCCTTTGCTCAGGACAAAGCGGTCCCGGTCCTCCCACTTGGGATTCTTGGGGTCCACCTTCATAACATTGTAATAGAGCGCCATCATCATTTCCAGGCTGGAAAGAGATCCGCCCGGATGGCCGGACTTTGCCAAATACAACATTTTGACAATATCCGCCCGCAGCTGAACTGCTTTCTGTTGCTGCATTGCCATATCCATTGCAATAACTCTCCTTTCCCCCGGTCACCCGGGAATCAGGGGTCTGCCAAAGTCCCATCGGCCACCCTGATATTATGCCCCCTATCTGAAAGATGAGGGAGCATAATTTTTCTTTTTCCTGCCCCTTTAAGAGGAAACAGGGAAATAAGCGCAAACTGAGCCACTTTGAGGGTATTATACCATAGTTTTGCCAATTTAGGCTGCCAAAAATATTTTTTCCTTTCTGGCAAAATCTGTCGTTTTTACTGAAAACCCTCTTTTTTGAACCCCTTCTCCCCTTCCGCTTTTCCTTCCCTTGACAGAATGCCCCGAGTATGGTAGGATAAATGCCAGTATCAAGCCAGTTTAGCACAGTTGGTAGTGCAGCTGATTTGTAATCAGCAGGTCGGGGGTTCGAGTCCGTCAACTGGCTCCAGCGCCGGGACAGAAGGTTTTCTGCCCCGGCTCTTGTTTTTAAACTTAAATACCGCCCCTGGAACCTGCAGGTCCAGGGGCGGTATTTTCTTTAATCGCATATCACAGACATTTTTGCAGTCTGCAGAAGTCTTCCAGGGTAAGCTGCTCCGGACGCACCGAGGCAGGAAGTGCTGCTTCTTCCAGCGCCTTTGCTACCTGGGCTTTGGGAATCCCGGCTCCCGCAGAGATGCTGTTGGCCGCGGTCTTTCTCCGCTGGCTGAAAGCTGCCCGAATCAACCGGAACAGCCCTGCTTCATCCTCCGTCTCCACCGGAGGTTTTTTATGAAGGGTCAGCTGGATCACGCTGCTGGTGACCTTGGGCGGAGGGTAAAAGCTGCCGGGCTGAACATCAAACAGCACCCGGGGCTGGGCATAATAGGCAACTCCATAGCTGATGGCTCCTGCCTCCCGGCTTCCGGGAGCGGCACAGATACGGCGGGCAGCCTCTTTCTGGACCATTACCGTAATACTCTCAATGGGAAGCCGTTCCTCCAGCAGTTTCATTAGAATAGGGCTGGTAATGTAATAGGGCAGATTGGCTGCCACTGCCACCGGCATATCCCCAAACTCCTCTTTCAGGAGCTGGTGGAGGTCCAGCTTGAGCACATCCTCCAGCACGATTTTCACATTGGAGAACTCCCCCAGGGTCTCTTCAAGAAGAGGAGGCAGCCGCCGGTCCACTTCGATGGCCACTACCTTACGGGCGGCCTTGGCCAGCTCCTTGGTAAGCACCCCCATACCAGGGCCGATCTCCAGGGCTCCCATATCAGGGCCAATACCGCTGGCTTCCACAATTTTAGGACAAACCCCGGGATTCACAATGAAATTTTGTCCAAACCCTTTGGACAGGGTAAAATCATATTTCTCGCAAAGCGCCCGCAGGGTGGCAAGATCGGTCAAGTTGGGCATGGCCCCTCCTTACTGTTCTTCCTCTGTCTGACGGGAAGCCGCCAGCAGGTCGGAAACGGTGGTATTGGTCAAGCCAGCCATGGAACAGGCGGTAGTAACGGCCCGCTGGATCTGGCTGTCGGTCTCCACCGTCAGGTCGTAATAGCTCTGCTCCTCTGTGACAGAAAGCACAGCCTCGGTATCGGGCATAAGACCCTCCCCGTCAAAGGTAACAAATCCGTCGGCACCATCGTTTACCAGCAGCTTGGCTACAGTGACCACCACGGCGCTGCCGTTGCTCATACGCTGAGGCTCGCCCTGGATGGTCCCCTGTCCGCTGGTACGGGTGCCCACAATGCTGCCGCCTTCCATCTGCTTGACGCAGCTGGCAAAGAGTTCCGCACCGGAGGCAGTTTTTCCGTTGACCAGGCAGACCATGGGCAGGTTGCACTTGGTGTCATCGCTGTTATACAGCACGGTCTGCTCCCCGGATTTGCTCTCGGCCACAGCCAGGGTTCCGGTGCCAACCAGACGGTCCACTGCGTTCATGGCACTGTCCAGGTCGCTTCCCTGGTTGTCCCGCAGGTCAATGACCAGGGTCTGGATTCCCTGGGCTTCCAGGTTGTCCAGGGCCATATCCAGCTCGGATGCGGTGGTGTCCCGGAATTCATAGATCTTGATATACCCGCAGACACCAATGGCCTGGCTCTCCACGGTGGGAGTGGAATAGTTGTAGTGGATAATGGTCAGGTTGGTGGTCTGGGTGCCGTCCGGTCCGATGTAGTCCACCGTGACGGTGGTGCCCACACCACCCCGCAGGCGGCTCTGAACAGCATCTATATCTGCCAGATTTTTCACCTCATACCGGGTGCCGTCTGCTGCCGTAATGGCAGTAATATAGCAGTTCTTCACCAGACCTGCCTCATAGGCAGGAGAATCCGGATACACCCTCAAGACCCGGGCATAGCCGGTGGCTCCGTCCTTTACCAGGTCAAGGCCGATGCCGACCAGGGTCCCGTTCTGAACATCCTGATACTCGGTAAATGCCTTGGCAGTATAGTACTTGGCATACCGGTCGGAGATGCCAAGAATGTAACCGGAAGCCACCGTGTCATAAACGGTGTCGTAGGAATAATCATAGTAACCGGCCGAGGAAACATAGGTGTTGATCTCGGACAGGTTGGAGAACATAGCCTCCCGCTCACTGATAGAGGTAATGGTGTTGTCAAACATCTGCATGGCCACTACCATGGTCACACTGAAGGTCACAGTCATGGCGATGAAAATCAGGGTAACCGCCAGACTGACAGAGATTTTTTTATTCATGGTGTACTTCCTTTATTTACCCCATTACCTGGATGAGAACGCCGCCCACCAGAGTAATGGCCATGATAGCGGAGATGGCTCCGCAGATAATCCGTACTGTCATCTTTTTCATGCTGGGTTTCCTCCTCAGGAGTATTTGACCACGCTGGGTTTGGGAATGTAGTTCATGGGATTGGTGCGGTTTCCGTTGACCCGGAGTTCCAGGTGGAGGTGGTTGCCGGTAGAGTTACCGGTGCTTCCCACATATCCCAGGAGCTGGCCCTGCTTTACCTGCTGGCCCACCGCCACCACGGGAGTGGACTGCATGTGAGCGTAGAGGGTGGCAAAGGTGTTTCCGTCGGTATCCGCACCGTGATAGACCTGTACATAGTTGCCGTAGCTGTAATGGTAGGTAGAAATAGTGACTACGCCGTCAGCAGCGGCATAGATGGGGGTGCCGCCCAGGGCAGCCCAGTCCACGCCCTTATGTCCGTCGTCACCATAATTGCAGCTGACATATTTATAGCTGGGCAGGGGGCTGATAAAACCCATGCTGGTATTGAAAATCACATCATCGTAGCCGTCATTCTGGCTGCGGATATAAGCATCCAGAGCCTCGGCGGCTTCATTCAGCTTCTGCCGGGCCACAGCGGCAGCCTGTTCATTGGCTTCCTTTTCAGCCTCTTCTGCAGAAATGTCCTTATCCAGCTGCTGGATATTCTGAGCCAGTTCCCCTTTCTTGCTGTCCAACTGAGCCTGCTGCTCTTCCAGCCGGGCCTGCTGCTCTTCCAGGGCTGCCTTTTCCTCCTCCAGGGCTTTGCGGGCTGCGTCCATCTCGGCCAGGATCTCGTTATCCTTTTCGCTGATGTCCTGAAGAGTCTGGTTGAAGGTCAGCAGCTCATACAGATTGGTGGCCTGGGAAAGAATAGCAATTCCTCCCCGGTCATTGATTTCCTGCATGGCCGCCATCCGATCCTTGAAATCTTCCCAGCGGGCGTCGATCTCCGCCTGCTTCTGTTCAACCTGGTCCTGCTTTTCCGAAATCTGTGCCTGGGTATCAGCGATCTGATCCACCAGAATGTTGATTTGCTGGGCAATCAGATTAGACTGGGTTTTTAAAGCGGACTGCTGGGCCTGAGCGTTGGCGATATTGTTCTTGTTTGCTTCAATCTGGGCATTGATCTCGTCCAGCTTTTCCTGAGCCTGAGCCTTTTCATTTTCCAGCTGCTGCTGCTTTTCATCTGTAGCTACAGCAACAGGTGCGTAAAAATTCAAACCAGTCCCCAGCATGACCAAGGCCAGGGCAAGAGCCGCTTTTGCCCTCAGCCCTTTCGCAGTAATTCGTTTCATGGAGCCTCCTTACACATTGAGATGTTTCCGGATAGAGGTTGCGGTTCCCAGGCCGCCCAGTACAAAGGCAAAGGCACAGAAGCCGGCCACCAGCCAATACCACACATCTGCCAGGGGAACCAGACTGGCATCCACCACGGTAGCCCACATTCCGGTAAAGAGCTGGGAGGAATAATATTCCAGTGCGTAGTAGCTGCCCAGCACCACCACAGAAGCAATGGCTGCACTGATCAGGCCGCTGGCTACGCCTTCCACAAAGAAGGGCAGCCGGATAAAGCCGTTGGTAGCTCCTACATATTTCATAATGTTGATTTCTTTCCGCCGGGCGAAAAGGGTAAGGCGGATGGTGTTGCTGATGACCACAACGCTGACCAGGGCCAGAACTGCCACCAGGGCATACCCGGCATAGGTGACCACCCGCTGCACACTGATGAAAATGTCAGACAGTTCCAGAGGGGCGCTGACCTTTACCACTCCGGGGATGGCAGCAAACTGGGCGCTGAGAGCTTCCATCTGCTCCAGGTCCTCTACCACTACCCGGTAGTTTGCCTTGAAGGGGTTGTCATCCTCAAAGGCATCCCAAAGGCTTGCATATTCTTCCATATATCCCTTGTAGGTGGTAAGTACATCCGCCTTGGACACATAGGTGATGGAGGTAACGCCGGAAACGCTCCGCACTGCACTGTCCACCTGAGAGATCTCTTCCTCAGACAGGTCCGGGTCCAGGTAAACCACCATCTCGTTCTGCTGGCCAATGTACTCCACCACAGAGTCCACATTGGCGCTGAACAGGTAGGCCACGCCGGTAAGGATCAAACAGACCGAAAGCACACCTACCGAAGCCAGGGTCATCAGGCGGTTCATCCGCAGGCTGTGAAGCCCCTGCCCTACCAGGTATTTGAAAGACGACCACTTCATACGCGCACCTCCCCCAGATCCAGCTTGGCGTTCTCTGCATCCCGGAAGGCTGCGCCCAGGCCGGGCTGGTCCGTGTCGGCCACCACACGGCCCTTATCAATGGTAATGATCCGTTTGTTGAAACGGC
Source organism: uncultured Gemmiger sp. (assembly GCA_944386495.1). Lineage (GTDB taxonomy): Bacteria > Bacillota > Clostridia > Oscillospirales > Ruminococcaceae > CALXEN01. The sequence continues at coordinate 59,391 of CALXBE010000008.1, read as the reverse complement.
TCACCAATTCATGTTCGTGGGTTACCACTACCACGGTGATTCCCATGGCATTGATGGCTCCCAGCAGTTCCATCATTTCCAGACTGAGCTGGGGGTCAATGTTACCGGTAGGTTCGTCTGCAATGATCAGTTTAGGAGTATGTACCACAGCGCGGGCCAGCGCCACACGCTGCTGCTCACCGCCGGACAGCTCATCGGGGAGCCGGTCCATCTTGTCTTTCAGTCCTACCAGATCCAGAGCGAAGGGTACCCGCTTCCGGATATGCTTTTCGGGGATGTTGGTCACCCGCATGGCAAAGGCCACATTTTCATAGGCGGTCATGGTAGGAATAAGGCGGAAGTCCTGGAACACTACCCCCATCTGGCGGCGAAGGTAGGGGATCTTCCGTTCTTTCAGGGTACTCAGGTCCTGGCCGTTCACCAGCACCCGGCCCGAGGTTGCTTTTTCCTCTCTGAGAATCAGCTTGAGGAAGGTGGACTTGCCTGCTCCGGAATGTCCCAGAACAAAGACAAACTCACCGGGACGAATGTGAAGATTCACATGGTCCAGCGCCACATTCCCCATGGGCTGGTAAGTTTTACACACATCTTCAAATACGATCATTGCTCTCTCCTTTTGACGGCTCACTCCGCCGTCCCGGGGAACTGCCCTCCCCTTTCGGGTTTCACAGCCAGGCCCCTGCTGTTTTCCGTTCCTTTAACAAGGCAAAATTTTCCTGACAAAAAGCCAAGACCGCTGAAATGGAGTATCACAGGCTCCAGAACAGTGGTCTTGGTCCCGGCCGCCCCGGAGGGCCGCCCGCTTTAATAACGCGCCGGGTTGGAGCTGAGGTACTTCTTGACCATCAGTGCCACCTTGAATACGATGGCATCGTCAAACTCCCGCAGATCCAGACCGGTCAGCTTTTTGATTTTCTCCAGACGGTAGACCAGGGTGTTCCGGTGGACAAACAGCCCGCGGCTGGTCTCGGAAACATTCAGGTTATTCTCAAAGAACCGCTGGATGGTGAAGAGGGTCTCGCTGTCCAGGCTCTCAATGCTGCCCTGACGGAACACCTCTTTCAGGAACATCTCGCACAGGGTGGTGGGGAGCTGGTAAATGAGCCGGGCAATTCCCAGATGGTCATAGCTGACGATCTGCTGCTCGGTATCAAACATCTTCCCTACTTCCATGGCGATCTGGGCTTCCTTGAAGCTGGTAGCCAGATCCTTTACATTCCCGATGGGGGTGCCGATACCCACGCTGGCCTTGATATAGTGCTCCCCGGACAGGGTATCCACAATGCTGGCGGCCAGCTTTTCAATATCTCTGGTCTCGATTCCGCGGCGGATCTCCTTCACCAGGACCGTATCCGTCTCGCTGATATTGAAAACGAAGTCCTTCTGCTTATCGGGGAACAGGCTGCTTACCACCTCATAGGCGGAAACATCGGTTCCGTTGGCTACCCGGATGATCAGCACCACCCGGGACACATCGGTAGCAAAATGGAGTTCCCGTGCCTTGGCATAAATATCCCCGGGAAGGATATTGTCCAGTACCACATTTTTAATAAAGTTGGCTTTATCAAACTTTTCATCGTGGTACTGCTTAATGCTCTGCAGGCTGATGGAAAGCAGGCTGGCAAACTGGCCGGCCACCTCATCGGTTCCCTCCACAAAGACTGCGTAATCATTATGCTTGGCGTTGGAAAATTGATGGTAGGAATAGCCGTCCCGGACAAAGCGATCTGCGGAACTCAGCCGTTCAGCCAGGAAGTTTTCCCGTACCTCCCCGATGAGATTCAGTTCCGAGCAGGCGATGACGGTACCTGTTTCATCCACAACGCCCACGATTCGGTTGACTGCGTCCTTCATCTGGTAGATAACACTCTGAAAAACACGATTTGCCATAATGAAAATCCTTCCCTTATCTGCCTTGATAAACTTTCCAAAGAGTATTTGGTAATTTTGCTTTGGCATTTTTCAACAATTAAGAGACCATATCATGTATATATTACACAATAGTTTTTACTTTTGCAACATATTTGAACAAAAAAGATGGTTTTTTCTTGTTGAAATTTCAAGTTTTTTCAAAATGCAAATGGTTTTCTCCGTCAGATTTTCCAACAGAAGGTTCAATCCCGCTGTAACTTTTCCAATTCTTCCCTGGTCAGCTCCCGCCACTGTCCGGGTTCCAGAGCCGGGTCCAGGGCCACTCCGCCGATGGCAGTGCGGTGGAGCGCGTTCACTCCCGCACCGTAGACCCCGAACATCCGTTTGATTTGGTGATACACTCCCTGGCGAAGAAGCACCCGCACAAGGCAGGGGCGGGACGGGTCAGGATTGCTCACCTGGGCAGGCTGCATGGTCTGTCCGTCCGCCAGAGTGACCCCTTCCTCAAAGCCCCGTATCATCTCGGGAGTGAGGGGGGTATCCAGTTCCACCAGGTATTCCTTGGTCACATGCCGTTTGGGAGCCAGCAGCCGATGGGCCAGAGCGCCGTCATCGGTGAGCAGCACAAATCCGGTGCTGGTCTTGTCCAGCCGGCCTGCGGGAAACAGCTCCCGCCGGGGAAAATCCTTTGCCACCAGGTCCACCACGGTTTTATCCCGCTTGTCCCGGCTGGCACTGACGATTCCCTGGGGCTTATGGAGCATGATGTAGACAAACTCCTTTACCACCAGGGCTTTCCCCTGAGCGGTCACCTGAGGGTTCTCCCCCAGCTGGAAGTCCGCCGCCTTGCAAAGCTGTCCGTCCACCGTGACCTGCCCCGAAGCGATCAGCTTCCGGCTCTGGCTCCGGCTGATTCCCATGGCTTTGGATAAGTATTGGTCCAGCCTCATCCTTCGCCCTCCGCCGTCAAGGGTGCGGTGGAAGCCCGGGAAAGACGGATCAGATCCCGGGGGTCCGCTTCGATCTGGGTCCCGATTCTCCCTCCCGATACACAGATGGCAGGCCATTCCAGGCAGCTTTCATCAAAAACGGTGGGATACTGTTTCTTCATTCCCAGGGGGCTGCATCCCCCCCGGACATAGCCGGTATACTTGGTCAGGTCCACCAAATGGAGCATGGAAACGCTCTTTTCCTTCACGGCCCGGGCGGCTTTCTTCAGGTCCAGCTCCGCCCCTACCGGGATGACAAAGACACAGCAGCTGTTCTTTCCGGCTGGCTTGGTCACCAGGGTCTTGAAGACAGCCCGGGGGTCCTGGCCCAGTTTGGCCGCCACGCTTACCCCGTCAATGGCTCCGTCGTCGTGGTCATACTCGTGAATTTTGTATGCCACTTTCTGAGTATCCAACAGCCGAATGGCATTGGTCTTGTTTTGTTTTCCCATTTCTTACACTTCTTTTCCTTCAATATCACCTTCTCAGTATACCAACTGCCATGGCAAAGGTCAAAACCCATTTTCTTCCTTTGGGAAAATTTTACAGAATTTTCTCATTTTCCGCCTTTCAGGGGTTGACTTCGTCGCTTTAAAGCGCTATACTACCCACATCAAGGATTTCCAGAAGGAGTTTTCACCATGGCCGTTCTCTTTGCAGCTTTCTATTTCGGCTATTGCTTTTGCTATTTTTATGGCAAGAGCTTTTTGTGCTGCAACCGGGCGGAGCGATTGGGTTAACAGGACCCTTTCTCCATTGTTTTTCCGGGCCTGCGGCACCTGCCGCAGGCCCTTCTTATTTATACAGACACCATAAAACGGAAAGAGGTTGCTTGCCATGATTGTAATTTTGAAAAAAAATGTTTCCCAGAGCATGATCGACCAGCTGTGCGGAGAACTGCGCTCCCGCGGACTGGAGATTCACGACTCCAACGGTACCGATGCCCATATTCTGGGGCTGGTGGGTGATACCAAAGCCATTGCTGAGAGTTGGATTCTGGCGCACCCCGCGGTGGAGACCTGCCGGCGGATCAGTGAACCTTACAAGAAAGCCAACCGGAAGTTCCATCCGGATGACACGGTAGTCCAGGTAGGGGATGTGAAAATCGGAGGCGGCAACTTTGCCGTCATGGCAGGCCCCTGCAGCATTGAGAGTCCCCAGCAGATGGAACTGGTAGCCCAGCGAGTAAAGGCTGCGGGAGCTTCCATCCTCCGGGGCGGCGCCTTCAAGCCCCGCACCTCCCCTTACAGCTTCCAGGGTCTGCGGAGCGAAGGGCTGGACTTGCTGCTTGAGGCCGCCGGGAAAACCGGTCAGCCTGTGGTCACCGAGCTGATGAACACCGAACATCTCCCCCTCTTTGAGAAGGTAGACATGATTCAAATCGGCGCCCGGAACATGCAGAACTTTGAACTGCTGAAAGCGGTAGGCCGGACCAAAACTCCGGTCCTGCTCAAGCGGGGGCTCTGTTCCACCCTGGAAGAGCTGGTCATGAGCGCCGAATACATCATGGCGGAAGGAAACGAGAATGTGGTTCTCTGTGAGCGGGGAATCCGAACCTTTGAGACCAGCATGCGGAACACCCTGGACATTTCCGCCATTCCCATGCTGAAAAAGATGACCCATCTCCCGGTCATCATCGACCCCAGCCATGCCGCCGGAATTGCCTGGATGGTGGAGCCTCTGGCCAAAGCCGCTGTGGCGGTGGGAGCCGACGGCCTCATGATCGAAGTCCACAATGACCCGGCCCATGCCCTCTGCGACGGCGCCCAGAGCCTTACCCCCGACCAGTTCGACAATCTCATGGGTGATTTGAAAGCCCAGCTGGGATTCTTCGGGAAAACCCTGAACTAATCCTCCGACCCGGTTTCCGTTTTGACGGAGCCGGGTCTTTCGTGTATAATGAGGGAAGTTTTCTATTAAGGAGAAACAAAATGAAAGCAAAAATCATTCCTGAACCCAAGCGGGTTCTGCTCTGGAACTGCTCTCCCGGCAGTGACCAGTATACTCAGTTGGAAGAACTCTGCCGTCGGTACGGGCTGGAGCCCAAGGCCGTAGGCGGAATGGATGCCGGCAAAACCGTGGGATTTCTCTGCGGCTTCCGGGGCGCCAGCCAGGCGGCAGCCCTTCTGGCTCTGGAGGACGACGCCTATCCCCCGGCCCTGATCCTCTGCGGCCTGGAACGGGATAAGGTCAGCGAATTTGTGGACAAGGTAAACGGCTGCGGGATTCAAATTCCCCTCAAGGCCATGGTCACCATCCACAACCGGGACTGGATGCTCTCCCAGCTGCTGGCAGAGCTGGTCCGGGAACGGAAGGAATGGGAGGGCAAAGAGGTATGAAACGGCTTGCCGCCCTTTTTCTGGCCGCCCTCTTCCTCCTGACCGGGTGCAGCTCCCAGAAGCAGGAAAAAGAGCAGGAGCCGGTCAAGTACGAATATCTCTGCTGGGATGTATTTGACACGGTCACCACAGTGCAGGGGTACGCCCCCAGCCAGGAGGTGTGGGACCAGGCCATGGAGGTATTCCATGACACCCTGTTGGAATATCACCGGCTTTACGACATCTACAACGAGTACCCCGATCTGGTCAACCTGGCCACCCTCAACCGGATGGCCGGCCAGGGGCCTGTGGAGGTGGACGATAAAATCATCTCCCTCCTCACCCTTTCCAAAGAGGTTTACGATCTGACCGGCGGCCGGACCAATGTAGCTGCCGGGGCGGTGCTTCGCCTTTGGCATGATGCCCGGACCCTGGGGCTGGAGGACCCGGACCAGGCGGCGCTCCCCGACCAGGCAGCCCTGGAAGAGGGAGCCCTCCACTGCAACATGGATGACCTTATTCTGGATTCCCAGGCCGGGACCGTGGAGTTGGCGGACCCGGAAATGAGCCTGGATGTGGGAAGCATCGGAAAAGGATATGCCACCGAAATGGCTGCCCGGGCCGCCGTGGAGGCTGGGGTGACCAGCGCCTACTTCAATGTGGGAGGAAACAGCCGGACCGTGGGTTACAAACCGGATGGTTCCAGCTGGGCAGCCGGTCTGGAGACTCCCTGGAAGGGAGACGAATCCCTCCCCGCCTATCTGGATGCCCTGAACATTTCAGACCTGAGTCTGGTGGTCAGCGGCGATTATCAGCGGTATTATACGGTGGACGGAGAGAAGTACCACCACCTCATTGATTTGGAGACCCTCTACCCCGCCCAGTACGCCAGCTCGGTAGCTGTAATTTGCGCCGACAGCGGCCTGGCCGACGGCCTCTCCACCGGGCTGTTCTGTATGTCCCCGGAGGAAGGGCTGGAATTGGTGGAAAGCCTGGAGGGCGTGGAGGCCAAATGGCTCTTCCCCGACCGGACCAGCCAGGAAAGCAGCGGCTGGAAGAATTATCAGGCATAACCGCCTTATATATTAAGTATAAAAGGAAGGCAGTCTTTGAAAGGCTGCCTTCCTTTTTTTGCGGAAAAATTTCTTCTCACCCTTGACAGTTCCCGGGGACTGTGTTATTGTATTAGTGTAGTAATACAGACATACAGGAGGTGCCTATGAACTGGAAGTTTACCGGGGACCGCCCGGTTTATCAGCAAATCATGGAAACCCTCCGGGGCGCCATTCTCAAGGGGGAGCTTCCCCCCGGGGGGAAAGTTCCCTCCGTCCGGGATCTGGCCGCCCAGGCACAGGTCAATCCCAACACCATGCAGCGGGCCTTGACCGAGCTGGAACGGGAGGGATTATTGGTGGGAGGCGGCACCAGCGGCCGCACCGTCACCCAGGATGAAACCATTCTCAGCGCTATGCGGGAGCAGGCCCTGCAGGCTCTGGCCCGGGAGTGTGCCGAAAAGTTCATGGTATTCGGCCTTACCCCCACCCAGGCCGCCCGGCTGCTCGTGGCGCTGGATACGCCGAAGGAGGAATCTTAATGGAAGAATATGTACTCAATGCCCAAGGGCTGTCCATGCGGTATCACCGCACCCTGGCCCTGGACAATCTGAACCTGACCCTTACCCCGGGGAAAATCGTGGGACTTTTAGGGCCCAACGGCAGCGGCAAAACCACCCTCATCAAACTGACAGCCGGTCTTCTTACACCCACATCGGGTGAGATTCAGGTTTGCGGTCAGCCCATCAGCCCCGCCACCAAAGCCCTGGTCTCCTACCTGCCGGACAAAACCTATTTCAGTGCCAAGCAGAAAATCCGGGAGCTGCTGGACACCTTCCAGGATTTTTATGCCGACTTTGACCGGGAGCGGGCAGAGAATATGCTGGGTGCTCTTGGCATCTCTCTGGAAGCACGGCTGGGAAGCCTGTCCAAGGGCAACCAGGAAAAGGTGCAGCTGGTGGTGGTCATGTCCCGCCGGGCCCGGCTCTATCTGCTGGATGAACCCATTGGCGGAGTGGACCCGGCTGCCCGGGATTATATTCTCAACACCATTATCACCAACTACGACCCCACCGCCACGGTGCTGATTTCCACCCATCTGATTGAGGATGTGGAACGGGTTTTGGACGAATTTATATTTTTGAACCAGGGAAAGATTGTTCGCCAGGGTACGGCGGACCAGGTCCGGGAAGAAACCGGGAAATCTCTGGATGAGCTGTTCCGGGAGGTATTCAAATGTTTGCCAAACTGCTGAAATACGAATGGAGATCCACCAAGGGTTTCGCGTGGCTTATGTTTCTCATCAGCCTCAGCGCCGCAGTGGTGGGGGGATTGACCACCCAGTATCTTTTCAGAATAAGCCAGAGCCAGGACCAGCAGCCTGTTCTCACCGTTCTGGTTCTCCTGATGTTTATGGCTGCCATGGTCGCCCTGCTGATCTGTGCTGCTGCCACCCTCTATTTTACCTTTTGGAGGTTCTACCGCAGCCGGTTCACCCAGGAAGGGTATCTCACCTTTACCCTGCCGGTGACTTCCCACCAGATTCTTCTTTCCAGCATTGTAAACTGTCTGCTGGGAGCCCTTTGTGCTCTGGGCACCCTTCTGGTCAGTTATCTTCTCATGGGACTGATCACCCTGTCGGCTATGCCCGGGTTCTTTGCAGCCCGTTGGGAAATCTGGAAGCTCTTTTCAAGGGCGCCAGCTGGCTTTTCACCGGGGAGAACGCTCCCCTGTTCTGGCAGATGCTGTCTCAGCTGCTCCTCGGCGCTGTATTTGAAATTCCCGTCATTATGCTGGCCATCACCCTGGGGGCCCTGCTGGCAAAAAAGCACAAAGCCATTCTGGGCGTAGTCGCCTACTATATTATCCAGGTGGCACAACTTCTCATTACAGGCGTTGTAATGGGTGTTACCACCAATTCCATTACACAAGCGGCTTCCTACAGAGTTACTTTGGCCTTCGACTTTTCCCCCTTATTGACCATAGCTGTCGGAGTGGGTAGTTACTTCCTGATGCATTATCTGGTAAGCCGGAAGCTGAATCTGGCATAACCCATATAACAAAAAAGACAGACCCCATTGGGTCTGTCTTTTTTATTGATAAAATCATTTGCTGAGCAGAATCCGGTCGTTGTTCATCTCCCGGCCTGCCCCCTGGGCAAACTTCTGGAGAAGATCATCCACCGTCAGCCCGTCCCGTTCTTTCCCCTTCAGGTCCAGGACGATTCTGCCCCGGTCCATCATAAGGGTGCGGTTCCCCAGTTCCAAAGCCTGATGCATGTTATGGGTGACCATCAGGCAGGTGATATGATTTTCTGCCACGATTTTCCGGGTCAGGTCCAGCACCTTCTGGGCGGTGCCGGGGTCCAGGGCTGCGGTGTGTTCATCCAGCAGCAGGATCTTGGGGGTGACCATAGTAGCCATGAGGAGGGTCAGCGCCTGGCGCTGTCCTCCCGAGAGAAGCCCCACCGGCTGGCTCATCCGGTCTTCCAGCCCCATATCCAGCAGGGCCAGCTGCTGGCGGAACTTTTCCTTTTCCTTCCGGGTGATTCGGCTGAAAAAGGCCCGCTGATGGGTGGAAGCCCGAAGATAGGCCAGGGCCAGGTTTTCCTCAATGGTCATATTGGGAGCGGTTCCCCGGAGAGGGTCCTGGAAAAGCCGTCCGATGCGTTTGCTCCGCTTATACTCAGGAGTAAAAGTGATGTCCTCCCCTTCCAGGGTGATGGAGCCGGAGTCGGTGATAAAGCTGCCGGCAATGGCTCCGAAGAGGGTGGATTTTCCTGCTCCGTTGCTGCCCACAATGGTGGCGAAGTCCCCGGATTCCATGGTCAGGGAAAGGTCCTGAATGGCCTTCTTCTCGTTGACCGTGCCGGGGTTGAAGGTTTTGCTGATGTGTTCGATTTTAAGCATGGGTCTTATCCCCCTTCCGTGCAGCCTTGGCAGCCGCCTTCTGCCGCTGGAGGGCAATGGCCCCCTTGACGGTGGGGCTGGCAATGGCAATAGCCACAATGATGGCGGATACCAGCTTGAGGCAGTTGGCGTTCATGTTCATCCGCAGGGCAACGGCAATGATGATTCTGTAAAGGCAGCTGCCCAGCAGAACCCCCAGAATCCGGCGGGCCACGCTTCCCTTCCGGCCCACCAGGGTCTGACCGATGATCAGGCTGGCCAGGGCGATGGTGACCATGCCGGTGCCGATGTTGATGTCACAGCTTTTCTGGTACTGGCTCTGGAGAGCGCCTGCCAGACCGGTCAGGGCGTTGGCCAGGCAGAGACCGGCGGTAATGGTGAATCCGGGGTTGATGCTGGAAGCCCGGACCATGTCCGCATTGTCTCCGGTAGCCCGGATGGACAGGCCCAGCCGGGTACCCATAAATACCTTAATAAGAAGGGCTGCGCCCAGGGCGAACACTGCCAGGACCGCCAGTTTGTACCAGCTGCCCAGCACCGGCTGGAGCAGGTCCTTGGCCAGGTCAAAGATGGTGACCGCCTTATTCATATTCACATTGCTGGAGAATCCGCCGCTGGAACCCAGGCCCATCACCCACAGGTTGATGGTGTATAAACCGGTGTTCACAATAATACCGGCCAGAATGCTTTCCACCTTCAGTTTGGTCTGAAGGGTGGCGTTGATCAGACCGGACAGGCAGCCAATGGCCATGGAGGCAAAGAGTGCCAGGATGGGATGGCCCAGGAAGGTCAGAGCCATCTGGGCAGAGACGGCGCACCCCAGGGTAAAGGTGCCGTCGGTGGCCAGGTCGCACAGGTTCAGGGTGGTGAAACTGATATAGAGGGCCAGAGTGACCAGAGACAGGATGCATCCCTGTTCCAGAGCCGTCTGGAGCATACTCAAAGTAAAGAAAGACATGGTTTCCTCCCGGTGACAAGGGGTCAGGGGGCAGTCCTGCGGGACTGTCCCCTGGTCGCCTTTAATTTGAAAAGATTTTTAGAAGGAGTCGCTGGTGGTCAGCCCCTCTACCATGGTGCAGAGAGGTTCCAGGGTGGAAGAAACTTCCTCAAAGTCCAGGCCCAGGGCGGCGCAGGTATCGGTGTTGATGGAAGCCTTGCCGTTGTCGAAGGTCTCAATGGGAGTAGCGGCAGGGTCAGCGCCCCCCACCAGAATCTTTACCGCCATCTTTCCGGTCATGGTGCCCAGGTTCTCGTAGTCCACGCCGTAGCCACAGAAGGCGCCTACCAGGGCGAAGGAGTCAGCGCCGCAGTAGTGCTGGACCCCGGCATCAATGAACTTCTGGTAAAGGGCGGGCTCGGCCACCTGAACGGTGTTATCGGTGGGAGTAAAGACCACCTCTACCCCCTCGGCAATGAGGGCGTCGGCCGCCAGGGACAGGTCATCGGTGGTGGTGCCGGTCTTTTCCACATAGGCAATATTGTTGGCATCCAGGAATTCCTTGGCGTGTTCAATGGCCAGGGTGCTGGAATCCTGGGAAGCATCATAGAGCAGACCAACCTTGGTCAGGTCAGGGTTGAGAGCAGTGATCAGGTTAAAGATGTTGGCGGTGTCCAGAGCATCGGAGGAGCCGGTAATGTTCCCTCCGGGAGCATCCATGGAAGCCACCAGCCCCGCGCCCACCGGGTCGGAAACGGCGGCGAACACCACCGGCAGCTGATTCTCGGAGGTGGCGTTCTGGACCACCATGGCGGTGGGGGTGGCAATGGGGATAAGCAGGTCCACCCCGCTCTCGATCATCTGGTTGGCGATGGTGGTGATGGTGCTCTGGTCAGCCTGGGCATTCTGGCTGACATAAGCGATGTCATTGGCGGCCAGCTCGGCCTCAATGGCGGCCTGGATCTGGTTCAGGCTGGGGTCATCCACATAGTTGATAATGCCCACGGTAAACTGGGCATCCTGGGGAGATGCGGTGTCCTCTCCCGCAGCGGAGGTGTCGGAACCGCCGCAGGCGGCCAGGGAAAGCGCCAGGGCCAGGGTCAGGGTGAGAGCCAACAGTTTCTTCATTTTATTCATCATGGTAATTTACCTCTTTTCAATGTATGGAGCGGATGGACGGACAAAAAAGCTGCACCATCGCCATCGCATAGATTGATTATATCGGGTCTTGTGCTGTTTCATAACTGGATCCGCCTCCTTTTCCACGGGTACGGGGGAAATAAAAAAACTGCCCTCGTACAATTTCTTGTACAAGGACAGGGTAAAATACTTACACTGCGGTGCCACCTTGTTTGCCGAAGGTTTATTCCTCCGACCACTCTGCGGAATGCCAACACATCCCCACTCTGTAACGGGAGTTCCCGGCCCGGCTTACTGCTTACGGTTCAGCCTTGCCCTCGGCGGTCCATTTGTCTGCTCCGCTTCCTGCCCCTTCCCAGCTGCCGGGGCTCTCTGTGAGTGCGCTTGCAGTTTTATCTCCGCCTCATCGGTTTACCTAGTTTATATCACTTCATTCCAATAAAGTCAAGACCCTTTTTGGATTTTTCCAAAAAGATTATTTCTTTTCCAGGCTTTCCAGGTAGGCAGCAGGGCCGCTTTGGTACAGGTCTCCCCCTGCCGGGTCCAGAAGGACGGTGAGGGGCATATCCTTTACCAGCAGTTTCCGCACCGCTTCACAGCCCAGGTCAGGCCAGGCGATGATTTCCAGTTCTTCCACGCTGGCAGCCATGAGGGCTCCGGCGCCCCCCAGGGCACCCAGGTAGACGGCTCCGTTCTTCACTACGCTATCCTTCACCGCCTGGCTCCGGGCACCTTTTCCAATCATGGCAGCCAGCCCCAGATCCAGCAGACGGGGGGTATAGCTGTCCATCCGTCCGGCGGTGGTGGGGCCTGCCGCTCCAATGCAGCAGCCCGGCCGTTCCGGGGTGGGGCCCACATAATAGACCGCCGCTCCCTGAATGGGAAAAGGCAGTTCCTCTCCCCGGTCCAGCTGTTCGGTCATCCGCTTATGGGCGGCATCCCGTGCGGTGTAGACAATGCCGCTGAGAAGCACTGTGTCCCCGGCCCGCAGAGGAGCCAGGGCTTCCTTTGTAAGGGGAGTGGTAATACGATATTCCATTTCCATTCCCTCCTTTACAGGCTGCCGGTAGCCCGCCGGGTCACATGGCAGCTCATATTCACCGCCACCGGCAGACATGCTACATGGGCGGGCATCTGTTCAATGGCCAGGCCCAGACAGGTAGTCCGGCCTCCAAACCCCTGAGGGCCAATGCCGGTAGCGTTGATTTTTTCCAGCAGTTCCTGTTCCAGGGCTGCATAGTAAGGGTCGGGGTTGGGCTGGTCAATGGGCCGGAGCAGCGCTTTCTTGGCCAGGTAAGCCACCTTGTCAAAGCTGCCTCCGATACCAATTCCCAGCACAATGGGCGGGCAGGGGTTGCTTCCCGCTTTCAGGACAGTGTCCAGAACGAATTCCTTCACCCCTTCTACCCCATCGGCAGGTTTGAGCATAGCCAGACGGCTCATGTTCTCGCTTCCTGCGCCCTTGGGGGCCACTGTAATGGTGAGAGTATCTCCAGGAACCAGGTGGGTGGTGATGAAAGCGGGGGTATTGTCCCCGGTATTTACCCGGTTAAGGGGATCTCCCACCACGCTTTTCCGGAGATAGCCCTGGTCATAGCCCCGGCGGACCCCTTCATGGATGGCCTCTTCCAGGTTGCCGTCCAAAGCCACCTGCTGGCCCAGCTCCACAAAGACGCAGGCCATGCCGGTATCCTGGCAGATGGGCAGACATTTTTCCCCGGCCAGGGTCAGGTTATCCTGGAGCAGGCCCAGGGTGGTCCGGGCCAGGGGCCAGGGTTCTTCCTCCCGGGCTTTATCCAGGGCCGCCCGGATATCCGCCGGGAGGCTGGTGTTTGCCTGGATGCAAAGCCGGGCTACCAGGCTGGAAATTTCTTCCTGAGTAATCACTTTCATGGGCGTTTCCTCAAATCCGGGCCACGCCGGTATCCCGGGCAGCCTGGGCCACAGCGGCGCTGATGGCCTCCACCACCCGCTTGTCAAAGGGGTCGGGAATAATGTAGTCGGCGTTCAGTTCCTCCGGGGTGATGATTCCGGCCAGGGCCTTGACTGCAGCCAGCTTCATTTCCTGGTTGATGTCCCGGGACCGCACCGACAAAGCACCCTTGAACACGCCGGGGAAAGCCAGCACATTATTGATCTGGTTGGGGAAATCGCTCCGTCCGGTGCCTACCACTGCTGCCCCGGCCTCCTTGGCCAGGTCGGGCATAATTTCCGGATTGGGGTTGGCCATGGCAAAGACCACTGCCCCCGGAGCCATGGTCCGGACCATATCCTGGGTCAGGCAGCCTGCCACGCTGGTGCCGATAAACACATCGGCGCCCTCCACAGCCTGGGCCAGACCACCGGTCAGGTGACGGGGATTGGTGATTTGGGCCAGTTCTTCCTTCTGGCCTTCCAGTCCTGCGGGACGGTCGGGGTAAAGGATTCCATGCTCGTCCACGGCGGTGATGTCGGTGGCTCCCGCTGCCAGAAGCATTTTGATAATGGCGGTACCGGCAGCTCCGGGGCCATTGTGGACGATTTTCACATCCTTCAGGTCCTTTCCCACCACCTTGAGAGCGTTGAGCAGGGCGGCGGTCACAATAATGGCGGTGCCGTGCTGGTCATCGTGGAAAACCGGGATATCCAGCTTTTCCTCCAATACCCGCTCGATTTCAAAGCATTCAGGGCTGCGGATATCTTCCAGGTTGATTCCGCCGAACACAGGAGCGATGAGCTGGACAGCCTCCACCACCTTTTCCGGGTCCTGGGTGTCCAGGCAGATGGGGAATGCATCCACTCCCCCGAACTCCTTGAAGAGGGCGCACTTGCCTTCCATGACCGGCAGACCGGCGGCAGGGCCGATATTTCCCAGGCCCAGCACAGCGGTGCCGTTGGTGACTACTGCCACGGTGCGTCCTTTGCAGGTGTAATCATAGACGGTCTCAGGGTTTTCCTTGATTTTCCGGCAGGGCTCTGCTACGCCGGGAGTATAGGCAGTGCTGAGGGAATCCCGGTCCTGAATGGATACCAGGCTGACGGTTCCCAGCTTTCCTTTATGTTCCTTATGCAGTTCCAGGGCTGCTTTATTGTAATCCATGTTCCATTTCCCTTTCTTCCCCAAAATGGTTATTTTCCGTCCGGTCAGGACTGCCCGAACAATTTTCAGTCTCATCAGAGCAATCCCATTTGGATCTATTATACCGTATCCCTCTTCCCTTTTCCACCCCGCCGGGCCGGATTTGCAACCAAATTGTCAGGATTTCCCCGGAAGTTTTTCTTTCTTTTTTCACAATTAGGGGTTATAATGAGTTTTGCTATGTCAAGCATAACAACCCATAAGGAGGAAACACCCTTGAATTTCAAAAAAATGATGGCTCTGGTGTTGGCCCTGGCTCTGGCCCTTTCCCTGGCCGCCTGCTCTCAGAGCGACAACACTCAGACCACCGACACCGAAAGCGACCAGTACGCCGTGGACTACACCAAGTATTTTGACGAGGAAGGCAACTGGCTGGACCTTGATGCTTCTGCCTACATTACCCTGCCCGAGGATTACGCTTCCATCCAGATTCCTGCGGATGAGCTGGCTGTGACCGAGGAAGAGATCCAGGAGCAGATCGATTACCTGCTCTCCCAGTTCCCCGAGACCGAGGAAATCACCGACCGTGCCGTAGAAGATGGCGACTCTGTCAACATCGACTATGTAGGCCGTATTGACGGAGAAGAGTTTGAAGGCGGCAACACCAATGGTGCCGGCACCGTGGTGACCATCGGCGTTACCCAGTACATTGACGATTTTCTGGAGCAGCTCATCGGCCACAAGCCCGGCGAGACCTTCGACATTGAGGTCACCTTCCCCGACGATTACATGACCGAGGAACTGGCCGGCAAGGATGCCGTCTTTGAGACCACCATCAACTACATCCAGGAGTCCAAGACCCCCGAGCTCACCGATGAGTTTGTCGCCACCAACCTGGCCAGCTACTACAGCGTTTCCACTGTAGAGGACCTGAAGGCTTACCTGGAGGATTCTATCACCCTGAGCAAGACCGACGACTACATCTACAATTATGTTCTGGAGAACTCCACCTTTGCCGAGGAGCTGCCCGCTGTCTTCACCGACTATCAGAAGGACGACATGCTGGCCTACTACGCCAGCTTCGCCACCTCCTACGGCATGACCCTGGAGGAGTTCATGTCCAGCTACTTCGGCACCGATGATGTGAACGCCCTGTTCGAGGACGAGGCCGCTCAGGAGACCATGAACACCTACGCCAAGCAGTACCTGATTTACCAGGCCATCAGCCAGGATGCCGCCCTGGAAATCACCGACGAGGACCTGGATGCTTATCTGGCCGAGGTTGCCGGAGATCAGGACCCCGCCACCCTGAAAGAGAACTATGATGCCCGGTACCTCATGTTCAACTGCCGGAGCTATCATGCCAACCAGCTCTTGCTGGACGGTGCTCAGGTGGTCTGATTCCAATCTAATCAATCAAAAATCAATCAAAAAAGAAGGACAGCCCAAAGGCTGTCCTTCTTTTATTATAAATACCGTAAGAAAAAGCCGGAACCTTCTGGGTTCCGGCTTTCTGTCTTTATGTTCTTCCCTTTAAGGCTTCCAGTTTGGACAGGTCGTAGGGAGTATTCTGGTAAACATAATAGTTCAGCCAGTTGGTGTAGAGAAGATGGGCATGGCCCCTCCACCGGAAGATAGGCTCCCGGGCGGGGTTATCCTCCGGATAATAGTTCTTTGGAACTTCAATATCCAGTCCCCGGTTGATGTCCCTGCGGTATTCACTGTCCAGGGTGAATTTATCATACTCCGGGTGACCGGTCACAAAAATCTGCCGGCCACTGTCGGTGCTCATCAGGTAAACCCCTGCCTCATCGCTTTCGGCCAGAATCCGCAGCTCGGTGCAGGCATCCACATCCCGGCGCCGCACCCCGGTATGGCGGCTGTGGGGAGCATAGAACACCTCATCAAACCCGCGCACCAGGGGGTTGTTGGGCCGGGTGACCCGATGCTCGAAAATGCCGAACATCTTTTGGGGAAGCAGTTCTTTCTGGATTCCAAAATGGTAATAGAGGCCCGCCTGTGCCCCCCAGCAGACATGGAGGGTGGAATACACATTGGTTTTGGTGAACTCCATGATCTCGCAGAGTTCAGGCCAGTAATCCACCTCTTCAAAGGGGATGGTCTCCACCGGTGCGCCGGTAATGATCATTCCGTCAAAGCGCTGGTCCCTGATTTCATCGAAGGTCTTGTAAAAAGCCTCCATATGGTCCATAGACACATGGCTGGCGGTATGGCTGGCAGTCTGAAGAAGGGTGAACTCCACCTGCAGAGGGCTGTTGGCCAGCAGCCGGGCAATCTGGGTCTCGGTCACAATTTTGGTGGGCATCAGGTTGAGGACCACGATCCGCAGAGGGCGGATATTCTGGGTGTGAGCCCGTTCCTCATGCATGACAAAGATATTCTCCTCCCCCAGAGCCTGATAAGCCGGAAGAGTTTGGGGTATGATAAGGGGCATACTTAAATCGTCCTAACTTGGTTTCAGATTTGGTCCAGAGCCTGGGACAGGTCGGCAATCAGGTCGGAGGCAGCTTCCAGGCCGCAGCTGAGCCGGACCAGGTCGGGAGCCACACCGGCGGCGGCCAGTTCCTCATCGTTCATCTGGCGGTGGGTGGCGCTGGCGGGATGGAGGCAGCAGGTGCGGGCATCTGCCACATGGGTCTCAATGGCAGCCAGTTTCAGATGCTTCATAAAGGTCTCGGCAGCCTTCCGGCCTCCCTTGACCCCAAAGCTGACCACGCCGCAGCTGCCATTAGGGAGGTACTTCTGAGCCAGCTCATAGTACTTGTCCCCGGGCAGGCCGCAGTAGTTCACATAGCTGATTTTGGGATGGTTTGCCAGGAACTGAGCCACAGCCAGGCCGTTCTCACAATGGCGCTTCATCCGGACATGAAGGCTCTCCAGTCCCAGGTTGAGAATAAAGGCATTCTGGGGAGCCTGGATGGAGCCGAAGTCCCGCATGAGCTGGGCAGTGCACTTGGTGATGAAGGCCCCTTCCTTGCCAAATTTCTCGGCATAGGTAATGCCGTGGTAGCTGTCATCGGGGGTGGTCAGGCCGGGGAACTTGTCAGCGTGAGCCATCCAGTCAAACTTGCCGCTGTCCACAATGCAGCCGCCTACCCCGGCGCCGTGTCCGTCCATGTACTTGGTGGTGGAGTGGGTGACAATATCGGCGCCCCACTCGAAGGGACGGCAGTTGACAGGGGTGGCAAAGGTGTTGTCGATGACCAGGGGAACTCCATGGCTGTGGGCAGCCTTGGCGAACTTTTCAATGTCCAGAACGGTGAGGGCCGGGTTGGCAATGGTTTCGCCAAACACGGCCTTGGTGTTGGGCCGGAAAGCAGCCTCCAGTTCCTCAGGGGTGCAGTCGGGATTCACAAAGGTGAACTCAATTCCCATCTTCCGCATGGTCACATGGAACAGGTTGAAGGTTCCTCCGTAGATGGTGCTGCTGGCCACCACATGGTCGCCGCAGTTGGCAATATTAAAGATGGCGTAGAAGTTGGCTGCCTGGCCGCTGCTGGTCAGCATGGCGGCAGTGCCTCCCTCCAGCTGGCAGATCTTGGCTGCCACATAGTCGTTGGTGGGGTTCTGGAGCCGGGTGTAGAAATAACCGCTGGCTTCCAGGTCAAACAGCTTGCCCATATCCTCACTGGTGGCATATTTAAAGGTAGTGCTCTGGATAATGGGAATCTGCCGGGGTTCCCCATTTCCGGGAGTGTAGCCTCCCTGCACGCAGATAGTATCACGATCAAAACTCATACTTTTCCATCCTTCCCTACCCCAATCCGGGGACCTGAAATACTATTCTTTAATAATACACTCTCTCGGGGTCACGGTCAAGGTAAAGGGAGGCTCCTTTCCCCTTCAAAAAATTCATAATTTTTTCATTGACAGCAGATCCAATTCGTTGTACAATATTAGCAATCTAGGAGGTAGAGTGCTAATATATATGAAATTCTTCTTTAATTCAATATATTTTTCTTTTTTCAGCGGTTAGCAATTAAACCGCGCAATTTGCCAAAACAACATTTTAAAGGGGGTTTGACCTATGAATGCAAATCGCTTTACTCAAAAAACCATGGAAGCGGTACAGGCTGCACAGCAGTTGGCCGTGGAATATCAGAATCAGGCTTTGGAGCCCCAGCATCTGCTGGCAGCTCTGGCCAGCCAGCAGGATGGGCTGATCCCTCAGCTGCTGGAACAGATGGGGGTCCAGCCCCAGAACTTTGCCCAGGCGGCCATGGAGAAGGTTTCCCTTCTCCCCCATGTGACCGGCAGCGGCAGGGACCCGGAGAAGGTATACATTACCCCGGATCTGGACAAAGCCCTGAATGCCGCCGAGGCCCAGGCCTCCGCTATGAAGGACGAATATATCAGCGTGGAACACATCTTCCTGGGCCTGCTGGAACATCCCGGCTCCGCCTGCGCCGAAGTGTTCCGCCAGTTCTCTATTGACAAGAACAAGTTTATGGCTGCCCTGGCCAAGGTCCGGGGCAACCAGCGGGTGACCAGCGACCATCCCGAGGACACCTACGATGTACTGAAAAAGTACGGCCAGGAACTGGTGGAGATGGCCCGTCAGAACAAGCTGGACCCGGTCATCGGACGGGACAGCGAGATTCGGAATGTCATCCGTATCCTCAGCCGGAAGCGGAAAAACAATCCTTGCCTTATCGGCGAGCCCGGTGTTGGTAAAACCGCCATTGCCGAAGGTCTGGCCCAGCGTATTGTCCGGGGCGATGTGCCTGAGAACCTGAAAAACCGGAAGGTGTTCAGTCTGGACATGGGCGCTCTGGTGGCCGGTGCCAAGTACCGGGGCGAGTTTGAGGAACGGCTCAAGAGCGTCCTCAACGAGGTGAAAAAGAGCGAGGGCGAAATCATCCTCTTCATTGATGAGCTCCACACCATTGTGGGCGCAGGCAAGACTGACGGTGCCATGGATGCAGGCAATCTGCTGAAACCCATGCTGGCCCGGGGCGAGCTCCACTGCATCGGCGCCACCACCCTGGACGAGTACCGGCAGTATATTGAGAAGGACCCTGCTCTGGAGCGGCGGTTCCAGCCGGTCCAGGTGGATGAGCCCACCGTGGAGGACACCATCAGCATCCTTCGTGGTCTGAAAGAGCGGTACGAGGTGTTCCACGGCGTCAAGATTCAGGACACTGCCCTGGTGGCTGCCGCTACCCTCTCCAACCGGTACATTACTGACCGGTTCCTTCCCGACAAGGCCATCGACCTGGTGGACGAAGCCTGTGCCATGATCAAGACCGAGATGGACAGCATGCCTGCTGAACTGGATGACCTGCAGCACAAAATCACCCAGCTTCAAATTGAGGAAATCAGTCTCAAGAAAGAGACCGACAATGCCAGTGCCCAGCGGCTGGCCGCCCTCCAGAAGGAGATGGCCGAGCTGCGGGACCAGTTCAACTCCATGAAGGCTCAGTGGGAGAACGAGAAGAACTCCATCGGCAGCGTTCAGGAGATTCGTGCCAAACTGGAACAGACCAAGGCCGACATTGAGACTGCTACCCGCACCGGCGATTACGCCAAAGCCGGAGAGCTGCAGTACAGCATTCTTCCCAAACTCCAGGCACAGCTGGAGGAGAGCGAAAAGGCCGCCGCCCAGAAGCAGGAGAACAGCCTGCTCCGGGACCGGGTGACTGAGGAAGAAATTGCCCGTATTGTGGCCCGCTGGACCGGAATCCCGGTGGAAAAGCTGGTAGAGGGCGAGCGGGAGAAACTGCTCAATCTGGACAAAATCCTCCATCAGCGGGTGGTCGGTCAGGACGAAGCCGTCAAGAAGGTAAGCGAGGCTATCCTCCGCAGCCGTGCCGGCATCGCCAACCCCAACCGGCCCATTGGCAGCTTCCTCTTCCTGGGCCCCACCGGCGTAGGCAAGACCGAGCTGGCCAAAGCTTTGGCTCAGTGCCTGTTTGACGACGAGAAGAACATGGTTCGAATCGACATGACCGAATACATGGAGAAATTCAGCGTCAGCCGGCTTATTGGTGCGCCTCCGGGATATGTGGGATACGAGGAGGGCGGCCAGCTCACCGAGGCCGTCCGGCGGAAGCCCTACAGTGTAGTCCTCTTTGATGAGGTGGAGAAAGCCCATCCCGATGTATTCAACATCCTGCTCCAGGTTCTGGACGATGGTCACATTACCGACAGCCAGGGCCGGACCGTGGACTTCAAGAACACCATCATCATCCTGACCAGCAACCTGGGCAGCCCCATTATTCTGGAGGCTCTGGAACGGAGCCGTGCCCAGGGCGGCAACGAGATCGATGCTCAGGCCCGGGCTCAGGTGGATGCCCTGCTGAAACAGCAGTTCCGCCCCGAGTTCCTCAACCGTCTGGATGAAATCGTCTACTACAAGAGCCTGACCAAGGAGGAAATCGGCGGCATTGTGGACCTGCTTATTGCAGACCTGCAGCACCGTCTGGCAGACAAGGAACTGACCCTCACCGTCACTCCCGCTGCCAAGTCCCTCATCATCCAGGGCGGCTACGACCCCATTTACGGCGCTCGTCCTCTCAAGCGGTATCTCCAGAGCCATGTGGAAACCATGGTGGCCCGCCGGCTGATTGCCGACCCGCCTCTGCCCGGCTCCACCCTGACCGTGGATGCGGAGAACGACCAGCTGGTGCTCCGTTAAGTACCAACTTCCTTCTGTTGCAAAAGTCAGAGAAGGCCCCCGGACCTTTTGGTCCGGGGGCCTTTCCCTTTTTAAAAGAATACCGCCGGGGAAGGCTGTTCCCTTCCCCGGCGGTATAACCGTCCTGTGTTTGATGGCTTGGTATTATTCCAATTCAAAGGCGCCGGTATAAAGCTGGTAATACTTGCCCTTCTGGGCCAGCAGCTCCTTATGGCTGCCCCGCTCAATGATCCGTCCCTGCTCCAGCACCATAATGCAGTCGCTGTTCCGGACCGTGCTGAGCCGGTGGGCAATGACAAATACAGTCCGCCCCTCCATCAGCTTATCCATGCCGTCCTGCACGATTTTCTCGGTGCGGGTATCAATGGAGGAGGTTGCCTCGTCCAGAATCAGAACAGGCGGGTCGGCAATGGCCGCCCGGGCAATGGCCAGCAGCTGCCGCTGGCCCTGGCTCAGGTTGGCACCGTCTCCGGTGAGCATGGTGTCATATCCCTGGGGAAGCATCTTGATGAATCCGTCGGCATTGGCCAGCCGTGCGGCGGCCTCCACTTCCTCCTGGGTAGCATCCAGCTTTCCGTACTTGATGTTCTCGGCTACGGTGCCGGTGAACAGGTGGGTATCCTGAAGAACGATGCCCAAACTCCGGCGAAGATCGCTCTTCTTTATCTTGCTGATAGTGATTCCATCATACCGGATGGAGCCCTTCTGGATGTCATAGAACCGGTTGATCAGGTTGGTAATGGTGGTTTTGCCTGCGCCGGTGGAGCCTACAAAGGCAATCTTCTGGCCCGGTTTGGCGTACAGGTTGATATCATGGAGCACGATTTTCTCGGGGGTGTATCCGAAGTCCACATGCTCGAACACCACATCCCCTTCCACCTTGCTCAGGATGGTCTTGTTTTCTCCGGTGACCCAGGCCCACTGGCCGGTATGCTCATCCACAACTTCCAGGTCGTACTCCCCGTCAGAGGCTTCCTTATTGCTCTTCCGCACATTTACCAGTTCCACAAAACCGTTATCCCCTTCGCTGGGTTCATCCAACAGTTTGAAGATACGGTCTGCGCCGGCCATGGCCATAACCACGCTGTTCAGCTGCTGGCTGACCTGGCTGATGGGCATGGTAAAGCTCTTTTCCAGGCTGAGGAAGCTGGCCAGGCCGCCCAGGGTGAAACCACCGAAGCCGGAGATAGCCAACACGCCCCCGGCCATGGCACAGACCACATACCCGGCGTTGCCCAGGTTCATGTTGACAGGGCCCAGCATACTGGAGAAGGCGTTTGCCTTGGTGGAGCTTTCGCAGAGGGCCTCGTTGAGCTGGTCAAACTGTTCCTTGGATTTTTCCTCCCGGCAGAACACCTTGACCACCTTCTGGCCTTCCATCATTTCCTCAATGTAGCCGTTGATGGCGCCCAGCCTACGCTGCTGCTCCACAAAGAACCGGCCGGAGTGGGAGGCCACCTTGCCGGTGATAAAGGTCATAAGGGCTACCATGGCCAGGCTGAACAGAGTCAGCACCGGGCTCAGGTAAATCATGCTTACCACCACAGTCAGGATGGTGACCAGACTGCTGGCAAACTGGGGCATACTCTGGCTGATAAGCTGCCGGAGGGTATCGGTATCGTTGGTATACACCGACATGATATCGCCGTGAGCGTGGGTGTCAAAATACCGCAGGGGCAGGCTTTCCATGTGGGTGAAAAGCTGGTCCCGGATATCCTTCAAGGTTCCCTGGCTCACCACGATCATGATACGCTGATAGGCGTATGTGGCCAGAATACCCAGAACATAGAAGCAGGCAACCCGCACAATAGCGCCGGTGAGAGGGCCGAAATCGGGGTTCTGCTGTCCGATACAGGGAACAATGTACAGGTCGATCAAATCCCGCATGAAAAGGGTGCCCTGCACATTGCAGATGGCGCTGATGATAATGCAGGCCACCACCACGATCAAGTGGACCGCATAATCCTCAAAGAGGATGCCCAGCAGCCGCTTAAAGATTTTTCCAGGGTTCTGCACCTTCCGTGCGGCCACCTGGTTGGCAACTCGGTTTCCCGGACCCGGCATTATTCCTCACTTCCTTTCATCTGAGATTCATATACATCGCGATAGATGGCATTGTTGGCCATGAGTTCCTCATGGGTGCCCACACCGTTGATCTTGCCATCGTCCAGAACCACAATAATGTCGGAATCCTGCACGCTGGAGATTCGCTGGGCAATAATCAGTTTGGTGGTACCGGGAATCTTCTTGGCAAATGCCTCCCGGATGCGGGCATCGGTAGCGGTATCCACAGCGCTGGTGGAGTCGTCCAGAATCAGAACCTTAGGCCGCTTGATAAGAGCGCGGGCAATACAAAGCCGCTGCTTCTGGCCGCCGGACACATTGGTGCCGCCCTGTTCAATATGGGTCTCGTATTTATCAGGGAAGGTCTGGATAAACTCGTCGGCACAGGCCAGCTTGCAGACCTCCTGGATTTCCTCCTGGGTGGCATCTTCCTTACCCCAGCGAATGTTGTCGTTGATGGTGCCGCTGAACAGAACATTCTTCTGCAGCACCACAGCCACGCTTTCCCGGAGGGCTTCAATATTGTACTTCCGCACATCCAGGCCGCCTACCTTGACACTGCCCTCGGTCACATCATAAAGCCGGGGAATCAGGTTGACCAGACTGGACTTGGCACTGCCGGTACCGCCCAGGATTCCCACAGTGGCTCCGGCCGGAATGTTCAGGCAGATATCTTTCAGGACCATATTGCCGTCCTTTTTGTAGGCAAAGTTTACATGGTCAAAGACAATGGAACCGTCCTTCACTTCCATGACATTCTCTGCACCGTCAGCGATGGTGGGCTGTTCTTCCAGGACTTCCACGATTCGCTCTGCGGCAGCCTTGGACATGGTGATCATAACAAAAACCATGCTCAGCATCATCATGCTCATGAGGATGTTCATCACATAGCTGAGCATGCTGGTCAGGTTGCCGGTGGTCATATCCCCTGCCACAATGAACTTTGCACCCATATAGCTGAGAATAAGAATACAGCCGTAGGAGCAGAACTGCATAAGAGGCATGTTCAGCACAACCATCTTTTCAGCCTTGACAAACAGGTTTTTCAGGTTGCTGCTGGCCATGCGGAACTTTTCATTTTCATGTTCTTCCCGGACATAGGCCTTGACCACCCGGATAGCATTGACATTTTCCTGAACGCTGCTGTTCAGGGCATCGTACTTTTTGAATACCTGGCTGAACAGAGGGAACGCCCGGCTCATAATAAATTCCAGGCAAATCCCCAGGAACACCAGAACCACCAGGAAGATGCTGGACAGCCGGGCATTGATGGAGAAAGCCATAAACAAGGCCACGATCATGGTGACCGGAGCCCGGAAGCACATCCGCAGAATCATCATGTATGCATTCTGCACATTGGTCACATCGGTGGTAAGACGGGTCACCAGACCGGCAGTGGAGTACTTGTCAATGTTGGAAAAGCTGTACTCCTGAATCCGGCTGAACATGGCCTGCCGCAGGTTCTTGGCAAAGCCTGCGCTGGCCACTGCACCAAAATGAGCGCCGCCGATACCAGCTGCCAGGCTGAGCAGGGTTGCCGCCAGCATGACCGCTCCCACCCGGGCCACATGGCCCATATCCCCCATGTTGACACCTTTATCAATGATAGATGCCATCAGCAGGGGGATAATCATTTCCATAATAACTTCCAGTATCATGCATACCGGAGTCAAAAAAGAGGGCAGCTTATACTCCCCGATATGCGCTGCCAGTTTTTTAATCATGGTTTCTCCTCCGTTTCATTGAGTTCTTTCCTCTCCTCCCGAAGATTTTTCCGGATTTTTTCCAGCACCCGTTCTACAGTCTCTATTTCCTCGGGGGTAATGTCTTTCCGCAGTTTCTCCTCCATCTCCATAATGGTGTTATGGATTTCCTGTTGGATGCGGTAGGCCTTGGGTGTCAGGACCAGCTTTTTTAGCCGGGCATCCTGAGGCACACTTTCCCGGCGTATCAGGTCATTCTGTTCCATCAGCTGGAGAATTCCCGTTACAGTGCTGCGGCCGGTATTGAATTGCTTTTCCAAATCTCTCTGGAATACATCTGTTCCTTCCGGCTGGGAGGACAGATAATGCAGAATCATTCCCTGCATGGCAGTGATCCCCCCCGCTTCCCGGTCAATCACAACAGAGAGCCGGTTATCAATGTACCGTTTGATTTCCCGGTTTGCCCTTTTGATTTTCCAGCTCAGGTTTCCACAGGGATTGTTCGAATCCAAATTGTTTCCCACCTAACTGTTCGCCTCCTAACATTTATTGCCAATGTGTATTATAGTATGATTAAATTTGAAAATCAAGACTTGATTTTTATTCTTTGCCGAACAGGGTAAAAGCCGAAAGGCCGCCAAGAGGCAGTTCGACGGCCTGAACAACGACAACGACTACAAGCAGACCTATGCAAAGAGTACATCCAAGCCCAAAAATGCCTGTGCCTACCCAAACAGATCGGGCGGGCACAGGCCGCATTTAAGGAGTTCAGTAAAGAAGTCCTGCTCCATAAACAGCAGGTCAAGGAGAAAAAGCTGCCCACAGGGCAGTTTGTTGGTTGGATGATCGAACAGGAGGCGGTAATCGAGCAATTGTGTGAAAAACAAATTCTACAGAGAGCAGTTATATATTCTTTCCCTTTATTTCGGATTCCGGTCCTTCTTCATTTTCTTTATATTTCCATATGTATCCTCCTGCTGTTTTTTGCCGTCCTCTTAACGCATCACATATAGACTTTCGGTTGATTCCTGTTGCTCTAACTGCGGTTCTGATTGAACCAAATTCAGCACAAATAGTACCATTCAAATCAATTTGATAAACAGCCTTGCTCTCATTTTCACCGGAGTTTTGTCTTGGCTTCGCTAATGGAGGTATGCTAGACTTTTCTTCATTCCTCTTAACCTTTTTCCACTGAAACCCGCCAGCTGTATGATTATACCCGTAAATTGCCTTCAGTATCTGTGTTTTCGAAATTGCAGTATCCTGCGATGCAATTTCAACGGAAGCATAGCAATTTATTAATACCCCTTGTGAATTATATTTTCTTATTTCAAATTCATCAGCTTTCTTTTTCTTCTCTGTAACTTTTTGGGTTGCAAACAGGCTATCCTCCTCTGCAACCAAAACAGGCTTATTAAGTTTGAGACTTTCCAGAAAAAAATTTCTATCTATCTGTGCATCATGTAAGTTTTTGTTGAGGAAATCAACCACAGCGGAGAAACAAATGCGTTCCGAATAGATCCATTCTAATAGCAAGATACCATTCTGTTTACACCGTTCCTTCTTCACATTATCCAGCTCTTGCCTATACTCATAGCCTTTTTTACCGCCGAAGTAATCCAGCGCCTGGTAGTGCTGTTCACCCTGATACTCTATAGCACAATTCTCTTGTGGAATAAAAATATCCAAAGATTGCCCTTCAAGCCAGTCTGGATGATACTGATAAACTGTCCCGGGATAAAAAAGATTTATATACTTGAAAAGTCTATATTCTGATTTCCATACATAGATGCTTTTTGCATTTATAAATTCCTCATATGCTTGATTATAAATTTTAGCAATCCACTGGCTCAGCTCTTTTTTGGTTTCTAAAAACTTTTGATAAATGTCTGATTTAATAATAGTATCTTCTCTGTAGTAATCACTAACCGCTTCTTCCGTATTTTTTATGAGTTGTAAAATAGGGCAGGCATCCTTGACTTGTTTGTAAGTGTTAACTGAGTGATCAAGCCCCACAACTTCTTTCAAATTCCAATAAATCGGTTCCTGATAATGCTGTCCATATACTAAAATTATCAGTTCTATGTTGTTGAAGCTGACTGGAATTTGGTATTGGAGCATATCATACCCTGAAACAATACGCGTCACTATAAAATGATTTCGAAGCAGCCACATTTTTATATTATATTGCTTGTCACATGTACAGTCGATTGGAATATAAATTATGTTCTCATCCTTTGGCGGCTGAAGATTTATGTCTTTCAAATTTTCATGAAACTTACTCAGTATTTTCTCGATTTTTTGAGTTTGACTCTTTACCCAGCAAAGCAATCGAACTGCTTCAGGGTAAAGCTTCCATGAAGGATATAATCCTTCTCTCCAAAAGGCATTTTTGTGTGAAGCTCCAGCTATGTTCGATTTCTTATCTGTAATACGCTTATACTCACGATCCAAGCGATTCATCACAGCAATTTCTTCTTCTCCTGCTATTTGTGGAAATTGCTGCGTTCCAAAAAGAAGCCGGCAATTGGGATAACAGCTATTGTAATATACAATTTGCTCAATAATTGGGTGAACACTATGAATATCCCGAATTTGATGTTGTACATATAATTTGATTTCATTTTTCGGACCATATAAAGTATCTTGATAATAAATAATATTATCCACCGGTTTACCATTAATTTCCAATTTGAAATATACACCCAAGATATTTCTAACACCATAATCTCTAAGAACAAACAAAAATCCGCATTGATTCCATCGCTCACACAAAAAGCAATGTCTCAAATTAAGGCTATATTGGTCATAAAACACTAAAGCATCCGACAAAATGTCAATGGTTTTCCCCAAGTCCAAAAATCTCAAATTGTCGTCATTTGTTACTACAAGATGTTCTTCACCGTTCTGGTAGAAGGCCATAGCATTGTAGAATCCGCTTCCAAAATCTGTCATAAAATTCTTTCCTATGTCAAAAATATTTATATGCATTGTATTTAACAGAATATCATACATTTAATACTTTTTCCACAAAAAGAAGGCAAGCACAAAAAATACCCCTGAGACTTTTCAATCCCAGAGGCATCATCGTTCTTGACAATAAACAACAAATCCGGGCCTATCGCCAATCGGCAAAAGGCCCGGATTTGTTTTTTGTGGTGGAGAATTAGGGATTCGAACCCCAGACCCCTTGCGTGTGATGCAAATGCTCTAACCAGCTGAGCTAATCCTCCATCGGGGTACAGACGATATTATATCACCCATCCCCCATAAAAGTCAACCCCCTACTTTTAAATTCCAGCAAAAAACTCCGCCCCGGAATCTTCCGGAGCGGAGTGGTTTTACCTGTTACAGGTGCCTGAATCAAGCATCCTTCTGCCAGTGGATAACCTTCTTGGGGCACTTTTCAATGCAGGTGCCACAGCCGGTGCACTTGGCGTAATCGATCTTGGCCAGGAAGTTGTCCAGGGTGATAGCCTGCTCGGGGCAGTTCTTAACGCAGAGACCGCAGCTGATGCAGCCGTTCTTGCATTCCTTCATGACGAACTTGCCCATCTCATGGTTGGAGCACTGGACCACAGGCTTCTGGGGAGCATCGCCCAGCATAATGATCTTCTTGGGGCAGGCCTGAACACAGGCGCCGCAGCCCACGCACTTGCTCCGGTCCACGGTAGCGACCCCGTCCACCACATGGATGGCATCGAAGTTACAGGCAGCTACACAGTCGCCCAGACCCACACAGCCAAAGGCGCAGGCGCTGGGGCCACCGGCCAGGGCAGCAGCTGCAGCGCAGCTCTTGATGCCCTGATAATCGAACTTGACCTCGCAGATTCCGTTCTTGGCGCCGGTGCAGGCAACCACTGCGGCCTTGGCCACAGAGTCGCCAGCTTCCACACCCATGATTTCAGCCAGCTTGGCTGCACAGGCAGGGCCGCCTACGGCACACTTGTTGACAGGAGCACCCTCAACCACGGCACGGGCGTAATCGGAGCAGCCGGCATAGCCGCAGCCGCCGCAGTTGGCGCCGGGCAGGCACTCAGAGCACTGAGCCACACGGGGATCTTCATACACAGCCATGAACTTGGCAGCCAGTACCAGGACCACTGCACCGATCAGGCCTACAACGGAAACCAAAACAACTGCAAATACAATACCGTTCATTTTTGTTCCCTCCTAATTACACACCGAAGATGCTGGCCACGATACCGCCGAAGCCGGTGAAGGACAGAGCGGTAATGGCGGCAGCCACCAGGGTGATGGGCAGGCCCTTAAAGCAGGCGGGAGGGTTAGCAGCCTCCACGCGGGAACGAACACCGCTGAACAGAACCATGGCCAGCATAAAGCCCAGGCCGGAACCGGCAGCGCAGAACAGGCTTTCCACATAGTTGTAGCCGTTGGTGAAGTTAAGAATGGTAACACCCAGTACGCAGCAGTTGGTGGTGATCAGAGGCAGATACACACCCAGGCTGTTGTACAGAGGAGGCATATACTTATGCAGTACGATCTCAATGAACTGTACCAGCACTGCGATGACCAGGATGAACACAATGGTCTGCAGGTAATCCAGGCCATTGGGAATCAGCAGGTAGGTCATCAGGGGCCAGGTAACAGCAGTAGCCAGGACCATTACGAAGGTAACGGCGCAGGACATACCAAATGCACTGTCCAGCTTTTTGGAAACGCCCAGGAAGGGGCAGATACCCAGAAACTTGACCAGCACATAGTTGTCCACCAGAATCATGGTGAACAGAATGCTAAGCAGTTTAGCCATTAGTTCTCCTCCCCTTTCTGTTCTTTAGCTTCTTCGGCCTTCTCTACGCAGAGTTTCCGCTCGATCTTGTTGTTGGTCTTGGTCTCATACCACACCACGGCAGCCATGAGCAGACCAAAGGTGAAGAAGCCGCCGGGAGCGGAGGTCATGATGGTCATCCGGTCGATGCTTTCGGGAATGATGGTGATTCCCAGCCAGCTGCCGGCACCGATGATCTCACGGATGGAAGCCATGCCCAGCAGAGCCAGGGTAAAGCCGATGCCCATGCCCACGCCGTCCAGAGCGGACTCAAAGACGGTGTGCTTGCAGGCGAACATCTCTGCACGGCCCAGGATGATGCAGTTAACTACGATCAGGGGCAGGTATACGCCCAGAGCAGCGTCCAGATCGGGGAAGAAAGCCTTTACCAGCATCTGAACGATGGTAACGAAGGTAGCAATGATGGTGATATAGCAGGGCAGGTGCACCTTATCGGGAATGACCTTCCGCAGGGCAGAAATTACCACATTGGAGCAGATCAGCACGAAGGTGGCTGCAGCGCCCATGCCCAGAGCGTTGGACACCGCAGTGGTGACCGCCAGGGTGGGACAGGTACCCAGGACCAGCCGCAGAGTGGGGTTTTCTTTAATAATGCCGTTGGTCAGGTAGGACATTTTGGAAACTTTATTTTCAGCCATTCTCTTATGCCCCCTTTACTTGATTGAAACACTCGAAGGCATAGTTCACAGCCTCCACATAAGCCTTGGAGGAGATGGTGCTGCCGCCGATGGCATCCACATTGGTGCCGATCTCAGCAGAGCCGCTCATGCCCAGGAACTGACCCTTAAAGTCGTCGTTGTCGCAGCGGTCGCCCATACCGGCGGTCTGGGTAGAAGAGTCGGACCAGATGCCGATGATGGTACCCTCAGCATCGAAACCGATGATGGTGGTGATGGCACCGCCGTCATAACCGGTAGCGCTGGACTTGATGGCGTAAGCAGATCCGTCAGACTTCATAACCGCGGACTCTACCCCTTCCATACCGGTGACATCCAGATCCTGGAGGTCTTCGGTGGTGGTGCCTTCGGGAAGAACTTCCACATAGGCAGCCAGAGTGGTCTGACGCTCGTTCTCCTCAATAATGGGAGCGGTAACCTGGTTGGTCACTGCCAGCAGAGCACTGGTGATCACGCAGATCACTACCAGAACCACAATAGGCTTTACAATGGTTTCCCAGCTTGCATTTTTCATTTTAGTTGCCTCCCTTCTTAGCGGGCTTCACATAGCCCAGGGGAGTCTGCATGGTCAGCTTGTTGATATAGGGGGTGATCAGGTTGCCCAGCAGGATAGCGTAGGAAACGCCCTCTGCCAGACTGCCCCAATACCGGATGGCAAAGGTGACCACACCCATAAACAGGCCGAACACCAGCTTACCTTTCAGGGTGAAGGGGCTGGTCACATAGTCGGTAGCCATGAAGATGGCGCCGAAGAGCAGACCGCCGCTGAGGATGGCGATGAGGCCATACTCAATGTCCCCTTCAGCAATCCAACTGCAGACGAAAACGGTGAGAACATAGGTCACAGGGATGGCAGGGCTGATGGTCTTGGTGAATACCAGCCAGACAAAGCCCATGAGGCAGGCCAGGGCGCAGACTTCGCCCAGAACACCGCCGTGGATACCCAGGAACAGATCCCACAGATCCAGACGATACACATTCTGAACCTGAAGAGGAGTAGCGCTGGCCAGCTGGTCAACGGCTGCATCGGGATAGGTCCAGGTGGTCATACGGGTGGCAAAGCCGCTGAACAGAACCAGACGGCCTACCAGAGCGGGGTTGGCAAAGTTCATGCCGATACCGCCGAACAGCTGCTTTACCAGAACGATGGAGACGAAAGCGCCTACCACAGCGATCCAGTAAGGCAGGCTTACAGGAAAGTTGAGAGCCAGAATCAGGCCGGTAACCACTGCGGAAAGGTCTGCCACAGGGTTGGGCTTCTTCATCAACTTGGTGTAGAGCCACTCAAAGAATACACAGGCGGCTACAGTTACAGCTTCCAGTGCCAAAGCCCGCATGCCGAAGATAACAGCGCTGGCCACCACACAGGGAATCAGGGAAATGACTACATTCCCCATCAGCCGCTGGGTGTCCACCATATCGGTAATGTGGGGAGAAGCAGTTACGATCAAACGATTTTCCATTGCTTATTTCCCTCCTGTTCTCTGCAGCACCTTGGCCAGACTCATGGTCTGGGTCACAGGGCGCTTGGCAGGGCAGACAAAGCTGCAGGTGCCGCACAGCACACACAGATCCAGATTCAGTTTGTTCAGTGCTTCCACATCTTTGTTCTTATATGCTTCTGCGATCTGCACCGGAGCCAGGCCCATGGGGCAGCCGTTAATGCAGCGGCCGCACCGGATGCATGCCTGAGGCTCGGGAATGGCAGCAGCCTCCCGGCTGAACAGCAGCAGACCGTTGTTCTGCTTCAGGAGGGGGAAGGAAGTGTCGGAGACACAGCCGCCCATCATGGGGCCGCCGTAAATCACTTTGCCCAGTTCCTTGCCTTCCTTGATGCCGCCGGCAAAGTCGATGATGTCCTGGTAGGGAGTACCAATGGCCACTTCCACATTCATGGGCTTGGCACAGGCATCTCCGTCCACAGTGACCCGCTTGGTCACCAGGGGCATACCGGTTTTCAGGAACTTGCCCAGAGTGGAAACGCTGGTCACATTCATGACCACGCAGCCCACATCGGCCGGCAGACCGGCCCGGGGACGCTCACCGGGAACGGTCTTGGGGACTTCCCGTCCAGTGCAGGTCTCTACCAAGTTCTTCTCGGCGCCCTGGGGATACCGGCTGGGCAGGGGCTTGACGCTGACCCCGGCCATACCGGAGGTACGCTCCTCCATCAGCTTGATGCACTCAGGCTTGTTGGTCTCGATGCCGATGATGCAGTTGGGGATGGAGCAATACTTCATCACTGCTTCAATACCGCTGATGACGGTGTCGGTGCATTCCAGGAACTCCCGGGTATCTGGGGTCAGGAAAGGCTCGCACTCGGCGCCGTTGATGACCAGGGTATCCACCGGAGTTGCAGGGCAGAGCTTCACATGGGTAGGGAAGCCTGCACCGCCCAGACCTACCAGTCCGCAATCCTTGACGGCCTGGATCAGGCTGTCGTGATCGTTGACCACAGGAGGCTTGACAGACGGGTCAACCTTCTGCTCACCGTCGGTGTCAATGACCACAGTTGCTGCAGCTGCACCGTTGGGCATCCGGATGGTGCCCACTTCCGCCACCGTACCGCTGGCAGGAGAGTAGATGTTAGCGCTTACAAAACCGCCGGCCTCACCAATCAGAGTGCCCACCATAACGGTGTCACCCTTCTTGACCACAGGCTTGGCGGGGGCACCGATGTGCATGCTCATGGGAATGACCAGGCGCTTGGAAATCGGCATCTGCACGGTTTCCATGGTAGCGGTGATCTTTTCATGAGGTACGCCTGCACCTTCGGCAGAACGCTTCAGCTTTTTAAACATGAAAGAACGATCCCCCATTTCATAAAAACTTGGCGGCGGATACCCAAAAGCATAAAATATCCGCCCGGAACGGCCTTTAGACAATCTGCCGCCCTTATACCATACACATCCATTTTATCATTTTTCTTGTTTAAGTCAACCAAAAGAGGCATTTTAAGCAAGATTTTTCCGGGAACTTTTTCCAGGAGTTTTCAAGATTCTTTGCAGTATTCCGGTTGCATTTACACAAAGGCCATGATACAATAAAGGCAAACAACACCACGGGAGGCTGTTAAGATGAAGACTCTGTTTCGGATTTTAGTGGCTTTGTTTGCATTGATCGGTGCTGCCGTTGCCGTATCCTACGCTTTGCAGGAAAACCATAAGAATCAATATATCACCCTGGACTGCGATCAGGATTGATTGCCTTTTCTCCATAAACAGTACAGCCCGGATTCCTTTGGGAATCCGGGCTGTTTTTCTTTTATTTCAAGCAGTCAGCTGATGATCACAGTTCCAGCTCTTCCAGGCGGAGAAGGGCGTTGATATAAATTTCCAGACCCATGAGCAGATCTTCAAACCGGGCGCCCTCGTTGGCTCCGTGCATGGGGCCTGCAAAGTCGGGCAGGACCAGATCCTGCACCTCGGGGCCATAGCTGACCGCACAGGGGAAGTGCCGTGCATAGGTGCCGCCTCCCATCAGGAAAGGCTGGGCCTGCCGGCCGGTGACCTGATTATAGGTGTTCAGCAAAGCCTGGATGGCGGGGTGGTCCGGCTCAATGTAGAAGCAGGCGTTTCCTTCCACCTCTTCCAGGTGAGCAGCAGTTCCGCAGGCGGCTTCCATCTGGCAGGTCAGGGTGTCCACATCGGTGGTGGTGACATACCGGCAGTCGAAAGTCTGGCAGATAACGCCGTCCTTCATGGAGATGACACCCCCAATGATGGTGAGGGGGGTAAACTTGCCGTCGTCTGCCTGAATTCCCACTCCCCTGCCGTAGTAATCCTTGTGCAGGTTCTGAAGCACTTTCAGATAGGCATTTTCAGCCTCATTGCAGACGCCGCTTTCCAGCAGGCAGTCCACCACCAGGCCGATGGCATTGACCGTTCCCTCGGGCAGAGCCGCATGGCCGCTCTTGCCCTGGCCCAGAACGGCGGTGGTATTCTCGTCCACTGCTTCCAGGGTAATGCCGGCAGTCTTTTTCAGCTTGTCCACAGGAACCTTGACCAGAGCCTTGGCCCGGTCGGGAACAGCGTTGTTGGCCACGCCGCCTTCAAAGTCCAGAATCACCCCGTTGCAGACAGGGCTGCAGATTTTTCCGCCAAAGTGGCCCTTTTCCCCGTTGCAGAGAGGGAACTCAGCATCAGGGGTGAAGAGGAAAGCGGGAGCGGGATAGTTGGCCTGGTAGTATTCCACATCAGTCATGCCGCACTCTTCATCACAGCCGAAAATGGCACGGATGGGATATTTCAGTTCCATTCCGCTTTCCTTGATGTACTTGAGGGCATAGAGGATCAGGACAGAGGGGCCTTTATCATCGGCAATGCCCCGTCCCAGGAGCCAGCCGTCCTTTTCCCGCAGAGTCCAGGGGTCTGCGTCCCAGCCATTTCCCACCGGTACCACATCCATGTGGGTGATGGTTGCAATATATTTTTCCGGGTCTTTGCCGGGCAGCTGTGCCCACCCCAGGTATCCCTGGGCGTCATAGGTTTCAAAACCCATTTCCCGGGCCATAGCCAGCCCCTCGTTCAGGGCGTTCCGGGGGCCTTCCCCATAAGGTGCTCCCGGCAGGGCGGGGCCTTTCACACTGGGCACCGCCACCAGCCGTGCCATATCCCGCAGGATATTTTCCCGGTTTTCTGCAATAAATTCTTTTACAGTCTGCATACTGTTCTCTCCCATCCCGAAGCCAAAAGCAGGCTCCGCAGTTTCGGGTCAGCCTTTTCTTTTGAAAAAGACGGCCTCAATGGTTCGATTATACCACATTCCTTTTAAAAAGGAAACGAAAAAGAAAATCAGTCCTGCATTTCCACCATATATTCCCAATACCGCTTGGGCAGGTTGCTTCGCTGGAGGGCATAGTTCCGCCGTTCCTCTATGGTGAGCGCCCTGAAAAAGGCTTTCCACATTTCCTGGTATTGTTTTTCCTGGGCCTCCGGGGTAGGCAGAATCACCGGTTCCTGAAACTCCAGGTACTCCACCCTTTTCCCCCGCTTGAGGAGGGCCAGACAATGGCTGTTGTCAAAGATAACAAAGTCCTCTTCCGGAAGCCGGTCACAGAAATGATTCTGGAGCAAAGGCAGAACGCAGTGGTGGGGCCGGATAACAGCACCCAGCATTCCCTCCCGTTCCTGAAACCGGAGTACCTCCCGATACTTGCAGGCCTCATGAGAAACCTGCTGTTCCAGTTCCATGACGGCAGCCACATCCGGGTGGGCCAGCTGCCCCATGACCCGGGGGCCTTCCTGATAGCACAGTTCCAGAAACCGCAGAAGCTTCAGTTCTTTTCCGTCGCTGTCATTGAGGAAGCCGTACATCATCAGCCGCCGCACCCCTTGTCCCATCTTCCGGATACTGGCTTCCACCCGTGCCGCCCGGACCGGATCCGTAAGTATCTCGGTCTGAGGGAAAAGGGAGGTCTCGGGCCGGCAGAGCTGCCAGATATCACAGGGCCGCTCCCGGTTTTGGTAACACTGAAAAACACAGCAGAGAAAGCCCTCATAGCTGCCGTCATACCAATAAATAACATCTTTGGGGGTCAGAGTTTTGCCGCCAGCCATTTTACCGCCTCCTCTTCCACTGTTTTGGCTGCCAGAGCCGGGGCCATTCCCTCCTGAGCCAGCTGCTGCACCTGAGGTGCAGCCTCCGCTAAAAGCGGGGTGTCATTATCAAACATACTGGTCTGATAGCTTCCGTACCCGAACGCCTTAGGGTCCAGGAGAGACCGGACCACCATCTCCCGCCGTGGAGAGTGTGGTCCCGCATAGCCTTTACAGGTAATAAAGTATTGGGCCCGCTTCAGGACTACCCCCAGCCACCGCAGTCCCTCCCAATCCAGGGTCTGCTGCCTGCGGGCGGTGCGAATCCTCTTTGCAGAGCGGGGGCCTATCCCCGGCACCCGGAGAAGCATTTCATAGGGTGCCCGGTTTACATCCACCGGGAAAAGATGGTAGTGGTTCACCGCCCAGTTGCACTTAGGGTCAAGGTAGGGATTGAAATTGGGGTTTTCCTTATCCAAAATTTCCCCGGCATCAAACTGATAATACCGTAGAAGCCAATCCGCCTGATAAAGCCGGTGTTCCCGGAGCAGGGGCGGCTTTACATCCAGCGCCGGAAGCCGGGAGTCCTCCACCACCGGGATGTAAGCGGAGAAAAACACCCGTTTCAGGCTGTATTTTTTATACAGCCCCTGGGTCAGGTTGAGGATCTGGTAGTCCGTTTCCGGGGTTGCACCCACGATCATCTGGGTGGACTGTCCCGCAGGAGCAAACTTGGGGGCGCTCCGGTAGACCTGAAGTTCCCGGCTGTTTTCCTGAGCGGTCTGAGCAATCTGCCCCATGGGCCGGAAGATGGCTTTTCTTCCCTTATCGGGAGCCAGGAGGGAAAGGCTGGCCTCACTGGGCAGCTCAATATTTACCGAGAGCCGGTCGGCCAGAAGTCCCAGCCGCCGCACCAGAACCGGGTCTGCCCCCGGAATGGTCTTGGCATGAATATATCCATTGAAGCCGTACTCTCCCCGGAGCAGTTCCAGGGTATGAATCATCTGCTCCATGGTATAGTCGGGATTTTTTAATACAGCGCTGGAAAGGAACAGCCCTTCAATATAGTTTCTCCTATAAAACTCAATGGTAAGCTGTGCCAGTTCCCGGGGTGTAAAAGCCGCCCGGGGCAGGTCATTGGAGCGGCGGTTGACACAGTATTTGCAGTCGTAGGCGCAGATGTTGGTGAGCAACACCTTGAGAAGAGAGACACACCGGCCATCCGCTGTAAAGGTATGGCAAAGCCCTGCCTGGACTGTGTTCCCGATTTTTCCGGGCTGCCCTTTTCTCCCCGAGCCGCTGGAAGTGCAGGCCACATCATACTTGGCGCTGTCCGCCAGAATCTCCAGCTTTCTCAGCAGTTCCATGGTTCTTCCTCCAAAAAAGGTGCAAAAAACAAGGCCCCCTCCCCCGTCGGTTTTTCCCTGGGCAGGAGGCCTTTATAGTACAAATTATAGGACTTTTATTCTTCTATACTGAAATCACGGAAAGGAAAGAAGTTTCACCACCGGGCTTTGGTCTCCACCACTTTCCCTGCAATGTAAAGATGAGACAGTTCCTCTCCCCGAAGGATCTTATCCTCATACTGGGGATTGAAGGCTTTCAGCACCACGGCATTTCCCCGGCGGATAAACTTTTTCAGGGTGCCCTCTCCCCCTTCATCACCGTAGACCATGACCCCCAGGTCTCCGTCGTCCAGGGTATTCTGGCGATGGACCAGGGCCAGGTCACCGTCGAAAATCCGGGGCTCCATACTGTCTCCCTTTACCACCAGGAAGAAGTAATTGTCCGGGTCTTTGACACAGGCATACTCGGTACCGTAGTCCTCCTCAAAGGCCAGACCGCCGTAGCCAGCCTTCACCGTGCCGATCACCGGAATCAGGCACTGCTGCCGTCCTCCGAAAAAGCGTTCCTCCGCCTGAAGGGTCTCGGGGCTGGGCTGGTTGAATCCCAACAGGTAATCGGTGGTGGTCTCCAGGACTTCTGCAATCCTGGCCACCATATCCGGCGCAGGGGTTGCCTTCTCTTTTTCCCACTTGCCCACAGCCTGCTGGGTCACTCCCAACTGGCGGGCAAGTTCCCCCTGGCTCATTTTCTTCGCCTTCCGGGCCTTTCGCAGAAATTCCGAAAACATCTGCCGCCACCTCCTTTTATCTTGAATCCATTATACAACCATTAGTAGTTCAATGTAAAGGTTTTTCTCAAAAAATTCATTTTTTTCTTTCAATTGTCTTGACTTTCCGCAAAACAGCATCTATAATACAACCATAACACAACCAACAGTTGTTATTCTTTTGGAGGTAAGTATCATGAAACTGGTCCTTTATAAACTGGGAATCGTTCTGGGCGCTCTGGTCTTTTTGTTGGCCATGGTCTCTACTGCCTATGCCACTGTTTCCCTGCCTGCCGGATTGCTGGTCCTTGCCTTCTCTGCTCTTACGGTCCGCATCTGCTGGCTGGAATACATCCATCTGGAAATCAGCATCCGCCGGGCAAAGGTTCTGGCCCGCCGGAAGGTCCGGGCTGTCTCTACCACCAAGCCCACTGCGGCCTAAAGTTTTCAGCCCCCGGAACAGAATCACTTTTTTAGCGGAGTCTGCCCTCCGCAGCCGATTTTTCTGTTCTTATTATAAAAAAGGGTATGGCCTTTTGGGCCATACCCTTTTCTTTTTACTCAGGTTTGTTCAAACACTTTCAGAATGGCGGGAATCAGCTGTTTTTTCCGGCTGACTACCCCGGGCAGAATGGCCAGGTCATCCTGCCATTCCACCTGACCGAAGGCGTCCTCCACCACATCCTTGGCACCGCTGCCTGCAATCATCAGGTAGGTGACGGTATCCCGCACATCGGTAAACATATAAAAGAGAAGCGGAACATTCTGCTTCTGCATGGCAATGGGAAGATAGCTCCGGAGAAGATCCTGGGCGGCCTCCCGGTTTTTCCGGGTCATGTAGCTGCCCTGGCCCACGCCGAACCGGTCCTCACCACTGGTGAAAATCTTAAAATCCTGGAGAAATACTTCCTCCGGGGATTTTCCTTCCAGATTTCCGCCCGCCTCAAACATCTGCTGCGCATAGGCTTCCATATCCACCTGGGCAATATTGGCCAGGGCGGTGGCCGCCTGCTCGTCCTGAGGAGTGCAGGTGGGGCTGCGGAACATAAGGGTATCGCTGAGAATGGCGGAAAGCATAACTCCCGCAATATCCTTGGGAATCTCCACCATGTTTTCCAGGAACATCTGGAAGATAATGGTGCAGGTGCAGCCCACCGGCATATTCCGGAAAAAGACCGGTCCGCTGGTTTCCAGACTGCCCAGGCGGTGATGGTCAATGATTTCCAGAATATCCGCCCGCTCGTACCCTTCCACTGCCTGGGTCCGCTCGTTATGGTCCACCAGAATCAGCTGTTTGGGATGGAGGTTCAACAGGTTCCGGCGGCTGATCACGCCGCAGTATTTTCCGTCATTGTCCAGAATGGGGAAATACCGGTGCCGGACCTGGGCCATGATCTTCCGGGCATTCTCCACCGGGGTATGAACGCTGAAGGTGAGCAGGTTCTGGGTGGTCATATAATGCCGGACCGGAGCGGCCTGGCTGATGAGCCGGCTGGCCTCGTAGGTGTCATAGGGAGTGCGGATGATGGCAACATTCCGTTCCTCCGCCAGCCGGAGAATGGTTTTGGGCACCTGAGCATCCATGCAGATAATGAGAATGGAAGCTCCCAGCTCAATGGCGCAGAACTGGCTCTCGTACCGGTTGGAGAGCAGGACAATGTCTCCCGGTTCCACCACTTCCTCCATGCTTTCGGTGGTTCCTCCGTTTACATGGAGCCGTCCCTTCTCCACCCGTCCGTTCTCATCCCCCACTACCAGGGTCCCGTCCAGGGTGGATACCAGGTTCTTATAGCTGGTTTTGGCTTTGGCCAGGGTGGAACGGTCAAAGTTGCCCATATTGGCGGTGGCAATATCCTTGATGGTGATGACTCCCTGGAGTTCCCGGTCCTGGTCGGTAATGACCAGGGTATCAATGACCCGGTCCCTCATCATGCTCCAGGCATCCTTCAGGCTGGTTTCCTGATCAATGGGCTCCTCCTTCCGGATATCAATATCCCCCACCTGGGGGCTTACATCTGTAATCAGCCGGGGAGGCTGCACCCCAAAGTAATTCAGGGCGTACTCTGTCTCCCGGTTGATTTCACCCGCCCGGCAGGCTACACACTCCATTTCACTGGCCGCGCTTTTCAGGTATGCATAGCTGATGGCAGCACAAATAGAGTCGGTATCCGGGTTTCGGTGGCCTATAACATAAACTTTTTTATTTCCGGGTTCCATAATAACCTCTCCTGTTCTGTCTTGGCGACCTTCGTCTCTTCTTTGGATGTGTCTATTATATTCTTTTTAAAGAATGCTATCAAGAAA
The DNA here is from genome assembly GCA_944386495.1 of uncultured Gemmiger sp. Classification (GTDB taxonomy): domain Bacteria; phylum Bacillota; class Clostridia; order Oscillospirales; family Ruminococcaceae; genus CALXEN01. The sequence goes on along the minus strand of CALXBE010000008.1, from coordinate 19,250 downwards.
AATTCCTTTCTTCCTTTTTCTTTTTAAGTATGCAAACCGACGAAATTTTCAAAAGATGTTTGTGTATTCTTGACAAACACCCTTCCTTATATTACACTGTAAAATGTATGTGTGGAAGTAGCCTCACATTTTCTCTGGAACTTGAAACAGATAGATGAGGATGAACAGTATGGAACGGAAAAATTTGCGAAACATTGCCATTATCGCCCATGTTGACCATGGCAAGACCACTCTGGTAGACCAGATTCTCAAGCAGTCCGGCTCCTTCCGGGAGAATCAGCAGGTGGCCGACCGGGTCATGGACAGCGGCGATATTGAACGGGAGCGGGGAATCACCATCCTGGCCAAGAACTGCTCCTGCACCTATAAGGATATAAAAATCAACATCGTAGATACTCCCGGCCACGCCGACTTCGGCGGTGAGGTGGAGCGTGTGCTCAAGATGGTAGACGGTGTGCTCCTCCTGGTGGATGCTGCCGAAGGCTGCATGCCCCAGACCCGGTTTGTGCTTCAGAAGGCTCTGCAGCAGAACCTGAGTCTGGTCATTGCCGTCAACAAAATCGACCGTCCTGATGCCCGCATCAAGGAAGTCATCGACGAGATCCTCCTTCTTCTCATGGATCTGGATGCCACCGATGAGCAGCTGGACAGCCCCATGATTTTCTGCAGCGGCCGGAACGGCACCGCCAGCTATGACTGGGAGAAGCCCGGCACCGACCTGACTCCCCTCTTTGAGACCATTCTCCAGTATGTGAAGTGCCCCGAGTGCGATAAGGACCAGCCCTTCCAGATGCTCTGCTCCAGCGTTGACTACAACGACTTCGTGGGCCGTATCGGCATTGGCCGCATCCAGAACGGCACCGTCAAGGTCAACCAGGATGTGTCCATCTGCGATTGGCACAATCCCGACCTGAACTTCAAGGGCCGTATCACCAAGCTCTACACCTTTGAGGCCAACGGCCGCCAGCCTGCCGAGTATGCAGAAGCCGGTGACATTGTGGCTTTCAGCGGCATTGCAGATGTGACCATCGGCAATACCCTCTGCGATCCTTCCAAGGTTGAGCCCCTGCCCTTTGTGAAGATCAACGACCCCACTGTGGAAATGACCTTCTCTGTAAACGACAGTCCCTTTGCCGGCCGGGAAGGCAAGTATGTCACCAGCCGTCAGATCCGGGACCGTCTCCAGCGGGAACTGCTGAAGGATGTGGCCCTCCGGGTCGAGGACAGCGCTACTACCGACAGCTTCCGGGTCATGGGCCGCGGCGAAATGCACCTGTCCATCCTCATTGAGACCATGCGCCGGGAAGGCTACGAGCTGCAGGTTTCTCCTCCCCGGGTACTGACCCACGAGGAGAACGGCGTGACCATGGAGCCTATGGAGCAGGTGGTCATCGATGTGCCTGAAGAGTATCAGGGCGCAGTTATGACCGCTCTGGGCGCCCGGAAGGGTCTTCTCCAGAACATTGAAATGCTGGGAAGCCGGAGCCGTCTCACCTTCCGTATGCCCAGCCGGGGCCTGTTCGGCTACCGGAGCCAGTTCCTCACCGACACCCATGGCGAAGGCATCCTGAATACCATCTTCGACGGTTACGAGCCCTGGTGCGGCGAGATTGCCAGCCGGAGCAGCGGCAGCCTGATCTGCCACGAGGCCGGCGAGGCTGTCACCTACGGCCTGTTCAATGCGCAGCAGCGCGGCACCCTGCTGGTCACCCCCGGCGACAAGGTATACGAGGGCATGATCGTGGGCTACACTGCCAGCGGCGAGGACATTGTAGTAAACATCTGCAAGACCAAGCATCTGACCAACACCCGTGCTTCCGGCAGCGACGATGCCCTGCGTCTGGTACCCGTAAGCAAGTTCAGCCTGGAAGAGTGCCTGGAGTTCCTGGCCCCCGATGAGCTGCTGGAGGTCACCCCTGAAAATCTTCGTCTCCGGAAGGTCATTCTCAGCAATGATGCCCGGATGAAGGCCACCCACAAGAAGAGCTGATTTGAAAGGCCCGGTCCTTTACTGGATCGGGCCTTTTCTCATGTCTCCCCTCTTGTATATAGCAGAAAAAACAAGTACAATGAAATGGGCAAAACTAAAACGCTGAAAGGATGTTTTTTCATATGGGATTTAATATTGTGGTAGGACAGAGCGGCGGTCCCACTGCCGTCATCAATTCCAGTCTGGCAGGAGTATACGAGACCGCCAAGAAAATGGGCGTTGACAAAGTATACGGCATGAAATTCGGCATTGAAGGCTTCCTCCAGGACAGTCTGGTGGACCTGGACAGCCTTTTCACCGGGGACATGAGCATTGAGCTGCTCAAGCGGACCCCCTCCAGCTATCTGGGCTCCTGCCGGTTCAAGCTGCCTGAGCTGAGCCAGGATGAGGACACCTACAAAATCATCTTCTCCATCCTGAAGAAATACGATATTCAGGCCATGTTCTACATTGGCGGAAACGACAGCATGGACACCATTGCCAAACTGAGCACCTATGCCATGACCATCAGCAGCCCCATTCGTTTTATCGGGGTTCCCAAGACCATTGACAACGACCTTATGCTCACCGACCACACTCCCGGTTATGGCAGCGCCGCAAAGTACATTGCCACCATCCTGAAGGAGATGATCTGTGACTCCACTGTATACAACATCCGGAGCGTTACTGTAGCCGAAATCATGGGCCGCCATGCAGGCTGGCTGGCCGGAGCCGCCAGTCTGGCAGCCGGGGATGACGGAGAAGGTCCCGATATCATCCTTCTCCCCGAGGTTCCCTTTGATCCGGAAGTTTTCCTCAAGCGGGTGGACGACCTTCAGCATTCCAAGTCCAATGTGATCATTGCCGCCAGCGAAGGTGTAAAGACCAAGGAAGGCGTTTACCTCTGCGACCTGGTCAGCACCGCCGGGCAGCTGGATGCCTTCGGACACAAGGCCATTCTCAGCGGCACCAGCCGGTATCTCAGTGACCTTATCAGCAAGAATCTGGGCTGCAAGAGCCGGGCCATTGAGTTCAGCACCCTCCAGCGGTGCGCCAGTCACCTGGCCAGCCGGACCGACATCAGCGAAGCCTACATGGCAGGCGGCGCCGCTGTCAAGGCTGCCCTGGCAGGCGAGACCGGCAAGATGAGCGCCCTCAAACGACTCCACAACCACCCCTACCTCTGTGTAAGCGAAATGGTGGATGTACACGCTGTAGCCAATCTGGAAAAGAAGGTTCCCCTGGAGTGGATCACCTCCGACGGCACCCATGTGACCAAGGACTTTGTGCATTACGCCCGTCCCCTGATTCAGGGCGAACTGAGCCCCATGTTTGTGAATGGCGTCCCCATGCACATGCATCTGCACTGATTGAAAAGATATCAGGATATAGCAATATTCGCAATATTTTAGTTGTGTATGTTGCGCTTGATGTTTCACATTATGGAACAAGCTCGTGTTATTTCGGGCTTGTTCTTTTTTGTAATTCCGCCATGTGGAACATTTTCTTTCTATGGGGAGTTGGCAAGTCCTACAATGGGAAAAAAGAGGGAAGGCTGGTAGAATAGATGTGTTCAGAAAAAGGGTACGCCTCCCCCAGAGAGGCAAAAGCTGGAAAGAGGTACAGAATGGGCAAGAATGCTATCGTAGGGCAGTCCGGTGGTCCTACTTCCGTTATCAACGCAAGTCTGGCCGGGGTTTACCAGAGCTGCAAAGCCCGGGGCGCCCAGGTGGTATATGGAATGTGCAACGGTGTTGCAGGGCTGCTGGAAAAGCGGGTCGTGGATCTTTCTGCCCAGCTGCACGACCATCTGGATGTAGAATTGCTCAAGCGTACTCCTTCCAGCTTTCTCGGCTCCTGCCGGTTCAAGCTGCCCGCCATCGAGGAGGACCGTTCCGTCTACGAAAAGCTGTTCCGGATTCTGGAAGAGCTGGATATCGGCTATTTCTTCTACATTGGCGGCAATGACAGCATGGACACCATCGGCAAGCTGGCTGACTACGGCAAACTGGTGGGGAGCGACATCCGGTTTATGGGTGTTCCCAAAACCATCGACAACGACCTGATGGTCACCGATCACACCCCCGGCTATGGCAGCGCTGCCAAGTACATTGGGGTCATTATGAAAGAGATCATCCGGGATGCCACCGTCTATGGAACCAAATATGTAACCATTGTGGAAATCATGGGCCGAAATGCCGGCTGGCTCACTGCCGCCGCTGCTCTGGCCCGGTCCGAGGACTGCGAAGGAGTAGACATGATTTGTCTGCCGGAGGTCCCCTTTGATGTGGACCATTTTGTGGAAAAAGTGGCCGCCATGCAGGAAAAGAAACCCAGCGTTGTGATCGCTGTGTCCGAAGGAATCAAGCTGGCGGATGGCCGGTATGTCTGTGAACTGGCTGACGATGTTCACGCAGTGGACGCTTTCGGACACAAGACCCTGACCGGCACTGCCCGGTTCCTGGCCAACACCTGTGCCCGCCAGCTGGATACCAAAACCCGCTGCATCGAGCTTTCCACCCTTCAGCGCTGCGCCGGTCATCTTACCAGCCGCACCGATGTCACTGAAGCCTACCAGGTCGGCGGCGCCGCCGCAAAAGCCGCTTTCGAGGGGCACACCGGCGAGATGGTGGCCATCAAGCGGGTTTCCAATGCTCCTTACCAGAGCACTACCGAACTTCATCCCATCAGCGAGGTAGCCAATCTGGAAAAGAAGGTTCCTCTTGAGTGGATCAACGAATCCCACACCGACATGATGCCGGAGTTTCTGGAATATGCCCGGCCCCTGATTCAGGCCGAATTGACCCCCATCTATGTGGACGGTCTCCCCTGCCATGTCCGCATGAAGTAAGGCAGGCTGAAACAACCAACCCCCAAGGTATATTGTGTATTCGATATGCTTTGATCTCTCCTGTGTAAAAAGGAAAAGACCCGCACTCTGCCGTGCGGGCCTTTTTCTTTTAAAGAATCAGAAGAACCAGCTGGGCAGAATTCTCAGCCAACTGACCCATCCTTCCCCTACGGGAAGTCCGGACAATACCGGATAGTAAAGAACAAAGAGCATTGCTGCCGCTCCCACAAGCCCTTCCATCCAGCCTCTGGCCAGACGGGGGCGAAGGGCGGCCAGACGGGACATCCAAACCACCAGAGCCAGCAGCGCAAACAGGGCACTGGCCCAGTAATGATAGAGGAAGGTACACCGTGTCACCAGTACCCAGGGCAAAAGCTGGGACAGGAAGAAAACCACCACCAGCCGGGTCTTGGGCTCCAATCCCTCTTTGATGGCCCGGGCAGTCAGAGCCAGAAGGGCAGCCAGTCCGCCCCAGGCCAGGACCGGATTATAGAAGCCTGTAATGCTTCCCCGGACACCCGGTTCCAGGTTTCCGTTCAGGTAATACCACACCGGTCTCAAATCGAACATCCAGGTATACCAGGGGCTTTCATAGGGGTGGGTGGCCGTAAGCTGGCTGTGGTACTGGAACATTCCCACCTGGGTATTCCACCAGTCAGTCAGGGTAAACCCATTTTCTCCCCAGGTATAGGGCAGATAGCTGGCCAGATATATTCCCAGCGGAATCACCACAAAGCAGACCATTCCCCCGAATATAGCCAGGTTTACCTCACGGTAAAGAGTGGGCGGCTGCTGTCGGCTCCGCTCCCACAGGGTCCAGAAATAGATCACCGCCAACCCGGCCCCGGCATAAATGCCGGTCCATTTGCTGGCACAGCCCAGACCAAAGGCAATTCCCCCCAACACCATGGGAAGAATGGCATGGTGTACTCCTTTTTCCAGGACCCGGTCCCGATACCAAATCATGCACCCGGCCCCCAACAGAATAAAGAAGGCGGGATAGGTGTCGATGGTGGCCATCCGGCTTTGGGTATACCGCATAAAGTCAAAAGCCAGAATCAGGGCTCCAAAGAAGGAGACCTCCCGGTTACGGGTCAGCCGCCGGGCCACCAAATAGAACAGGGGGACCATGAGCACTCCAAAGAGGGTGCCGAAGAACCGCCAGCCAAAGCCGCACATGCCAAACAGGGCAATGCCCAGCATAATGAAATCTTTTCCCAGAGGCGGATGGGTGGTCTCGTAGATGGACATTCCCATCAGTTCCTCATACCCGGTGCGGGCGTGGTAGATTTCGTCAAAGTAGAAGCTATTCAGGTAACTGATGGTCTGGGGTACCAGCTCCTGTTCATCCAGCAGGAAGTTCTCCCGGTCCGCTTCCACCGGAATCTGCTCCCCTTCCCCGTTCCGGAAGGAAACCTCTATCACCCGGGCGTTTTCCAGGGTAAGGGTCAGGGACTGGTCCGTGGAAGCAATCGGGTAACTCTGCCAGGTAAAGCATCCGCCCTGCTCCAGTTTTTGCTCCAGCAGCACCTGCCCGGTGGAATCTATCAGCCGGAGAGTCCCTCCCTGGCCATCCTGAATCTGGGGATAGATCCAGATGGCTTCCGCCGGCTGTTCCAGGGTAAGGTTCAAGGTCAGGGGTTCCTGGCCCAGCCGGTCCTCCACCGTCTGAGGAGCCTGCAGATCCCCCAGTCTGAAAAAGCTGAGAGCTCCTACTGCAAGAGTGAGAACAGCCAGAGCAATCACTTCTCCCCTGGTCCAGGAGGGCATTTTTTCTCCCAACGGGGCGGCTGCCTTTTTCAGTGGGTATCTCTTTCCTTCCAGGGTGAGGCTTACTGCGGTCCAGGCCAGCGCCGCCCAGAGGAGCACTGTTGCCAGGCCGCAGATCCGCATCATGATCTGGGACAGTTCATCGGTAAGCCACTCGTTTTCGGTTCCCACATGGGTATAGACCACCGCCAGGTTAAGGGTGCAGACCAGAGACAGCCCTGCCCCCTGGAGGGCCAGCCGACGGTCCTTGGACCGGGCTGCCGCCAGGAAAGTAAACACCACTCCTGCCAGGAGATACCGCTCATGCATACGGTGTCCGAAGGTAAAAACGCCTACCAGGAAAACAGCTCCCAGAAGGAGGGGGCTGAATCGGTCATTCTGGATGCTCTTCCAGGCCAGCCAGACCACAAACAGGGTGACCGCCGCTATGGCGGCTGTTCCCCATTGCTGCCAGGTGAGGAAGAAGAGTTTTTCTTCCTGCAGCACCCAGTTTCCTCCCAGGGCAGCCATAAAGTTGAATCCGTTCACCGAGGCATAGGGATAGCTGGAAAAGGTTCCGAAGTACCGGTTCCAGGTTTCGCTCAACACCTGGGTCCCATAGAAAGGCAGGCCTATAGCCAGAACGGTTCCCACCGAAGCGGCGGCTCCTGCCAAAAGATTTTTGATTCCCTTTGCCAGGTCCTTTCTCAGAGGTTCCAGGAAAGCCAGAGCCAAAATGGGACCTGCCAGGAGAGCCTGAGGTTTCAGGCTGAGGGCCAGTCCGTAGAAAAAGGCAGCGGGGAGATACCGTTTTCGTTCCAGCTGGACAAAGGACGCTGCCAGTGCCAGAAGAAAAAGGCTGTCCACCTGCTTCCAGATTCCCATGGCATAGAGAAGGGCCGGATTAAAAGCCACCAGGGCTGTCAGCCGAAGGGCCAGAGAGGAATCCATCACCCGTCTTGCCTGGCTCCAGGTGAGCCAGGCGATGCCGCAGACTGCCAGAGCGGGCAGAAAGCCCAGCACCAGTTTCCAGGCCACGGAATCCATTTCAAGTCCCAGAAAGTTCCGGATGATTCCCGCCGGGTAAAGGGCCAGAATTCCTCCCGGAGGATAGTCTGCGAAATAGTCGGGGCTGTAAAACTCCCCCGGGCCCAGGGATGCCAGTCTCCCTGCCCAGGCGTAAAAACAGCCCATATCATAAGAGTAGCCTTCCGTTGCCCCCTGCAAAACCGCCTGTAACAGAAAAGCCCCCGCCAGTATGAGGACCAGCGAGGTCTTTTCGTTGAGGGATGCGGGGCTTATCTTCCGCCCCTCCATTACAGCTTTGCCAGCTTGGGTCCCTGGGCAGTGTCGGTGACACTCCAGCCCAGTTCGGTGAGCTGATTCCGGATGGCGTCTGCCTTGCCCCAATCCTTGGCCTTCTTGGCAGCAGCGCGCTCCTCCACCAGAGCCAGCACCTGGGCAGGAATCTCCTCTTCCTTCTTCCGGTTGTAGAGAAGGCCCAGCACTCCGGCCAGCTCGTCCATGGTATGGGCGGCTTCTTCCAGGGCAGCCTTGGAAGCCTTGGAGGAGAGGGTGTTGATTTCCCGGACCAGGTCAAAAATGGCAGCCAGAGCATCGGGGGTGTTCAGGTCATCATCCATGGCCTTGATGAACTTTTCCCGGGCGGCGGCGCACTTTTCTTTCAGAACTTCCTCCCCCTGCTCCGGTGCGTGGGAGATAGCAAAGTCCAGGTTCTCCCGGCAATTGTAGAGCCGTTCCAGGCTGCTCTTGCAGCTCTCAATCAGCTCTACAGTGTAGTTCAGGGGCATACGGTACCCGGCGGTAAGCATAAAGTACCGGATGGGCTCGTAGCCGTACAGGTTGGCTACATCCCGGACAGTGAAGAAGTTATGGAGGCTCTTGGACATTTTCTGGTTGTCCACATTGATAAAGCCGTTATGCATCCAGTACCGGGCAAAAGTGCAGCCGTTGGCGCATTCGGACTGGGCAATTTCGTTCTCATGGTGAGGGAAAATCAGGTCCTGACCGCCGGCATGAAGGTCGATGGTCTTGCCCAGGTGGGTGCGGCTCATAGCAGAACACTCAATGTGCCAGCCGGGACGGCCCATGCCATAGGGGCTTTCCCAGGCGGGCTCTCCGGGCTTGGCAGCCTTCCAGACTGCAAAGTCGGCGGGGTCTTCTTTCAGGTCGTCCTCCATCTGGCTGCGGAGTTCCCGGTTGCCGCTTTCCAGGTCTTCCAGGTTCAGGTGGCTCAGTTTTCCGTAGCCGGGGTCGCTTTTTACCCGGAAGTATACATCTCCGTTCTTGGCCACATAGGCGTGACCAGACTCGATCAGGTCCTTTACAATGTCCAAAATCTGGGCAATATGCTCAGTGGCACGAGGCTGAACAGTGGGCTTCTGGCAGTTGAGGCCCTCGGCATCCTTCAGGTACTCAGCCTCAAACCGCTGGGCCACCTCCTTCATAGAGGTACCCTCCTCCTTGGCCTTGGTAATCAGCTTGTCGTCAATATCGGTGATATTGCTCACATACATTACCTTGTTGCCCCGGTATTCCAGGTAACGGCGGAGGGTGTCAAACACGATGAGGGGACGGGCGTTCCCGATATGAATGTAGTTGTAAACAGTGGGGCCGCAGACATAGATCCGATATTCCCCCGGCACCTGGGGGATAAACTCTTCCTTTTTACGGGTGAGGGTGTTGAAAATTTCCATACTTGTTCGCTCCTTACGCTGACCTTTCCCCAGTCAGCTCACTATATGGTCCTATTATAGTCTATTTGCCCCTTTGGCGCAAGGGTCATGCCTTGCAATTTAGCCCGGTTTATGGCATACTGTTTCTATTGACCCCCCGGCCTTTCCGGGAGGATCTCAGTGGAAAGTAGTGAAGATTATGAGCAAATCCTTTGTGCCCCAGGGGTACCGTCCCCTGTTGAGCCTTTATGACACCCAGCGGGCCATCGGCCTGATCAAGCAGCTGTTCCAGGACAACCTTTGCCGGACCCTGACCCTTCACCGGGTAAGTGCTCCCCTTTTCCTGGAAGCCAACACCGGCCTCAACGACGACCTGAACGGTGTGGAGCGCCCAGTAGAATTTACCATCCGGGAGACCGGCACCCCCGCCCAGGTGGTACATAGTCTGGCCAAGTGGAAGCGGCAGGCCCTCCACGACTATGGCTTTGTTCCCGGAGTAGGTCTTTACACCGACATGAACGCCATTCGCCGGGACGAGGAACTGGACAACCTGCACAGCATTTATGTGGACCAGTGGGACTGGGAGAAGGTGATTCGCCCTGAGGACCGGACCCTGGAGTATCTGGAAGGCGTGGTCAAGGGAATCGTGGCCAGCATCTGCGCCACCGAGATGACCCTGCGGGCCATGTATCCTCAGCTGAGCCAGCACGCCTTCCTCAACCCCAATGTGGCTTTCATCACCACCCAGGAGCTGGAGGACGCCTACCCTGACATGACCCCCAAAGAGCGGGAAAATGCGGTCACCCGTCAGTACGGCACCGTCTTCCTTATGCAGATCGGCAAGACCCTGAAGAGCGGCAAAGTCCACGACGGACGCGCCCCCGACTATGATGACTGGGATTTGAACGGTGATATCCTGTTCTGGAACAACACTCTCCAGCAGAGCTTTGAAGTGTCCAGCATGGGCATCCGGGTCAGCCCCGAAAGCCTGGACCGTCAGCTGACCATCAGCGGCCATGATGAGCGGCGGAGCCTCCCCTTCCACAAGGCCCTGCTGGCCGGGGAACTTCCCTACACCATTGGCGGCGGTATCGGCCAGAGCCGGCTTTGCATGCTCCTTTTGGGCAGTGCCCACATTGGAGAAGTTCAGGCCAGTGTCTGGGACCCCGACACCCGGGAGATGTACAAAAAGGCAAACATTCCTCTCCTATAATTTTTCATGCAAACAAAAAAGCCCTCTCCCCCAAGCCGGGGAGAGGGCTTTTATTTTACAGGGCGATAATGCCCAGGTGCTCCAACAGGATTTTCAGGCCGATGGCAATAAGGATAACGCCCCCGGCAATGGCTGCCCGCTGCTGGTATTTGCTGCCGAACCGATGGCCCATGACCACCCCCACAATGGAAAGGATGAAGGTGGTGCAGCCAATGATGGAGACTGCCGGGACAATATCCACCTGAAGGAAGGCAAAGGTGATTCCCACCGCCAAAGCATCAATGCTGGTGGCAATGGCCAGCATGAGCAGTTCCCGGTGATCCAGGGTATAGCTGGCAGGACAGGAGTCTCCCTCCTCGGACAGAGCCTCCCGAATCATGTTCACCCCAATGAAGGCCAAAAGAAGGAAAGCAATCCAGTGGTCCACCGCTACAATATACTTTTCAAACTGTTTGCCCAGTGCCCATCCAATCAGGGGCATAAGGGCCTGGAATCCACCAAAGTAAAGCCCTGTAATCAAGGTCCCCTTCCGGTGGATGGTTTTCATGGACAGTCCTTTGCAGACTGAAACCGCAAAGGCGTCCATGGAAAGGCTGATTCCGATCAAAAGAAGTTCCCAAATTTGCATAGTCTTGTTCTACCGTCCGTTTCCATAAAAAATAGCCCGGCGTACCGCTGTACCCGAGCCTTTAAAAAAGACAGACGCACAGCCGTAGAGCCATGCGTGAGTCTTGCTATTTAATACAAGCCAGAAGAAAAGTTCTCCAGTATGTTGACTTGCCACGCCGGAACACCGGCGCCAGCTACTCCCTCACGAAGCCTTATCATTATAGGGGAGGAAGCACTGGTTAGTCAAGGGGAACTTTCTTTTTCCTGTCATTTTGCCTGGGCAAAGCATTCCCGGTTCTGCCACAGGTAAATCACACCGGACAGAAGGGTAACCGCTGCCACGGCCCAGCAAAGGACCATGGTAATCAATGTAACGGGAGCGATCCCGTCAGGGCCGGACAGGCCTGCCCCGAAGTAGTAGAAGATAACGGTGACCATTTGGAGAACGGTCTTTACCTTGCCCCACATATTGGCGGCAATAACCGTGCCGGAACCGGCGGCAATCATCCGGACACCGGCCACTGCAAACTCCCGGAAGAGAACCAGGGCCAGCACCACCGGATGGCAGACCCCGTCCACCATCATATAAATAAGGGCGGCGGTGGTGAGCATTTTATCCGCCAGAGGGTCCGCAAATTTTCCGAAATCGGTGACCAGCTTCCATTTCCGGGCCAGATACCCGTCCAGGAAATCTGTAAAGCTGGCAATGGCAAAGACCACGCCGGCTGCCAGATAAAGGGCGGGATTGAAGGTTTCGGTTCCGTACTGGCTCATACCTGCCAGCACCATAAATACCGGCACCAGCAGCACCCGCATCATGGTCAGTTTATTGGGCAGATTCATTGAAGGTCGCCTCCGTTCAGCGCAGGATCAAAGGTGGCAAACAGGTCCACCATATCGCTTTCATCAATGATTACCCGGTAGAAGTCTCCGGGATAGAGGGGCTGGTCGCTGCTGACACAGACACAGCCGTCAATGTCAGGGGCATCCCCCTGGGTGCGGCAGAGGTAAAGGCCGCTTTCCTCGTCAATTCCGTCACAGAGGACGGTAAGGGTCCGTCCCACCTGTGCCGCCTGCTTTTTGGCCATAATTTCGCTCTGGATCCGCATGACCACATCTGCCCGGCGCTGCTTTTCCTCCTCATCCAGCTGGTCGGGATAGGTAGCCGCCACGGTGTGTTCCTCCTGGCTGTAGGCAAAGCAGCCCAGCCGGTCAAACTTCATATCCTTTACAAACTGACAGAGTTCCTCAAACTGCTCCTGGGTTTCCCCGGGGAATCCGGCAATGAGGGTGGTGCGCAGGGTAATTCCGGGAATCTCCCGGCGAAGCTGGGCAATGGTATCCTCCAGCAGAGCCTTGGTACTCCGCCGGTTCATCCGTTTCAGCACCTGGTCATTGCAGTGCTGGATGGGCAGGTCCAGGTAGGGCAGAATCTTTTTGGATTTGGCCATGCACTGGATGAGCTGAGGGGTAATTCGCTCCGGATAAGCGTAGAGAAGCCGAATCCATTCCAGCCCTTCCACCTGGTCCAGGGCTTCCAGCAGTTCCACAATCTGGTTCTTTCCCAGGTCTTCCCCGTAAGCGGTGGGGTCCTGAGCCACCACGATCAGTTCCCGAACCCCTTCCCCGGCCAGCCACCGGGCCTCGGCCAGGCAGTCCTCCAAAGGACGGCTCCGCATGGGGCCACGGATTCCGGGAATGGCGCAGTAATGGCAGTGGTTATTGCACCCTTCTGCAATCTTTAAGTAGGCATAGTGGCGGGGAGTGCTGATGACCCGCTTGCCTCCCAGGGGCAGGTCCGTTTTGGGACCGTAGGACTCCAGCTGCTCTCCCCCAAAGACCCGGTCCAGAATGGCGGGCAGAGCCTTGTTGCTGCCGATTCCCACCACGGCATCCACTTCCGGAATTTCCTGACGAATCTGTTCTTTGTACCGTTCAGACAGGCAGCCGGTGACGATCACCTTCAGGTTGGGATTTTGCTCCTTGTAGCTGCAGGCCATCAGAATATTTTCAATGGCTTCCTCTTTGGCGCTTTCAATGAAACCGCAGGTATTTACCAGAATCCCGTCCGCCTCGGACAGGTCGCCGGTGGTGGTATGTCCCTTCAGAAGAAGGCTGTGGCACATCACATCTGCATCCACCTGGTTTTTGGGGCATCCCAAACTGATGATGGCAATTTTCATTCTTCGTAATACTCGCTTTCCTGGTTAGTATATTCCTGAATCAAACTCCGGACCAGCCCCGGTGAAAATCCTCGCCGGCAAAGGGCTGCGGCCACCTGCTGGGTCTTACCCTGGGCCAGCTTCTGGAGATAGCTGCGGCGGATGAGGTGGTCCAGCGCTTCCCGGTCCGGGTCGTTTTCCTCCTGATCCCACAGCTCTTCCAGAACCATTCCCGCCGTCTGCCGGTCAATTCCTTTCTGGGCCAGAGCCTGCAGAATCTGGTTTCGGCTTTTGTGCTGGTTCATCAGGTATCTGGCCCGGTGGCGGGCAAAAGCCAGGTCGTCCACCAAATCCAGTTCCTGCATTTTGGCCACTGCCGCAGCGCTGGACTGAGAATCATACCGGCGGCAGAGTTTTTCGTACAGTTCTCCCGAGGAGTGGTCTCTCCTGGAAAGGTAATCCAAGGCCTTATCGCAGGCTTTCCGGGTCTCGCTGGTCTGGCGCAGTTCTTCCAAACGGGCCACCGAGAGGGAAAGCCCTTCCTTGATTTTCTCCCGGACCAGGGTTTCCTCGTCCACGGAAAAGAGGAACTGCCCCTGGGCAAAAAGGGCATACCGGCCCTTTTTGGTCACCGAGATTTCCTCTATGGTCAGCTGTTCCAATTAGTCCTCCACCATAATGTCCAGCTCTGCTTCGCTGCCGGTGGTCTTGGGCTGGTCAGCGGCGGGAGCCTGAGGGGTCTGCCCGGGGATGACCAGTTCCAGCTTGGGACCGGCCCCCTTCTTGGCCTTGACCAGCTTATCCGCATTGGCCCGGACGATGGCTTCCAGTTCCTGGGCCAGTTCGGGATGTTCTGCCAGATAATTTTTCACATTATCCCGGCCCTGCCAGCGCAGGTCGCCGTAGGTGAACCAGGCGCCGCCCTTCTGGATGGCTCCCAGCTGCACAGCCAGGTCCAGAATCTCGCCAATCTTGCTGATTCCTTCCCCGAACATAATATCAAACTCTGCTTCCTTGAAGGGAGGTGCCACCTTGTTCTTGACTACTTTGGCCCGGGTGCGGTTGCCGATAAAGTTGCCGCTGGAATCCTTCAGGCCCTCAATACGGCGGACATCAATCCGGACACTGGAATAATATTTCAGAGCCCGACCGCCTGCGGTGACTTCCGGGTTGCCGTAGACAACGCCCACCTTCTCACGAAGCTGGTTGATAAAGATACAGACGGTGTTGGTTTTGCCGATAACGCCGGTCAGCTTCCGGAGGGCCTGGCTCATCAGCCGGGCCTGAAGGCCTACATGGCTGTCGCCCATCTCTCCTTCGATTTCGGCCCGGGGAACCATGGCAGCCACAGAGTCCAGAACAATGGCATCGATGGCGCCGGAACGGACCAGAGCTTCGCAGATTTCCAGAGCCTGCTCGCCGGTATCAGGCTGGCTTACCAGCAGGCTGTCAATGTCTACCCCCAGGGCCCGGGCATAGGCAGGGTCCAGGGCGTGCTCCACATCGATAAAGGCCACTTCTCCTCCCAGCTTCTGAGCTTCTGCCAGAACATGGAGAGCCAGGGTGGTCTTACCGCTGGATTCAGGGCCGTACACCTCAATGACACGGCCTCTGGGCATGCCGCCCACTCCCAGAGCCAGGTCCAGCCCCAGGCTTCCGGTAGAGATGGCATCCACCTGCATGGCGGTGTTGGCGCCCAGCTTCATAACGGCGCCTTTGCCAAACTGTTTCTCAATCTGAGCAATGGCAGTAGCCAGTGCTGCTTTCTTGTCATCCGCCTGCTTGGGAACGGCGGCCCCTTTCTTTTCTGCCATAAATCCAATCTCCTTACAGGGGGAATACTCCCCTCTTTATTACTCAGTGGTATTATACACCACCGGAAGGAAAATTACAACCTCTAGTTGTAATTTGTTTCAGGGAATTTAAGGTACTTTCAGGGACGGCAGGCCAGTACCACCCGGTCCCGGTCCTCGTAGTCCCGGGCTACCCGAATCCTGGTCCAGCCTTCCTTTTCCAGAAGACTGGCTACCGCTTCCCCCTGCTCCCAGCCGATTTCCAGAGCCATCCAGCCTCCCGGCTTGAGGCAGTCTCCGTATCTGGCAGCCAGATACCGGTAAAACACCAGTCCGTCCTCTCCTCCGTCCAGGGCCATGGCTGGCTCCCAGGCCACCTCCGGCTGAAGCTGAGCCATTTCCTCTTTGGTCAGGTAGGGGGGATTGGCAGTTATCAGGTCCAGGCTTTGAGCGGGCAGTTCCTTTTCGTAGCCGAACAGGTCCCCCTCTTTCCAGGCCACTCCATAGGCGGAACAGTTTTCCTTCAGGTATTCCAGGGCCTGAGGACTTTTTTCCAGACAGGTGACCTGAGCCCCAGGAACCAGGGATTTTATTCCGATTCCCACACATCCGGTCCCTGCGCAGAGGTCCAGCACCTGAGGCTCCGGGATTCTCTGAATCAGGGCAGCCCCCTCCTGGCAAAGCAGCTCTGTATCACTGCGGGGACAAAGTACTCCTTTTCCCACCCTTAGTGTAACAGTTAGGAAGTCCCATTTTCCGGACAGATACTGGAGAGGGATCCGCTTTTCCCGATTCCGGGCCAGTTCCTCCAGCTCTGCCGCCTGCCCGGCGGTAAGGGGGGTATCGTCAAACCGGGGCTGACGACCGGTGACCATCTCCACCAGCCAGGGACCTTCCCAGTCCCAGTCAGGGCAGCCCGCTTCCCGAAGCCGCCGCCGGAGTTCCAGGGCCGCTGCCCAGGGCAACTGACCCGGGTTCACCATTCTCCCTCCTTAGGGTCTTCCGGAAGAACGGGGGTAACCGCAGCAATGGCTACCTCGATCATGGAATCATCCGGTTCAAAGGTGGTAAGCCGCTGGAGCCAAAGTCCAGGGGCCGAGATAAACCGGGTAAGGGGGTTGCAGCTCCGCCCTGCCCATTTGATCAGCTCATAGCTGATGCCCATGACCAGAGGAAGGAGCAGGATTTTGTACACCACCCGAAGGGCCAGATTCTCCCAGGGGAGAACCGAGTTGATAAAGATGCTGACCAGAAGCACCAGAATCATAAAGCTGGTGCCGCACCGGGGATGGAACCGGCTGCAAAGACGGACATTTTCCACTTCCAGAGGCAGACCGGCCTCATAGCAGGCGATGGTTTTATGCTCTGCCCCATGGTACTGGAACATCCGGTGAATCTCGCTCATCCGGGTGCAGAGGTAAAGGTAAACCACAAAAATGGCGATTTTCAGAAGGCCTTCCAGAATGACCCGGGGCCAGCGGCCCAGCTCGATCACCTGGCCCAGCAGTCCCACCAGGGTGGTGGGGATAACCAGGAAAAGAAGGATGGCCAGCAGTCCTCCTGCCAGGGCAGCGGCCCCCATAAACAGGTTCTGGACCCGCTTGCTGCAATGGGCTTCCAGCCATTTGTCAAACTTGCTTTCGCTGTCCGCAAAGGCCTCCTCCCCCATACTTACCTCCGCAGAGTGCATAAGGTACCGGTATCCGGTGAGAAGGCTGTAAATCATGGCGCAGCAGCCCCGCACCAGAGGGATTTTCTCATAGAAATAGTGGCGGGTCTCCTCCTGTTTCAGGTCGATGGTGCCGTCCGGTTTCCGGACCGCACAGCAGATCCGCTTGGGGCCCCGCATCATGATTCCTTCCATAAGGGCCTGTCCCCCCACGCTGGTGCGGAACCGTTCTTTCGGTCGATTGTTTTGTTCCATAATGCTCCTTGTAAATTGCGCTGTTTATTCCTCAGGCGCTTCCTGAGGTTGAGAATAATGGGGAAGGCGGATGGTGACGGTGGTTCCCTCTCCCAGCTGGCTGGTGATCTCCACTTCCCCGTTCATGGCGGTGACGATCTCCTCCACCACGGCCAGGCCGATTCCGCTGCCCCGCTCCGCATTCTTTCCCTTAAAGAATTTCAACTTGACATTCTCCAGGTCGTCCGGGGCAATTCCCCGTCCCTCGTCCCGGATACAGATATATACATTATCCACCTCGCTGAGCAGTTCCAGATGGATGGTGCTGCCCGGCTTGGAATACTTGATGGCATTGTCCAGTACATTTACCAGCACCTGACGAAGGCGGTTGGGGTCTGCCCAGACCGGAACCATCAGTTCCGGTTCCTGGTAATCCAGGTTGATTCCTTCCTGGTTCATCCGGGGCTGGACAAAGAGGGCCACATCGGTAACTTCGGCCACCAGGTCCAGGCTTTCACAGGCCAGCTGCACCCCGTTCTGGAGCCGGGAGAAGTTCAGCAGTTCCTCCACCATATTGTAGAGCCGGTCTGCCTCCTGGCCGATGATGGCAATTCCTTTCCGGTAGTTTTCGTCCTCCGGGTCCCGAATGGCGGAAATGGTCTCGATCCAGCCTTTGATGCTGGTGAGAGGAGTCCTCAGTTCATGGCTTACCGAGGAGATAAAGTCATTTTTCATCCGCTCGGTTTTGCCCAGGTCCTCCGCCATCTGGTTGATGGTCCGGCAAAGGCGGCCTACCTCGTCCTCGTAAGGTCCGGGGGGCAGGCGCACTTCCAGGTCTCCCCGGGCAATCTGGGTGGCAGTGGCTTCCACCCGGGCCAGAGGCTGGACAATGGACCGGATAAAATAGAGTCCCGAAAGAAGGCTGGCCCCCACTACCACAGAGGCCACCAGGAGACTGGTCATGGCATATTGGTCAATGGCCTGGTCCACCAGGGTCAGGCTGGTGACCATCCGCATGGCTGCAATTTCCCCTACCGGGTAGGGCACCAGCATGGTCACGCTCAGCACCCGCTCTCCCCGGGCAGTTCGGTAAATGCTCTCTCCCGTTCCATCCACGCTTTCCAGAGCCAGAGCGAAGTCCTCGTTGGAAAACAGGTCGGTTTCTATCTGGCCGCTGGAAGATGAGATGATCCTTCCCTGGCTGTCCAGAAGCATAAATTCATAGGCTTCTTTGGCGTCAAACTGTTCCACCATCCGCCGGAGAGCCAGACTGCGGGCATTGACGGTGGCCCCGTCCGTAGCGGAGATGGTGATTTCCAGCTGGGCATTGATGGTAGAAAACCGGCCCCGGATACTCTGCCGGACCCCGTTGTACATGGAGACCCGGGTGCTGTACAGGAAGAAGATTTCCACGGCGGCCACAGCCATAACGGTAAGAAGAAGGCCGCCCCGCAGCCACCGTTTGGTAATGCTCATTCATCCCGCCTCCTTCCCGCCGGTTTCTGCCTTTATTATTTTCCTTCCGGGGACCAGCGATAGCCATATCCCCAGACTGTAAGGATGTGCTGGGGGTCGCTGGGCTGGTCTTCCACCTTCATCCGAAGGCGGCGGATATTCACATCCACGATTTTCACATCCCCGAAGTAATTCTCCCCCCAGACCCCTTTCAGAATCTTTTCCCGGACCAAGGCTGTTCCGGGATTTTTGAAGAACAGCTCCATGATTTGGAATTCTACCTGGGTCAGGTCTACCGGAGTTCCGTTTTTGTAAAGGATACGGCTCCGTTCATCCAGGATGAAGGGTCCGCTGACCAGCTGATCCTGATCCTCCCCCCGGACAGGCTGGCTCCGCTGCACCCGCCGGGCCAGGGCTTCCAGTCTGGCTACCAGTTCATTTACACTGAAAGGCTTGGTCATATAGTCGTCGGCGCCGATGGACAGTCCCTTTACCTTATCCGATTCCTGAGACTTGGCGCTGAGAATAATGATCCCCATGTCCGGGTTGTCCCGGCGGAGGGTCTCGCAAAGGGAAAATCCGTTCATTCCGGGGAGCATCACATCCAGAAGTGCCACACTGCAGGGGCCCGCGGTTTGGAGCAGCTGAATCCCTTTTTCCGCACTGCCGGCCTCCAATACTTCCCATCCTGCCATGGACAGGTTAAGGGCAATCATTTCCCGGATGCTTTGTTCGTCTTCCACTACCAGAACTCGTTTCATTCTCTGATCCCTTCTATTACAATAAATTTGGACAGGAAAGCCGGACAGCCAGTCCGGCTTTCCCTCCATCTCGTGCCTAAGCTACAATG
>CALXBE010000007.1 GCA_944386495.1 uncultured Gemmiger sp. | reverse complement strand
CTGGGCGGCGGCACCTTCGATGTCTCCATCATTGAGATGGGCGACGGCGTCACCGAAGTTCTGGCCACCAACGGCGATACCCACCTGGGCGGCGACGACTTCGACGAGCGTATCATCAACTGGATGGCCGAGGGCTTCAAGGCCGAGAACGGCATTGACCTGCGCAGCGACAAGATGGCTGCCCAGCGGCTGAAGGAAGCTGCCGAGAAGGCCAAGATCGAGCTGTCCAGCGCTACTTCCAGCGCCATCAACCTGCCCTTCATCACCGCCGATGCCACCGGCCCCAAGCACCTGGATATGACCCTGACCCGGGCCAAGTTCAACGAGCTGACCGCCGATCTGGTAGAGCGGACCATGACCCCCGTCAAGAAGGCTCTGGCCGATGCCGGCCTGCGCCCCTCCGAGCTGGCCAAGGTCCTGATGGTAGGCGGTTCCACCCGTATCCCTGCCGTTCAGGAAGCCGTCAAGAAGGAACTGGGCTGCGAGCCCTTCAAGGGCATCAACCCCGATGAGTGCGTTTCCATCGGTGCTGCCATCCAGGGCGGCGTGCTCCAGGGCGATGTAAAGGGCCTGCTCCTGCTGGATGTTACTCCTCTGAGCCTGGGCATTGAGACTCTGGGCGGTGTCTGCACCAAGATCATCGACCGGAACACCACCATCCCCACCAAGAAGAGCCAGATCTTCTCCACCGCTGCTGACAACCAGCCCAGCGTAGAAGTGAATGTGCTCCAGGGCGAGCGTGAGTTTGCCCGGGACAACAAGAGCCTGGGAACCTTCCATCTGGACGGCATTGCCCCCGCTCCCCGCGGCATCCCTCAGATCGAAGTCACCTTCGACATTGACGCCAACGGCATCGTCCATGTATCCGCCAAGGATATGGGCACCGGCAAGGAACAGTCCATCACCATCACCGCTTCCACCAACATGAGCAAGGAGGACATCGACAAGGCCGTCAAGGAGGCCGAGCAGTTCGCCAGCGAGGATAAGAAGCGCCGTGAGGATGTTGATCTCCGGAACAGCGCCGACCAGACCGTGTTCCAGCTGGAAAAGAGCCTGAATGAAATTGGCGACAAGGCTACCCCCGACGAGAAGGCAGCCGTCACCGCCAAAATCAACGAGCTGAAGGAAGCCCTCAAGGGCACCGACATGGAGGCCATCAAGGCCAAGAAGGAGGAGGCTGAAAAGGCTTTCTACCCCATCGCTGAGAAGATGTATCAGCAGGCTCAGGCTGCCGCAGGCGCTCAGGGAGCCAACCCCGGTGCCGGCGCACAGCAGGGTCCTAACGACGACGGCGTGGTGGACGCAGACTTCAAGGAAGTCTGATTCCCCCCATCCAATAAATTCATCCGCAGGCCGCCCGCCCATTGACGGGCGGCATTTGCGGCGTAATGAGGTAAGGGATTAAGTATGGCAGAAAAGAGAGATTACTACGAGGTCTTGGGCCTGTCCAAGGGCGCCAGCGACGACGAGATCAAAAAAGCCTACCGGAAGTTGGCTAAGAAATATCACCCTGACCTGAACCCCGGCGACAAGGAAGCCGAGGAGAAGTTCAAGGAGGTCAACGAAGCCAACGATGTCCTCTCCAATCCTGAAAAGCGCCAGCGGTACGACCAGTTCGGCTTTGCCGGGGTGGACCCCAACTACGGAGCAGGAGCCGGCGGCGGTGCCGGGTTCGGCGGCTTCGGCGGCGGGGTGGACCTGGGAGACATCTTCGGGGATCTCTTCGGGGGCGGCTTCGGAGGATTCGGCGGAGGCAGCCGGTCCAACCCCAATGCACCCCGGAAGGGCAGCGACATCCGGGTCCGGATCGAGCTCACCTTCCAGGAGGCGGCCCACGGCTGCAAAAAGACCATTACTGTAAATGCCCAGGAAACCTGTCCCGACTGCCACGGCAGCGGCGCAGCCCCGGGCACCAGCCCCACCACCTGCCCTGACTGCGGAGGCCGGGGCTTTGTGGTGACCCAGCAGCGGACTCCCTTCGGAGTGATGCAGAGCCAGCGGCCCTGCTCCCGCTGCGGCGGCAAGGGCAAAATCATCCAGGACCCCTGCAAAAAGTGCCGGGGCACCGGACGGAACGCCCGCCGGAAGACTCTGGAGGTAAATATCCCCGCCGGTATTGACGATGACCAGAGTATTGCCCTCCGGGGCCAGGGAGACGCCGGTGTAAACGGCGGCCCTGCCGGAGATGTTATCGTCACCGCCGCCGTCCGTCCCGATCCCCTCTTTGAGCGGGACGGCTACGATGTATGGGTCAAGGTACCTATCACTTACAGCCAGGCTGTGCTGGGCGCCAGCGTGGTGGTCCCCACCATTGACGGGAAGGTGGAATACCAGGTCCCCGAAGGCACCCAGAGCGGTACCCGGTTCCGTCTGCGGGGCAAGGGCATCCAGTACCTGAACGGCAGAGGCCGGGGCGACCAGTATGTGGTGGTGGAAGTGGAGATTCCCAAGAAGCTGAACAAGAACCAGCGGGAAGCCCTCAAGAACTTCGAGGCCACCCTGGAGGACAGCAATTACGAGCAGCGGAAAGGCTTTATGAAAAAGCTGAAGGATATGTTCCGGTAACAAAATGCCGAAAATTCCACCGGGAATTTGGCGTTTCGTGGAAAATCCGCCCCGGGAATTGCAATCCCCCCAAAGGGTGTTACAATGAAATAAAGCGAAAAGCGCATAGGAGATACCCTATGCGCTTTTTTAAAATCAAAAGGGGGCTTTTCCATGGCCAAGTATGTGATGGCGCTGGATGCAGGCACCACCTCCAACCGGTGCATTCTCTTTGACCGGCAGGGAAAAATGTGCAGCGTGGCGCAGAAGGAATTCACCCAATACTTCCCCCAGCCCGGCTGGGTGGAGCATGACGCCAACGAGATATGGACCACCCAGCTGGGGGTGGCCCTCTCCGCCATGAATCAGGTGGGGGCAGGCCCCGGGGATATTGCAGCCATCGGAATCACCAACCAGCGGGAAACCACCATCCTGTGGGATAAAGCCACCGGGGAGCCGGTCTGCCGGGCCATTGTCTGGCAGTGCCGCCGGACCAGCCGGTACTGCGATGAACTGAAAGCCCATGGATATACCGACTTTTTCCGCCAGAAGACTGGGCTGGTCATTGACGCCTATTTCTCCGCAACCAAACTGCGGTGGATTCTGGAGACGGTGCCGGGGGTCCGGGAAAGGGCCGAAAAGGGCGAGCTTCTCTTTGGCACTGTGGAGACCTGGCTTATCTGGAAGCTGACCGGGGGCAGGGTCCATATTACCGACTACTCCAACGCCAGCCGGACCATGATGTTCAACATCCATACTCTGGACTGGGACCAGGAGATTCTGGACCTGCTGGGGATTCCCCGGTGCATCCTCCCCAAACCGGTCCCCTCCAGCGGAGTGTATGGGGAGAGCGAGGCCATCCACTTCGGGGCGCCCATCCCCATTGCGGGGGCGGCGGGAGACCAGCAGGCGGCCCTCTTCGGCCAGACCTGCTTTGAGCCGGGCGATGTGAAAAATACCTACGGCACCGGGGGATTCCTTCTGATGAATACCGGAGAAAAGCCGGTGTTCTCCCGGAACGGCCTGGTGACCACCATCGCCTGGGGCCTGGAAGGAAAGGTGAACTACGCCCTGGAAGGCTCCATCTTTGTGGCGGGAGCCGCCATCCAGTGGCTGCGGGATGAACTGAAAATTCTGGAGGATTCCCGGGACAGCGAGTACATGGCCCTCAAGGTCCAGGACACCGGGGGCTGTTATGTGGTCCCCGCCTTTACGGGACTGGGGGCGCCTCACTGGGACCAGTATGCCCGGGGCGCCATTGTGGGCCTGACCCGGGGCTGCAACAAAAATCACCTGGTCCGTGCCACCCTGGACAGCCTCTGCTACCAGGTCAACGATGTGGTCCGGGCCATGGAAGCGGACAGCGGGATCACCCTCTCCGCCCTCAAAGTGGACGGGGGCGCCAGCGCCAACAACTACCTGCTCCAGACCCAGGCGGACCTGTCCGCCGCCCCGGTCATCCGGCCCAAGTGCGTGGAGACCACCGCCCTGGGAGCCGCCTACCTGGCCGGACTGGCAGTAGGGTACTGGAAGGACCGGCAGGAGGTTGTCCAGAACTGGGCCGCTGACCGGATTTTCCGCCCGGACATTACCGCCCAGGAGCGGGAGAAACGAATCAAGGGCTGGAACAAAGCCCTGAAATGCGCCTACGGCTGGGCACAAGAGGACTGAGTATATGGACATGAAATACGATGTGGTCGTTATCGGCGGGGGGCGGAGTCAGCGCCTACGCTGTTACCTTGGGCCAGATTGTGGAGGAGAATTTGCCGATCCTGGCGCAGACTTGTTAATATCACGCTAGGAGTAAAACCATGAAATGCAGAAGCTGTGCTATTTATGAGATTCAGTCATCATAAGTGGTTCAGCTTTTTTAATGAAAAAAGTAACGCCCGCTTATAGCTATGAAATTTGAGAAAAGTGGAGGAATATTTGATTGACAAAAGAAATGAGATGGTGGCATAATTGTGACGAGCAAATGTGATTTAATGAATCTGGATGAATCTTTTCAAAGGAATGAATTTGATATCCTAGGAAGGAAAGTGAAAGATATGGGCTTGTTGGTTCTACTTTTTATAATCATTATTTTTGTGGGACTATGCACTGTGAATTTGGGGCTTGGATTAGCACTGCTTGTTTTTGCGGCGCTACTTATAGCATTCGCTGCCCAAAGTGATAATGAACAGAAAAAGAAAAATAAAGAACTGTGGGAAAAAAATTCCCAAAAAATCAAAGAAGAACTTGAGAAACTTTCATTTTGCCCCGGCAGAGAATTCTATTTGGGATATAACAGTTCTTCTCCCAAGATGAAAATTGATGTGACAAGCAAGCAAATCGCAATCTGTGACTATACAACTGGAAGCTTAAAAATTATTCCATTCCAAAATTTAATAGAATGCAAAATTATTGAGGATAATGAGACTGTATTATCGGGCGGCGTTGGTCGTGCTATCGCAGGAGGCATTATTGCAGGAGGAACGGGTGCGATTGTTGGAGCAGTCACTCGTAAGAGTAAGAATATAGTAAACAGCCTATCTATAAGGATTAGTACATCAGACATAAATGATGCACTCGTAATGATACCGCTAATTACTAGTCCGGTGAAAAAAGAAAGTGAACAGTATAAAGAGTTGTGGAAAACAGCTCAGGAAATATACGCAACATTATTGAGTATAATGAAATCAACTCCTGAAGATTAAAAACAACAGTGTATAGAATAAAAAGAAAAGCGAATTGTTGGTAAAGTGGTGACATTACACTCAATAGTATTAACAAAAGCGAGATTAGTCTTCGAAATATTATTAAAACAATAAGGGCCATTCTAAGATAAAGCTACTTAGAATGGCCTTTATTATTTTAGTGCGTCATTAATCGTTTGGGCTTGGCTGAAAAATCTCAGCCCCAGAGGGGGGAGGGGTAAAGCCCCTGGGCGGTCATGGCGGCAATGGCGGCCTGGACCACCGGTTTATCCTCCTGGTAGGTGACGCCGTACCATTTGTCCGGACTGGTCAGCACCTTCACCCGGGCTTTGTTCTCGGCCATCAGCCGGTTGACCACGCTGGGCAGGAAGTATTCTCCCTTCATGGGGTTCTCCTTGAGGGCGGTGTCCAGGAAGGGGGCGAACCCTTCCCGGGTCTGGGCCACAAAATCGGCGGGGAACCCGAACAGGTTCATGCTTACGATGGTGTCGGGGGCAAGGTCGGTGTAGCTGGCGCCCCCGTCCTCGGTGTAATGGATGCCGCCCTCATAGGGGGCAATGGCGGTCCGCTCGGTCAGGGTGTCCAGGGTGCCTTCCCCGGACAGGGTGCATACCCCCCGGCTGACGGTGCCGTTTTCGCTTACGGTGTTCTTGAGCAGGAAGCCTACCATGCAGTAGCTGTCCGGGCCTTCCTGAGCCTGGGACAGATAGTCGTAAACCTCCTTGTAGGCGGCGGGGCCGTAGTAGTCGTCAGCGTTGATGACTGCAAAGGGGGCGTCAATGGCCTCCTCTGCGCAGAGGATGGCGTGGCCGGTGCCCCAGGGCTTTACCCGGCCTTCCGGCACAGCGTACCCCTGAGGCAGCTTTTCCAGCTGCTGGAAGGCGTACCGGATCTCCATGCCGCTTTTGGCGGCCCGGGCGCCCACGGTGGCCTTGAAATCGGCCTCGATCTCATGCTTGATAATAAACACCACCGTGTCGAATCCGGCCCGGCGGGCATCGTAAAGACTGTAATCCAGAATGGCTTCCCCCTGCTGTCCCACAGGGTCGATCTGCTTCAGGCCGCCGTAACGGCTGCCCATACCGGCGGCCAGAACCACCAGAATCGGTTTTTTGCTCATATTCTGCAACTCCTTTTTTGTAGTAAAGGCTTTGCACTATTGTACGCCAAAACCGGGAAAGGCGCAAGGGGAGGGACAAAATCCATTCTCTTTTGCGGGAAACTGTGATATAATAACTCCGTATAAAACCTTTTGAAGGGGGGCTGGCCATGAAAGGCTTGGTGTTGGGAGGCGGCGGAGCCCGGGGCTCTTATCAGGTAGGGGTCTGGAAGGCTCTGGAACAGCTGGACTGGAAACCGGGAGTCATTACCGGCACCAGCGTGGGCAGCCTGAACGGGGCCATGCTCACCGCCGGCAAGGTGGAAGAGCTGGAACAGCTCTGGCTCACCCTCACCCCCCAGGAGGTGGCGGTCTATCCCCCGGAACCCCAGGAAAAGGATAAATGGCGGACCTTCATGCTGGAACTGATCCAGTCGGGAGGATTGGATGTGACCCCCCTCCAGAACCAGATAGACCAGTATCTGGAAGAGGAGGAGACCCGGAACTCTCCCATTAAATTCGGACTGGTCACGGTGGAAATGCGGGGGCTGAAACCCCACGAGCTGACCCTGGAAGAGATTCCCCGGGGAAAGCTGGGGGATTACCTGATGGCCTCCTCTGCCTGTTTCCCCGCCTTCCGGCCCCGGGAAATCGACGGGGTCAAGTACATTGACGGGGGCTACACCGACAATATGCCTTTCCACCTGGCGGCCCGGATGGGAGCCACCGAGCTGCTCTGCGTGGATTTGAACGGAATCGGCATCAACCGAATCAACAACACCGGCCTTCCCACCAAGGTAATAGGAAGCCGGTGGTCTTTGGGAGGCCTGCTCACCTTCTCCCCGGAAAATGCCCGGCGGAATATTGCCCTGGGACAGCTGGACTGCCTGCGGAGTTTTGGCCGGTATGAGGGGGAATGGTATGCCCTCACCCCTGACCCGGAATTCTGGGCTGATTTGGGGGATGCTGTGGGAGTGGCTGCCTCCCAGGCCGTTCAGCGGATGGCGGGCAGCGGCCTGGCCGGACTGATGGAGGGCGCCGCCTCCCTGAGCCAGAGCCTGGACCTTTCCCAGAAGCTGGCCCTGCCTACTCTGGAACGGGAAGCCCGGGAACTGGACCTGGACCCCACCATCGTCTATACCCCCCGGCAGCTGGGCCGCCGGGTATTGGAGGAAAGCGGGGAGGGAGCCACCAAAATCAGGAAGCTCCTGTTTGGGGAGGAAGACCCCATCACCCTGGGCGAAAATGCCCAGATACTTTCCCGTCCCGCCTGGCTGGGGCAGGCTGTGGTCTGCCAGGCCCTGGGATGGATCTTACAGGAATAAAGGAGGGAAAGGAATGGAAGTGCTGCGGGGAATCACGGGACAATCCGGATTGGTGGTAGGTCCCATCGTCCATCTGGACCGTATTGTGGATGCCCAGTACCGGCGGGTCATGTCCCCGCTGGAGGAGAAGAACACCCTGATTCAGGCGGTGGAGCAGGCCAAAAAGGAACTGCTCCAGCTGGAAGACCGGCCGGACGGAGGAGACCAGGATATCCTGATGTTCCAGAGAATGCTGCTGGAGGACGGGGGGCTGCTCCGGGAAATCGACGACTATATCAACGCCGGAGCGGGAGCGGCTGCCGCCGTGGAACGGGCCGGGCAGATCTACGCTGCCAAGCTCAGCTGCATGGAGGATGAGTATTTCAGCCTCCGGAGCGCCGATGTGCTGGATGCCTGCCACCGGGTGGTGGATGTGCTGGACGGACGGCCCCGGAAACAGGCGGTCCTCAGCGAGCCCTCCATTCTGGTCTCCGAGAGTTTTTATCCCAGCGACATCCTCAGCTTCGGCCAGGGAATGGTGCTGGGGTTCATAGCTGCCAAAGGCAGCATCCGGAGCCACGCGGCCATTATTGCCGAGGGGATGGGGATTCCCACCATGACCCAGGTGGGCAGCGGGATTCTGGATTATCCCGACGGCACCACCGTGGTGCTGGACGGGGAGAACCATCTGGTGGTGGCGGACCCGGATCAGGATACCCTGCGGGAAGTAAACCGCCGCCGGCAGGAACATAAGAGCCGCCAGGAACCGGACCCCACCCTGCTCTGGCCGGGAAAAACAGCGGACGGCACCCCGGTGGCGGTCATGGCCAACTGCACCTGTCCCGAGGATATTGAGACCGCCCTGGAAATGGGGGCGGAGGGGGTGGCCATCCTCCGGACCGAAAGCCTCTGCCAGGCGGGAAGCCTGCCCCAGGAGGAACAGCAGTATTATTTCTACATCAGCTGCCTGGCAGCAGCGGAAGGCAAGCCCATCACCATCCGGTGCTTTGACCTGGGGCTTTCCACCCTCAGCCCGGGCAGCCGGGTGGAGGAAAATCCTGCCATGGGAATGCGGGGGGTCCGGATGATGCTGGGCCGTCCCAGTGTATTTGAAAATCAGCTCTGCGCCCTGCTCCGGGCCGCCGCCAAGGGGGACCTGCGGGTGCTCATGCCCATGGTCACTTCCGTAAAGGACTGGAAGCGGTGCCTGGAAGCGGTGGAACACGCCAAGGAAAAACTCCGCCGCCGGAAAGTGGCTTTCAATGAAAATATGCAGGTGGGGGTGCTGGTGGAGGTGCCCAACGCCGCCCTGGAATGCGGGCAGATCGTGGATGCGGGGGCGGATTTCGTCACCATCGGCACCAACGACCTGGTCCAGTATGTCTGCGGGGCGGACCGGTATGACCCGGCTATGGGAACTTACTACGACCCCTTTACCGACGGAATGAAACGGCTCTTCCATCTCATCCTGGAGGATGTGGCAGGCCGGGTGCCGGTCACGGTCACCGGTATTGCCATGAGCGAGCCTGCCATGGTGGAAAACTGTGTCCGGGCGGGAATCCGGCAGATCGGCCTTCACGCCGGAGGCATGCCCCAAATCAAGGCGTTCCTCCGGGGGCTGGACCTGACCAAGGAGCCTAAAGAGAAAAAATAAACCGGCCCTCCAAAGAGGGCCGGCAGGAAAAGGTTACAGGGACGGGGAAGGAAAGATGGAAATTTCCCGCTCCCGGACCTGAGGGTTCCGGACCATGAGCCGGTAGAATTCCTCCATGGCGGGACCCACCTTTTCCAGGTGACGGGGATCCTGGCTCAAAGCCAGGAGAGAATACCGGACCCCGAACACCCGGCTCTGGACAGGGGCTTCCAGGCAGCCGCTCCGAAGATAGAAGGAGAGCCGCCGCTGGGCCATGACCGGGTCGGGGGCCAGGGGAGGCCACTCGCTTTCCAAAAGCACCACCCGGGGCGCCAGGTAAAGCTCCATGGCTTCCAGAATACGGGCACCCAGGCCGCCGCCCCGCTTTTCGGGGAAGGTGGCAAAGTAATCCAAAAGAAGATATTCACCGCCGGGAGGGTCCAGGAAAAGGGCGTACCCTACCGGCTCCCTCTCCTCCAGAACGGAAAGGGAAAGGTAGATACCGTCCTCCATCATCCGGAGAATGCTGGACAGAGGTTTCAGCTCAGGAACGGGAAAATCCTTTTCCATGTACCGGGAATAAATCTGGGAAATCTGCTGGGGAGAGAGGGTCTGGAATGTGATCATAAAAACCTGCCTTTCTGAAAACTCCCTGAGGGAGAAAAAATAAACGAATCTGAATGTAAGGAGAAAAACTCCATGGAATGGACTGATATTACTCTCACCGTACCCAAATCCGCCGCCGACACCGCCGAGGCCATCGCTACCATGATCGCCAACGGAGGCATTTATGTGGAGGATTACAGCGACCTGGAACAGCAGGTCCAGGAAATCGCCCATGTGGACCTGATCGAGCAGGAACTGCTGGACAAGCCCCGGGACCAGGTCATCGTTCACCTCTACCTGGCCCCCGACGAGGAGCCCAGCCAGATTCTGGGGCTGCTCCATGACCGGCTGGAGGAAGCCGGCATCTCCTATGTCCTGGGTACTGCCGGGGTAGAGCAGGAGGACTGGCAGAACGCCTGGAAAAAGTATTACCACGCCACCACCGTGGGCAAACGGCTGGCAGTGGTTCCCAGCTGGGAAGAATTTGAGACCGACCGCATCGTCCTGAAAATGGACCCGGGCATGGCTTTCGGCACCGGCACCCACGAGACCACCAGCCTTTGCCTGGAAGTCCTGGATGAGAACATCAAGGGCGGGGAGCGGATGCTGGACATCGGCACCGGCAGCGGAATCCTGGCCATTGCCGCCCTCAAGCTGGGGGCTGCCCGGGCCGAGGGTGTGGATATCGACCCCATGTGTGTCCGGACCGCCGGGGAAAACGCCGCCGCCAACGGTATCGGGGAGGAATTCCAGGTGCTGGTAGGGGACCTGAGCGACAAGGCCAGCGGAAAATATGACATTATCACTGCCAACATTGTGGCGGCTGCCATCTGTGCCCTGGCCCCGGCCCTGCCTGCCCTCATGAAGCCCGAGACCCTGTTTGTGGCCAGCGGCATCATTGATACCCGGAAGGAGGAGGTCATCTCCGCTCTCCAGGCTCAGGGCCTGGTCATCCGGGAAGTAAAGGAAAAGAAGGGCTGGGTCTGCCTGGTCTGCGGTCTGGCTTAAGGCCGGGGAAAGGAAAAACCATTTATGCCACATCGCTATTTTACCACCCAAGTGCGGAATGGGCAAGCCTGGCTGTCCCCTGAGGACGGACACCACTTTGTCCGGGTCATGCGGGGAAAGGTGGGGGACCAGCTGGTCATCTGCGATACCAATGCAGTGGAATATATAGGCACCGTCACCGCCATAGAGGGGGAGGATGTGACCCTCTCCCTCAGTGAGGGGTACCCCACCGTGGCCGAGCCCGGGGTGGAAGTCACCCTCTTTTTAGGCTATCCCAAACAGGGAAAACTGGAGGATGAAATTCGCCACGGGGTGGAACTGGGCGCCAGCCGGTTCGTTCCCTTTTTCAGCCGGTACTGTGTGGCCACTCCCAAAAAGGAGGACCAGAAACAGCAGCGGTACCAGAAAATCGCCCAGGAGGCCGCCAAACAGTGCGGTCGGGGCATCCTGCCTCAGGTGGAGGTGGCCCTGCCGGACTTTTCCGCCCTCTGCGCCCGGCTGGAAGAGGAACAATATGACCTGGTCCTCTTCTTCTACGAGGGAGGCGGGGAGAGCCTGGCCCAGGTGCTGGCCCGTCACCCCGGCCTGAAACAAATCGCCCTCATCACTGGGGCGGAGGGAGGATTCTCCGCCCAGGAGGTGGAGCAGATAGCCCCCCTGGTCACCCGGGTGGGGCTGGGCCCCCGCATCCTCCGGTGCGAGACTGCACCCCTGGCCGCTCTGGCCGCTGTTATGACCCTCACGGGAAACCTGGAATGATCTGGGACCCGTTGGTTTAATAAAAAGGAGATTTCAAGGTATGTACAACTACGAAATTTTTACCGAATCCACTGCCGACCTGACCCAGGAACTGGTGGACCAGCTGGGGGTGCAGGTCATTCCCATGGAGTTCACCCTGGATGGGAAGGATTACCTCAACTATCCGGACAACCGTCAGCTTTCCCCCAAGGAATTTTATGACGGTCTGCGGAACGGAGGCAAGTCCACCACCGCCCAGGTGAACAGCGAGCGGATGAAGGATGCCTTCCGTCCGGTGCTGTCCGAGGGAAAGGACCTGCTCTATCTGGTCTTTTCCAGCGGACTGTCCGGTACCTGGCAGTCTGCCCAGCTGGCCCTGGAGGACCTGAAGGAGGAGTTCCCTCAGCGGAACATCCGGTTTGTGAACACCCTCAACGCCAGCATGGGGGAGGGCCTGATGGTCTGGTACGCTGCCAAAATGCGGGAAAAGGGAGATTCCCTGGACCAGGTGGCAGATTATATGGAAAAGAACTGGGAGAGCTTCAACTCCTGGTTTACGGTGGATGACCTGATGTTCCTCAAGCGGGGCGGCCGGCTTTCCGGTGGCGCTGCCATTGCCGGGACTCTGCTGGGCATCAAGCCGGTGCTTCATGTGGACCAGGAGGGACACCTGATCAACATGGAAAAGGTCCGGGGCCGGAAGACCAGCCTGGACAGCCTGGCCCGCCATTACCGGGAGCATGGCCTGGATAAGGAGAACAATGTGGTCTTTATCAGCCACGGGGACTGCCTGGAAGATGCCAAGTACCTGGAACAGCAGGTCCGCCAGGCCGGAGCCAAGGAAGTTTACCTGGGCACCATCGGCCCGGTAATCGGAGCCCACAGCGGCCCCGGCACCGTTGCCCTCTTCTTCTGGGGAGACGGACGGTAAAATAAACACAAAAAGCCGCCCGGAGGGATTTTCCTTCCGGGCGGCTTTTTCGATTTTAAAGGGTTATCCCATGACTGCGGTCCAGAGGGCACTGCAGGGCATGACCAGAATCAGGGCCGGCATCATGTCCACAAGGGGAATGACCTTGATTTTGGAAACCCGAAGCCCGGCGGCCATGGTCAGAATCCCCCCGCAGGCGGACAGGTCTGCAAACATGGCAGGGGTCAGCAAGGGGGCCAGTACCCGCCCGGCTCCGAACACCCCCAACAGGATGACCACCTGGGGCAGCGGGATAGCGCAGATGGAAAGCCCCAGGGAAGCGGCAAAGACCACAGCCGTGAAAAAGTCCAGCACCGACTTGGAGAGAAGCAGGGAAGGGTCTCCCGTGATTCCTTCGGTCAGAGTGCTGTACCAGCCGAAACCGCTGCAGCAGAAAAGAGCAACTGCCGTAATATAAAATTCCATGTCAATGTCTTTTCCGCCCAGATGGAGTGCCCGGACCAGCCAGCCGAAAAAACGGGCGCTCTTTTCTTCCAGCCCCATAAGCTGCCCCAGGGTGAAGCCGGTCAGAATGGCCAGGACCACGGCAGTCATGGCATTGGCTTTGATGATGGAGTTGATTCCGATGGCGATGGAGGAGCAGCCGAAAGCCATAGGCAGATAGTGATTCAGCTTTTGGGGAATCACCTGCTTGAGAGCGGTCCCCAAAAGACCGCCGCAGAGAACACACCCGCAGTTTACCAGAACGCCAAACGGCATTTAAATCATCCTTTCCCTCATTTTAACATGATAATTACATATTAAGTGTATGGGAAAAAGGGAGGGAAGACAATGGAAAAAGGGTACAAAGACGCAGGGAAAAAATGGTTATGGTTCAAAAATTGAAAGGTTTTTCCGGGAAAATCTTTCAGGATGGAAGAAAGAATAAAAAACCGCGGGACGGTGTCCGTCCCACGGCAGTTATAAGAATGATTACAGGCTGTCAGTCTCCTCCTGGGCAGGCTGGGCCGGAGGGTTCTGCTCCCGCCAGATGCGGAACAGCTTGTCCATAAGGGGCAGGTAGGTAAGCAGGAAAAGGGGAACACAGGTCAGGGTAAGGCTCCGGCGGTACCGCCGGGGAGCGTAAAGACCAATGAGGATCCCCAGGGAAAGCAGACAGAATTTCAAAGCGGCCAGAACCTTCCAGTCGGACTGGTCCAGGTATTCGTCCGCCAAAGCAAACAACCGTTTCATGGACAGCACCTCCTTTTATTTTCAGGGCCGGCAGGTCACCGGGCCCAATCGGCCAACTGATTCAGATTTGCCCGGCTTCCGGACAGAAACAGAATATCCCCGGCACGGAAGGTGTAATCGGGAACCACCGATTCCAGCAGGGTCTTGCCGTTTTCCACCGCAATGATGTTTACCCCGAAATTCTTTCGCAGGTCCACCTGCAGAACGGTCTGCCCCACCATCTTTTCAGGGACCATCAGCTTGGAGATGTTCAGCTTCTCGCTGAGCTGGATGTAGTCCAGCATTTTGGAGACTTCCAGCCGGTGGGCCAGACGGATGGCCATGTCCCGCTCGGGGTAGACCACTTCCGCCCCCAGCTTTTCCAGGATCTCTCCGTGCTCCGGGCTGGAAGCCTTGGATACCACCAGGGGCACCCCCAGGCTTACCAGGTTCAGGGTGGTCAGAATGGAGGAATCCATATGCTCACTGATACAGACCGCCCCTACATCACAGTTCTGGATCCCGGTCTCAGCCAGGGTCTTTTTGTCCAGGCTCTTCACCACAAAGGCGTTTTCCGTGTAATCCCGCAGCTCCCGCACTTTCTCCTCGTCCCGGTCCAGGACAATGATCTCGGCGCCGGCAGCAGCCAGCTCCAGAGCCAGAGCAGTACCGAACCGTCCCAGGCCCACAATGCCGTAAGTGTTTTTTTCGGATTTCTTTTTGTTGAACATAATATTTTTCCTCCCGGTCAGCCGATGGCAATGTTTCCTTCAGGGTAGCTGATGCGCTCCCCACGGGTAAAGTACCAAAGGGAGGCCACGGTCAAGGGCCCCAGCCGCCCGATATACATAATGAGAATGGACAGCAGCTTGCTGCCGTCGGAAAGGGTGGTGGTGATTCCGGTGGACAGGCCCACGGTGCCAAAGGCGCTGGTCACCTCAAAAAGAATGTCCATCAGGTCCAGCTGGGGCTCCATCACCGCCATGATATAAGTGCCGCTCACCACCACGCTGAGGGCCAGCAGGGTGATGACCGCCGCCTTCCGGAAGGAATCCGGGGGCAGGGCATACCGGAAGGCCTTTTCCGAGTGGTTGGTGGCTGCGGATTTCACTCCCTGGAGCAGGGCAAAGAAGGTGCCGGTCTTGATACCGCCGCCGGTAGACCCCGGGGAAGCGCCGATGAACATGAGTACGATGAGTACCAGAAGCCCGGCATTGGTGAAATCCCCCAGGGCGTAGGTGGAGAATCCGGCGGTACGGGCGGAAACGCTGTGGAAAAGGGCGCCCAGCCAGGAGATGTTCTCGGTGAGCTTGAGCAGCAGGGTGCCCACCAGAATGAGAACGCCGCTCACCGACAGGACCACCCGGGCGTGCATGGAAAGGGCCTTCCACCGGAACCGCTTCTGAATCACTTCCCGGATGACCAGGAAGCCGATGCCTCCGAAGAAGATAAGGCCGCAGGTGACCAGATTGAGAAGAACGCTGTCCCGGTAGGGGATAAGGTTCTGATAGTTTCCGAGAATGTCAAAGCCGGAATTGTTGAAGGCGGCTACGGAGTGGAATAAACTGATGCCCAAAGCCCGCAGGGGCGGGTAGTCCCGGATAAAGACCAGGAAGCTCAAGGCCGCCCCGGCCAGCTCAAAGGCCATGGTGGTAAGAAATACACTTTTCAAAAACCGGACCGTTCCCTTGCCGGAATCCAGGTTCATGGATTCCCGGATCAGATTCCGGCCTTTCAGGTTCACCCGCTTTCCCATAAGGAGGATGACCCCGGCTCCGATGGAGGTGACCCCCAGCCCGCCGATCTGGATGAGACTGGCCAGGAAAAACTGACCCAGGGGGGTGAAGGTATCCCCTGCATCCACCGCAATCAGCCCGGTAACACAGACCGCGCTGGTGGAGGTGTAAAGGGCGTCAATATACCGGATGGTTGCCCCCTCCTTGACACTGCAGGGAAGACAGAGAAGAATGGACCCCAGCAGGATCACCAGGGCAAAGCCGCCGGCAATGATTCTGGCGGGGGATTGTTTTTTCAGAAAACTGAACATATTACGCCTCGATTTCAAAATAAGGAACCGGGATAACCCCCGGCTTCTGGTTTGAGAATAGCAATTTCCGGAAGGACTGTCAAGAGAAAGGCTGTCGGCTCTTCACCGCCGCTCCAAAAGACAGACCGCTTCTGTATGAGCCGTAAAGGGGAACATATCCACCGGGCGGCATTTTACCGCCTTGTACCCGGCGGCGGCAAAATCCGCCAGGTCCCGGGCCAGGGTCTGGGGATTGCAGCTTACATAGACCACCTTTTCCGGGCCCATGGCCTTTACCGCCTGGATGAACCGGGGGGTGGTTCCCGCCCGGGGCGGGTCCAGGAATACCACCTGGGGGCTCTGGCCCCGGCGGGCCTGCTCCTCCATCCACTCGGTGGCGTCCCCCTGGAAAAACCGGGCGTTCTCCGCCCCGTTCCTTCGGGCGTTGGCGGCAGCGTCCCGGGCGGCGGCCTGGTTCAGCTCCACCCCGATGACCTGCCCGGCCCGGACGGCGGCGCAAAGGCCGATGGTCCCAATGCCGCAGTAGGCGTCCAGCACCGTCTGGGTGCCGTCCAGCCCGGCAAAGTCCAGGGCAGTCTCATATAACCGTGGGGTCTGCCGGGGATTTACCTGGTAAAAGCTGGCCCAGGACAAGGCAAACTTCTGGCCCAGCAGGGTGTCCAGAAGAAAATCCTTTCCCCAAAGGGTCTTCCCGGTCTTGCCCAGCACAGCGCTGGTGGCCCGGGGGTTGATGCTCTGGACCACCCCCACCACCCAGGGGGCCAGCCGGGTCAGCTCCTTGCAGAAGTTCCGGCTTCCCGGGAAATAGGCCGAGGGGGTCACCAGGGTGACCAGGGCCTGGGTCTGGGCGGTGTCGCACCGTACCATGCAGTGGCGGAGCAGTCCCTGCCCCCGGTCCTCCTGGTAAGGGGTAAGACGGCACCGGCGGGCGGCGGCCAGTACGGCGGCCTGGGTCCGGTTGAGCAGTTCCATCTGGAGGGGACAGTCCTCCACCGGAATGACCCGGTGGGTGCCCTGGGCATAAATCCCGCTGACCAGCTTCCCGGCCCGGTCCTGGGCAAAGGTGGCGATGGATTTGTTCCGGTAATGGTAAGGGTCTTCCATCCCCAGAATGGGTTCCACCGGACAGAACCGTCCCAGCAGAGCGGTCATCTCCTTTTCCTTCTGGGCCAGGTGCTCCCGGTAGGAGCGGCGGGGACCCAGACAGCCTCCGCACTGGCGGGCAACGGAACATTCCATACAGTCAAACCCTTTCTTGCAATCTTCTGAGAATCAGTATAACATAAAATAGAATAAAACTAAACAGAGGAGGCAAAATCCATGAAAGTATTGCTGCTCAACGGAAGCCCCAAACCCCGGGGCTGTACCTATACCGCCCTGGAGCGGGTGGCTCAGGCCCTGGAGGAGGAAGGGATCCAGACCGAAATTCTCCATGTAGGCGGAAAAAACTACGGCGGCTGCACCGGCTGCGGCAACTGTGGAAAAAACGGCAGATGCATCTACGAGGACGGAGTCAACCGGGCAGCGGCCCTGCTGGATGAGGCGGACGGGGTGGTGTTCGGCAGCCCGGTCCATTATGCCGCACCCAGCGCTACCATGATGGGGGTCATGCACCGGCTGGCCATCAGCGCCGGGGCCAAGCTGCGGCATAAACCCGCAGCCTGCGTGGTCAGCGCCCGGCGGGGCGGCACCACCGCCGCCCTGGAAGTGCTGAACAAGGTCCCCCAGTTCCTGGAAATGCCCCTGGTCAGCAGCCAGTACTGGCCCATGGTCCACGGCAGCAACCCCCAGCAGGTACAGCAGGACCAGGAGGGACTTCAGATCATGGACCGGCTGGGCCGGAACATGGCATGGATGCTCAAGTGTATCCAGGCGGGAAAGGAAGCAGGGGTCAATCCTCCCGCACCCCGCCCCTCGGTC
The DNA here is from genome assembly GCA_944386495.1 of uncultured Gemmiger sp. Classification (GTDB taxonomy): domain Bacteria; phylum Bacillota; class Clostridia; order Oscillospirales; family Ruminococcaceae; genus CALXEN01. The sequence continues at coordinate 94,373 of CALXBE010000007.1, read as the reverse complement.
CGCACCGACTTTTATAAGGAACTGTAATAAGGGCGGAGAACCATTGAAAAAAGCGGCGGGCGCTGACAAAATGTCAGCGCCCGCCGTTTATTTTTTGCTATCAGCCCACGAACCGAAACAATTTTCCGGTTCCGTCCATCCGGTCAGAATCACTTCTTACCGTAATATTCAACCAGGTTGGCCAGGGCGATATGATCCAGGAAATCCCTATCACCACCAGAAAGGTCCGCCAGCCGGAAGATACCTCTACAACAAAGATAAAGGTATACAAGGCAAAAATGCTGAATATGAGACAGACAATGGTCGTGGTAACTTTTACTTTTCTGCGCTTATCCAGAGTAAACCCTTCCTGCCGATAGCTCGGCTGTCAGGAGCCGGACCCCGAGAGCAGCTCCTGAATGCTGGCTACGGTACCGGCCAGATTCTGCAGATTGCTGGGGATGATCAGCTTGGTGGCCTTGCCGTCCGCCACCTTCTCCAGGGCTTCCAGGCTCTTGAGGGCCAGGACCTTGTCGCTGGGCATGGCCTCATTCAAAAGCCGGATGGCATTGGCGTTGGCCTGCTGAACCGCCAGCAGAGCCTGGGCTTCACCTTCGGCTTCCCGGATCATCTTCTGCTTGACGGCCTCAGCCCGGAGGATGGCAGCTTCCTTCTCGCCCTGGGCGGAGAGGATGGCGGCCTGCTTCTCGCCTTCGCTCCGGAGAATGGCTTCCCGCTTCTCCCGCTCGGCCTTCATCTGCCGCTCCATGGCTTCGGTAATGCTTCTGGGCGGGGCAATGTTCTTTACCTCCACACGGGTGATGCGGATGCCCCAGGGGTCGGTGGCCTCGTCCAGGGTCTTGGTGATTTCCCCGTTGATGGCTTCCCGTCCGGTGAGGGTGCTGTCCAGGTCCATGCTGCCGATGATGTTCCGCAGGGTGGTGGCGGACAGGTTCTCAATGGCGGCGATGGGCCGCTCTACCCCGTAGGCGAAGAGCCGGGGGTCAAAAATCTTGAAGAAGACCACGCTGTCCACCATCATGGTCACATTGTCCTTGGTGATGACAGGCTGGGGCTCAAAGTCGGCCACCTGCTCTTTCAGGCTGATTTTCCGCACCACCCGCTCAATGATGGGAATGCGGAAATGGATGCCGGCCTCCCAGGTTTTCTGATACCGGCCCAGCCGTTCCAACACCCAGGCGTCTGCCTGAGGCACGATTCGCACGCACCGGAGCAGCACAATTACTACAATTGCCAGAATAATTACCGGAATAACCCATCCCATAATAGTTCCTCCTCTTTTGTCATTTTTACTTGGTCAGGTCCAGCAGTTCCCGCAGCTGGGTCATGAGCCGGTTGAGGGAAGAGCCCTGCCCCTGCCCCAGACGGCGGAGGGAGGCGGCTTTGTCCCGCCTGGCCCTGGACCGGCTCTGGTTCTGAACCTGCCTGGCTTCGCAGTCCATGGCGTGACGGACCCGGATTCCCCGGGCATCACAGTCCAGCATATGCTCCCGGGCCAGCTTTTTTGCGGCCTGGGGGGTGATGGTCCGGCCTTCCCGTTTGTATTCCCGGGCCAGCCAGTCGTTCTCGCCGATGTTCACAGGCATCCCCTCCTTTTTTCTCAGAATACCATGTTTGCATATCCCTTGCAATAGAAAAGCCGTCCCCGGAAGGGGACGGCTGAAAATTTTATCGAATCTTAAAGTATCCGGGACGGTCTTTCTGGTTCTCCTCCACCAGAATGGTGAAGCCGTAGGGGTTTACCTCGGCAGAACCATCAAAGGCATTGATGATTTGAAGGTGAGGTCCCCGGTTGATGGCAATGTGGGCGGTCTCGGTCTTTCCCACCCGGCGGAACTGGAGCAGGTCCCCTTGGGCCTGGACCAGCTCAAACCGTCCGGTGGAGAAGGCATCGCATTCCCGGCGGAGCTTGGCCAGGTTGGCCAGCATGGGCCGGAGCCGTTCCTCGGTGGACTCCCAGTTGAAATATCCCCGGTTGAAGGGGTCCCGGTAGCCCTGCATGGCGATTTCGTCCCCGTAGTAGATGCTGGGAATTCCGGGCAGGGTAAAGATAAGGGCATAGGCCAGCCGGACCATCCGGATGGCATCCTCGTAGGCCTGGCCCCGAATCCGGCGGCCGCTCTGCCAGTACCGGTCCCGCCCGGCGGCAGGCTCATCCCCGATGGCGGTCATGGCCCGCTCGGTGTCGTGGGTGGAGAGGAAGTTCATCATGGAATGCAGGGCGGGGGCAGGGTAATGGTCGCAGATGGAGAGGATCTGGTCCGCCACCTGCTCCATGGGGGCACCTTTCACAAAGTCCAGGGCGGCGGTGCGGAAGGGATAGTTCATTACTCCGTCCAGCCCCTTCCCCAGCAGATAGGTCCGGCGGCGGCTGTACGCCTCCTTGTTGGTGGCATCCTCCCAGATCTCCCCCAGCAGGAGTTTGTCGGACCCATGCTTTTTTACGGCTGAACGAATCTTTTCAATGAAATCATCGGGCAGCTCGTCGGCTACATCCAGCCGGAATCCACCGGCGCCCCGCTTCATCCAGGTGTCAATGACCCCGTTCTCCCCGCAGATGAACTCCTGGTAGGAGGGGTCGGTCTCGTTGACCTCGGGCAGAGTCTCAAAGCCCCACCAGCTCCGGTAGCCGCAGGGGTACCGATGGCTGAAATCAAACCATTTCCGGTAGGGGCTGGACGGGTCCCGCCAGGATCCTCCGGCGCCGTACCGGCCTTCCCGGTTGAAATAGACACTGTCGCTGCCGGTGTGGCTGAACACCCCGTCCAGAATGATGCGGATGCTGTATTTTTTGGCCTTTTTGCAGAGGGCCTCAAAGTCCTCCACCGTTCCCAGAAGGGGGTCCACCTTGAGATAGTCGGCGGTGTTGTACCGGTGGTTGGAATGGGCCTCAAAAATGGGGTTCAGGTAGATAATGGAAATATTCATCTTAGCCAGATAGGGCAGCTTCTCCATGATTCCCTTCAGGTCCCCCCCGAAGTAATCGTTGTTGAGGAGCCCTCCCTGCTCGGTGGGCCAGAAGTAGGGCTCCCGGTCCTTCTTGGGCCGGTAGACCCGCTCCGGGAAGGGCCAGGGCTTATTGGGGTCCCCCTCATAGAACCGGTCGGGGAAAATCTGGTAGAAGGTGCCTCCCTTGAGAGGGCCGGGGGTGACAAAGTCCGGGTGGTAGACGGTAAGCTGCCACTGAGGCCCCTCCTTGTCCAGGGAGGGGTATCCCTCCTCCATCATACCCCGGTAGACCTTCCGCCCCCAGGCGTGAAGGTCGAAATAATAAAAGTAAAGACCGGGCTTGTCCAGGGTCAGGGTGATGGCAAAGTGATCCTCCTGCCCGGCGTGTTCCAGGAAATCCATCCGGTATTCCACCGGCTGCTCCCGGTCCTTGGTCAGGACCAGGTGGGGCTGGACGAACCCGTAAGAGACCGGCACATTCAGCCGCAGGGTAAAGGGCTGGCCTGCGGGCACGCCCCCCGCAGGGGTCTTGCAGGCCAGGTCAGTGCTGTTGAAAAAAAGGTGTTCCATGGCATACCATTCCTGTGATTCAGAATAAAAGAAGGCCCCCGAAAAATTCCGGGGGCCCTGGGAAACAAAAGGGTGGGATTACTTGACAGGGTTGGCGTGCCAAATATCCCGGGCATAATCGGCCACACTCCGGTCGGCGCTGAAGATACCGCTGTTGGCAATGTTCTTGATGGACATATGGTTCCACTTGGCCCGGTCTGCGTAGAGCTTCTGCAGGTCGGCCTGGGCACGGCGGTAATCCTTGAAGTCGGCCATGACCATGTAGGGGTCGCTGGTCCGCAGGTTGGAGACTACCTCGTGGAAGTTCTCCCCGTTCCAGCCCCGCTCCAGGAAGGACAGCACTTCCATGGCCACCTCGTCGTTGCCGTAGAACATGCTGGGATGATAGCCCATGTTCTTGAGGGCGTTCACCTCGGGGGTGAGCATACCGAAGATGATCTCGTTCTCCTTGCCGGCGGCATCGGCGATCTCCACATTGGCGCCGTCCAGGGTGCCCAGGGTGATGGCGCCGTTGAGCATGAACTTCATGTTGCCGGTGCCGGAAGCCTCGGTGCCTGCCAGGGAAATCTGCTCGGAAACCTCGGAAGCGGGCATGAGCCGCTCGCTGAGGGAGACACAGTACTCCTCCAGATAGACGATCCGCAGTTTCTCACGGACGGCGGGATCGTTGTCGATCAGGTCGCCCAGCTTGCAGATCATCCGGATCATCTGCTTGGCCATGTAGTAGCCGGGAGCAGCCTTGGCGCCGAAGATGTAGGTCTTGGGCAGGAAATCTGCGTTGGGGTTGTTCTTCAGGTAGAGATACTGGGCGGCAATGTTGAGGGCGTTCAGGTGCTGCCGCTTGTACTCGTGCATCCGCTTGACCTGGCAGTCAAAGATGGAATCCGGGTCAATGACCTGGCCGGTAGCCTTTTTCAGGTACTCGGCAAAGGCTTCCTTGTTGCCCTTCTTCACCTTTTCCAGCTTCTCCTGGACGGTCTTGTCGTCGGCGTACTGGTTAAAGAGGGCAAGCTTGGAGGCGTCCTTCTTGAACCCGTCCCCGATGGTCTCGGAAAGCAGGTTGGTCAGGCCGGGGTTGGAGGCCAGCAGCCACCGCCGGTAGGCGATACCGTTGGTCACATTCTTGAAAGCCTCGGGCTTGTACAGGTAGTAGTCGTGGAAGACACTGTCCTTGATGATCTCGCTGTGGAGCTTGGAAACGCCGTTGATGGAGTGGCAGGTAAAGACACAGATGTTGGCCATCCGTACCTGATTGTCCCCCAGGATAGCCATGTAGTCCACCTTGCCCTTGTCTCCGGGGAAAGCCTTGAACAGGTCGATGCGGGCCCGGCGGTCCATCTCAGCTACGATGGAGTAGATGCGGGGCAGGGTGGCCTTGAAGATGTCCACATTCCACTTTTCCAGAGCCTCGCTCATAACGGTGTGGTTGGTGTAGGCGAAGGTCCGGCGGCAGATGTCGAAGGCGGCATCCCACTCGTAGCCGCACTCGTCCAGCAGGATCCGCATAAGCTCGGGAATGGCCAGGGTGGGGTGGGTGTCGTTGAGCTGGATGGCTACCTTGTCGGGCAGGTTGTCCATGGTGCCGTAGGTGTTCAGGTGCTGCTGGACAATGTCCCCGATGGAGGCAGCGGACAGGAAATACTGCTGGCGGAGACGAAGGATCTTGCCCTCAGTGTGGTTGTCGTTGGGGTAGAGAATTTTGGAGATAAGCTCGGCGGAGGCGTTCTTGCTCATGGCGCTGCCGTACTCGCCGGCGTTGAAGGAAGCCATGTCAAAGTCGGGTGCCTTGGCCTGCCACAGACGGAGCTTGGCTACGCCCTGGCCGTCATATCCCTGCACATACATATCGTTGGGCACAGCCATAACGCTGTTGTAGCCCAGGTGCTGTACATAGTGGAAGCCGTGGTCCCAACTCTCCTTGATATGGCCGTCAAACCGGATCTCCTGAGCCTGGTCGGGATGCTCTTTCAGCCATACACGGCCGCCGGGCAGCCAGTTGTCGGCAGTTTCCTGCTGCCAGCCGTCCACGATCTTCTGCTTGAAAATGCCGTACTCATACAGGATGGAGTAGCCGCTGCCTGCAATGCAGTCGGTGGCCATGCCGTCCAGATAGCAGGCGGCCAGACGGCCCAGACCGCCGTTGCCCAGACCGGCATCCGGCTCTTCCTCGTAAACGCTGTCCAGGTTTACATCCGCATCCCGGAGCACCTCGGCGGCAACCTTGTCCAGGCCCAGGTTGAACAGGCTGGTTTTCAGGCTGCGGCCCATGAGGAATTCCATGCAGAGGTAGTACACCTGCTTGTCCCCGTGGCCCAGGGCCTTGGAGAGGAACTTCTTATGCTGGTCGCTCATGAGTTTGCGGGCGATAAGGGCCAGTGCCCGATACAGCTGCTGATGGGAAGCCATGTCCAGGGTGACGCCGCTGTCGCTCTGAAGACGGCTCACCAGCAGTTCTTTGAACTCTTTTTTGGAAAGATTCATAACGATATACACTCCTCAAAAAGATGATTTTGGAACTGTGCCGGGAGGGAAAGGGCCCTCAGAGGCCGCAAAAGCCCTCCGCAAGTAACCATATTATACTTGATTTATTCCCCGCTGGCAAGAAAAAAAGGGCCATTTTATGGCAGGAGAATAAATTTTCCGGCCCGGGGCTTTTCCTGGAAGGGAATTTATTATATAATGAAACCACCGAAAAAAGCAGTTTTCCCTCTGACCCGGCCGGAGAAAGGGGGGAAATTTTCCATAGAAAGAAGGTGCCCTCTGTTGACCCCCAATCATGTAAAGCTGAACATCTGCGGCACGGATTACTACCTGACTTCCACCCAGTCCGAGGAGTATTTCCGCACTCTGGCCCAGCGGATGGAGCGGGACATCAACGAATATACTTCGCCCCGGTACGGATTGTCCATGAGCCGGGCCACGGTGCTGGTGGCCCTGAGCTACCTGGACGAACTGGAAAAGGCGGAGACCACGGTGGAGAATATGCGCCGGCAGCTGAAGGACTACCTGGAAGATGCGGCCCGGGCCCAGCTGGGGCTGCGGGAAGCCCGGGAGGAGGCCGCCCGGCTGAAAAAGGAAAACGAGGAGCTGAGCCGGAAACTGAACCTGGCCCTCCAGCGTCTGGAAAAGGGGAAAGTATGAGGAATACCATCGAGATCCTGGCCCCGGTAGGAAACGAGGAAATGCTGAGCGCCGCTGTTTACAGCGGCGCTGATGCTGTTTATCTGGGGTTTACCCGGTTCAATGCCCGGCGGAGCGCCGGAAACTTCACCCCTGACCGTCTGGCTCAGGCGGTGCAGTTCTGCCATGCCCGGGGGGTAAAGGTCAATGTGACCCTCAACACCACCCTCTATGCCGGGGAACTGGAGGAGATGGCCCAGTGCATCCGGGAGGTAGCCGCCGCCGGAGCGGATGCGGTCATCCTGCAGGACCTGGCCACCGCCGCCCTGGCCCGGGACATTGCCCCCGCCCTGGCCCGCCATGCCAGCACCCAGCTCACCGTCCATTCCCTGTCCGGGGCTTTGCAGGCGGCGGAGATGGGATTCACCCGGGTCATCCTGGCCCGGGAACTGAACCTGGCAGAAATCGAGCATATCACCAAACACTGCGGCATTGAGACCGAGGTGTTCGTCCACGGCGCCCTCTGCATGAGTGTCAGCGGCCAGTGCTATATGAGCGCTTTCCTGGGGGGACGAAGCGGGAACCGGGGCAGCTGTGCCGGACCCTGCCGCCTTCCCTTTGATGCCCGGAACCTTCCCGCAGGAATGCCCGGTCAGGAACACCATCTCAGCCTGAAAGACCAGTCCCTCATTGAATACCTGCCCCGCTTCCAGGAAATGGGGGTGGCCAGCGCCAAAATCGAGGGACGGCTCCGTCCCCCGGAATATGTGGCGGCAGCGGTAAACGCCTGCCTGCTGGCCCGGGAGGGGAAACCCTACGACAAGACCCTGCTGGAATCGGTCTTTTCCCGGTCCGGCTTTACAAAAGGGTATCTGGAAGGAAAAATCGACCGGACCATGTTCGGCACCCGCACCCAGGAGGACACCGCCCGGACCAAGGAAAGCCTGCCCGGCCTGCGGGAACTTTACCGGCGGGAACGGCCCCGGGTCCCGGTGAGATTCACCGTGGAACTGGACCCGGATGGGGTGAAGGTCACCGCCGCCGACGGGGAGGAGAACCGGGCTTCCGCCTACTCGGAAGCCGCCCCCCAGCCTGCCCAGAAGGACCAGGCCCCCGCCATTGAGAAAGCCCTCTCCAAAACGGGAGGGACCCCCTTCCTCTTTGAGGGGATGGAACTGACCGGGGAGCCGGGAGCCCCCTCCTTCCTCCCCGCCGCCCAGTGGAACGAACTGCGCCGGCAGGTGCTGGAAAAGCTGCTGGCCCTCCGCAGCACCCCCCGGCCCATCCCGGTGGCAGCCTACACTCTGCCCGCCTTTGCCCCCCGGCCTGCCCTCAAGGGCCAGGCCCTGGCCGCCCGGTTTGAATCCTGGGACCAGATTCCCCGGGAATGGGCGGAAAAGCTCACCTATTTCCAGCTTCCCATTGCCCAGGCACGGAAAGTGCCCCCCCAGCTGCGGAAAAAGGTGGTGCTGGAACTGCCCCGGGTCATGTTCGGGGCGGTGGAAGCCAGCCTGGAAACTCAAATTAAGAATACCCGGGACCAGGGATTTTTGGGGTATGAGGTGAACAACCTGGGCCAGTTCCGGCTGGCCAAGGGTCTGCCCCTCTTCGGGGGAATGGGCCTGAACATCACCAACCCCCTCTCGGCCCTGGAAGCCAAGGCCCTGGGCTGCAAGAGCATTACCCCCCTGCCCGAAGTCACCCTGGGGGACATGGAGAACATCACCCCCGGAATCCCGGTAGGAGTGGTGGCTTACGGTCATCTGCCCCTTATGTTCACCCGGGCCTGCCCCCTGAAAAATGTCACCGACTGTGACCGGTGCTCCAAGGCGGGGACCCTTACCGACCGGAAAGCCAAGAAATTCCCGGTCCGGTGCGGCCTGGGGATTCGGACCATCTATAACCCGGTGCCTCTCTACATGGGGGACAAGCCCCTGCCCGGGGAGATAAAGCTGGCCTGGTTCACCCTGGAAACCCGGGAGGAAGCCGCCGCTGTGCTGGAAGATATGAAGGCCCGCCGTCCCTTTGCCGGGGAGTTTACCCGGGGCCTCTACTATAAAGGAACCAACTGAGGAGGAACCATTCCATGGAATCCATTGAAGTAAAATATTTGCAGCTTGACCCGGCGGCCCAGGTGCCCCGGTACGCCACCCCCGGTGCGGCAGCTGCGGACCTGTCCGCCTGCATTCCCGCCCCCATGACCATCGCCCCCGGTCAGCGGGCACTGGTTCCCACCGGCATTGCCATCCAGCTGCCCCATGCGGGATGTGTGGCCCTGGTCTATGCCCGGAGCGGCCTGTCCATCAAACACGGCCTCTGCATGGCCAACGGAGTGGGAGTGGTGGACTCCGACTACCGGGGAGAGCTGAAGGTCCCCATGATCAACCTGGGCAGCGAGGCCTACACCATCCAGCCCGGGGAGCGGGTGGCCCAGCTCAGCATTGCCCCGGTCTATCAGGCCGCCTTTGTCCAGGCCCAGGCCCTGGACGACACCCAGCGGGGCCAGGGAGGCTTTGGCTCCACCGGGACTACCTGAGAAGGGAAAAGGGAAAATTGGTAAAATTTTCCAGTTCCTTCCAGCCTTTACTATTTTTCGACCTCAGGGAGGATTATTCTAATGAAAAGAACACTTCTTCTGATTTTTTGTGTCCTGGCCGGAATCGTGCTGGGCGGGATGATCGCCGGGCTCTGCGCCGGGGTCCCTGCCCTGGCCTGGCTGGCCTACGCCCAGGGAATCAGTATTTCGCCCAACTTTGACTTTGGGGTGGTCCGGCTGAACATGGACTTTTACATGGGGGTAAATGTGGCCCAGATCTTCACCATCGGGGCAGCCCTCTATGTGTACACCCGGATCAAACGGCTGTAAGGAGGGGCGGAATATGTTGATTTTGGCATCGGCAAGTCCCCGGCGGCAGGAGCTGCTGGGAATGATCACCCGGGATTTCACCATCAAGGTAAGCCAGGTGGATGAATCCGCCATCACCGCACCAAACCCCGCCGCCCTGGCCCAGGCCCTGGGCCGGGAAAAGTGCCTGGCCGTTTCCTGGGAAAACCCGGGGGCCCTGGTGCTGGGGTGCGACACGGTGGTGGAGTTCCAGGGCCAGGTTTTTGGAAAGCCCAGGGACAAGGAGGACGCCCGGCGGATGCTTACCGCCCTGTCGGGACAGACCCACCTGGTCCACACCGGGGTCTGTCTGGCCCGGGACGGCAGGATTCTCAGCCGGGTGGAGACCAGCCAGGTGGATTTCCTTCCCATTGAAGGGGAGGACCTGGAAGCCTATCTGGACACCCCGGAACCCTACGACAAGGCGGGAGGCTACGCCATCCAGGGCCATGCGGCCCTCTGGTGCAGTGCCATCCGGGGAACCTACTTCAACATTATGGGCCTGCCGGTCTGCCTGGTAGGTCAGATGTTGAAACATTTTGAGGAAGAAGCAGCGTTCTGAATGAAAGAGCCCAGCCTTTTTTCCTCTTTTTCCAAAACGAGATCCGGGACTGTGCTCTAAAACAAAGGAGTGCAGCGTATGAATGGATGGGAAGGTCTCAGGACTATTTTGGAAAAGGGGATGAGAGGCATGGGCTTTTCTTTTTGCAGCAGTATCGGCATTGACCTGGGTACTGCCAACACATTGGTGTATATGAAGGGGAAGGGGATCATTCTCCGGGAACCCAGCGTGGTGGCGGTGGAGGCGGCCACAGGCCAGCCCCGGTTTTTCGGCAGCGAGGCCAAGGCGGTCATAGGCCGGACCCCGGAATCCATTCTGGCGGTGCGGCCTTTGCGTCAGGGGGTCATTGCGGATTTTGAGATTACCGCCGCCATGCTGGAACACTTCATTAAAAAAGCCTGCGGCAAAAGCCTGTTTTTCCGGCCCTGGGTGGTCATCTGCGTCCCCGGCGGGGTCACCGAGGTGGAGCGCCGGGCAGTCCAGTCCGCCGCCCGGCGGGCGGGAGCAGGCCAGGTGGACATTCTGGAAGAACCCATGGCCGCCGCCATCGGGGCAGGGCTTCCTATTGAGGAGCCTGCGGGAAACCTCATTGTAGATATCGGGGGCGGCACCACCGAGGTGGCAGTCATCAGCCTGGGAGGGGTGGTGGCCAGCCGGAGCCTCCGGGTAGGGGGCGACGCCTTTGACAAGGCCATCGCCGGGTACATCAAGCAGAAACATAACCTTCTGGTGGGGGAGCGCACCGCCGAGGGGGTAAAAATCGCCCTGGGGGGTGCAGGCCCCGTGGAGGAGGAACTGGCCATGGAGGTGAAGGGCCGGAACCTGGTGGACGGCCTGCCCAAAAATGTCACCCTCCGCACCCGGGAGGTGCGGGAAGCGTTGGCGGACAGTGTGTCCGAAATCGTGGAAGCGGTGAAATCCGCCCTGGAGGTGACCCCGCCCGAGCTGTCCAGCGATATTGTGGACCGGGGCATCACCCTGTCCGGGGGCGGCTCCCTTCTGCCGGGACTGGACCAGGTGCTGGCCGGGGAAATCGGAATCCCGGTGAAAACGGTGGAAAATCCCCTGGACTGCGTGGTGCTGGGGGCGGGGGCCATGCTGGACCGGCCCCGGCTGCTGCGGCAGATTCTGGAGAGCAATCCCCGCAGCTATGACTGAGGGGGCGGACCATGGCAGTAGATACCCGTAAAAAATCAAAACTCACCCGTTGGGCGGTGGGGACCCTGCTGGGGGCGGGGCTTTGCGCCTGGGCCTTCTGGCCGGTCCAGACCGCCCGGGTATTCCGCACCGGACTGTTGCCGGTGCGGATGCTGGCGGCCCGGACCTGGGATGGCTGGGACCAGCTTTGGGAGGCTCCCGGCCGGGTCCGGGAACTGGAGGAGGAGAACGCCCGGCTGGTCTCTCAGCTGGCCCAGGCACAGCAGTCCCTGGCCAGAATGGAAAGCCGGACCGGGCTGGAAGCCCTGGAACAGCAGTTCCCCCAGCTGGAACTGGCGGAACTCTGGCTGGTAGGCCGGGACCCCGCCCTGGGAGCCCGGTTCTGGGTGGCCCTGGCCCAAGGGGGGAGCGTGCCGGAAGGAATGGCGGTGGTGGACCGGCAGGGTTACCTGGTGGGAATCACCGGAAAGGGGGAGGAACAGGGGTTGGTCCTCCCCCTCACTGACCCCGCCTTCTCCGTCCCCTGCTGGGCGGGGGAGAGCCGGGAATCCGGCTGGGTCACCGGCCGGGAGGGAAAGGCGGCAGTCACCGACCTGCCCCGGGATACCCCGGCCAAAGAAGGAGACCTGGTGATTACCAGCGGACTTTCCGGGGAGATCCCCCAGGGGATTCCGGTGGGGATTCTGGAGACCCCGGAACTGGACCCCGCCTCCGGGACCCGGACCGGCACCCTCACCTCTCTGGGAGACTGGGAGGGGGAGCGGTGCTTTTATCTGGTGACGGGGGTGAAAAATGGGTAAAGCTCTGGGGTATTTTGCCCTTCTGGTGGGAAGCCTAACCATACAGACTCTGCCCTGGGGCGGGGCGGCTCCCCTGGGGCTGGTCCTGGCCGCCCTGGCGGTGGGCAGCCGGGAGGAACCGGTGACCGGGGGAATGTACGGGGCCCTCTGCGGCCTGTGCTGGACCATGGCCTCCGGATGGGGCGGGATTTTCCCCGCCCTCCTGTTGGGGGGCGCAGCCCTTGCCGCCGGCTGGATGGTCCGGACCCTCACCCTCTGGCCGGGATGGTTTCTGACCCTTTCCGCCCTGGGCGCCCTGGGCGGGGTGGTTCTGTCTGCCCTGGCCGGAGGGCTTCGGTGGGAGCTGGCGGGAGTCTGGGGGCTTACGGTGCTGGTCAGCCCCATCTGGGGGCTGCTGGCCCCCTTGAGGAAGGAGAGATAAAGCAGAGTGAACAGGGATGGAGGAATCCGCCGTATCTGGCTGGCCGGGCTGGGAGCCGCCCTTATCGGCGGTATCTTTTTGGCCCGGCTGGCCTATTTTCAGCTGGTGAAGGGGGAGGAATACCATGCCCGGGCCTGGGGGAATCTGGAATACACCTTTACCCTGGACCCGGTGCGGGGGCGTATTCTGGACAGCCGGGGCCTGGTGCTGGCCTCCACCCGGACGGTGTATGATTTGAATATCAACCGGCTGCTGGTTCAGGAAGGGGAGGAGAACAAGCAGCTGTATCAGGCGTTGTCCCTTCTGGAAGAGGCGGGGCAGAGCTGGGAGGACCCGCTCCCCCTTACCCTCTGGGCGGAGGGGGAGGAATACGCTTTCCTGGACCAGGGGGAGGGGGAGGCGGCCCTCAAGGAGGCCCTGGGCCTTCAGCAGTACGCCACCCCGGACCAGGTCATGGCCCGGCTGGTGGAACGGTATGACCTGGAAGGATATGCTCCCCGGTGGCAGCGGCTTCTGGCGGGGATCCGCCGGCAGATGGAGCTGGAGGGGTATGAGGAATACCAGGTCTTTACCCTGGCCCGGGAACTGAACCGGACCGCCCTGACCGCCTTCCGGGAGGAGGGGGTGTTGGACCGGGGACTGGAGCTTTCCCCCCGGACTCTGCGGACCTATCCCAGCAAGGACCTGGCCAGTTCCATACTGGGAACGGTGGGGGCCATCACCCGGGAGGACTGGACGGCGGGGGATTACCGGCTGGCCTCCCTGGGGTACGGGATGGATGAATCCATCGGACGGTCGGGGGTGGAGGCCCTTTGTCAGGAGACCCTCCGGGGGACCCCCGGCACCCGGACAATCTCCCTGGACCGGGAGGGAAACCTGGTGTCGGATGAGGTGACCGCAGAACCCCAGCCGGGACTTTCCACCGTTCTCACCCTGGACAGCAAGTTCCAGGAGGCGGTGAACCAGATGCTGGAGGAGCAGATACTCACCCTGCAGAAAACCAAAGCCCGGGGAAAGGGCCGGGAGGCAAACGCCGGGGCGGTGGTGGTGCTGGACCTGGAAACCGGGGGGATTCTGGCTTCGGCCAACTATCCCACCTATGACCTGGAACAGTACACCGCCCTCTATTCCCAGTACCTGACCCAGAAGGGAGACCCTCTCTTTGACCGGGCCTTCCAGGGGCAGTATGCTCCCGGCTCCTCCTTCAAGCCCTGCGTGGCTTTGGCGGGGCTGCTCACCGGCACCACCGACCCGGACCAGCGGGTCAACTGTACCGGGACCTACACTTTTTACGGGGATTACCAGCCCGGCTGTCTCCAAATCAGCCACGGAGGGCCCATCTCCATGGTCAATGCCCTGAAATACAGCTGCAACATCTATTTCTATGACCTGGGCCGGCGGCTGGGGGTGGACCAGGAGTCGGAGTATGCCCAGGCTCTGGGGCTGGGCACGGATACGGGACTGGAACTGCCCCAGGGGGAGGGCTCCCTTACCTGGGAATCCGACTCCAACTATTCCAAGGGACTGGTCCTGCAGGCCTCCATCGGTCAGGGCAACAATGCCTTTACCCCGGTCCAGCTGGCCACCTACGCCGCCACCCTGGCGGGACACGGCAGCCGGTATCCCACCCATATCCTGGCCGGGTATTATAATGAATCCAACGGCAGCTATGAGCCTGATCCCCTGCCGGAAAAGGTGGAGGCCCTTTCTGGGGAGGAAGCCTTTCAGACGGTGGAAAAGGGGATGACCCAGATGGCCACCACCCTTTCCGCTCTGCGGCAGCTGCCCTTCTCCATCGCCTGTAAAACCGGCAGTCCCCAGCGGCCCGAGATGTACGGCTCGGAGTATTACACCAACACGGTGATGATCGCCTACGGCCCGGTGCCGGACCCGAGAATCGCCGTGGCGGTGGTCATAGAGTATGGGGGCGGCGGCTCCAACGGCGCTCCCCTTATGGCGGATATCTTCCGGTGGTGGAGCGAAAACCGGGCCTGACCGCCCTGGATAAACAAAAGAGGCCCGCCGGGACCGAAAGGTCCCGGCGGGCTGACTTATTTTTGAGAGAATTTAATCCCGCACTGTGGAGGTGCGGCCGATCCCCACAGCGGCTCCCGCCAGCTTTTTCCAGGTGTTGCAGCCGCAGATGCCGTCTGCGGTCAGCCCAAAGTTCCGCTGGAACTTCTTCACTGCCGAGATGGTGTTGCTGCCGTATTTCCCGTCCAGGGAACCGGCATTGTACCCCAGGGCGTTAAGGGCATCCTGACAGATGAGCACATAGGTGCTGATGCTTCCCTGCCGGAGGGTGGGATAGCCGCTGGTCCCTCCGCAGGCGGGCTTGCCGTACCGCCGGTCAAAATGGACCCAGGTGGGGGTCAGGTTGAGGGGTTCCACATATCCCCAGGCCCCGGTGGCACGGGCGGTGTTGTAAATCTGCTGCCGGGCAGAGGAGGTGGTGTTCTGGCCCACATCAAAGGCCACCCCGGCGTAGTGCTGGCTGGTGGTGCCGTGGCCGCCCTCCCAGATACGCTTGAAGGCGTAGCCTACATAGATTCCCTTCCCGTAAGCCCGGCGGGTCAGGTTCCAGGCCTCCATGGCCCGGGTGGTGGTCCAGAGCACCGAGGATTTGCTGCTTCCCCGGAACTCCCGCACCCGGAGGGTGGTCCCGGCAGAGTAGGGCATGGGGTCGCTCTCGGACAAATTGTAGCTGCGGAGCCGGTTTTCCGCCTCGTCATATACAAAAACCTTTGCCATAGTTATCCCTCCTGTATCTCCACGGCATCCTCCAGCAGGGCAAAATACACTGTCTCCAGCCGGTCCCAGGTGGCCTGGTCGGTGATTCCGGTCTGGGGCAGCCCTTCCCTGGCCTGGAAGGTTTTCACGCTGGCTTCCAGCAGCTCGTCATACTGGGTGGTGTACCCGTAGCTGGTCACATCGGGGAGATAATAGGCCACCAGTTCCAGCCGCTGGGCGATGGCTCCCACCGTGTCTCCCCGGTCCCCCAGGGCAGCGGGAAGCTGGGGCGCCTGGTCCAGAGCCCGGGCTATCCCCTGGGTGTCGGACAGGTAGGCCTGGTTCAGGGAGGTCCAGGTAGACCGGCCCACGATTCCGTCCACCCTCAGGCCGTAGGCTTTCTGGAAGGCCCGGACGGCGGTCTGGGTGGCAGGGCCGAACTTTCCGTCCACGGTCAGGGGGGTCACCCCTGCCGTGGTGTCCGATACCCCGTTGAGCCAGGTCTGTATCTGCCGCACATCCGACCCGGTGCTGCCCTGGCGCAGGGCGGTACCGGGATAGGGGACGGTGCCGGTCTGGGGGATTCCCTCGCTGGTCAGCTGGGCCAGGTCGGTGACCGATACATAGATATAGGAGATTTTGTACCAGGTGGATTTTCCCACCACCCCGTCCTGGGTCAGGCCGAACTGCTTCTGGAATTTTTTCACCGTGTCCTCGGTGGCTTTTCCGAATTTGCCGTCCACCGTCAGGGTGCCGAAAGCCGGGTAATCCTTGGCGATTCGGTTCAGCTGCCGCTGGATGATTTTCACATTCTCCCCGCTGCTGCCCCGGCGCAGGGGACTGCCGGGATAGCTGGCCGGGATGGACTGGATGTTGTTGGTCTCCACCACCTCAATGTTGCTGCCGTAATAGTACCGGAGAATCTCCAGGGCCTTTTTCCCCTCGTTGGCCCGGTCCACGGTGCCCCACTGCTTCATCCCCTTGCAGCTGACCGTCTTTCCGTCGCAGTACTCGGTAAAGTAGGGGTCTATCTTTCCTTTTCGCCGCACATAGGTGTTGAATATCTCGTCGGTGAGCCGCTGCATCACATCGAATACCGTCCGCCCTTGGACATAGGCCTGGTCGTAGCTGGGGCTGCCGGTAATGTTGAAGTTATAGCCCCGGCTGGGGTACCATTCCGTAAAAATACGGTTGAGGGCCAGGCTGATCTGGGCATGGATGTTGGCCCGCAGGGCCTCCTCCGGCCAGGAAGGGGCAATTATCCCAAAGAAAAAGCCGCCGGGACCAGGGCCTCCGGCGGCATGGGAACAGAATATTTACTTGGAGAGACGGACCATGTCGGGGGTGATGTCTGCCAGAGAGGCGGCCCCGCACATTTCCATGGCATCGGCCAGCTCCCCGCCCAGCTTTTCAATGAGAAGGCGGACCCCCTCCTCCCCGCCGCCGTAAACGGCGGTGACAAAGGGCCGGGCGATCAGCACCCCCTTGGCACCCAGGGCCAGCGCCTTGAAGATGTCGGTGCCGGTGCGGATGCCTCCGTCCACCAGAATGGCGGTGTCACTTCCCTTGAGGGCGGCGGCGATTTCAGGCAGAACCTCAGCGGTGGCGGGGCACTGGTCCAGCACCCGTCCCCCGTGGTTGGACACCACAATGGCGGCGGCGCCTGCCTGGGCGGCCTTGAGGGCTCCCTTTACGGTCATGATTCCCTTTACAATGAAGGGACGGCCGGCCATCTCCGCAATCTCCCGAAGCTGTTCCGTGGTCTTGCTGCCGGCAGGGGGAGTGTGGTGCTTCAAAAAGGGCAGGCCGGCGGCATCCACATCCATGGCCAGGGCAAAACAGCCGCTGGCCAGGGCCAGGGCCATCTTTTCCCGGATGGTGTCCAGGTCCCAGGGCTTGATGGTGGGAACTCCCAGACCCTGGGCGTTTCCAATGGCCAGGGTGGCCTTCTCCATGACCGCAGGGTCGGCGCCGTCCCCGGTAAAGGCGGCGATGCCGTTCTCGGCACAGGCCCGGACCAGCACATCATTGTAGGTCAGGTCATTGTAGGCATCGGAGTAGTGGAGGTTTACCGCCCCCACCGGCCCTGCAAAGAAGGGATACCGGAAGGTCCGGCCAAAAAGGGTGCAGGAGGTATCTGTCTGGCCTCCCTCCCAGATGGTGTCCATATTGAGCCGGATATCCCCCCACTTTTCATAGTTCCGGATGGCGGTGTCCCCCACCCCTTTGGCTCCGGGACCGGGGATTCGGTTTCGGCAGGCGACTCCGTTGCAGACAGGGCAGGCTTTGCAGCTTCCCCCCAGAGCCTGGCGGGCGTTACTCAGTACATCAGCATAGGTCATGGAACTTCCTCCTCGATTCCCGTCCCGGGGAAACCCCGGGTTTTATTTTCAATTCAAGAATACCCCTGGCCGGGGCCTGCCGTCAAGAGGGAGAACCCTCGGTTTCCGGTTCTCACCGGCCTGCCCGGTCCATAAAAATGAAACAGAGAGAATTCCACCGAAAGGGGGCGGGATGGTGGAAAACCGGGAGTTCCGGGTGGAGGAGCGGTTCGCCGCCCCGGACCCTGCCGGACGGCAGGAAGGGTTCCGGCGGCTGTTCGGGGAATATCTGGCCCAGGCCCTGGCCCGGGAAGGAGGAATGGGGGATGAAAGCTGCCATCTACTGCCGGCTGAGCCGGGAGGACCGGGAGAAAACGGGGGAGTCAGAGAGCATCCGGAACCAGAAAGCCCTTCTGACCCAGTATGCCCTGGACCAGGGGTATGAGCTGGCGGGCATCTACTGGGACGAGGATTACTCGGGGATGGACCGGGACCGGCCCGGATTCCGGGCATTGATTCGAGCAGCCCAGGCCCATCAGTTTGATTTGGTCCTGGCCAAGACCCAGTCCCGGTTTACCCGGGATATGGAGCTGGTGGAAAAATATCTTCACGGAAAGTTCCCGGAATGGGGAATTCGGTTCATTGCGGTGGTGGACCGGGTGGACACCCAGGACCGGGCAGGAAAGAAATCCAGGCAGATCAACGGCCTGGTCAACCAGTGGTATCTGGAGGACCTGTCCGCCAGTGTCCGGTCGGTGCTGGACCAGAAACGGCGGCAGGGGGTGTACATTGCTTCCTTTCCCCTCTACGGCTACCGGAAGGACCCGGCGGATAAAGGGCGGCTGATTCCGGACCGGGAGACCGCCCCGGTGGTCCGGCGGATATTTGCCCTGGCCCTGGGGGGAGCGGGAGCCCGGAAAATCGCCCGGGTGCTGAACGGGGAGGGGATACCCTCCCCGGCGGCCCGGAAGGCCATGGAGGGGATACCCTGCCCCGGTGCGGGGGAGCGGCCCCTCTGGTCTCCTGCCACCGTCAGCCGGATTCTGCATAACCGGACCTATGCCGGGGACCTGGTCCAGGGCCGCCACCGGAAGATAAGTTACCGGTCCAAGCGGACGGTGAACCTGCCCCCCGACCAGTGGATGGTGGTGGAGGGGACCCACCAGCCTTTGGTCCCGCCCCGGACCTTTGACCGGGTCCAGGAGCTGCTCCGGGACCGGGCCAGAAGCGGGGGAAGCGGGCAGATACATCCCCTGGCCCGGCTGGCGGTCTGCGCCGGGTGCGGCAGTATTCTGGAACAGACCGGCACAGGGGGGCGGCGGTATCTCCGGTGCCGGGTCCACCAGCGGGCCCCGGACCGGTGCTCCAACAGCACCTGCACCCCCCTGGAATCCCTGGAAGGTCTGGTGCTGGACCGGGTTCGCCGGTATGCCGCCGCCTGGTTTGACCCGGAACAGATACCCTTTGCTCCGGCGGAAGATTCCCCGGCCCGGCAGCGGCAGGCGCTGGAAGGGGAAATCCGGGGAATAGACCGGGAGCTGGCCCGGCGGCAGAAAGCCCTGGAAGCCCTCTGGCTGGACAGAGGGGAGGGGACCCTGGACCGGGCAACCTTTGAGGAACTTTCCCGGACCTTCCTCCTGGAAAAGGAAGGGCTGACCCGTCAGCGGCAGGTGCTGGAGGAGGCCCTGGCCCGGCTGCCTGACCCCGAGACCCTGGCGGCGGACCGGAAGGCCCGGGCAGAGGCATTGACCCGGGTCCCCGCCCTTACCCGGGACCTGGCGGTGGGACTGGTGGAAAGGATTCTGGTCTCTCCCCGAAAGGAGGGGACACAGGAAATCCTCCTGGTCTGGAAGTTTTAGAAGGTTGGGATGGGTGCCCCCGCCCAGGTAGGGTAGACCTCACTGCTGGCTACATTGGCAATATAGCTTTTGAAGCTGACGGTCACATTCTTGGCATTGGAGGAGGGAGAACCCAGATGGACGGTGATGGACTTGGGGATGATCACCTTCTGAAGAACCCGGGCGTTTTCTTCCTCCTCGGTAAAGGTGGGGGCGGGGCCGCTTCCTCCTCCCCCTACAAAGAGGGAATGGGGCGGGATTTCCACCTTCTGGGGCTCGCCTCCTGCCCGGCCCATCCGAGGGGTCAGTTCCAGCTGAGCCAGAGTCACCTGACCGTCAAAAATCTGGATGCCGGTCAGGGTCAGTTCCTCATACCCGGGGGCCCGGGCCACCAGGTCCACACTGGACCAGGGCTGTACGGTGGTGTTGGATTCCTCCAGACTGTATTTCTTGTCCGGGGCGGGAATGGACAGGTCGGGGGACAGTCCGTTCCCGTCGGTGGTAAAGGTCCTGTCCAGCCCTTCCCCCGTTACCCGGATCTCCGCATTGGGGACCGGGGCGGACTGGCGCACATCAAAGGTGCTGACCCGCAGAATACCAGTAGACATAAGCATACTCCCTTTCCTTTTTGGGTTATGCCAGTCTATGCGGGACAGTTTGTCCTTGCCACCGCCTGTGGGGTGGAGTATACTGAAAAAAAGACCTGACAAGGAGGTTTCCCCTATGGAATATGTATTGGAAAACGCCGCCCTCAAGCTGACAGTGTCCTCCCACGGAGCCGAACCGGTGAGCGTAGTGTATAAGGCCACCGGCCGGGAATGTCTCTGGCAGGGGGATAAGGCGGTCTGGGGCCGCCATGCTCCCATCCTCTTCCCCTATGCAGGCAAGCTGCCGGAAGGAAAGCTGGTGGTGGACGGGAAGGAGTACCCCGGCGGTCAGCACGGCTTTGCCCGGGACCTGGAACACACCCTGGCAGAACAGACCCCGGACAAGCTGGTCCTGGAGCTGGCCAGCAGCCCCGAGACCCTGGAACGGTTCCCCTTCCCCTTCCTGCTCCGGTCCACCTTTACCCTGGAAGGGAACACCGTCCACCATACCCTGACGGTGGAAAATCCCGGCTCCGGCCCCCTCCAGTTCGGACTGGGGTACCACCCTGCCTTTGTCTGCCCCTTTGACGGGGACCACGACACCCAGGACTACGAGTTCCGGTTTGACAAACTGGAAAGCCCCCTGGTCCTGAAGACCAGCGCCAAGGGACTGCTCAGCGGAGAGTGCGGCTATTTCGGCACCAACCTGGATGCCATCCCCCTCACCGACCGGCTTTTCGACCATGACAGCTTCTGCTTCGGCAACCTGAAAAGCACCACCCTGGGAATCTACGAGAAGGGCTCGGACCGGAGCGTGGTCTGCAACATTGCACCCTTCCCCTATACCCTTATCTGGAGCGCACTGTCCGAAAAAATCCACTTTGTCTGCATTGAACCCTGGCACAGCCTGCCCGGGGTAGAGGGGGGCAGCAGCAACTGGACCGACCAGGCTGCCGCCGCCCGTCTGGCTCCCGGGGAGAGCTTTACCACCACCCTGTCCACCACCTTCAACGGATAAGGAGGAACAGGTAGGCCAGGTAGACCCCCAGTCCCAGAGCCCCCTGCCACCGGTAAAACCGGCCCAGCAGGACCATGGGGACCAGCACTACCCCCAACCCTACCAGACAGAAGGGCAGGTCAATGAGCCGGGTCTGGAGGCTGATGGGAAGGACGCCCCCCGAAACCAGCCAGCAGGCGGGAAGGATGAGGGCGTTGTCAATGATGTTGGCCCCCAGAATGTTCCCGGCGGAAAGGGAAGCCTGCTTTTTGGCCACCGCCGTCAGGGTGGTGACCAGCTCGGGCAGACTGGTGCCCAGGGCTACAATGGTGGCGGCCACCACCCCCTGGGAGACCCCCAGCAGAAGGGCCAGCCGGGTGGCGGAGCCCACCAGCAGCCGGGCCCCGGCTACCAGACCCACCGTGCCTGCCCCGAACAGGAACAGATGTTTCCCCAGCTCTCCCCCGGAAGGGGGAGGGCTTTTTTCTTTCCGCCCGTCCAGCGCCTGCCGGGCCTGCCAGATGTTCTCCCCCATAAACAGCAGGAAAATCCCCAGAAGGGCAAGGGAGCCCCACCCGGCCAGTTCCCCCTGACGGGTGGAGGCCAGCAGCACCAGCACGGTGCCGGTGAGAAGCAGCCCTTTGGCCAGGTACTGCCTTCGGGAGACCCGCCCTGGCAGAGCCAGCAGGGCAATGGAGAGGATCAGGCTGGTGTTGGCAATCACGCTCCCCACCGCATTGCCGCAGGCCATCTGGTTCTGGCCCCGGAAGGCCGCCATAACACTTACCAGGAATTCGGGCATGGTGGTGGCCAGACTGACCACCGTGGCCCCGATCAGGAAAGGAGGGACCCCGCTGACCCGGGCCATCCAGACCGCCTGGTCCACAAATAGGTCCCCTCCCTTTACAATCAACAACAGCCCCAGAATCAGGGCCGCCCATGTGAGGATCATCTTCCTCCCTCCTTTCCCTTTACTATATGAGGAAAGAAGCCCTGAAATGTGTTGACAGGGTAGGAGCGGTGTGCTACAATTTTCACTGTTAAAAGGGAGTAGTCAAAATCCCCTGGTGTCAACAATCCCGGCACAAGCTGCCTGGCCCGGGGCTTTGATTCGGATAGAAACAAAGGACAAGACTTTTAGCACGGAATATCCCCGTGCGGAGGGTCTTGCTTTTTTTTGCCTCGTTCTCTTTGCAGGGAATTGAAAAGGAGAATCAGGATGGAAATTATTATGCAGCTGGCTCTGCTGGTGGTGGGTTTTCTCATGCTGGTAAAGGGAGCCGATTGGTTTGTGGAGGGCTCCTCCAAAATTGCGGATAAGTTCGGGATTCCCCAGCTGGTCATTGGCCTGACCATTGTGGCCATGGGCACCAGCGCCCCCGAAGCCGCCGTCAGTATCACCTCCGCTTTGAAGGGAAGTGCGGAGATCACCATTGGCAATGTATTGGGAAGCAATATCCTCAATGTCCTCATTATTCTGGGCCTGACCGCCTTTATCTGCGTCATCCCGGTCCAGCGGTCCACCGTCCGGTACGAGATCCCCTTTGCCATCGGGGTGTCGGTGCTGCTGGGAGTGCTGGGCCTTATGGATGGCTGGGTGGGCTTTATGGACGGTGTTATCCTCTGGGCCTTCTTCCTGGCTTACCTGGCCTACCTGCTCTGGAGCACCAAGCACGGGGGCAACGACGGGGAGGAGATTCCCCAGCTGGAAGAAAAAGATACCATTCCCCGGCTCCTCTTCCTTATTGTGGTGGGAATGGGCCTGGTGGTCTGGGGCGCTGACCTGACCGTGGACGCCGCCACTGCCCTGGCCGAAATGTTCGGGGTAAGCCAGCGGTTCATCGGCCTGACCATTGTGGCCCTGGGCACCAGCCTGCCTGAGCTGGTCACCAGCGTTACCGCCGGAATCAAGGGCAAAACCGATATTGCCGTGGGCAATATTGTGGGCAGCAACATCTTCAACATCCTCTTTGTGGTGGGCACTGCCAGCCTCATTACCCCGGTGGTGTACAGTTCCAGCTTTATGGTGGACAGCATTATCACTGTGGCTTCCATGGCTCTCCTCTGGCTCTGTGTCTGCCGGGACCGGAAGATTTCCCGGACCGGGGGCGTCATCATGCTGGTAAGCTACCTGGCCTACTTCATCTATCTGGTGCAGCAGTAAGACAATAAAAAAGGAAGATACCCGATGGGGTATCTTCCTTTTTTTGTTTCTTGAGATTGATTAGTAGGCCTTGCCCCAGAAGACCACCTTCTTGGCAGGCTTGCCGCAGCAGGGGCAGACATCAGCGAAGGGTTCCTCCCCAAAGGGCATGCACCGGCTGGACAGGCCAACCTCTTCCTTCATCTTCTCCTCGCAGGCCAGTTCGCCGCACCACATGGTCCGGATGTAGCCGTTGTTGGCAGCAGCCAGCTCCTTTACTTCCTCCCAGGTGTTGGCGGTCCAGGTGCGGGCTTCCCGGTTCTTGAGGGCGCTTTCGTACAGGCCCTGAGCCACCTGCTCCAGCAGGGCGGGGATAGCAGTCTCCAGCTCGTCCAGGCTTACGAATACCTTTTCCCGGGTATCCCGGCGGACCAGAACACACTGGTTGTTCTCAATGTCCTTGGGGCCCAGTTCCAGACGAACGGGCACACCCTTCATCTCCCACTGGCTGAACTTCCATCCGGGGCTGTTGTCGCTGTTGTCCAGCTTGACCCGGGCAAAGTTGGCGACCCGCTGGGCTACCTCGGCGGCCTTCTCGGAAACGCCGGGCTTGTGGGCGGCAATGGGAACCACCACTACCTGATAGGGGGCGATGGCGGGGGGCAGGATCAGACCGGAGTCGTCACCGTGGGTCATGATGATGGCGCCCACCAGACGGGTGGAAACGCCCCAGCTGGTCTGGAAGGGGTACTGAAGCACATTGTCACGGCCGGCGTAGGTCACATCATAGGCGCGGCTGAAAATGTCTCCGAAGTAGTGGCTGGTGCCGCTCTGGAGGGCCTTGCCGTCCTTCATCATGGCCTCAATGGTAAAGGTGGCTTCCGCACCGGCAAACTTTTCCTTGTCGGTCTTCCGGCCCTTGACCACCGGGATCATCAGCTGCTTTTCGCAGAAGTCGGCGTAGCAGTTCAGCTGCTGCAGGGTCTCGTCCATGGCTTCCTCAGCGGTCTCATGGATGGTGTGACCCTCCTGCCACCAGAATTCCCGGCTCCGCAGGAAGGGACGGGTGGTCTTTTCCCAACGGACCACGCTGCACCACTGGTTGTACTTCATGGGCAGGTCACGCCAGGAGTGGAGCACATGGGCAAAATGGTCGCAGAACAAAGTCTCGCTGGTGGGCCGGACAGCCAGCCGCTCCTCCAGCTTCTCGCCGCCGCCCATGGTGACCCAGGCGCACTCGGGGGCGAAGCCCTCTACCAGGTCCCCTTCCTTTTTCAGCAGGTTCTCGGGGATAAACATGGGCATGGCCACATTCTCATGGCCGGTCTTCTTGAACTCGGCGTCCAGCAGCCGCTGGATGTTTTCCCAGATGGCGTAGCCGTAGGGCCGCAGGATCAGGCAGCCCTTCACGCTGGAGTAATCCACCAGCTCAGCCTTCAGGCAGATATCAGTGTACCACTGAGCGAAATCCACCTCCTGGGCGGTGATGGCTTCCACCAGCTTCTTGTTCTCTTTGCTCATTGGATGATAGTCCCTTTCTTTTTATGGATGGCCGGGAAGTCCCGGCTAAAAAAGTCTTTTGTTATTATACAACAAAAACGCTCCCTGTGCCAGTGGTCAGGGAGCAGAATTTTCAGTGTCGGGTCAAAAAATCAGGTGTTTTCCTCGATGAAGCGCACCACATCACCCACGGTCCGCAGGTTTTCCACTACTTCATCAGGAACTTCAACCTCGAACTCGTCCTCCAGGGTCATGACCATATCCACGATATCCAGGCTGTCTGCATCAAAGTCCTCCATGATGTCGCTGTCCATGGTAATGGTGGAAGGTTCGATATCCAGCTGCTCCGCCAGCAGGTCGCGGATGCGTTCAAACAGTTCGGATTCCATGATAATTCTCCTTTTCGCTTTTAGAATCTAACAATTTTATATCCCATCTCCCCGGCATTGTCAAGGGGACAATTTCCTGAAATTTCCGGATCTGTTTTGTGGGGATTTTATCCCCGGGAAAAACCGGGAGGCTCCCTTACAGAATGTCCTTTACCAGGAGGAAGGGGGCGCCTGCTGCCCGGGCGGCAGCGATCCCTTCCGGGGAATCCTCAAAAATCAGGGAGTTTTCGGGGGAGATCCCGAAATGCTCCATGGCCAGAAGAAATCCGTCGGGAGCAGGTTTTTTCCGGGGCACATCCTCCTGGGCCAGAATCAGGTCAAACATATCCTTCCGGTGAAAATGCTCCAGAATGGCAAGCACGCTGCCCCGTGCAGCGGTGGTGACCAAAGCCGTGTGGTAGGCAGGCCGCAGGTCGGACATAAGGGAAAACAGCGCCTGATTTTCTCTTATCTCCCCCAGGAACCGGGGGAACAGGGCCGATTTTTCCTTGTGCACCGCCTCAATGGCTGCCGGGTCAGAAAGGAGGGGAGGCAGGAATTCCTTGTAATACCGACCGTAGCAGTTGGCGATAAAGTACTCCAGGGTAATGGAGACTCCATAGGGCTTGAGGGCTGCTGCATACGAGGCCCAGTTGGCAGATACCGTATCAAACAGGGTCCCGTCAAAATCAAAGATGGCCAGTTTCTTTTTCATGTCGTTTCCTCAAACAGTCGTTCCACATCGTTCATTACCAGAATCATGGCGGCATAGAACCGGGGAGCAGTCTCCTCTTTCCGGCGCAGCTGGTAAGGCATCAGACGCAGCCAGTGAATGATTTCATGGTAGTAAATACTCTTCACCTGTTCCGGCGCAAAGGACCGGGTCAGGTATTGGTGATATTCCTGATAAATCCGGGTGTACTCCCCGGTGTCGGGCAGAAAATACCGTATCTCATTGTCCACGACCTCCAGGGACGGGCTGAGCTTCTGCATTTCGTATTTTCCGTGGAGGGACTGGAGCAGCTTGCCGTAGTCCAGATTCCCCACCGACATCAATTCCGCGGGGTTGGGGTCAATGAGATAGTAAGGGCTGGGCCCGTCGGGGGTGCAGATGATGTTCTCCACCGTAAGGTCCCCGTGGGTCTCCGCCTGCTGGTCCTGCCGGAAAATCTCTACCAGGTTCCGCTTGTCCAGCATGGACTGGAGCAGGGGCAGGTTTTTGTACCGGACCCCGTTGATGACCAGGTACGGGTATTCCATAAGGGCTTTCAGGGTCCGGTTTTTCCGCATGGTTTCCAGGTTGCCGGTGACCTTGGTATCAATATACCGGCTGATTTCCTGGGGGTCTACCGGTCCCCGGGCGGGAGTATGCAGCCGGGTGCGGATGTCCTCCAGTACGGCCTGGAGGATGGCCCAGCTTTCCTGGGTGGTGTGGGTGTGGATGTATTGGAACATTCCCACCCCGTTGCTGCTCTCCATGTCGTAGCAGTAGGCCACCTGGCTGCGGTTCTCTGACAGGATATGGGTCATGGGCAGCCGGTCGGCGTTCCGCTTGAGCCAGAGGGCCTGCTGATACAGCTTGTCGGCGGCGTTTCCGAAGGCATACTTCCGGAACACGGTCCGACCGTCCCGGATGCAGAGCATGGTGGTGGCATCAGAGCCGGAGGAGTAGTCCTGGAGAATCAGAACATCCTGGTTCATTTCCAGATATTCCTTGATGGCCTGCCGGTCGTCACAGGCAAAATAAGCTCCCAGGAAATTGAGCTGCTCATCCCGGTTGCGCTGGGGAAGGAT
Organism: uncultured Gemmiger sp.; assembly: GCA_944386495.1. Lineage (GTDB taxonomy): Bacteria > Bacillota > Clostridia > Oscillospirales > Ruminococcaceae > CALXEN01. Next base: position 67,631 of record CALXBE010000007.1, on the reverse strand, counting down.
GCGCCGGGTGCGCACGATGGCAGAGCCCTCTTTCCGGGCCGCAGGGATGCAGAAAAGCAGCATGGCGGGCAGGGGAATAAGGATGTAAAGGCAGAGCATCAGCTCGCTGGCAGGGGCCAGGATGCCCCGGGTCAGGGAGAAGGTGGAAGCTCCCAAAGGCGCGGACTGGAAAAGCATAAGGAACAGGTCCTGAAAGCTGAAAGCCCCTTCCAGGGAAGCTACCATCCGGGCTGCCAGAGCGTAGGAGAGCAGATAACAGCTCCACATGGCTGCGGTCTGAAACAGCAGTTTCTTTTTGCTCAGTTTGCGGTAACCGTCTTTGCAGGAAGAGATAAGGGACCACAGGAAAAAAAGCAGTCTGAACTTGATGGTGTCGTTGAACAGGGAGCATACCCACAGCGCCAGCCGCTTGCACTGCCGGTTGAACAGGAATGCTGCCGCCAGGAGGGCTGCCAGTACCGCCACCAGCAGAAAATATCCTGCGGTGGCCTTCCAGAGGGTCTCCCCGGGGGTGAGCAGGCTCATGGCTCCCAGAATCACACTTACAGCCAGAACATCCAGCCCCCGGTCCACCAATACGGTGGCGGCGGAATAGCCATAGCCGTTTTTCATCCGGCGGCCCGCCACAATGATCCGGAGCAGGTCGCCCATATGGAAGGGAATAAAAAAGTTGATAAGGTATCCCCCGGACAGGGCACCTCCCAGCACAGCCAGGGAGGTGTCCTCATATACCTTCGTGAAATACCGCCACCGAAGGGTCTTCCACAGATGTCCCAGGGTCAGCAGGATAACTGCACCCGCAAAATACACTCCGGTCATAGGGTGAATTCCTCCCCCATCAGGCCGGCAGCTTGGTACTCTGCGGGGGTGCCGAAGGGAATATGCAGGTCAACGGGTAGGGCCTTGATTTGCAGATGATCCCGGGCCATGGGGTTGTAAACCCCGCTGAGGAAAAATTCCTTGTAGGTGCATTCCTGGAGATACTGTTCCGCATACCGGCAGAACAGGGACTTGCTCCCAAAGTAATAGGCCCCGCAGATGGCTTTGTCACTGATGACCTGCTTTTCCACGGTGCGGACAACATTGTCCCGGTCATCCAGCTCCACATAGCTGAACTGGGGCTCATGGGCTGTGAAAGTGAGCAGAGCGCCATCTGCTTCCGCCCCGCTTTCCAGGAACTCTTTCAGGGCCTGGGAACGGAAGTAGTGGTCGCAGTCATTGAAAAGAACGGGCGCGTTGTCAGGCAGGCCCTCAACCCCCTTCAGACAGGTGAGCACCGCCCCGGGCAGCACCTGAGGCAGTTCCACGATACGGGCATGGGGATAATAACTGCGGATGGCATCCCCCAGGCCAAACCGGCACTGGTGTTCCTGCTGGATCACAAAGGTCAGCCCCCCAACGGGTACCCGGTCATAAATGGACTGGGTGGCCCAGTAGAAGAAGGGCTTTCCGTGAAGTTGGATCATAGGCTTGGGGCAGTCAAATCCGTTGTTGAAAAAGCGGGTCCCGGCTCCGCCCATGGGCAAAATCAGCTGCAAAGGCTCTTTCATACCATTCCCTCCTTCATTTCCTCAAACCGGTAAGCGGGGCGGGTCCACTGATTTTCCCTGGGGGCAAACAGGGCTTTCCGTCCAAACAGATACCGGGCCAGAAGCCGCAGCATTTCGGTGGTCTGTTTCCACAGCTTTGCGTTGCTCACCTGGTCTTCCTCCCGCCAGGTGAGGGGGAAGAAGGTCATCCGTGCGCCGCTGTAAATTCCATACAACAGAAGATATACATTGAAGGTCAGGTTGTTGGGGAAGGGAAGATAGGGTTCCCCTTTCAGCCAGCGGGTGCTGTAAAGATTCAGCCCGGCTCCCAGATCCAGGACCCGGTGCAGGGTGCACAGGGAAACCAGGGCGTTGAACACATGGTTGCCGAAAATGCGGAACCGGCTGTAGTTGACCAGCTTGGAGTCCCGGTGGAACCGGGCGCCCAGCAGGCAGTCCAGATTCCGGTGGTCGCCCCGCTTGATGAGGGGGACCAGGTCGGCAATGTCTCCCTGGTCATCCCCGTGGAGCACCACCACATAATCAAAGCCGTTTTCCAGGGCATACCGGAAAGCCACCTTGTGGGAGCCGCCCAGACTGTAATTTTCCAGGTTGCGCACCACCATGGCAGGGCAGGAAAGCTCCTTGACGGCATTCAATGCCGCCCGGATGCTGCCGTCCGGGCTCCGGTTGTCCACGATCATGACCTGGGAGAAAAGATTCTGGTCCTCCCCCAGCGCCTTGATACGGTCAACCACCCGGACGATCTGTTTTTCGCAGTTGTACATGGGAATAAAAAGCAAAATTTTATCCATGGGTCAGTTTCCTTTCTTTTTTCCATTGGAGAAAGCGCCCTTCCAGGGTGCGGAGCATAAGCAGGGTAAGGAAGAAATATACCGGATAGTAGTAAACTTCCCGGGGTTCCGGAGCACCCAGGGTCACAAGGCCGAGCTCTCCCGCACCGATCAGGAAAAGAAGGGCAGTGTCCCAGTGCTTTGCCAGCACCCGGCTGCCCTGCCGGAGCAGTTTCAACTGGCGGATGACCCAGAGCAGGGGATATCCCAGGGAGAAGGCATAGGCAAAAAGCCGCAGATTGACCAAGCCGGAAAGCTGCTGCCAGGCATCTCCCAGAGCATCCAGCCGCTGACGGACGATGCTGCGGAAACTGCTGCGATACCACCGGGACACCAGGGGATTGGACCCGTTGTACAGTTCCTCCAACCCCTGGTCCAGCAGGGTGGTATATTCCTGGAAGGTGTCTTCCGGGAATGGATTGGGGGTCCCCGTATATTCGGGAACCGTCAGGGGAGAAGGAAAGCGGTTGGCTTCCAAAAACAGATTGAGACGATCCAGAATAAAGGCGGGCAGGTTGTGCAGGATCAGGCGGAAAGCGGCAGGGGTATATTCCTCCCGGGTGCGGCTGTCCGCGCCGCTTTGGTTGATGTCCCGACCCTGGGAAACATTATAGGACCGGTAACCGGTGATTCCCCCTTCCTGAATCCACTCCAGGGGAGTGACCGCCTCAATGGCAGCCAGATCCTCCTCTGCGCCGGAGTAGGACAGGTTGGCGTTTTCCTGATTCAGAATCGGCTGAAGCCAGCCCATAGTGGTGACGATGGTGTAGTCGGACCCGTAATATTTTTGGGTCCCGATTTTCTGGGGGATACCCAGGGCCACTACCAAAGCAGCCCAAAGCGCAGCCCAGCCCAGCAGGCGGGGCAGACCGGTATTCCAGCGGAGGAAAAGAAACAGGGAGAGAAGCATAAGGGAAAAAAGGATGCCCTCGCTTCGCCATACCGCCAGGATTGCCAGAAGAAAGGTCAGACCAAGGGAACAGACCGGGCTGGGAATGGCTTGCCTCTCCCACAGGGAAAGGATCAGAACCGTGGTCCAGAGCAGGACCAGGGCGTATAGATCGTTCCGGTAAGGATTGGTGGCCAGCGCCCAGGCTTCGGGCATGACCAGAAGAAAGAGGGCAAAGAGGCGGGCGCGTTTCAGCCGGAAAAAGCAGAAAACGGCCAGACCGGAGTAAGCGGCAAGGGAAAGCTCCTGCACCACCAAAGGGAAGGGAAACAGATAGAAGCAGGCTGCGTAGTAGATGGTGGTGAGCGCATTGTGCCAGTAGAAGGGAATATTCCGGATAGAATAGGAGTAGGCGATCACATTGTCCCACTCCATAAGGGTAAAGCTCTCCGGGAAAAAGAACAGGTTGAGCAGGGAAAATCCAAGAAAGATGCCCCAGAAAGCCAGCAGCTCTTTTTTGGAGAAATCCCCCCGCACCAGCCGATAGCCCAGGTACCACACGCCCAAAATCAGGACCAAAGAAAGGCCCCGGGCGCAGAGCTGATGGATCAGCCGCTCTGTTTCCAGGGTGACTGTATCATCCAGTACCTCCAAACCAAAGCCGTAGGTATCTGTCCGGAAAATCAGCTTGTCCCAGAAAAAGGTGGCCATGAAATGGACCAAAGCCCCCAGCTGCCACCAGGCCGGCCGGGTCAGGCGCCTGCTTTCATGGTTCATCCGTCATCTCTCCCCGCACAATGTTATACAGTGCCATTATAAGACATCCCGGCGGCTTTATCAACCGTCCGGGCGCAATCTCTTCCCGGCCTTTGGAAAGTCCCGATGAGGTAAAAATTTTCCCCCGACCCTTGTGGAATCCTTTCAAAATTCATATAATAGAACCAAGGCAGCAACACACAGTTCCGGGCGGGGGAGCCTGCTTGAAATTTTTTCGCCAGACAAAACAAAAAGCGCAGTCGGTTCTTTCGGGCCTGACCGGCGTTTTGTAAAGAGTCATGGGAAATTTCGACGGGATATGCCGCTGGACTTTAAAGCGTGAATTGTGGGGATGCCATGAACAAGGAGGTGACCGGCATGGAGCTGGAATTTGTAAAAATGCAGGGATGCGGCAACGATTATATCTATCTGGACTGCCGCACTACCGGTCTGCCTCCGGAAGTCAGCCGCTGGGCGGTGGAACTGTCTCCCCGCCACACTTCTGTGGGGGCGGATGGCATCATCTGCGTCTGCCCGCCCTTGAATGAGGGCAGCCACGCTACCATGCGGATGTTCAACGCCGACGGCAGCGAGGGAAGAATGTGCGGCAACGGGATCCGTTGTGTGGCCCAGTTTCTCTATGAGCATGGAGTGCAGGAGGACCGGATGGTGATCGATACCCCCCTGGACTCCTCCACCCCCACCAAGACCCTGTTCCGGGTAGGGGACGGGATCTGGCAGGTGGATATGGGCCGGTACCGTACCCAGGCGGCGGATATTCCCGCCATCAATATGGGGCAGGGCTCCCTGGTGAATATGCCCCTGGAAGTGGGCGGAAAAACCTGGACCGTCACCTGTGTCAGCGTGGGCAACCCCCACTGCGTTACCTTCCTGGATAAGCCGGTGGAAGAACTGGAGCTTTCCAAAATCGGACCGGACTTTGAACGCCATCCCAACTTCCCCCACCAGATCAATACCGAGTTTGTCCGGGTGCTGGGCCCCGACCTGGTGGAAATGCGGGTGTGGGAGCGGGGCAGCGGGGAGACCTATGCCTGCGGCACCGGAGCCTGCGCCACTGCCGCCGCCTGTGTGGAGCTGGGAATTTTCAAGCGGGACACCGATATTACCGTCCGGCTCAAGGGCGGGGAGTTGGTCATCCGGGTAGGACAGAATGGGGAACTGACCATGACCGGGCCTGCCAAAACCGTTTATCGAGGCACAGCATATTTGTAAACAGCCTGAGGGGCTTAAAAAATAAAGAGGGAAAAGTATGAAAATCAATAAGCATTACAGTGAAATTTCCGAAAGCTACCTGTTCAGCACCGTAGCCAAAAAGCAGCGGGAGTTCTCCGCTGCCCATCCTGACCGGGAAATCATCCGGCTCTCCATTGGGGATGTGACCCTTCCCCTGGCCGGGGCAGTGGTCAAGGCCATGCATGATGCAGTGGACGAGATGAGCACCAAGGAAGGATTCCACGGCTACGGCCCGGAGCAGGGCTATGAATTCCTGAAGGAATCCATCCGGAACTACTACGCAGGCCATGGGGTAGAGCTGGCAGCAGATGAAATTTTCATCAGCGACGGCGCCAAGAGCGACCTGGGCAATATTCTGGACCTGTTTGACAAGGACAACACCGTGCTGGTCACTGACCCGGTCTATCCCGTCTATGTGGATACCAATGTGATGGCCGGACGGAAGATTTTGTACGCCCCCGCCACCCAGGAGAACGGCTTTTTGCCCATGCCTGACCCCGCTGTAAAGGCAGACATCATCTACCTGTGCAGCCCCAACAACCCCACCGGTGCCGTCTACACCCGGGAGCAGCTGGCTCAGTGGGTGGAGTACGCCAAGGCTCAGAACGCCATCATCCTGTTTGATGCCGCCTATGAGTGCTTTGTCACCGAGGAGGGACTGGCCCGGAGCATTTTCGAAGTCCCCGGCGCCAAGGAGTGCGCCATTGAGTTCTGCAGCTTCTCCAAGATCGCAGGCTTCACCGGAACCCGGTGTGGATATACCGTGGTTCCCATGGCCCTGGAGCGGGAAGGAGTGAGCCTGAACAAGATGTGGCTCCGCCGCCAGACCACCAAGTTCAACGGTGTTCCCTATGTGGTCCAGAAGGGCGCTGCCGCCGTGTTCACCCCCGAAGGAATGGCCGAGATCCAGGAGAACCTGAACTACTACCGCCGGAATGCCCAGGTCATTGCCCAGACTCTGGAGGAGTGCGGCATCTGGTACTGCGGCGGCAAGAACAGCCCCTACCTGTGGCTCAAGTGCCCCGGCGGAATGACCAGCTGGGAGTTCTTTGACTGGCTGCTGGATAAGGCCGGCGTGGTGGGCACTCCCGGCAGCGGCTTCGGCAGCTGCGGAGAAGGCTATTTCCGGCTCACCGCCTTCGGAGACGCGGAAAAGACCAAGGTGGCGGCCCAGCGGCTGAAGGAAGCCCTGAAAACTCTGTAAATCCATTTCCCTTCGGGGAGGAAGGAGTATAACCATGGATGAACTGATGAAATTCCTGAAAGAGAACCCGGTGTTTTATATGGCAACCACCGACGGGTATCTGCCCCGGGTGCGGCCCATGGGCTTCTGCATGGTGTATAACGGCCACTTCTGCCTGGCTGTAGGCCGGGATAAGGCTATGTATGACCAGCTGCTCAACAACACCAACCTGGAAATTTGTGTGGCCAATGACCGGGGCGAGTGGGTCCGGATCCAGGGCACCATCGATTTCGATGACAGCCCCGAAGCCAAGGCTGCCGCCTTCAAGGCTATGCCTCAGCTGGCTGACCTGTACAATGAGGAATCCGGCCGGGAATTTACCATCGTCTACCTGGACCATATCAGCGCCCGCCTCTTCTCCATGTCCGGCGCCATGAAGGTTCTGATTTGAGCCTTTCTTACATTTAAAAGAAAAAAGCAGGGAGCTTTGGGCTCCCTGCTTTTTATTATGCTTGAAAATCGGTTCAGCCGTGCAGCAGCTCCCGCCAGGCCAGATCGCCCCGCTCCAGACCATGTACCAGAACCTCGGCGCTGGCCACATTGGTGGCAATGGGGATGGTATGTACATCGCAGATGCGGAGCAGACCCACAATCCCCTGGGAGTTGTCTTTCAGGGGGTCCCGGAAGGCCAGGACCATGTCGATTTCGTTGCAGGCGATCCGGCTTTCCAGCTGTTGGTCGCCGCCCTGCCTGCCGGACAGCACCTGCTCCACCTTAAGGCCGGTAGCTTCGGAGATCATGCGTCCGGTGATTCCGGTGGCGATCAGACGGTGCTGGCTGAGAATACGGCAATATGCCGTGCAAAATTGAACCATCAATTCTTTTTTGGAATCGTCCGCCATTAAAGCGATCGTCACCTTGCCACCCCTGCCTTTCATTTTGATTTGATTTTTGGGAAAAACCGCTTCCTGGTGCTGCGCCCAAAACTCCATTTTAACAGTGTCATCTTTGATTAGTATAAGATGGATTGGTTAGAATTGCAAGTTTTTTTGAAGAAAACACTTAAATAATAGAGTAATTTAACAAAAAGTTTTTATTTTTTCAGCAAGATAGGGCAAACCGCAGCACTTGTGGCAAAGAAAAACAGGTTATCAGGTGGGGGAAACAGCAGGGGGTTTTTGAATGTACTGTGGATATTCCAGATAGGCCTCCTTTACGATCTCCAGAAGCCGGTTAAAACTTTTGGAATGCTTGGTGTCTTCCAGCCAGATCATCTGGGTATAAAGCGGGGACTGGAGATCGGGGACCTCACGGAGATTTGCGGCATCCCGGAAAGTAATGGCCTGGGGATAGAAAACACCGCACTGCCCATCCTGCACCAGAGAAAGGGAATTCAAAAAGCCCCTGCTTTCCATGATGACGGAAGGGAAGGCTTTGCCCTGGGCCAGAAGATCCTCTTCGACCAGACGCATGGAACTGCCCACAGGATGAAGACTGACCATCATATTCTTTTCAAGGGCAGAACGGAACTCCTCCAGAGAGAAATCATGCTCCTTGCCAGCGGGAAGAAGAAAATGAAGGCAGGTCTGAAACAGCAGCTGGGTGCTGCATCCCTCAAATTCCTGACGGTTGGAACAGCAGACAGCCAGGTCGGTGCCTCCGGTCAGAAGGGTGCGGTGAGCCTGAATAAAGTTGCAGTCAGTCAGCTCCAGAGATACAGAAGGGAACTCCGCGCGGAAAGCGGTGAGGATTCGGCGGATGAAAAAGTTCCGATTGGTGGAGTCAACCATAACACGGATGGATTTGTTCTGCTGGCGGCGCATGGCTTCCATTTTTGCTTCAAGCTGGGATTCCATATGGAGAATGGTGCGGGCGTTATTTACAAAAATAATGCCTGCGCGGGTCAGCTGCATTCCCCTAGGGTCCCGGACAAAGAAGGGCTCTCCGAATTCTTCTTCCAGATTTTTCAGATGGTGGGAGACCACCGACTGGGAAAGGTAGAACCGGTCTGCCGCCCGGGATACGGATTTTTCCTCTGCAATGGCGATGATGTATTCCAGAATTTTAGTGTCCATAACCAGGGTCCTCTCTTCTCAGTTCCTGTGCCCAGGTGGGGTCATATTCCTCCACCAACTCCCGGGTAAAATCGCACCAGCAGAAAGTTATCCGGTCGTTTCCTACCTGGTCCTGATACAGGAACAGGACCATCAGATAAAGGAAAAAGCGTTCCGCCTTGGAAAACTGATAGCCGGGCCGGTAAAAGACCCGAGCCATAAAGTAAACGGGATCTTTAAAACGATAATAGAGCATCCCGTCGTCCGGAGTTGCATAGAAAGAGGGAAGCACCCCGATTCCCATTCCTTCCTGGATCAACCGGACCTCCGTGACAATGTTGGGGGTGGAAAAGGCGACCTGCGGCTGAAAATTGGCCTTTGCAAACAGGGGCTGGATCAAGTCGGTGAGGGCGGTGGAGCCTCTGGGCATAATGAATACCTCGTCCTTGAAATCCTCCAGCGCTGCAAGGGGAAGCTCCTGGAAGTCGGCAATGGGGGTTTCGGAAGGACGGCGGAAAGCGGGAACAGCCAGAACCATTTCCTCCCGGGTAAGGTCGATATGTTCCAAATCGTCATAAGCATCACCGCCGCTGAGCACCAAATCCACCTCTCCCTGTATCAGCCGTTCCCGCTCCTCCCGGAAATATCCGTCCAAGGCGATCAGGTTTACCTGGGGATATTCCCGGTTGAAATGCGGATAGATGGCTGCCAGCAGTCGGGAACCCCGGTGAGGGGAAAGCCCCACCCGAAGCTGCTCGGTGGGTTCAAAGTCCAGAAGGGCGATGGAACGGCGGGTGTTATCCCACACATCCTGCATCTCCTGCACTGCCTGCAAGTATATTTTTCCCGCATCCGTGGGATACATTTTTTTTCGCTCCCGAAAAAAGAGCGGCATTCCCACATTGTGCTCCAAATCGTGGAGATACCGGCTGAGAGCGGGCTGGGTGATTCCCAAAGACTGGGCGGCACCAGACAGACTACCCTGCTGCGCTATAGCAGAAAGGTATGGAAGTTGCTGCAGATTCATGGAGATGGCTCCTTTCCTGCGGAGAAAAAATTGTCGCAATCACCGAAGTTATATAACTTTTATAAATAGAATATATAAAAATCCCCAGATTGTCAATTAAGGTTGTGACAGCTAAAATTAAGACAACAGAAGACTCCTTGGTGAGCCAAAGCGAATCACAAAATGAAAGGAAAGAACTACCATGAAAAAGTTTCTGGCACTTTTGCTGGCCCTGACCATGAGCCTGTCCCTGGTAGCTTGCTCCGGCAGCAGCGATGCTGCTCAAGAGCCTGCCGCTGACAGCTCTGCCAGCGATGCAGCTGCTGACACCACCGCTTCCGATGAGCCTCTGACCATCGAAGATGTGTGGCCCGCCGGTACCACTGTATACATTGATGTACCTGCCAAGGCAGGTGGCGGCACCGACCTGTACACCCGTTATCTGACCCAGGCTCTGGGCGAGCTGTACGAGGGAGTTAACTTCGTGGTCACCAACTACGATACCACTGAGGTGGGCCGTGAGAATGCAAAGAATGCTGATCCCGATGGCACCCATTTCCTGGTCCACCATGCAGGTGCCTGCCTGGAGTACCTGTCCGGCAGCACCAATGTAAACTCCATGGAAGATTACGCCACCGTAGGCGTTATCAACCTGGGCGGCCCTCAGGCCATTATTGCCCGTCCCGATGCTCCCTACAGCAACTTTGAAGAGCTGGGTGAGTATATTGCCGAGCATCCCGGCGAGGTCGTTATCGGCTGCTCCCTGGGCGGTGCTTCTCAGGCTGCCATCTACAGCGTGATCGAAGGCCTGGGCGAAGGCTACGGCGAGATGGTCAACTGGGTACAGTGCTCTTCCGAGGCTGATAAGCTGACCCAGACCGCTTCCGGCTCCATCGACATTGCAAACTGCTCCATCCCCAACGCACAGGGCTATGAGGCCGACGGCCGTCTGACCATTCTGGGCACTGTTGGCCCCGAGGTTTCCACCCTGGAATCCATGAGCGAACTGCTGGGCACTGAGCTGACCGAGAACTATGCTTCCGGTCCCGAGCAGGGCATTCCCGATGCCACCTTTGAGTGCAGCTACTACATCTGGGCTCCCAAGGACACTCCCGAAAATGTATGCCGCGCTGTAAACGAGGCTATCTGCGCTGCCTGCGAAGTGCAGAGCTACATTGACGGCAACAAGGCCATGGCAACCTTCGTGGAGCCTGTGGACTACGACACCGCTCAGGAGACCTTCCAGCGGGAATGGGGTATTATGGAGACCCGTGCCGAGCAGATGGGCATTAAGGTCCGCTGATTGAAACTTCGTTTTTCGGGCCCGGCCGGGGCAACCCCGCCGGGCCCCTCCTTTAGGGGCCTGCAATTGGCAGCCCTATGTATGAGTCAACAAAGAAAAGAGGTAGCGCATGAAAAAGCTCAACCGCACCTATATCATGGGCATCGTCTTCCTGGTGCTGGCGGTCTTCATCGTCATTGAGACCGGCAATATCCCGGAGCGGCTGGTGTCCAACGAACCAGGTCCCAAGTTTTTCCCCTACATTTCTGCGGCAGGTATAGCCCTGTTTGCGATTCTCTCCATGGTATTTGACGGCCCCAAGGAAGTCAAAACCGGTAACAAGCCTTACCTGGACAAGGCCGGCTGGATTCGGATGGCCATTATCCTGGCTGAAGCGCTGGTGTTCTGCATTATGATGCAGTTCCTGGGCTTCTGGATCGCTTCCATGGTGGGAACCTTCGTCTTTACCTGGACCCTGAAAGGCGAAAAAAAGATCAATGTGATTTTTGCCGTAGTGTTCAGCATTCTCCTGGGTACCATCTGCTACTTCGGATTTACCCGGGGCTTCCTCATCCCGCTGCCCTCCGGTTCCCTGTGGGACATGCTGGGCATTGAAATGCTGTAAGAGAGGGGGATATGACATAGTATGATTGCAGCAATTCCTGAAGCATTGGGGATCATGTTCCAGCCCATGAACTTCATCATGATGATCCTTTGTGGTGTCATCGGATGTATCCTGGGCGCGATCCCCGGCCTTTCCGGAGGTCTGGGTATTACCCTGATCCTCCCCATGACCTTTGCTCTGGACACCAACCTGAGCTTCTCCATGCTGGTGGCTATGTATGTGGGCGGTGTGTCCGGCTCCTTCATCGCTGCCGTGCTGATTGGTATTCCCGGCTCTGCCGCCTCCATTGGTACCTGCTATGACGGTTATCCCATGACCAAGAACGGTAAGGCCGCCAAGGCCTTGTCCATCGGTATTATGGGCTCCTTTATCGGCAACTTTGTGTCCTGTGTGGTTGCAGTTCTCTGTTCCGGCGCCATCGCTGATGTGGCCCTGATGCTGGGGCCCTGGGAGTACTTTGCCCTCTGCCTGATGGCCATCACCATGGTGGTAGGCCTGTCCAACGGCTCTGTTTTCAAGGGCCTGCTCTCCGCCTTCCTGGGCCTGTTCCTCAGCTGCATCGGCGGCGACCTGGTCACCAACCAGCTCCGGTTCACCTTCGGCAATACCAACCTGTACGGTGGTATCAATGTGGTGGTCCTCCTTATGGGCATCTTTGCCCTCCAGCAGGTGGCCACTGCCTACGCCAAAGGCCAGCAGGAGATGCCTCCTGTAGATGCCAAGAGCCTGAGCGGCTTCGGCCTGACCCTGAAAGACTTTACCGACAATATGAAGACCATTGTGGTCTCCCTTCTCATCGGTCTGTTCATCGGCTTCCTCCCCGGCATGGGCTCTGGTATCTCCAACCTGATTGCCTACGGTCAGGCCAAGCGGATGGACAAGCATCCTGAAAAGTTTGGCACTGGTTATGATCCCGGCATCTGGGCTACTGAGGTATCCAACAATGCCGGCGTGGGCGGCGCCATGATCCCCATGATCTCTCTGGGCATTCCCGGCGATGCTACCACCGTGCTGCTTCTGTCTGCCATGACCATCAAGGGCCTCCAGCCCGGTCCCATGTTCATCCAGACCAATCCCACTCTGGCTGCGTATATCTATGTTATTATGATGATTAGCTCGATTGCCATCGTGTTTATTGAGCTTTTCACCAAGCGGTGGTTCCCCCTGCTCCTGAAGGCTCCCTACCACTACCTGTTCAGCGCCATCCTGGTCATCTGCTTCATGGGCGCTTTCTCCTCCACCACCAGTATGTTCAATGTCTACCTGGTGCTGGTGCTGGGTATGCTGGGCATTCTGCTGGATGTATTCGGTATGCCTTCCACTCCCCTTATGCTGGCCTTTATCCTGGGCGGCAAGATTGAAAGCTACTTCCGGATGGGCTGCTCCTACGCCCGCGGCGACCTGACCTCCTTCGTGACCCGTCCCATCTCCCTCATCTTCATCCTCATTGCGGTCTGGTCTGTGATTGGCCCCATGATCATGAAGCTGATCAAGAGCCGGAAAGCAGGTAAGAACGCCTGATTTCCCTGAGATAATTTTGGAAAAAGCGGCGCCGGACCGGAATTTTCAGGTCCGGCCTGCCGGTTCCAGGAGAACGAGGTGCAAAATGCGTAGGGTAATTGATCCCGGCAAAGAACGAAGAAGCATAAATTTTATTGATAATATCTGCTACTCCCATGTGACGGACCTGGAGGGCGGCCCCCTGGACTTGTACCTATCCCTTATGGTTCAGAACGGCAACAGCGAAATGCGGCTGGCGGACGGCAGGGACGATGAGGTCTCCACCGGAAAACAGCCTGTGATTGTTTGGATCAACGGGGCAGGCTGGAGGGGCTGCGATAAGAACCTTATGGCAGCCGAGATGGAATTCCTGGCGGAAGCCGGGTATGCCGTAGCCTGCATTTATTACCGCAGCAGCGCCCAGGGGCATTTCCCTGACCAGTTGATAGACTGCAAAACCGCCGTGCGGTTTCTCCGGGCCCATGCCCGGGAATATAACCTGGACCCGGATAAGATAGGAGTCATAGGGCGCTCTGCGGGGGGACATCTGTCCACCTGGATGGCGCTGAACCAGGATGACTGCGAGTCCCGGGAGTACAGCCAGGAGTCCAGTAAGATCCAGGCTGCGGTGGATATGTTTGGCCCGGCGGATGTAAGCTACTGTGCCAAAAAGAATATGGAACTGATTCAGGACCCTTCTTACCGCTGGCACAGTATGGATGAGACCCACGAGGGTGCCCTGCTGGGGATCACCCGGGATATGAACCGGGAGGAGATTCTGGAGCTGGCAGATAAGGCAAGTTCTATCCGGTATCTTCATGAGGATATGGCCCCTCTTGCCATTCTTCATGGGGACCAGGACCCGCTGGTGGACTGCGAGATCAGTGAAGAACTTTACCGGAAAATGATTGAGCTGGGGCTGGAAGATCAGACCTGGCTGTACATTCTGAAAAACGGAGGCCATGGAACACGGGAGTTTTTCCAGCCCTCCACAAAACAGGTTATTCTGGATTTTTTCAACCGGTACCTGAAATAAAACATCGGCGGAAAATACAGCACAGCGGCCCGGAAGGCTTTTTCCGGGCCGCTGCTTTTTTAGCTGCCAATAACCCGATTTTCTAAATAGCGATGTAAGGCGGGCGGTTTTTCATGCATTTGCTGTATGAGGCTTCCGCCCTGATTTCCACTGGAAAACAAAAGAATTACAGGAAGCAGACGATGATTTTAGGGGCGAGGAGGCTTAGAATATAACTTTTATAACTGCCAACTATAAAAATCCCCTGATTGCTTCTGCCCTGAAAAAGACATATAATACAATTAAGGGACAGGAACTTTTTCCACTGCTTGTGGAGAAGTCGCCAAGGGAACAGAAGGAGCCGGGCAGATGCCCGGCTCCTTCTGTTTTGTAACTGCCGGAATAGGTGGCCGCAAGGGAAAAACATTTTGCACTATTGCAGGTGGGAATTGGTCAAGATATCCAAAATTGCGGGTGGCGCTTACCCGAATTAGTCCATCTGACCACTTGCGCTTGACAGGCGGGAAGGCTATAATATAAACAGCGAAAGATGGTTTCAAGCTGTCAACATCTTTAGTTCAGGAATATGCTGATGCGTTTTTACCGCTGTCTGCTGTTTCAAATTGCATTCTAGGAGGACAAAACAATGGAAACCAATGCTCTGGAAAAGTACGGCATTACCGGCACAACTGAAGTTGTGTACAACCCCAGCTATGAGGAGCTGTTCAAAGCCGAAATGGACCCCGCTCTGGAAGGCTACGAGAAGGGCCAGCTGACTGACCTGGGTGCCGTCAATGTTATGACCGGCATCTACACCGGCCGCTCCCCCAAGGATAAGTTCATCGTCATGGACGAGAACAGCAAGGACACCGTGTGGTGGACCTCCGACGAGTTTAAGAACGATAACAAGCCCGCTTCTCAGGAAGCCTGGAAGGCCTGCAAGGAGCTGGCTCTGAAGGAGCTGTCCAACAAGAAGCTGTATGTGATGGATGTGTTCTGCGGCGCCAACCACGACTCCCGCATGGCCATCCGCTTCATCATGGAAGTGGCCTGGCAGGCACACTTCGTAAAGAACATGTTCATCGAGCCCACCGCCGAGGAACTGGAGAACTTCCAGCCTGACTTTGTCTGCTACAACGCCTCCAAGGCCAAGGTAGAGAACTTCAAGGAGCTGGGCCTCAACTCCGAGACCGCTGTTGTCTTCAACCTGACCAGCCGTGAGCAGGTCATTCTCAATACCTGGTACGGCGGCGAGATGAAGAAGGGTATGTTCTCCATGATGAACTACTACCTGCCTCTCAAGGGCATGGCTTCCATGCACTGCTCCGCCAACACCGACATGAACGGCGAGAACACCGCCCTGTTCTTCGGCCTGTCCGGCACCGGCAAGACCACCCTGTCCACCGATCCCAAGCGTCTGCTCATCGGTGATGACGAGCATGGCTGGGACGACAACGGCGTCTTCAACTTCGAGGGCGGCTGCTACGCCAAGGTCATCAACCTGGATAAGGAGTCCGAGCCCGACATCTACAACGCCATCAAGCGGAATGCTCTGTTGGAGAATGTTACCGTTAAGGAGAACGGCGAGTGCGACTTCAACGACGGTTCCGTCACCGAGAACACCCGTGTGTCCTACCCCATCGACCACATCGAGAAGATCGTTCGCCCTGTTTCCGCAGGCCCCGATGCCAAGAATGTCATCTTCCTGTCTGCTGATGCTTTCGGCGTACTGCCTCCCGTGTCTATCCTGACCCCCGAGCAGACCCAGTACTACTTCCTGTCCGGCTTCACCTCCAAGCTGGCCGGCACCGAGCGCGGCATCACCGAGCCCACCCCCACCTTCTCCGCCTGCTTCGGCCAGGCCTTCCTGGAGCTGCATCCCACCAAGTACGGTGAGGAGCTGGTCAAGAAGATGGAGAAGAGCGGCGCCAAGGCTTACCTGGTCAACACCGGCTGGAACGGCACCGGCAAGCGTATCTCCATCAAGGATACCCGCGGCATCATCGACGCTATTCTGGATGGCTCCATCCTGAAGGCTGAGACCAAGACCATCCCCTACTTCAACCTGGCTGTTCCCACCGAGCTGCCCGGCGTAGACACCAACATTCTGGACCCCCGGAACACCTACGCCAACCCCGCAGAGTGGGATGCCAAGGCCAAGGATCTGGCCGCCCGCTTCCAGAAGAACTTTGTCAAGTACACTGGCAACGATGCAGGCAAGGCCCTGGTTGCTGCCGGCCCCAAGGCTGAGTAATCAATCTTCATAATAAAAAGCCCCGCAGGAGTTTCCTGCGGGGCTTTTTTGTGTTATTGGGAAAGAGATGCTTTTTTCTTTTTTTCCAGAATCAGAGCAGTGGTAAATCCGGCCAGGGTCACCAGGGAAACCGCTTCGGAGACCCTCCAGTAAACCGGGGGACGGTACTCCACGGTAATGACTCCCTCATACCCGGCGGGGAGCGTTACCCGAATCCGGTTGTTCTCCCCCGTTGAAAGGGTGGCGGGAGAACCATCCTCCAGGGAGGCATGATAATTGTCATAGGCCAGAATGGGCAGATCTACCCAGGATTCGGTTTTGGAACTGTTTCGGCACCAGAGACTGGACCGGACACCCTGCCGTTCCAGGTTTCCGGTTTCCACACCATCACCTGTGCCGAGAAGATCCTCTTCCAGGGCCACATAGTCGGTGCCGAAAGGAAGATATTCCTTAAGCATGATCTCCATGGTATCGGTATCGGCGGTATAGAACACCTGTTCAGATTTCATCCGGTCGGCTGCAGAAGTGTAGAAGTATCCGGCGGAAAAAACAGTCACACCCACCATGATCCCCAGGAGCAGATTGCTCCATCTGGGCGAAATCTCTTTCTCCAGCCGGACCCAAAGAAGGACAGCACCAAAGGTGAGACAGACCAGAGCAATTCCCAGATACCGCCAGGCAAATTGGATCATTGATACCAGACTGTAAAGCAGTCTGCTGATATGATGCAGGTTTCCCCAGGGAATAAGGGAGGAAGACAGGAAAATGGCTGCAATGCCAAAGAGGAAAAAGAAGTTGAGCTTCCGGAATTCCTCTGCCTTGGCCGGGTGATGGAGTTGATGGATGAAATAACAGAGATATGCCCCCAGAAGAATCACAAAGGCGGGACCAATGGAGAGGGAAAGCTCCTCTTGAGCACAGCTTCCGGAAATGTTGGAGGGAGAAGGAAAGAGGGAAAAGAGCTGGTAGAAATTGGCAGTGGAGGAAATGCCGCTGTTCACGCCGGAATTTACATTCACCTTCATAGTCAAAAAGGACTGAAGGAAGGGCAGAATAAACCAGGCGTTGAGCAGAAGGCAAGCCACCCCGGCTTTTACCAGAGTCATAAATCGATGGGGCTGGAAGGTTTTTCGCCAGAGGATCAGGATCAAAGCAATGGAGAAAAAGGCAACCATCTCACAGGAGAGGATGTGACACTCGATGATTCCGGAAAAACCCAGGATCAAAGGCGCGCACTGACGCAGCCCCAGTTTTTCGTCCTCCCCGGCAGTGTAGAGCCGATAAAAACCGTACAGGATCAGGGGGAGAAAGGTCATGGCAGTGTACTCCCCAACGGCAGAGCGAAGAATCAGATTCAGAAGACGGTAGCTGGAGAGAAGATAAAGGGTAGTCCCTGCCAGAGCCTTCCAGGAATCCTGCACCATCTTTTTCAGACACCAATAGGTGATCAGTGTGGTGGCCAGATTGACGGCTACAACATATACCTGATACGCAGTCTGGAGGGGAATGTCCAACAGCAAAAGCAGAGAGGGCAGGACCAGGAACAAATCGCCATAAAACAGAGGTGTGGTATATCCGTATCCATTGAGCATCTGTGTTTGAATGCGCTGGGGAATCTGCCCCTCTGCAAAGGCTTGGGAGAGGGAAGCGATTCTGTTAAGGTGAAATTCCAAATCACCGTCATTGAGGAGAGAACTGTTGAAGAACAGCAGGCTGGAAAAAACAGTGATTGCCACAAGCCCCAGAACCAGATACTGCTTTTTTTCTGTGAGCCCCAGCAGTTTACCATTCAGGAAGAAAAGAATTACCAGGTCAATAACGGCGAAGAAGGCCAGAAAGCCAAGGATTCGGGCAGCCCGGTAGGGCATGCACTCCCGGAACTCTATCTGCTGGATGGCCAGCAAGCCATATCCGTAGTACTCTACATCCATGGTCAAATCATCGGCGCCGGCTCCCAGGCGGAGCCAGATTCGCCCGCTGGTGGAAGTGTCGCTGTCAGGCAAATTGATTAATTCTGTCTGGAGGGCCTGGGGGTTGGAGTCCAGCCGGAACGAAATATGACCGGCAAAATTGTACATGTTGTAAGAGGGGTCTTTGGGATTGGACACCGACTGGTATTGGACATTGACATCGTAGGCTCCGCTGGGCAGAGGAACTTTCTGGGAAAAGACAGTTTCGTGGTCCACCGGTTCCGGGGAATATACTTGGATTCCCTGTTCTGCGCTGGCGGTCACCGGAAAATCATAGGTGGGCTGAATGTCCTGCCAGGAAATGGTTACCACCGTTTGCGGCCGAATCAGGGAGACGGCCAGCAGCCCGGCCAGAAACAGAACTTCCAGAATCAGAAGAAATGTCAGGGCTCGGTGGGCCTTTGCGGTTTTTAAAAGTGCAGACATAAAAAGATACCTCATTTCCTGAGTTGCGGATTTTTCCTGACCAGGCGAAAAAGAGCGGCAAAAGTCTCTCTGGCTTTTTGCAGATACATTACTATTATATATAAAACTGACATAAAAGCAATAAATAGAACAGTTCCTTTCTCCGTGGGATGAGAAGATAAATAAATGAAATCATGGACTTTGAACAGATTTTTCCCGTCGGGAGGATCTGAAAAAGTCCTTTTTTGCTTTTGAAAGGAAAGAAGCTTTTTAGCAGGAAAATGTCCGGAACCCTTCTTTCCCGGCCGGCATAGGTTGGGAAAGGGGGTGATTCCATTGAAAGGGAAATTTGCGGCAACCATGATTTTTGCAAGTGTCTGGCTGGGCCTTTCCGTCTGGTTTGCCATAGGCTGGGCCCAGGAGGCTTCCTGCTACCTGCCTGCGGCCTATGTGTGGTGGGCTATCATCGGCCTGGCGCTTCTGCCCGGATTTATGATGAGCGGGATGTTCTTCTCCAACCTGCTTCACTGGAAATGCAGGACCTATCCCCATACGGGGCAGGATACCACCGTCATTCTCTGCGCCCACAACGAGGAGGAGACTGTGGCCCGGACCATCCAGGGGGTCCTGGACCAGGACTATCCGGGAAAAATCCGGGTGCTGGTGGTGGATAACGCCTCCACTGACCGGACCCGCAGCGAGATTTTCCGGGTAAAGGAACAAGCCCGAGAAAACCGGCAGGTGGAATACCTGTATTGTGCCCAAAAGGGGAAGGCCCATGCCCTGAATACCGGGCTGGCCCAGGTGGAGACCTCTTACTTTATTACGGTGGATGCAGACACCTACCTGGAAAAAAGTGCGGTCCAGCGGATCATGGACCATATCAATGCCCGGCAAAGCGCCTGCGTGGCGGGGAATCTTTTTGTGGACTGTCCCACCCGGACCCTCTGCGCCAAAATGCAGATTTACGACTACCTTATGAGCATTGCGGCCATCAAACGGTATCAGGGCAGCTACCGTTCCACTCTGGTGGCTCAGGGGGCTTTCAGCGCCTATTCCACCCAGGCGGTGCGGGAGGCCGGAGGCTGGCAGGACCGGATGGGGGAGGATATTGTTCTTACCTATCAGCTTCTGGAAAAAGGGCTGCCCTCCACCTACGAGCCCCGGGCGGTGGGATATACCACCGTGCCTCAGACCTGGAACGGCCTGTATAACCAGCGGAAGCGCTGGGCCATCGGGATGCTGGAGGGGCTCTCCCAGGTAAAGCCCTGGCAGCAGGGAAATTCCTATTCCCGCTATTTTACCTGCCTCAATATGGGAGTGATTTATCTGGATTTGGCCTTTCTTCTGGGCTTTATCCCGGGGCTGATTCTGGCCTGTATGGGCTGCTTCTGCCTGGTGGGAGCCCTGACCATCTTCACCGTGGCAGTGGGAGCCTTGCTCTCCGCCACCGTTTACCTTTATCAGAAAAAGCTGGGAATTCCCTTCCATAACAGCCTGCCGGGATTCATTGCTTTCCTGCTGGTGTTCCAGGGACTTCAGAGCACGGCGGCCCTTCATGGGTATATGATCCATCTTTTTCACAGAAAGGGGGAGTGGAAATGAAAAGAAAAAATATCTGCTTTTCCCTTTTTGTGCTGGGGCTCATCGCCACCGTGACCGCCCTGCTGGTCTGGGGCGTGTACAGCCGGCTTTCCCGGCCGCCTATCACCCAGACCCTGGACCCGGACCGGCCCATGGTGGCCCTCACCTTTGACGATGGCCCCAGCCCCCGGTATACGCCCCAGATTCTGGATATCCTCTACCAGACCCAGACCCCGGCCACCTTTTTCCTGGTGGGGGAGCGGATGGAGGGGGGACGGCTTCTCATCCGGGAGATGAAGACGGTAGGGCATCAGGTGGAGTGCCATACCTATTCCCACCAAAATCTCTCCGCCCTTACAGGGGAAGAAATTCGACAGGAGGTGGCTCTGGCCCAGGAAGAACTGGAGAAAATCCTGCCCGGCCATAAGTTCCGGTATCTCCGCCCGCCCTACGGCAGCTATACCCAAAAGGTGGAGCAGGAGGCGGGAATCACCCTGGCTATGTGGACGGTGGACAGCCGGGACAGTGAACCGGGGCAGGAGGATAAAATCTACTCCAATGTGGTGGACCATATCAAGGACGGGGATGTGGTGGTCCTCCACGACTGCCCCGAAACTGCCCGGGTGCTGGAATCCATTATCCTGACCCTGAAGGAAAAGGGGTATCAGCTGGTCACCCTGGACCAGCTGGCGGCCCGGCTGACCCAGGAGGAGAAGGAAGCCCTTATTATTCCCTCCACCTGGAAGGGAAAATCATAAGAAAAAAGTCCCGGAGGGAAAATCCCTCCGGGACAAAATAAGATGGACTTAACCTTGGTCCGGCAGCTGATTCACCCGGGCCGGCGCTTCGTTAAGGCTTTTTCTGCGAAAGAACACTACCAGAAGTCCGCCCAGGGTGACCAGCGAGATGCCCTCGCATACCCGCCAGAGGACCGGTTCCTGATAATTCAGTTCCACCATTCCGGAATAACCTGTGGGGATGGTGATGCGGATTCGGTTGTTCTCCCCGGTGGAAACGGCAGTTTCCTGTCCGTCCTCCAGCCAGGCGTGGTAATTGCTGTAGGCGGCAACGGGAAGGTCCAGATAGGAATCTTCTTCAGAGATGTTTTCGCACCATACCTGGGAATGGAGCCCCTCACGGGTATAGTTCTCAGCGGCAACACCCTCCCCCTCGAACAGCTCCCTGCTTTTCAAAGCATCCATATCCGTGCCGAAAAGTACATATTCCCCGCTCATGACATGGAGGGTTTCGATGGCTCCGGGGCTGAACATCTGGGTTTCCTCCAGGTCGTTGGCAGCCTTGGTGGACAGGCTGCCGGTGGTCAGGATGGACAGTCCCAGAGTGACACAGATGAAGATGTTGGCCCACTGAGTCAGACCCTGCCGTTCCATCTGACCTGCCAGAAGAACCGCTCCAAAGACCAGGAAGCATCCGGCAAAACCAAGATAACGCATGGGGAATTGAATCATCATGGCCAGCTTGTACAGAAGAGGACTGATGCTTTCCAGATTATTCCAGGGGATGAAATTGGTGGCAAGTACCAGGGCGGCGGCACCCCAGAGGAAGAAGGCGGAGGCGGCGCCCAAATCCGAGTCCTTTTTGCTGCTGCCGCTCTGGCGAATCCGCCAGAAGAACCAGATGATCAGGGCGGCTGCAAGGGCAGGTCCAATCATCATGGGAAGCTCCTGCTGGGTCCCTCGGCCAAAACTGCCGCCCAGAACATCGGGGAAAACTGCAAAAATCTGCATCAGATAGGGCGCGTTTGTCTCTGCATTGGCATTGGACAAACTCAGTTTGGTGGTGAGAATGGACTGGATAAAGGGAATGAGATACCAGGCGTTCAGAAGAAGGGTGAGGAGAGCGGCTTTGGCCAGTGCCAGGAACCGCTGTGGCTGAATGGTTTTCTTTATGTAGACCAAAACAGCTGCCCCAATAAAGAAAGCTGTAATTTCACAGCTCAGAGAATGGGACTGCAAAATTCCTGTGAGCCCCAGCACAATGGGAAGATAACCGCCCAATGGGATTTTCTCCCGGTCAGGGGCAGTATAAACCCGGTAAAAGCCGTAGAGAACCAGGGGGAAGAAAGAGATGGCGGTGTATTCTCCCACAGAGGAGCGGAGAATCACATTGATGATCCGATAGGCGGACAGGGTGTAGAGCGCTGCTCCAAACAGGGACTTTTTCCAGTCTCCGGTCATTTTATTGAAGCACCAGTAGGCGATGAAGCAGGTAAGAAGGGTGATAGCCACGGCGTACATCTGGTAGGCCATCTGGACCGATACTCCCAACAGGAGCAGGAGGGCAGGGAAAAGAAGGAAAAGCTCTCCGTAAAAAAGAGGGGCGGCATAGCCATATCCGTTCAGCATTTCCGCCTGGAGTCTCTGGGGAATCTGTCCCTGGCGCAGAGACTGGGCCAAATTCATGATTCGGTAGAGATGGAATTTCAAATCGTGGCCCTGGAGCAGGAAGTCGGAAAAGAAAACGATACTCCCAAAGACGGTGATAAGGAGGACTCCCAGCACCACATATTTCTGGGTCTTTTTCAATTTTAAAATAGGATTATCCGCAAAAACCAGGTAAAGAAGGTCCACTGCTGCAAATATTCCCAAAAAGCCCAGGACCCGGGCAAAACGGTAAGCCATGCTTTCCTGGATTTGAATCTGCTGGATGGTCAGGGTCCCGTAGCCGTATTGATAGACCCGCAGAGTAAGGTCGTCGCTCTGGCCGCCCAGCCGGATGGTGAACCGTTCCACCGCCTGGGTGGCTCGATCCCGGAGATAAAGCCGTTTGGACAGAATACCGTTGGGATTGGAATCGGATTCCACCGAGACCCAGCCGGCATAACAGTATTCGTCCGGAGTGGAACCCTGCGGGGTGGCAATGGACTGGTAGGCCACCTGGATGTCATAGGCTCCCGGGGCAAGCTCCAACCCTTTTTCCAGCATGGGAGCCTCGTCCACCGGGAGTTCCACAAAGGTGGTGGCAGAACCGTCCTCGTTCCAGGTGACCGGGAAGTTTTCGGTGGACTGCATATCCGCACCTGAAATGGTCAGGCTGGTCCGGGGCAGGAAACAGAGGGAACCCACCCAGAGCAGTACCAGCAGCTCCAGCGCCAGAATAAAAATCAGAAGAGGTTTTTTTCTCAGGAAGGATGTGATCGATCTGAGACAATCCATCTCGGATTCTCCTTTCAGTGGCATCACTTGAAAATAAGGTGGGTGCCCCGGAAAGAACACAGGTCACGCCACCTTATTTGAAGTGATTTAACTTTTAGTACAAAGGAAAGACAGAATCAAGCAAAACTCTGTCTCTGCCGCGGCTCGGAATGGAAACGGATCAATACAGCTTTGCGCCGGCAGGGATACGGTCATCCACCATGAGCAGGTTGAGACCCTCGCGGCCATTCTCCTGGTGAACGGCGGAAATCAGCATGCCTTCGGAATCAATGCCCATCATCTTCCGGGTGGGCAGGTTCACAATGGCAATGGCGGTCTTGCCTACCAGCTCTTCCGGCTCGTAGTACTCGTGGATGCCGCTGAGGATGGTGCGGCGGCGGTCGGTGCCGTCGTTGAGGGTGAACTTCAGGAGCTTCTTGCTCTTGGGCACAGCCTCGCAGGCCTCGATCTTTACAGCCCGGTAGTCGGACTTGGCAAAGGTCTCAAAGTCCACCATCTCCTCAAAGAGGGGCTCAATGACCACATTGGAGAAATCCACCTTTTCCACCGGCTTTTGCACCGGGGCGGCGGGAGCTTCCTCCTTGACGGGGGTCTCCTTCTTGTCGGTGGGCTTCATGGTGGGGAAGAGCAGCACATCCCGGATGGAGGCGGAGTCGGTGAGGAGCATGACCAGACGGTCCACGCCAAAGCCCAGACCGCCGGTGGGAGCCATACCGTACTCCAGAGCGGTCACATAGTCGTAGTCCACCTGAGCCTTGCTGGAGGGGTCCAGAGCCTTCCGCTCGGCCACCTGACGCTCAAACCGGCCCTTCTGGTCGATGGGGTCATTCAGCTCGCTGAAGGCGTTGCCGAACTCGGTGGCATTGATGAAGTACTCAAACCGCTCGGTGAAGGCAGGGTCCTCGGGCTTCCGCTTGGCCAGGGGGCTGATCTCCACGGGATAGTCGTAGATGAAGGTGGGCTGGATCAGGTTCTCCTCCACGAAGGCATCAAAGAACTGGGCCAGAATGGCGCCCTTGGTGGGAACCTCAGGCAGCTCTACATGGTGCTCCTTGGCGGCGTTGATGGCGTCCTGGTCGGTCTCCCAGTCGTTGAAGTCCACGCCGGAATACTTCTTGACGGCTTCCACCATGGTCAGACGCTCCCAGTGGCCCAGGTCGATCTCCTTGCCCTGGTAGGGAATGACCAGACTGCCGCATACCTTCTGGGCAACGGTCTTCATCATCTCTTCCACCAGGTCCATCATGCCGTGGAAATCGGTGTAAGCCTGGTACAGTTCGATGGAAGTAAACTCAGGGTTGTGCTTGGGGTCCATACCCTCGTTCCGGAAGATACGGCCTACCTCGTATACCCGGTCCATGCCGCCTACGATAAGCCGCTTCAGGTACAGCTCGGTCTCAATGCGCAGGACCATGTCCATGTCCAGGGTGTTGTGGTGGGTGGTGAAAGGACGGGCGGAAGCGCCGATCTCAAAGGGGGTCAGGATGGGGGTGTCTACCTCCAGGAATCCCTTCCCGTCCAGGTAGGAGCGCAGCTCCCGGAGAATCAGGCTCCGCTTGATGAAGGTGTCCTTCACCTCGGGGTTCATGATCAGGTCCACATACCGCTGACGATACCGGGTCTCCCGGTCGGTCAGGCC
Organism: uncultured Gemmiger sp.; assembly: GCA_944386495.1. Classification (GTDB taxonomy): domain Bacteria; phylum Bacillota; class Clostridia; order Oscillospirales; family Ruminococcaceae; genus CALXEN01. The sequence continues at coordinate 42,656 of CALXBE010000007.1, read as the reverse complement.
GTGGAACTTCTCGGGCAGGGGAAGCAGGCTCTTGGACAGGAGGGTGAGCTGGTCGATACGGACACTCAGCTCGCCCATCTTGGTCCGGAATACTTCGCCCTGTACGCCGATGATGTCGCCGATGTCCAGCTTCTTGAAGGCGGCGTAGGCTTCATCGCCCAGCAGATCCCGCTTGACGAAGATCTGGATGTCGCCCTTGTTGTCCCGCAGGTGGGCAAAGCTGGCCTTGCCCATCACCCGCTTGCTCATGATACGGCCGGCCAGCCGGACAATTTTACCGGTCTCAGCCTCAGCGGGCAGGTGGGCAAACTCCTCCTTGATGTCGGCGGAGTAGGCATTCTGGTCGAACTTGGTAATGGTAAAGGGGTCTGCGCCGGCAGCCTTCAGGTCAGCCAGCTTCTGGCGGCGGACAGCTACCAGCTGGTTGTAGTCCTGAGCGGGGGCCTGGGCATTGGTACGGTTTTCTTCCATGAGGTACGCTCCTCTCTATTCTGACTGGGCCTCTGGCCCATAATGCTCCATGATAGGTTAAGTATAACATAAAAGGGAGGCGCCATGCACCCCCCTTTCTCAAGAAAATTCGCTTTTCTCCCGATGATTACAGGGAAGAACGGCGAATTTCCACTACCTCAAAGGTAATGGTGCCGCCATTGGGCAGGGTGACCTCCACGCTGTCGCCTACGCGGTGGCCCAGCAGAGCCTTGCCAATGGGGCTTTCATCGCTGATTTTGCCCTTGTTCACATCGGCCTCGGTGCTGCCGGTGATATCATATTCCTCGGTGTCGCAGCCGGGCTCCCGGATCACCACATGCATGCCTACGGCAACAGTGTCCAGATTCAGCTCGCTGTCGTCAATGACCCGGGCGCTTTTGAGCATGGCTTCCAGATCGGCGATCCGGGCCTCAACAAAAGCCTGCTCCTCTTTGGCGGCATCATATTCGGCGTTCTCGCTCAGGTCTCCGTAGCCGCGGGCTACCTTGATTTTATCGGCTACCTCTTTCCGCTTCACGGACTTGAGGTTATCCAGTTCTTCCTGCAGATCCTGCAAACCCTTCCGGGTAACTACGATTTCTTTAGCCATGATGGAAAAAATCTCCTTAATCACATGATGGTTCCCCAGGGGGGGGCCTAATAACCCGTATATTATACAAGTTAAAAAGGGGTTTGTCAACAAAAAACAGCCGGAATCCCGGCCCCGAAAGGGGAAAGGATTCCGGCTGTCTGCCGCATTTTATTCCTCGGTGTCCAGATTGCCCAGGCTCTTGGATTCCTGGATGACCTTCTCCTCCAGGTTGGAGGGGAGCTGCTCGTACCGGACGAACTGGCAGGTGTACCAGCCCCGGCCCTGAGTCAGCTGCCGCATAAAGGTGTTGAAGGTCTGCATTTCCGCCATGGGGACCTCGGCCTCAACCACCTGCAGGCCGTCCTCGTCCGGGTTCATGCCCAGCACACGGCCCCGGCGCTTGGTCACATCGCCCATAATGTCGCCGGTGTTCTCGGTGGGAACATGGGCCTGGAGGGTGCCCACGGGCTCCAGAATAACGGGGCTTGCCTCAGGCAGAGCTGCCTTGTAGGCCAGCTTGGCGGCCATGATAAAGGCCATTTCGGAGCTGTCTACGGGATGGTAGCTGCCGTCCAGCAGGGTGGCTTTCAGGCCCACCACGGGGTATCCGGCCAGAACGCCGTGCTCGGAAGCCTGGCGCAGACCCTTTTCCACGGCGGGGAAGAAGTTCTTGGGCACGCTGCCGCCGAACACCTTCTCCTCGAATACCAGCTCGTCGCTGTCGCAGGGCTCGAACTCGATCCACACATCACCGAACTGGCCGTGGCCGCCGGTCTGCTTCTTGTGCCGGCCCTGGGCCTTGCACTTCTTCCGGATGGATTCACGGTAGGCAACTCTGGGAGCTTCCAGAGCCAGGTCCACGCCGAATTTCTGTTTCAGCTTGGCCAGGACCACATCCAGGTGCTGCTCGCCCAGACCGGAGAGGACCTGCTGCACAGGCTCTTTGTCTACCCGGTAGCCGATGGTGGGATCTTCCTCCATCAGGCGGGCCAGGGCGCCGCTGATCTTGCTCTCGTCCCCCTTCTTAAGGAGACGGATGGCCATCTGGTAGCTGGGCTGGGGGAACTGGGGAGCTTCCACCGGCTCCACCCCTGCCACGCCCAGGGTATCCCCGGTGCGGGAAACGGTGAGCTTGGCAATGGCGCCAATGTCACCGGCGGTGATCTGCTCTACTTCGGTCTGCTTCTTGCCGCAGAGAGCCATCAGTTTACCCAGCTTCTCGGTGTCGCCGGTGCGGGCGTTGATGAGGGAGGCGCCGGGGGTAAGGGCACCGCCCAGAACCTTTACATAGCTCAGCTTGCCCACAAAGGGGTCAGCCAGGGTCTTGAAAACATATGCCTTGACGGGGGCATTCTCGTCGCAGCCTGCCTGAGCGGCGCTGGGGAGAAGTACCTTCATGTTATAAAGAAGCATATCCAGGGCCTGGCCGTTGACGGCGCTGCCGCAGAATACGGGAGTGATGGCTCCGGCGTTCACGCCCTTCCGCATGCCTTCCACGATCTCCTCGGTGGTGAAGTCTTCACCGCCAAAGAATTTCTCCATCAGCTCGTCATCGGTCTCAGCGATGGCCTCGCTCATAGCTTCGATCAGACCGGCAAACCGGTGGCCGATGTCGGGAACCTCCACCTGGACGGGTTTCCCGCTCTCGTATTTGAAAGCCTTCTGGCTGAACAGGTTGATGTAAACGGTGGTGCCGTCATCCAGCTTGGCGGGGACCACACAGGGGCAGACGGAGGTGCCGAACCGGATCTTCATGTCCTCCAGGATTTTGAAGAAGTTGGCGTTTTCCAGGTCCATCTTGGTTACAAAGACCATGGCGGCCTTGTTCTGCTTCTTGGCCAGGGTGTAGGCTTTCTCTGCGCCCACGGTAACGCCGCTGCGGCCGGATACACAGATAAGAACGCTCTCGGCAGCGCCGATGCCCTCGTACATGCCGGCCTCAAAGTCAAACAGACCGGGCACATCAATGAGGTTCAGCTTGGTGTCCTGGTACTCCACCGGGACCACGGCGGCATTCAGGCTGACCTTCCGCTTGATCTCCTCCGGGTCAAAGTCGCTGGCAGAGGTGCCGTCAGTAACATTTCCCATCCGTTCGGTGGCGCCGGTATGGTAGAGCAGCCCGTCAACCAGAGTGGTCTTGCCGCAGCCGGAGTGACCGGCCACCAGAATATTGCGAATGTCTTTGCTTGAATAGCTCATGTTGCCTAAACCTCTTTTCTAGTTTCCCCCCGGAAAAAAGGTTCCAGGGCGACAAAGTATACAAACACTTTAACACATTTAGCAAAAATTTCAAATAGATTGCCCATAAAAAACCGGTTTGAGGCTTCTAAAATTTTCAGGTTCTATTTGTACATTTTGCCAGCAATGGGGAAAGATGGGGAAGAAGAAAAAAATTTTTTGATTTTTTTCAAAAGAACTATTGACAACCCCATAGACTCCTGCTATAATCGTTTTTGCTGTGAGAGCAACACCACCTGATAAGCGGGTGTTGATATACGGTGCGCAAGCACCCCATTGTGGCCCGTTGGTCAAGCGGTCAAGACGGCGGCCTCTCACGCCGCAAACGGGAGTTCGATTCTCCCACGGGTCACCATTATATTGCCCCTTAGCTCAGTCGGTTAGAGCATCTGACTGTTAATCAGGGGGTCCTCGGTTCGAGTCCGAGAGGGGCAGCCAATAAAAAAGACGACGGAATTTCCGTCGTCTTTTTTTATTTTTCCTCCCAGTCAGGGGGGACAGTGTACCCGGCCAGGAAAAGGTGGAGGGGTCCGAACCGGTCTGCCACCAGCTGGGCAGGGAGATAGAAGCAGGGGTCCTTCCCGGAACAGGCGGGAAGAAAAAAGGCCAGGGAAAGGGACTGCCTGCCTGCGGCTGTGAAAAAACGCCCTCCGGCCAAAGCGGTGAGATGGGTCAGGGTCCCCAGGGTAAGGGAGGCATCCGAGCCGGGGGCGATGGTGACGGGGGATAAGGCTCCCGCCCCGGACATCCGCAGAAAAAAACCGTCCGCCCAGGGGATAAGGCTGAGCTTCAGGGCCGGGGAATGGGCCTGGAGAAAAAACCAGATTCCATTGAAGAGGAGCGCGGCGGCAGGATAAGGCCCCAGCCCCACCGGAGCGGAGCCGGGGGTGGATTCCAGGGTCAGCCAGCCGGGACGGCGGAGGAGGGATTCCTCCAAAGCCCGGGAAACTGAGGGCAGGGCCCGGGAGAGGTCGGTGGAAAAAAACAGCCTTTGACGGCAGCACAGCTCCGAGTTGGCCACCCGGCGAAGCAGCCGGAGGGTGGCGGCGCTGGGAGCCTTCCCCTCCAGCTGCTGGCGAGCGCATTCCTCCGCCAGCTGATAACGCAATGTGTCCATGACCGCTTCCTCCTTGAGAGAACTCATACCCCTCTAGTGTGCCGGGAAAAAGGCCGTTGATACCTCCCGGAAAGGAAAAGAAGAAGTGCAATTTTTTTCCAGAAAGAAAAAATCTGAAAAAAGAGGTTAATTTATTATCAAAGACCCTTGCCAATTTTTGAACAATACGGTAGAATAGAATCAGTCCATAGGCCCAGGAGTTGCCTGTGGGAAAGGGTGCTTCCCCTGCCGGGCTAATACGCTGCCGGGAAAGAAAAGCGCTGTTTCGTCCGATGGGGCGGTCAGGAGTCTTTTTTGTCCCGGGAGCGATATTGGACCGACCGGGTTATCCACCTCGCCCCGCTGAGATTCCCCGGCATTACACATGGAGATTTTAAGGAGGATTTTAACATGGCTGTTAAAGTTGCAATCAATGGTTTCGGCCGCATTGGCCGCCTGGCTTTCCGCCAGATGTTCGAAGCTGAAGGCTACGAAGTAGTAGCTATCAACGACCTGACCAGCCCCGAGATGCTGGCTCACCTGCTGAAGTACGACACCGCACAGGGTTCCTTCCTGGGCAAGATCGGCGAGGCTAAGCACACTGTTGAGGCTGGCGAAGGCTGCATCATCGTGGACGGCAAGAAGATCACCATCTACGCTGTTCCCAAGGCTGAGGAGCTGCCCTGGGGCGAGCTGGGCGTTGATGTAGTTCTGGAGTGCACCGGCTTCTACACCAGCAAGGCCAAGGCTGAGGCTCACATCAAGGCTGGCGCCAAGAAGGTTGTTATCTCCGCTCCCGCCGGCAACGACCTGCCCACCATCGTTTACAATGTAAACCACAATGTTCTGACCAAGGACGACACTGTTATCAGCGCCGCTTCCTGCACCACCAACTGCCTGGCTCCCATGGCTAAGGCTCTGAACGATTACGCTCCCATCCAGAGCGGCATCATGACCACCGTTCACGCTTACACCGGCGACCAGATGATCCTGGACGGCCCCCAGCGTAAGGGTGACAAGCGTCGTGCCCGTGCAGGCGCTCAGAACATCGTTCCCAACAGCACCGGCGCTGCCAAGGCCATCGGCCTGGTTATCCCCGAGCTGAACGGCAAGCTGATCGGCTCTGCTCAGCGTGTTCCTGTTCCCACCGGTTCTACCACCATCCTGGTAGCCGTTGTTAAGGGCAAGGACATCACCAAGGAGTCCATCAACGCTGCTATGAAGGCTGCTGCTACCGAGAGCTATGGCTACAACGAGGAAGAGATCGTTTCTTCTGATGTTATCGGCATGAAGTACGGCTCCCTGTTCGATGCTACCCAGACCATGGTCACCAAGATCGACGACGACACCTATCAGGTACAGGTCGTGTCCTGGTACGACAACGAGAACAGCTACACCAGCCAGATGGTCCGTACCATCAAGTACTTCGCTGAGCTGTAATAGTTCTTTGTCGGAGGGTACTCCAAAGACCATAATAAAGCCCGCCCGGGTTTCCCGGGCGGGCTTTTTTGCGTTCTTTAGCCAGCGGAAAGAAAGACTGACATCCGGTTTCAATCGGTTCTCGGTCTGGATTTTTACCGCCTGTGTGTCCGGAAAGACCGATTATAGGAAATCCGTTGAAAGGCGGATAGGCTTTCTCTATAATAAGGGGCAAAGGGGGGATGACGGTGGAAATTCAGATAAGGATCGACACTGCCTGCAAGGAGCCAAAGGTCGTTATCTGCGCAGCTGAGATGACGGAGGAAGTGAAAGCGCTTCTGGAGAAGCTGTCCCCCCAGGCACCCCGGCTGATTTTCGGCAGCAGGGAAGGCGTGGTGCAGGTGTTGGAGCAAAAGGACTTGATTCGGGTCTATGCAAGCGGCGGTAAAGTCTTTGGTGTTACGGATGAGGGAGAGTATGCCCTGCGGTTCCGCCTGTATGAAATGGAAAACCAGCTGGATTCCAGACAATTTGTGAGGATATCAAACTCGGAAATCGTCAACCTGAAAAAAGTAAAGAACTTTGATATGAACTTTGCCGGAACCATTTGTGTCAAACTGGAAAATGGAACGGTGACCTATGTTTCAAGACGGTATCTCTCCAAAATCAAAACCATATTGGGAATGTGAGGTGAAAGTGATGAAAAAAGAAATCATTGCAAGAGGGCTGCTGGGGATTCCGCTTGGCCTGGCAGGAGGATACCTGCTTAGTATTTTTACCTCACTAATTTATGCAGGCGGATACTATGCGCCCTGTGTACCGCAGCTGGCCCGGGCCATGGGAAGTGAAATAAATGGTGTGATGGTGCAGGCCCTTTTGTTCGGAATACTGGGCTTCGGATTTGCCGCAGGTTCTGTGGTATGGGAGATTGAAAACTGGGGAATCCTGCGCCAGACGGGAACCTATTTTTTCATTGCCGCTGTGCTTATGCTGCCGGTGGCCTATCTGACCTACTGGATGGAGCACAGCGTTAAAGGCTTTTTTATCTACTTTGGGATTTTCGCTTTTATTTTTGGAGTGATTTGGGTGGTACAGTACGAAATTGCAAAGCGAAATGTCAGAAAAATAAATGATAAACTTAATCAGAGCCGGGAAACGGACTTTTAAAAGACAAAATGCCCTCTGCAATTTTGAAATGCAGAGGGCATTTTCTTATCTGTTTTTCCCAACCCGCAGCATACGGGTGGAGTTGAGAACGGCCAGCACCATTACCCCTACATCCGCAAAGATGGCCAGCCACATATTGGACAGGCCCAGGGCGGCAGCGGCCAGGACCACCCCCTTCACCCCCAGGGCGAAGATGATGTTCTCCCAGACAATGACCATGCACTTGCGGCAGATTCGGATGGCCAGGGCGATTTTGGCCGGATCATCGTCCATCAGGACCACATCCGCCGCTTCAATGGCAGCATCGCTGCCCAGGGCGCCCATGGCGATACCCACATCCGCCCGGCTCAGCACCGGAGCATCGTTGATGCCGTCCCCCACAAAGGCCAGGGTCTTCCCGGCGGGCTTTTGGGCCAGAAGTTCCTCCACCCGCTCCACCTTCTGGGCGGGGAGCAGCTGGGCGTGGTAGCTGTCCAGACCAAGCTCCCCGGCTACGGCCGCTGCGGCGGCAGGGCTGTCCCCGGTGAGCATGACGGTCTGCCGTACTCCCAGCTTTTTCAGGGCGGAAATGGCGGCGACGGCGGTGGGTTTCAGGGTGTCTGCAATGAGGATGGACCCCTGGTATACCCCGTCCAGGGCCAGATGAATCCGGCTGCCCGGCTCCTGCCGTTCAGGGGGACATTGCGCTCCCACCTTTTCCATCAGCCGAAGGTTGCCAAGGGCCAGGCTCCGGCCGTCCACCTGGGCGGTGACTCCCAGTCCGGCCAGCTCCTCCACCTGGGAGACCCGGCTCTGGTCCGGCTGTTTGCCCCAGGCGGCTTTCAGGCTTTTGCTGATGGGATGATTGCTGAAGCTCTCGGCCAGGGCGGCCCACTCCAGCAGCTGGGATTCCTCCACCCTGGGAACGGGCGCGATCTGGGCTACCTGGAAGGAACCCTTGGTCAGGGTGCCGGTCTTGTCAAAGACCACCGTATCCGCCTTGGAGAGGGCTTCCAGATAGTTGCTCCCCTTGACCAGGATTCCCGCCCGGCTGGCTCCCCCAATGCCCCCGAAGAAGGTAAGGGGGATGGAGATGACCAGAGCGCAGGGGCAGGACACCACCAGGAAGATAAGGGCCCGCTGGACCCAGTCTCCCCAGTTCCCCAGGAACAGGGGCGGGATAAGGGCCAGGGCCAGGGCGCAGTAGCAGACGATGGGGGTGTAGTACCGGGCAAAGTGGGTGATAAAGTTCTCGGTCCGGGCTTTCTTCATGCTGGAATTTTCCACCAGGTCCAGGATTTTGGAGACGGTGCTCTCCCCGAATTCCTTGGTGGTCCGGATGCGGAGCACTCCGTCCAGGTCAATGCAGCCGCTGATGACCGATTCCCCAACCGTTACCGACCGGGGCAGGCTTTCCCCCGTAAGGGCGCTGGTGTCCAGACTGCCGGAGCCTTCCTCCACCACCCCGTCCAGCGGGATTTTCTCTCCGGGCCGGACTAAAATCAGGGTGCCGGGAGCGATTTCCTCCGGGTCCACCTGGACCACCTGCCCATCCTGCTCCAGATTGGCATAGTCGGGGCGGATGTCCATGAGGGCGGCAATGCTCTGACGGCTTTTCCCTACGGCGTAGCTCTGGAACAGCTCGCCTACCTGGTAGAAGAGCATGACAAAAACGCCCTCGCTGTACTCGCCCAGGGCCAGGGCGCCTACAGTTGCCACTGCCATGAGGAAGTTTTCGTCAAATACCTGCCGGTTCCGGATTCCCAGCACCGCCTTGCGGAGAATGTCATATCCAATGACAAAGTAGGGGATAAGATATCCTGCCAGCCGGACCCCGGCGGGCAGCAGAAACAGCCGGTCAGCGGCCATCATTCCTGCCAGGAGCAGGGCGGAAATAAAAATCCGCAGCCGCATTTTTTTCTGTTTTTTGGTCATGGGTCATTCCTCCCGGAAAGAAAGGCCGGAGGACTTCTTCCGGCGCTTGAAAACTTTTGATTTCTTATTTTAAATATAAATAACGCAGTCGTCCTCTACCACCTTGCAGTTTTTCACCACCTGCTCCATAACGGCGGCAGGGTCCGCGCCCTCCTCAAAGGTCACAGACATCTTCTGGGCCATAAAGCCCACGGTGGCGGCGGCTACTCCGGGGGTCCGGCAGGCGGCCTGCTCCATTTTGGCAGCACAGTTGGCACAGTCTACTTCGATTTTGTAGGTCTTTTTCATAACAGGTCCTCTCCTTGCGATGATTATTCTTCCTGGATATGCTCCATCCCCAGAGCCAGAATGCTCCGGACATGGTCGTCATCCAGGCTGTAAAACACGGTCTTTCCCTGGCGGCGGAACTTGACCAGGCTGTTGGCCTTGAGAATCCGCAGCTGGTGGCTTACGGCGCTCTGGGTCATCCCCAGCAGCTGGGCAATGTCGCAGACACAAAGCTCCCGCTCAAACAGTACATACAGTATTTTGATGCGGGTGCTGTCCCCGAAAATCTTGAACAGCTCTGCCAGGTCATAGAGCAGATCTTCCTGGGGCAGATGGGCCAGGACCTGGTCCACTGCCTCCTGATGATGGTGCTGCTGGCCGCAGCAGGGGGTGGCTTTCATTTTAGGTGTCATGGGGAAACCTCCAAACATATGAACAACTGTTCATGTGTTCATAATAACTCCGGTTTTGGAGATTGTCAACCCTTTTTCCCGGGAAAAAATCCAAAAGAGAAAAATTCCTGTTAAATAAATATCAAAAAATCCCCCGGAGGGATTGCAGACCGGGGGTAAAGAGGGTATAATAGCCTCAAAGGTTGTTATACACCTTTTATTTAAGTTGCCATTTTTCCCGCTGTGGGGAGAAAACCAAAAATGGCAGCGGCCGCAGACAAGATGCCTGCGGTGTACGCAAGCGGTCGTTATGGGCTGCCTGGCGGCTCATAGAGATAGATCCAAGACACAGGATATTTTCGGAAGGAGAATTTAGTATGGGTTTGGGTAAAAAGACAGTAGACGATCAGAATTACCAGGGCAAGAAGGTTTTGGTTCGGTGCGACTTCAATGTTCCCATGAAGGACGGAGTCATCACCAATGACAACCGTATCCAGGCTGCTCTGCCTACCATTAAGAAGCTGGTAAACGACGGCGCAAAGGTTATCCTCTGCAGCCACCTGGGCAAGCCCAAGAACGGACCCGAGGCCAAGTTCAGCCTGGAGCCTGTAGCTGCCCGCCTGAGCGAGTACCTGGGCAAGACCGTTGTCTTCGCCAATGACGACGAGGTCGTAGGCGCCAATGCCAAGGCCGCTGTAGCCGCTATGGCTGACGGCGATGTGGTTCTGCTCCAGAACACCCGCTTCCGGAAGGAAGAGACCAAGAACGGCGAGGAGTTCAGCAAGGATCTGGCCAGCCTGGCCGATGCCTATGTGGACGACGCTTTCGGCAGCTGCCACCGGGCACACTGCTCCACTGCCGGCGTTACCGATTACATCAAGGACACCGCTGTTGGCTACCTGATGGAGAAGGAGATCAAGTACCTGGGCAATGCCGTGAACGATCCCGTCCGTCCCTTCACCGCCATCCTGGGCGGCGCCAAGGTTGCCGACAAGCTGAATGTTATCAGCAACCTGCTGGAGAAGGTAGACACCCTCATCATCGGCGGCGGCATGGCTTACACCTTCCTGGCTGCCAAGGGCTACGAAGTAGGCAACAGTCTGGTTGACACCGAGAAGCTGGACTACTGCAAGGATATGATGAAGAAGGCCGAGGAGAAGGGCGTAAAGCTGCTCCTGCCCGTAGATACCGCTGTGGCTGCTTCCTTCCCCGACCCCATCGATGCTCCCATCGAGGTTCAGGTAGTGGCTGCTGATGCCATTCCTGCCGGCGTCATGGGCCTGGATATCGGACCCGAGAGCGAGAAGCTGTTTGCTGATGCCGTCAAGGCCAGCAAGACCGTTGTATGGAACGGACCCATGGGCGTATTCGAGAACCCCACCCTGGCCAAGGGCACCCTGGCTGTTGCCGAGGCTATGGCTGAGTCCGACGCTACCACCGTTATCGGCGGCGGCGACAGCGCAGCTGCTGTACAGCAGATGGGCCTGGGCGACAAGATGACCCACATCAGCACCGGCGGCGGCGCTTCCCTGGAGTACCTGGAAGGCAAGGAACTGCCCGGTATCGCTGTTATTGCCAAGGCATAAGACATCCGCAGAACCAAGGTGCGGCGGTGAAGGCCGCCGCGCCTTTTTATTTGATAAGGAGAGATACATTATGAATAAGAATTTGCGTAAAGCCGTCATTGCCGGCAACTGGAAAATGAACAAGACCGCCACCCAGGCCGCCCAGCTCATCGATGAGCTGATCCCCGCCGTCAAGGATGCCGGCTGCGAGGTAGTTATCTGCACCCCCTTCACCTCCCTGGTCACCGCTCTGGAGAAGACCAAGGGCACCAACATCCATGTAGGTGCTGAGAATGTTCACTTCGAGGCTTCCGGCGCTTACACCGGCGAAATTTCTGCCGATATGCTGGTAGACCTGGGCGTTGAGTATGTTATCACCGGCCACAGCGAGCGCCGTCAGTACTTTGCCGAGACCGACGAGACCGTCAACAAGCGGACCCTGGCTGCCCTGAACGCCGGCCTGAAGGTCATCGTCTGCGTGGGCGAGAACCTGACCCAGCGGGAGCAGGGTGTCACCGAGGAGCTGGTCCGTATGCAGACCAAGATCGCTCTCCAGGGTGTCACCGCCGAGCAGATGGCTAACCTGATCATCGCTTACGAGCCTGTATGGGCCATCGGCACCGGCCGCACCGCCACCGCTGACCAGGCTCAGGAAGTCTGCGCAGCCATCCGGAAGGTTCTGGCTGAGCTGTACGGCCAGGCTGTTGCTGATGCCACCACCATCCAGTACGGCGGCAGCATGAACGCCAAGAACTGCGAGGAGCTGGTATCCAAGCCTGATGTGGACGGCGGCCTCATCGGCGGCGCAGCCCTCAAGGCCGGAGACTTTGCCACCATCGTGGCCGCAGCCTCCAAGTAATCCAAGGAAAGAAAGAGGAACCTTTTTATGAGCAAGAAACCTGTAATGCTCTGCATTATGGACGGTTTTGGCTGGGTCCCGGACCATGTCCGGGGCAACGCCATTGCCGCCGCCAAGAAACCCAACATTGACCGGTTCATGGCTGAGTATCCCACTACCACCATCGGGGCTTCCGGTATGGATGTGGGCCTGCCCGACGGTCAGATGGGCAACAGCGAAGTGGGCCACACCAACATGGGCGCCGGACGGATCGTCTACCAGCAGCTCACCCTCATCACCAAGTCCATCCAGGACGGAGAGATGCTGAAGAACCCTGTTCTGGTCAAGAACATCCAGGCTGCCATTGACAGCGGCAACGCTGTTCACCTTATGGGCCTGGTGGGCACCGGCGGTGTTCACAGCCACTGCGACCACTGGTTCGGCGTTATGGATATGTGCAAGGCCATGGGTGTGAAGGAGCTCTACCTCCACTGTATCATGGACGGCCGTGACACCGACCCCCACGACGGTGAGGGCTTCCTGGCCGACCTGCAGAAGAAAATCGACGAGATCGGCCTGGGCACCATTGCCACCGTTACCGGCCGTTACTACGCCATGGACCGGGACAGCAACTGGGACCGGGAAGAAAAGGCCTACGCCGCCTTTGTTTACGGCGAGGGCAACCATGCCGCCAACTGGAAGGAATGCATTGAGGCCAGCTATGCTGCCGATGTGACCGACGAGTTTGTGGTTCCCACCGTCACCTGCGAGGGTGGCCGGGTAAAGGAAGGGGACACTGTCATCTTCATGAACTTCCGCCCCGACCGTGCCCGTCAGATGACCCGTATCTTCGTGGACGACGACTTCAAGGGCTTTGAGCGCCGGTTTGGCCGTTTCCCCGTTCACTATGTCTGCATGGCTCAGTATGATGCCACCATGCCCAATGTGGAGGTGGCTTATCCTCCCGTGGAGCTGACCAATGTGTTCGGTGAGTACCTGGCCAAGAAGGGCCTGACCCAGCTCCGGATCGCTGAGACCGAGAAGTATGCCCATGTGACCTTCTTCTTCAACGGCGGCGTGGAAGCCCCCTACGAGGGCGAGGACCGGTGCGTTATCCCCAGCCCCAAGGTGGCTACCTATGATCTGAAGCCTGAGATGAGCGCTCCCGAAGTGGCTGACGAATGTGTCAAGCGGATCGAGAGCGGCAAGTATGACGCCATCATCCTGAACTTTGCCAACTGCGACATGGTAGGCCACACCGGTGTGTTCGAGGCCGCCGTCAAGGCAGTGGAAGCAGTGGATGCCGCTGTAGGCAAGGTAGTGGATGCAGTTCTGGCCGCCGGCGGCGCAGTGCTCCTCACCGCCGACCACGGCAACGCCGACAAGATGCTGGTGGACGAGGGCGAAGACCCCTTCACCGCTCACACCACCAACCCCGTGCCCCTGGTGGTCATGGGCGCAGGGGATGTGAAGCTGCGGAAGGACGGCGTTCTGGCCGACCTCTGCCCCACCATGCTCCAGATCATGGGCCTGCCCCAGCCTGCCGAAATGACCGGCAAGAGCATGATCGTGGACTGATTTCCCGTCAAACAATTTTCCCCGGAAGGAATCTCCTTCCGGGGATTTTTTATTCTCATTTTGAAAATAGTCAAAAAATTTAATTAAAATTTTTGAGATTCTATTGACATCCCGGAAATCGTTGGTATACTAATCTCAGTGATTTTAGTTAAAACATTTTAACTAAAATCGTAGAGAGAAACAGACCTGCACTTAAGAAAGAGGGATTTTATTATGTTTGAGAAAGTGAAAGAGATCATTGTGGACACCCTGAGCTGTGACGCCGAGAAGGTCACTATGGAGGCCCGCCTGGCCGAGGACCTGGAAGCCGACAGCCTGGACGCCGTAGAGCTGAACATGGCCATTGAGGATGAGCTGGGTGTAGCCATTCCCGATGAAAAGCTGGCAGAGTTCAAAACTGTGGGCGACATTGTAAACTACCTGGAAGAGAACGGGGCCGAGGCTTAAGCCTCGGTCTTTTTAAGAGAAGGAGGAGGAACACCATGACCCAGGAAACCCTGAGCCGTCTTTTGGAAGCCTTTGCCCAGGGGCGAATCGCCCATCTGGAATATGCCCAGGGGGACAGCCGCCTGGTGCTGGATGCACCCGCAGCCCCTGGGAATGGCCCGGCAGTGGTTCCGGCTGTGCCGGTCCCTGCCGCCGCTCCCGCCCCTGCCCCCGCCCCGGAAAAGGGCGCCACCATTGACGCCCCCCTGGTGGGAACTTTCTATACCGCCAGCTCTCCCGATGCCCAGCCCTTTGTCCAGGTGGGGGACCGGGTGAAAAAGGGCCAGACCGTCTGCATTCTGGAGGCCATGAAGATGATCAACGAAATTCCGGCCCCCTGCGACTGTGTCATTGAGGAGGTTCTGGTCCAGAACCAGGCCCTGGTGGGCTTTGGGGACCCCATGTTCCGGGTCCGGGAGCTGTAAGCCTATGTTCAAGCGGATTTTGATTGCCAACCGGGGCGAAATTGCCGTCCGGGTCATCCGTGCCTGCCTGGAACTGGGGATAGAGACAGTAGCGGTCTACTCCCAGGCCGATGCCCAGGCCCTTCATGTGCAGCTGGCCACCCAGGCGGTCTGTATCGGACCTGCCCCGGCGGGCCAGAGCTACCTGAACCAGGCGGCCATCCTGACCGCAGCGGTGGAAAGCGGCTGCGAGGCCATCCACCCCGGCTACGGATTTCTCTCCGAAAACCCGGATTTTGCGGACCTGTGCCAGAAAGCGGGGCTGAAATTCATCGGGCCTTCCGGGGCGGTCATCCGGAAGATGGGGAACAAGGCCGCCGCCCGGGCTTTGATGCAGCAGGCAGGGGTCCCGGTGGTCCCCGGCTCCGACGGTCCTGTCCCGGACGGAAAAGCCGCCGCCCGGGCCGCAGACCGTATCGGGTACCCGGTCCTCATCAAAGCCAGCGCCGGGGGAGGAGGCCGGGGAATGCGCCGGGTCTACGACCCTGCCGACCTGGAAGCCTCCTTTGCCGCCGCCCAGGCGGAAGCGGTGGCCTGCTTCGGAAACGGGGAGATGTACCTGGAAAAGCTGGTGCTCAATCCCCGGCATATTGAGTTTCAGATCATGGCCGATTCCCAGGGGAATGTGGTCCACCTGGGGGAACGGGACTGCTCCATCCAGCGGAAAAACCAGAAACTGATGGAGGAATCCCCCTCCAAAGCCCTTACCCCCGCCCTTCGCCAGGTCATGGGCCGGGCGGCGGTGGAGGCGGCCCGTGCCTGCGGGTACGAGGGAGCCGGCACCGTGGAGTTTGTGCTGGACCCCCAGGGCAACTATTACTTTATTGAGATGAATACCCGTATCCAGGTGGAACACCCGGTCACCGAGATGGTCACCGGGCTGGACCTGGTCCGGGAACAGCTGCGGGTGGCGGCGGGGCTTCCCCTCTCCTTCACCCAGGACCAGGTCCGGCAGGAGGGCCACGCCATCGAGGTCCGCATCAACGCCGAGGACCCGGCCCGGAACTTCCAGCCCTGCCCCGGCATGACCGAGTTTGTCCACTTCCCCGGGGGCTGCGGGGTGCGGGTGGATTCCGCCCTTTACAACGGAGCGGAACTGAGCCCCTTCTATGACTCCATGGTGGCCAAAATCATTGTCCAGGCTCCCACCCGGCTGATGGCTATCCGCCGTATGCGCCGGGCCCTGGAGGAATTTGTGCTGGAAGGGTATTCCACCGGAGCGGACTTCGCCCATCTGATTTTGTACCATCCCGACTTTCTCAAGGGGAGTTACGACACCTCCTTCATTGAGAAAAACATGTCCCGGCTGCTGGAATGGACCCAGACCGGAGTTCCCGGAACCAGGGAGGAGGAAGAGTAATTGGAAAACCGTTTTGCCCAGCGCCGTCAGCGGCTTCTGGAACTGAAGGTGCGGCGGGAGGGCCAGGTCCCTCCTCCGGCCCGGCTTTCGGGAAAGCAGGTCTTTGAACAGTGTCCCGGCTGCGGACAGCCGGTGCCCAAGGTCCAGTGGGTGAAAAGTCAGTATGTCTGCCCCCACTGCGGCCATCACCGGCCTCTGGGCGGGTATCTCCGGCTCTCCCTTCTTCTGGACCCGGGGACCTTCCAGGAACTGGAGGTTGGGCTTACCGCGGGAAATCCCCTGGATTTCCCGGGATATGACCAGAAACTTTCCGCCGCCCGCCGGACCACCGGCCAGGCGGAGGCGGTGGTAGCCGCCAAGGGAAAGCTCTGCGGAATTCCCCTGGTCATGGCGGTCATGGACAGCCGGTTCTTTATGGGAAGCATGGGGGTGGCCGTGGGAGAAAAAATCGCCCGGGCCGCCGATACCGCCCGGAGAGGAAAACTTCCCCTGGTGATTTTCTGCGCTTCGGGAGGAGCCCGGATGCAGGAGGGGATCCTCTCCCTCATGCAGATGGCCAAGACGGCCCAGGCCATCCAGCGGTTCCAGGAGGCAGGAGGCCTTTACATTGCGGTCCTCACCCATCCCACCACCGGGGGGGTCACCGCCAGCTTTGCCTCCCTGGGAGACATCACCCTGGCCGAGCCGGGGGCACTCATTGGATTTGCAGGCCCCCGGGTCATTGAGCAGACCATCGGGGAGAAACTGCCCCAGGGATTCCAGCGGGCGGAATACCTGCTGGACCATGGATTCCTGGACGGGGTCATTCCCCGGGACCAGCTGAAGGAGACCCTTTGCAGGATTCTCCGACTTCACGGAAAAGGAGGTGGCCGTCGTGGCTGAACATACCCCTGCCCGGCGGGTGGCTCTGGCCCGGGAACCGGGCCGTCCCGGCACCGCCGAATTTCTGGAAGCCCTCTTTACCGATTTCTTTGAACAGCGGGGGGACCGGCTCTGTGCCGACGACCCTGCCATTTTAGGGGGCGTGGCCTTATTCCATGGCCGCCCCGTTACCGTCATGGGCCACCGGAAAGGCCGTACCCTGGACCAGAACCTGGCCTGCCATTTTGGGATGCCCACCCCGGAAGGGTACCGGAAAGCCCAGCGGCTGATGAAGGCGGCGGAAAAATTCCACCGGCCCATCATCACCTTTGTGGACACAGCGGGGGCCTACCCCGGACTGGAGGCGGAGGCCCGGGGCCAGGGGGAAGCCATTGCCCGGTGTCTGGCCCTCATGAGTAGCCTGACCGTCCCTATCATCACCCTGGTGATCGGGGAGGGAGGCAGCGGCGGCGCCCTGGCTCTGGCCATGGGCAACCAGGTGATCATGCTGGAAAACGCCGTCTATTCCGTCCTCTCCCCGGAAGGGTTTGCCTCCATCCTCTGGAAGGATTCCTCCCGGGCCCAGGAAGCCTGTGATGTTATGAAGCTTACCGCCGCCGACCTGCTGGAACTGGGGGTGGCCGACCAGGTCATCCCGGAACCGGAGGAAGGGGCCCACACCGACCCTCAGGCGGTGTTCCGGGCAGTGGATGCTGCCCTCACCGCTGCCTTGAGCAAAACCGATGGGATTCGGGCCCCCGCCGCCCATCGGTACAGAAAATACCGGGGGATGGGAGCCCGCTGGCTGCGGACTCCGGGAAAGGAGAACCTATGAGCGGACTTGCCATTCTGGGCACCGGACGGTGCCTGCCCAGCCGGTGCGTTACCAACCAGGAACTGTCCCGGATGGTGGACACCAGCGACGAGTGGATCGCCGCCCGCACCGGCATCCGGCAGCGGTATCTGTCCACCCCGGAGGAAACCCTCACCGGGCAGGCCGCCCAGGCCGCCCGCTTGGCCATGGAACGGGCCGGGGTCACCCCCGACCAGATCGGTCTGGTGGTGGCGGGGACCTTCACTCCCGACCATGCCAGTCCTTCCCTGGCCTGCGAGGTCCACGGGGAGCTGGGACTGGATTCCACCACCCCGGCCTTTGATGTGAACGCCGCCTGCACCGGATTCCTCACCGCCCTGGAAACCGCCCGCTGCTTTCTGGAAAGCAGCAGCCTGGAGGGGAAAATCGCCCTGGTCATTGGGGCGGAACAGGTAAGCCGGGTGCTGAATATGGAGGACCGGTCCACCTGCGTTCTCTTCGGGGACGGGGCGGGAGCCGCCCTGGTCCGGCTTTCCCCGGACCACCCCTACACCTGCCGCCTGGGCTGCCGGGGCAGCGCAGAGATACTCCGGGTAGGAGGACTGGCCAGCCCTGACCACTGGGTCCGGATGGACGGCAAGGCGGTGTTCCGGTTTGCCACCACCACCGTGCCCCAGGCATTGGAGGACCTGGCCGCCCAGGCCGGGACCACCCTGGACCAGGTGGACTGGGTGGTCTGCCACCAGGCCAACGGCCGCATCATCGACCATGTCATCAAGAAACTGGGGGCCGACCCCGCCAGGTTTTATAAGAATATACATCGGTACGCCAATACCAGTTCTGCCAGCATTATCCTGGCCCTGGACGAGATGGCCCGGGAGGGCCTTCTCCAACCCGGCCAGAAGGTGGCCTGCGTAGGCTTTGGAGCCGGTCTTACCTGGGGAGCCACCCTGCTCACCTGGTAAAGAAAAGGAGGAAGAGAAAATGGTACATCTCAACCAATTGCTGGGGATTCAGTATCCCATCATCCAGGGGGGCATGGCCAACATTGCCACCGGCCGGTTTGCCGCCGCCGTCTCCAACGCAGGGGCCCTGGGCCTCATCGGGGCAGGGGGCATGAGCGCCGAACAGTTCCGCCAGGAGATTCGCCTCTGCCGCAGCCTGACCGATAAGCCTTTCGGGGTGAACATTATGCTCATGCACCCCCAGGCCAAGGAGATGGCCCAGATCGCCGCTGAGGAGAAGGTGGCAGTGGTCACCACCGGAGCCGGAAACCCCGGCGCCTTTGTGAAACTCTGGAAGGAAGCCGGGTGTAAGGTGTTCCCCGTAGTCCCTGCCGTGGTGCTGGCCCGCCGTCTGGCCCCTCTGGGAATCGACGGTGTCATTGCAGAAGGCACCGAGTCGGGGGGACATGTGGGAGAGATGACCACCATGGCCCTGGTTCCCCAGGTAGTGGATGCCATGAAGGAATATGGCCTTCCTGTTATCGCCGCCGGCGGAATCGCAGACGGCCGTCAGCTGGCCGCCGCCTTTGCCCTGGGAGCCTGCGGGGCCCAGGTGGGCACCTGCCTGCTGGCCAGCGAGGAATGCCCCATCCATCCCAACTATAAGCAGGCCATCCTCAAGGCCAAGGACACCGGCACCACCGTCACCGGACGGATGGGAGGGACCCCTGTCCGTATCCTGAAAAACAAGATGGCCCGGGAATACCTTTCCCGGGAAAAGGCAGGGGCCGGGAAGGAAGAACTGGAACAGTTCACCCTGGGTTCCCTCCGCCGTGCAGTCTTTGAGGGAGACACCGACACCGGCAGCCTGATGGCCGGTCAGGTGGCAGGAATGGTCCATGAGATTCGTCCCCTGGCCGAGATTTTCCGGGATATGACCCAGGGCTGCCGGGATACCCTGGCAGGAATGGCCGGGGACTGGAACGAGGAGAAGTAAGATGAAGGTAGGATTGCTTTTTGCGGGCCAGGGAGCCCAGCACGCCGGAATGGGAAAGGACCTGTATGAGGCTCTGCCCCGGTTCCGGGAACTGTTTGACAGCCTGGCAGACCAGGTGGACTTTGACCTGAAGGCCCTCTGCTTTGAGGGACCTGAGGAACAGCTTTCCCAGACCGCCTACACCCAGCCCTGTATGGTGGCCTTTGCCGCCGCCCTCTCCCAGGTCCTTCTGGAGGAAGGGGTGGAGCCGGTGGCTGCCGCCGGTCTCAGCCTGGGAGAATATTCTGCCCTCTGCGCTTCGGGAGTGTTCACGCCCGCTCAGGCGGTCAAGCTGGCTGCCTTCCGGGGTCAGGCCATGACCCGGGCCGCCCAGGGTCTGGACTGCGGCATGGCCGCCGTTCTGGGCCTGGATCGGGAAAAGCTGGCCGCTGCCTGCGCTCAGGCCGCCCAGGGGGAAGTGGTGGAGATCGCCAACTATAACTGCCCTGGTCAGATGTCCATTGCAGGCACCTCCGCCGCCGTGGACCGGGCCTGTGCCCTGGCCAAAGAAGCCGGTGCCCGCCGGTGTGTCCCCCTCAAGGTGTCGGGACCGTTCCATACCTCCCTGATGGCTCCTGCCGGGGAGGAACTGGCCCGGCGGCTGGCAGGGGAACCTTTGGGGGAGATGAAATTCCCTGTCTACTTCAACTGCCTGGGGGCCCCCATGGGGGACGGGGATACCGTCCCCGCCCTGCTGGAAAAGCAGGTCCAGAGCAGCGTTTATATGGAGGATACCCTCCGCCGGATGGCAGAGGACGGGGTGGAAGCCTTTCTGGAAATCGGCCCCGGCAAGGTCCTCTCTGGGTTTGTGAAAAAGACAGTGGGACTTCCCGTCAAGAGCGTGGAGACCCTGGAAGAGCTGAACCAGGCCCTGGCCTGGGTGAAAGGAGAAGCCTGATGAGTGACGGAAAACTCCATGCCCTGGTCACCGGGGGAAGCCGGGGAATCGGCCGGGCCATCTGCCTGGCCCTGGCCGCTCAGGGATATGATGTGATGATAAACTACAGCGGCAATGTGACCGCTGCCCAGGAGACTGCCCAGGCCTGCCAGGAACTGGGGGTAAAAGCCATCCCGGTCCAGGGGAATGTGGCGGACCCTCAGGAGGCGGCCCGGCTGGTAGAGACCGCCCTGGAAGAGTTCGGCAGTCTGGAAATCCTGGTGAACAATGCGGGAATCACCCGGGACGGCCTGCTCCTCCGGATGAAGGAGGAGGACTGGACCGCTGTGCTGGACACCAACCTGAAAGGTGCCTTCCACTGCATGAAGGCGGCTGCCCGGCCCATGATGAAACAGCGGATGGGCCGCATCGTCAATATTTCCAGCGTGGTGGGGCTCCGGGGAAACCCCGGCCAGGCCAACTACGCCGCCAGCAAGGCGGGGCTCATTGGAATGTCCAAAAGCGTGGCCAAGGAACTGGCCAGCCGGGGAGTTACCGTCAACTGTGTGGCCCCCGGATTCATTGATACGGATATGACCGCCGTGCTGCCCCAGGCGGCCCGGGAGGAACTGCTGAGCCAGATCCCTCTGGGACGGCTGGGAGCCGCCCAGGAAGTGGCTGCTGCAGTGGCTTTCCTGGCAGGACCCCAGGCCGGATACATTACCGGACAGGTCCTCTGCGTGGACGGCGGCATGGCCATGTAAAGAAAGAGGAGGAGAAGGATGGAAAAGCGTCGAGTTGTCATTACCGGCATGGGAGCAGTCACCCCTCTGGGCCTGGATCTGCCTTCCAGCTGGGAGCAGGTGCGCCAGGGTGGCTGCGGCATTGCCCCCATCACCCAGTACGACACCACCGGACAGAAGGTCACCCTGGCCGGAGAGGTAAAAGGATATGACCCCACCGGGACCATTGACAAGCGGGAAGCCCGTCACCTGGACCGGTTTGCCCAGTTCGCCCTCACCGCCGCCCAGGAGGCCATGGACCAGAGCGGTCTGGTCATGGAGCAGGAGGACCCCAGCCAGTGCGCCGTCTTTTTCGCCAGCGGCATTGGGGGATTCTCCACTACCCAGAGCGAATGCCTCAAGGGAAACGAGAAGGGATATGACCGGGTCTCTCCCTTCTTTATCCCTATGACTATCTCCAACATGGCGGCGGGGAACATTGCCATCCGGTTCGGATTTAAGGGAATGTGCACCTGCCCTGTCACTGCCTGTGCTTCCGGCGCCAACGGGGTGGGGGACGCCTTCCGGCATATCCGGGACGGTTATGCCCAGGTGGCCCTCTGCGGCGGTTCCGAGGCCGCCATCACCCCTCTGGCCATGGGAGGATTCACCTCCATGCATGCCCTTCATACAGGGAATGACCCTCTCCGGGCATCCATCCCCTTTGACAAGGACCGGAGCGGCTTTGTCATGGGGGAGGGCGCCGGAGCCCTGGTGCTGGAGGAGCTGTCCCACGCTCAGGCCCGGGGCGCTCATATTCTGGCCGAGGTAGTGGGCTACGGGGCCAGCTGTGACGCCCATCATATTACCGCACCCTGCCCCGACGGGTCGGGGGCGGCTGCCGCCATGACCCAGGCCCTCCGGGACGGAGGGGTGAACCCTGACCAGGTGGACTACATCAACGCCCACGGCACTTCCACCCCCATGAACGATGCGGGAGAGACTGCCGCCGTCAAGCTGGCTTTCGGGGACCATGCCCATAAGCTGGCCATGAGCAGTACCAAGTCCATGACCGGACATCTGCTGGGAGCTTCCGGTGCGGTGGAGGCCATCTTCACCGCCAAGGCTCTGGAGGAGGGGTTCATCCCTGCCACCATCCATTATCAGAATCCCGACCCTGCCTGCGACCTGGACATTGTGCCGGGGGAGGGCCGCCAGCAGGAGATTCACTATGCCATGAGCAATTCCCTGGGCTTTGGGGGACACAACGCCAGCCTGCTTTTGAAGAAATGGGAGGAAGAATAAAATGACCTTCAATTCCAACGAAATCATGGAGATCCTGCCCCACCGCTTTCCCTTTCAGCTGGTGGACCGGATCACTGAATGTGAGCCGGGGGTATCCGCCAAGGGCCGGAAGTGCGTCACCGTCAACGAGCAGTTTTTCTGCGGACACTTTCCCCGGCGCCATGTGATGCCCGGAGTGCTTATCCTGGAAGCCATGGCCCAGGTGGGAGCGGTGGCTATCCTGACCCAGGAGGAGAATAAGGGAAAGGTGGTCCTCTTTGGCGGGGTAAAAAATGCCCGGTTCCGCCGCCAGGTGGTGCCCGGGGATGTGCTGGAACTGGAATGTGAGCTGACCGCCCGCCGGGGCCCGGTGGGAATCGGAAAAGCGGTTGCCAGAGTGGACGGCAAGGTGGCGGCCAGCGCAGAGCTGACCTTCGCCATTGATTGATTTTTTTCAATAAGGTGTGGTATAATAGCCGCAAAGCGGCTATTATACAGGTTTTATTTAATTGTCTTTTTCCTCGCCCCTTGCGGGGCAACCGAAAAAAATGACAAATACCATAAGGCGGTGCCTTATGGTATGGACAGTCGTAATTCTGGAGATAAAGGGGTTGTGGGATGTGCTGGACTCTGCGTTTGCCGAGGTGTATTCCAAATTCAAACTGCACTTTTACCAAAAGGTGTTCAGCCGGTTCCAGACCCGGGAGGCCAGCCTTTCGGCGGTGGAGACCTTCTGCATGGAAATTATCCAGGCATTGGGCAGCCCTACTGTAAATGAGTTCGCTTCCTTTGTGCAAATCTCTTCCCCCAATGCGGCCTACAAGGTGAACAGCCTGATTCAGAAAGGCTACCTGAAAAAGGTCCGGTCCGAGACCGACCGGCGGGAGTATCACCTGGTGGCGACCCAGAAATATGTGGATTACTATAACATCAGCTATAACTATCTCTCCACGGTTATGGAACGGATTCAGGAGCGGTTTTCGCCCCAGGAGGTGGCCCACCTGGAGGAGATGCTTCACATTATTTCCCGGGAACTCATGCCCGAGATCCCTCTGCCCATACCGGAGGAGGAAAAATCCTCCTGACTTCTGAAAAGAGGTGGCTGTCCTGATGAAAAAGCTGGCGGTTCTCTTTCTCTGTCTGGCAGCGCTCCTTCTGGCCGGCTGTACCGAGCACCATGACCGGGAGGACATTGAGGAATATCTGGTGGAACAGTACGCCCTTACCGACTTCCGGGTGTCGGACCGGCCTCAGGAAGTGGAGGGGGAGGACGGATATACCGACTTCCAGTGGACCGTTACCCTGAAGGAAAACGGCCTGCAGTTCCGGGTGGTGGATAACTACTACTGGGGAATGGAGAGCATGGCCAACTACCTGCGGGATGATTATGAGGCGGCCCTCCTTTCCTGGCTGGCGGGAGAATACGGCCTGGGACCGGAGCTGGTTCTGGAAGAAAACTGGTGGGACGGCGCCCTTTATTCCACCGTCAAAGCCGGCTTTTCCACCCGGGAGGAACTGGAAGAACAGTTTGACCGGCTGGTGGAGTTTGGGCAGTTTGTCACTTCCGTGGGATATGGGGAAGAGTATAACCTGCCCTTCTGCCTGGAAATGGAATTCCCGCTCCGAAGCGTGACCGAGGGAGAGGGCGAGTACAGCTACCCGGTGGACGACGGAGATACACAGGGCAGTGTCACCGGGCTCTATCCCTATGTGCTGGACGATGCGGTGGCCAATATGGCCTACTGCTGCCTGGAATATCAGCTGGGCGGGCTGGAACAGTTTACTCAGGAGGAGCTGGACCGGGTGATTTCGGCCAGCGGCTATCGGCTGGGAATTTATGACCAGGACAGTGAGATGCCCCGGCTTTACACGGACCTGATCGCCAACCGGTACGCTTACGGGGTCAGCTTCGGCACCCTGTACCAGGTCCTTTCCCGGGAGGGAATCCCGGTGGAAGGGGATGTGTGGCATTACACCTTTACCGGGGCGGACGGTGCGGAGTATGAGATATCCTATGACTTCCACGACCTGAACCCGGCCGAACCGGACAAACCCCAGTACTACTATTATCTCCGGAACGGGGAAGTGGTCTGGATGAATGCCTATTTTTACAACCACTTCTCTGCCCTGGAAGTGGAAAATCTTACCGGACTGCGGGTCTATATAGGCCCGGCTGAAATAGAATCCCGGTAACCCAAGGAAAAAGACCGGGGAGGCAACGCTGACCGGGCGCAATTCCTTCCCCGATGGTAATCAAAGAATAACGATAAAGGACAAATTAGGCGGTTTGCTTGATTTGTCCTTTTTGTTTTGTGTGCTTTGGCGAACAGACAAGCCTCGGAAAAGAGCCGCCGGTCTTGTCTGTTTTTCTGGCCCGAAAGCGGTTTTAGGGGTTTTCTGTCTGCCTTTTTTGCCGGATAAGTACGATTTATAAAAGGGAAAATCCCGGGTTACTGGTCGTTTTGCAAATATTTTCATATCAAAATTTGTGGGAAAAGTCGAATTTTGGAGGCTCATATTGACAATCCTGGGATTCTGTCTTATCCTTGTAACCAGAATATTTCTGCCGTTTTTCTTGAAAATTAGTCAAAACGCCAGAAATTTATTTTTTAACGCTTTTGCAATCGTTTGCAAAAGAAAAGAAGCAGCTGAACCGGAACCTCTGTGGTCAACCGCTTTCCCCCCGGAGGGACCGGTTAAAATACGAAGAAAGGAGGATATTTTCAGCTACAGAAGGATTAGATACCCCTTTGAAAAACACATTAGAAACGAAGGAGAATTCACATGAAACGACTTTTAGCGCTTGCGCTGGCCATCGTTCTGGCACTCAGCCTGGTGGCTTGCGGTAACACAACCGATACCACTGAACCTCAGGGCGGCGAGACTGCTGCTCCTGCCGGAGAGACCGGCGGCGAAGAGGGCGGCGAGATCCTCATCGGCTGCCTGCAGGACATCACCGGCAGCACCTCTTCTCTGGGCATGTCCGTTGAAGCCGGTGCCAAGGCAGCGGTGGAAGAAATCAATGCCAACGGCGGCATTGACGGCAAGACCGTTGTCATGAAGACCTATGACACCAAGGGCGATGTGACCGAGGCTGTTAACGCCTACATCACCGCCGTTACCGTAGATAATGTATCTCTCATCATTGGACCTCCCGTTGCCAACATTGCCAACGCCATCAAGGAGACCAGCGAGGGCTACGATGTTCCCGTTATGGGATTCGCTCTTGACCCTGCCTGCCAGCTGAAGGAAGACGGAACCCCCTACAAGAATATGTTCTGCCTCCAGCCCAGCGCCACCACCCAGGGTGACATTATGGCTTCCTTCGCACTGAAGAACGGTCTCAAGACCTTCGGTGTTCTGTACAACCAGGAGAACTCCTACTCCGTGTCTCTGCTGGACCCCTTCCTGGATCGTCTGGCTGAGGACGGCATCACCGTGGCCGACGACATGATCATCCCCTTCGGCGCTGCCGATACCGACTACAAGACCCTGCTCCAGCCTCTGGTAAAGGCCAATGTAGACGCTATCTACTGCCCCAACTACACTCAGCAGCTGGTTGCCATCGTTACCGCAGCCAACGAACTGGGCTATGAAGGCAAGATCATCAACGGTCTGGACGCAGCTCCCAACTTCAACACCATTTACGGCGGCGACTGCTCCAATGTATACTACATCAACAACATCAACACTGAGGACCCCGAGACTGCTTCCCGTATTGCAGAGATCGAGGATACCGTCAGCGCTCCCAACAAGTACTTCCTGGGCTACGATGCAGTTATGGTAGCCAAGCAGTGCATTGAAGAGGTAGGCCTGGAAGATCCCGCCGCCCTCACCGATGCCATTGCCAATGTTAAGGACTTCAAGGGCCTCACCGGCACCCTGACCATGAGCCCCGAGACTCATATGCCCGACGGAATGGGCATGTTCATGTACACCTACGACAACCAGACTCCCGTAATGCTGGAAGAGTTCGCAGGTTGATCCCCGCATAAATGCAATAAACCAGGCGGCCCCCGCACCGATCCTTCGCACAAGGCGGGGGCCGCCTGTGCTTTTTAGGAGGCAAAATCTTATGTCGCTGCAAGTCATCATCAACGGCATCGCCACCGGCTCCATCTATGCCCTGATTGCCACCGGGTTTGCGCTTATCTTCAATATTCTGAAATTTTCAAACTTCTCGCACGGTGCCACCATGACGGCAGCTGCGTTCGTTGCGTATTTCCTGGTTTCCAGCAAAGGGATGGGCCTGGTACCCACCCTGGCAGTGGCCGGTTTGGCAGGTGCCCTCATCGCATTGTTCGGTGAGTTTGTCGGATTCCGCCGAATTTTGAAAAATCACTCGGCCCCCACTTACTTCTTTGTTTCTTCCATCACCCTGGGAACTTTGTATGAGGGCCTTGTTACCATAAAAGCAGGTTCCAACTTCTTCAACTTCCCCTCCTTCTTTGCAGAACCCACCGTAGGGGTAGGTTCTCTGGTCATCTCTACCAGCGACCTGGTCATGTTCGCCATCAGTGCCGTGGCCCTGCTGGTGCTGGCCTTCATCATCCAGAAGACCCGGATCGGCCGGGCTCTGCGGGCTGTCTCCTTTGACCGGGATACCGCACAGCTTATGGGTATCGATTCCACCCGTATCATCCAGGTTGCCTTCGTAGTATCCGGCATTCTGGCCGGATTCGCCGGTGTTTTCCTGGGTATCAAGTACACCCTCTATCCCACCCTGGGCAGCCTGGTGGTAAAGGGCTTCATTGCTTCCGTTATCGGCGGTCTGGGCAGCCTGACCGGCGCTGTGGTAGGCGCTCTGCTCCTGGGCATTCTGGAAACCATTCTGCTGGCTGTGCTTGGCTCCGGCTATTCCACCATCGCTGTGTTTGGCGTCATGCTGGTGTTCCTGCTCATCCGTCCCCAGGGCATTGCGGGCAGCAACGTACAGGAAAAGGCATAAGGAGGGACCACTTTTTATGAACGCACTTATCTCGAATGTTCTTACCCAGGTCTGCATTACCCTCATTGCAGTGGCTGGGATCTATGTACTCACCGGTCTTACCGGAATGTTCAGCTTGGGCCAGGCGGCCTTCATGGCCATCGGGGCCTATGCCTCGGGAATTCTGGTCATCCGTACCCACATTCCTTTCTTCCTGGCGGCTCTCATTGCAGTGGTCATGGCAACCGGAATCGGTTATCTGATCGGCTATCCGGTGGTTCGCCTGCGCCGGGACTACATATCACTGGTCACCTTGGGCTTCGGTGAAGCCATTGCGGCTCTGCTCAACCGGATGACCACCCTCACCGGCGGCGCTTCCGGTCTCACCGGCATTCCCCGGAAAGTTACCCTGACCATGGCGCTGGTCTCCGCCATTATCGCCATCGCCCTGGCAGCTTTCTTCAAAACCAGCAAATACGGCCGTCAGTGCATCGCCCTCAAGGGGGACGAGCTGGCAGCCAAGGCCATGGGCATCCATGTCACCCGGATCAAGATGGTGGCATTCCTCCTCAGCGTGGCCCTCACCAGCTACTCCGGCGTTCTCTACGCCTTCTATATGTCCTATGTGGACCCCACCGGCTTCGGCTGGAAAAAGAGCGCCGACTGGGTCATCATGGTCTTCTTCGGCGGCGTAAACAGCCTGACTGGTTCCACCCTGGGCGCCTTCATCCTCAGCGCTCTGCCCCAGGTGCTCCGGAGCATGCAGAACTATCGTTATGTTATCTATGCGATCCTGGTCCTCATCATCCTCAACTTCAAGCCTTCCGGCCTGTTGGGTGAATGGGAGCTGACCCCCCGCCATATCCGGGAGACCGTGGCCCGGGTCCGCAACAAATTCGGCGCCAAAAAGGAGGGCTGAGCCATGGCATTGCTGGAAGTAAAACATATTTATAAAAGTTTCGGCGGCGTCAAGGCCATCCAGGACTTCTCCATTGAGGCCAACGCCGGAGAAATTCACGGAATCATCGGCCCCAACGGCGCCGGCAAAACCACTATTTTCAATACCATTTCCGGTGTATACACCCCCGACCAGGGCACTGTTATCCTGGACGGCCAGGACATCACCAAACTGGAACAGCACAAAATCACCCGGCTGGGCATGGGGCGTACCTTCCAGAACATCCGTCTGTTCAAGGGATTGACGGTGGAGGAAAATGTCATGTGCGCCTTCGACCCTCAGAGCCAGTATGGCATTATCGGCGGGCTGCTGCCCACTCCCAAGCGCCGGGCCGAGGAAAAGCGGGGCCGGGAACTGTGTGAGAAATACCTGGAGATCGTGGGGATGAAGGATTATCTGCGGGAACGGCCCGAAAACCTGTCCTACGGTATGCAGCGCCGGATCGAGATTGCCCGGGCTCTTATGTGCGAGCCCAAGATCCTGCTGCTGGACGAGCCTGCCGCCGGTCTGAACCCTACCGAGGTGGGCGAGCTGACCGAGCTGATCCAACGCATTTCCCGGGAAATCGGCTTCGGAATCCTGCTCATTGAGCACCGGCTGGAGCTGGTCATGAGCATTTCCCACAAGATCCATGTACAGAACTTTGGTGAGACCATTGCCGTGGGCACTCCCGAAGAGGTGCAGCATAATCCCCAGGTCATCGAGGCCTATCTGGGCAAGGAGGAATAAGGATGGAACCCATGCTGAAAGTGAAAGACCTGGCTGTAAGCTACGGTCATGTGGATGCCCTGCGGGGCATTGACATCCAGGTGGAGAAAGGTCAGATCGTCTCCATCATCGGGGCCAACGGCGCCGGGAAAACCACCCTCCTGCGTACCATCTCGGGCCTGGTAAAGCCCAAGGCGGGGGCCATTGAATTCGAGGGCCAGCCCCTTCCCAGAAAGCCCAGTAAAATCGTGGGCGCCGGCGTGGTCCATGTACCGGAAGGCCGTAAATGCTTCTCCGGCCTGACCATCCGGGACAATCTGCTGGTAGGCGGTTACCTGTTCAAGGGCGCCGACCTGGAAAAGGACCTTCAGGACCAGTATAAACGGTTCCCCATTCTGGAAAGCCGGAAAGACCAGTTTGCCGGAACCCTCTCCGGTGGCGAGCAGCAGATGCTGGCAGTAGCCCGGGGCCTGATGTCCCGGCCAAAAATTCTGCTGCTGGATGAGCCCTCCATGGGTCTGGCTCCCATTATTGTCAACCAGATCTACGACCTGATCCGGGAGATACGGGACTCCGGCATTACCGTCCTTCTGGTAGAACAGAACGCCCGGAAGGCCCTGGGCATCTGCGATTACGCCTATGTGCTGGAAAACGGCAAGATCAACCTGTCCGGCTCCGGAGAGGAACTGCTCCGCTCCGATGCGGTCCGGAAGGCTTACCTGGGAGGTTAAAACCATGGCCTTTACCCCTGATTTTCAGATTGCCCACCTGGGGGTGAACTGCGGGGACGAGGCTCAGGCAATGGCCTGTGCCGGCCTGTTTTCCGCCCTCTTCGGCCTGGAGGTGAATCCGGCCAAGGAAAGCGCCGATGCCCGGTTTACCGGAACCCAGATAGAATGGCTGAAATCTTCCGGCCGGGGGACCCACGGACACATTGCCCTGGCAACCTCCGACCTGCCCGCCGCCCGTCAGTACCTGGAGGAAAAAGGCTTTGCCTTTGACGATTCCTCCATCAAATGGCTGCCGGATGGCCGGCCCCTGGTAATTTACAGCCGGGAGGAGATCGGCGGCTTTGCCATCCATCTTATGCAGAAGTAACAGAAAGCGAGGAAATTATATGATCCGTGAGTGGAACGAAGAATCCCTGGACCATCGCAATACATTGCTTTACGCCATGGGAATCTCGGAGGAGGACGCCAAGCGGCCCATCATCGGCCTGGTGAACACCTGGAACGAGATGAATCCCGGCCATTTCCCCTTTGACAAGAATCTCATTGCCGAGATGAAGGAGGAAATCTACAAGGCCGGCGGCCTGGCCCTGGAGCTGCCCATTACCGGCATTTGTGACGGTATCTGCAGCAACACCCCCGGTGACCGGTACACCCTGCCCACCCGTGACCTGGTCTCCAGCGAGGTGGAGACTGTGGCCGAGCTGAATATGCTGGAAGGCATGGTCATTATGGCTACCTGCGACAAGGTGGTTCCCGGCATGCTCATGGGCGCGCTCCGGGTAAATATTCCCACCGTCATGTTCACCGGCGGATATATGGCTGCCGGTCACCGCTCTGACGGACGGATGATCACCCTGACCCACACCAAACAGGCCTATGCCGCCTACATTGAGGGCAGCATCACCCGGGAGGAATACAAGGATGTGGTCCGGAACGCCTGCCCCACCCCCGGCGCCTGCCCCTTCATGGGCACCGCCAACACCATGTGCGCCATGGCCGAGGTGCTGGGCTTTACCCCCCACGACAACGCCAGCTGCCGGAGCCAGACCGAAAAGTGGCATGACCTGGCCCGCCAGGCAGCCCGTCAGGTAATGGAAGCCTGGAAGGCTGAACTGCGGCCCCGGGATATTCTGACCCAGTCCAGCTTTGAGAATGTGGTCCGGTACATGATGGCTACCGGCGGCAGCACCAACAGTATGCTCCATATTCCCGCCCTGGCCCGTCAGGCTCACTTTGACATCACCCCCGAGACCTTCGATGCCATCAGCCGGGAAGTGCCGGTCCTCAGCACCATCTATCCCAACCATCCCACCTACACCATGGAGGAGTTTGAGGCAGCAGGCGGCCTGGGCGCCGTCATCAAGGAACTGGCCGCCGCCGGAAAGGTGGACACCCAGGCCAAGGGTATGTTCGGCACCCTGGGCGAGAAGGCCGCACGGGCCGAGAACAAGAACCCGGATGTCATCCATCCTGTCAGTGACCCCATCCATGAGCAGGGCGGTCTGGCTGTGCTCCATGGCAATATTGGCACCGACAGCGCCATTGTCAAGTTCAGCGCCGTGGACCCTGCCGCCTGGAAGTTCAGCGGCCCCGCCAAGTGCTATGACTCCCAGGACGACGCCTGGCATGCCATCCTGAAGGACGAGATCGTGGCCGGGGATGTGGTCATCATCCGGTACGAGGGTCCCAAGGGAAGCCCCGGAATGCCCCACATGGAAACCTTTATGGCTGCGGTGCTGGGCAAGGGCCTGGGCACCCAAATCGCACTGGTCTCCGATGGCCGGTTCAGCGGTGCCACTGGCGGCCTTGCCATCGGCCATGTGGCCCCCGAAGCCTATGAGGGCGGAAATTTGGCGTTGATTCAAAATGGCGATATGGTGTATATTGATATTGAAAACAGAACCCTCAATGTGGATGTAAGGGAGGAAGAACTGGCTGCCCGGAAGGCTCAGTGGAAGCCTGTGATCAAGCCCGCCACCGGCTGGCTCCAGCTCTACCGGAAGAACTGCACCTCTGCTCACCGGGGCGCTACCGTCTACTGGGATCAGGACTGATTCCCGGCAGACGCCTGTGAAAGGGTTCTAAGGAAAAAATAGTAAAACCAGGGGGTCGCCATGAATCTTAAACAGGTAGCCGCATTGGCCGGCGTTTCGGTAAGCACCGTTTCCCGTGTGCTCAACGGGAAGTCCTATGTGAATGCAGAGACAAGAGAAATCGTGCTCAAAGCCATACGCCAGACCAACTACCAGCCCAATGCCCTGGCCCAGAGCCTGAAAATGGGCCGGAGCAATACGGTTTGCCTGATGATCCCCTCCATTGAGAATATGATGTTCCCCAAACTGACCAGGGGAATCGAGGATACCCTCCGCCGGAATGGCCTTACGGTTTTCCTCTGCAACACCGACGAGGATGCAGCAGTGGAAAAGGCTTACATAGAGACCATGAAAATGCGGTGGATCGACGGATTTATCGTCTGCTCCATCGCCGGGGAGGCAGCTCATATCCGGGGCCTCCGGGAGGAAGGGTATCCTCTGGTTCTGGTCAACCGTTTTGAGGAACGGGATATAGGAACCATTGATACGGTAGCCACCGACAACTTCCAGGTAGGGTACAATGCTACCCGGTACCTTATCCGGACCGGGCGGAAGCGGATCGCCCTGGCCCAGGGCACCGAAGACCTGCTTCTCTACCGGGAACGGGGCCGGGGTTATCGTCAGGCTTTGGAAGATAACGGGTTTGAATGCCGGGAGGACCGGATCATCCACGATATCGGAGGGAACAACAGTCTCTACTATCAGACCAAGGACCTTATGAGCCGTCAGGACCCGCCCGATGCCATCTTCTGCGCCAGCGACCCCAAGGCTTTTGTGGTCATGCACGCCCTCCACGATTTGGGACTGCGCATCCCGGAGGATGTAGCGGTCATCGGAGTGGACGATGTAAGCATGGCTTCCATGGTGGAGCCGCCCCTTACCACCATTTCCCAGCACCTGTACGAGATGGGAGTGGCCGCCGCCAACAGCCTGATCCGACAAATTGAATACAAAGAAAAGAATGGGGTACTGCCCAAACCGGAACGGATCATCCTGAATACGGACCTGATTCTCCGCCGTTCCGCCGGCTGACCGGCATCCGGGCACACCCCCTGGGAGAGTGCGCCTATGAACTATTTGGGAATCAACCTTTGGAACTGGGTCCCGGCCTTGTCCCGGGATTGTGTGGGCCTGCCCACCCGGGCGGCAGAGATGGGCTTTACCGCTGTGGAACTGCCCATGACCACCACCCAGCCTATCCCGGAACTGGAACAGGAGATTCGGGACCTGGGCCTGGGAGTCACCCTCTGCGCTGCCCTGGGACCGGGGAAGGACCTGTCCAGCTTTGACCCCCAGGTGCGGGCCTATACCATGGAGTATCTGACCCAATGCCTGGAAACCGGAGCCCGGATAGAGGCTTCGGTGCTGGCCGGCCCTCTCTATGCGGGAGGGGGAAAGCGCCATGCCCTTCCCCCGGGGGAGAAGGAGCGGGAATGGGAACTGGCCGTCACCGGATTGCAGGAACTCTCCCGCAGGGCAGGGGAGCGGGGAATCAAACTGGCCATTGAACCCCTTTGCCGGTACCGGACCAGTGTGGTCAATACGGTGGACCAGGGCCTGGCCATGGTTCGGGATGTGGACAGCCCCAATCTGGGACTTCACTACGACACCTTCCACGCCTGCCTGGAGGAGGCAGACCTGATTGCCTCCCTGGAAAAGGCCCTGGATTCGGGAAAGGTGTACCATTTCCATGCCTGTGCCAATAACCGGGGCGGTCCCGGAGAGGGAATTTTGCCCTGGAACAGGGTACTCCCCCTCCTGAAAGAGAAAAATTACCCCGGTCATGTGACTATGGAAACGTTTGCACCCGGCGGACTGGATGCCAGCTGGACTCATGTCCATCCTCAGCCCGATGAGGTGGCCCGGCGGGGAATTGATTTCCTGCGCCGTTATTTCTGAACAATATTTCTTTTCCTCTCACCTATGGAAGGAGGTTTTTTCCATGCAGCTGATGAATCGCATTGGAGAAGTATACGAACCTTTTAAAGTACATTTTCTGGAGCGGCCGGTTCCTGAGCTTAAGGAGGACGAGGTGCTGGTAAAGGTAAAGGCCAGTGCCATCTGCGGCAGCGACCTGCATATTGCCCGGGGTCTGCACCCCTCCGCCCCTCTGCCGGTGACCATCGGCCACGAGTTCTCAGGAGATGTGGCTGCCGTGGGCAGCGGTGTGACCAAGGTCCAGGTGGGCCAGCGGGTCACGGTAGAGCCCTGTATCGTCTGCGGCAAGTGTGATGCCTGCCGCCACGGCCAGTATGGCTACTGTGAGCATATCAGCTTTACCTACCGGAACGGGGACGGGGCCATGGCAGACTATGTGGTGGTCAAGGAGCCTTATGTATATGAGCTGCCCGACTACCTGACCTACGAGACCGGTTCCCTCATTGAGCCCTTGTCTGTGGCTACCCACGCCGTCCGCCGTGCAGATATCCGGCTGGGCGAGACCGTTCTTATCATCGGAGCAGGCGCCATCGGAATGATGGTGGCTGCCATGTGCCGCCGGAGCGGTGCAGCCCAGATCATTATCGCCGATTTCTCGGACAGCCGTCTGGAACTGGCGTTGCAGGTGGGCGCCACCCATGCGGTCAACAGCGGCAAAGAGGACCTGGAGGAAGCCGTGGCCCGTATCACCGGGGGCAAGGGCGTAGATAAGAGCTTCGAGTGCGTAGGCCGGGAAAGCTGCTTTATCCAGGCTATTATGACCCTGAAACGGAACGGCACCGCCACCGTGGTGGGCATCTACGAGAAGCCTCAGGTGGAATTCCCCGCCAGCCGTCTGGTCACCCACGAGATCAAAATTCAGGGCGCACAGGGCTATTGCTGGGATTTCCCCATTGCCATTGCCGCCGCCCGGGACATTCCTCTGGAAAAATTCGTTACCCACACCTTCCCCCTGGACCGGCTCCAGGAAGCCCTGGACACTGCCCTGGATGGTAAGAGCGGCAGCGTCAAGGTAGTTGTAAAGCCCTGACCGGACGAGAAAGGAAAAAATATGGCACACGAAAAATTCCATTATCAATCCCTGGATGAGGTAAAGGCTAAAGCGGAGGAATTGGGGCTGAACCTTCCCTTTGCAAAGGAAACAGGTATCCTGAAAACGCCTCTCACTGCGGGAAAGGTCACCTTCCCCAACCGTCTGGGCATTGCCCCCATGGAGGGCGCGGACTCCCTGCCGGATGGTTCCCCCTCCGAGTACACCTACCGCCGGTATATCCGGGAGGCAGAGGGCGGCAGCGCCGTCATCTGGTTCGAGGCCATCTCCATTGTGGAGGAGGGCCGTTCCTCCCGCACCCAGCTGCTCCTTACCCGGGACACCCTGGAAAGCTATAAAAAGCTTACCGCCGCCGTGAAGGAAGCAGGGCTGAAGGCCAACGGCTACGCACCCTACCTGATCATGCAGGCCAACCACAGCGGACGGTACTCCAACCCGGACAATAAGCCTGCTCCCATGATTGCCTACCGGCATCCGGAACTGGAACAGTACCGGGCAGCAGATGATTCCTGCATCGTCTCGGACGATTACCTGAAAGGGCTGGAAGAAAAGTTCGGGGAAGCCGCCCGGCTGGCCAAGGAAGCCGGATTTGACGCCGTGGACATCAAGTCCTGCCATGGGTATTTGCTGGCGGAACTCTCCTCCGCTTATAACCGGCAGGGAATGTACGGAGGAAGCTACGAGAACCGGACCCGGCTGCTGAAAAACGGAATCCGGGCCGCCAAGGTGTATGAGGATGACCATTTCATGGTCACCAGCCGTCTGGGAATCTATGACGGGTATGCTTACCCTTACGGATTCGGAGTCAGCCCGGACAGCGGCCTGACCCCCGATTTGACCGAGCCTGTCCGGCTGGTCAGGGAACTCCATGAGGAGCTGGGCCTGTCCATGATAGACCTGACCATGGGCAATCCCTACGCCACCACCCATGTGACCCGGCCCTATGACATGGGCAAATATCAGCCGGATGAACACCCCTTTGTGGGACTGGACCGGATGATCCAGGGAATCGGAACGGTGAAAAAGGCAGTGCCGGAAATGGTGATCTGGGCTTCCGCCCCCACCTACCTGCGTCAGTATGCCGACCTGTTCACTGCGGGAGCGGTGGAACAGGGGCTCTGCGACGGAATGCTGTTTGGGCGGATGGCCTTTGCAGACCCGGACTTTGCCAATGAGATCATTCGTCAGGGACGGATCGACCCGAGCCGGGTCTGCCTGACCTGCGGCAAATGCGGGGACCTGATCCGGGCCCACAAGCCTACCGGCTGTGTCATCCGGGACAACGCCACCTTCATGCCCTTCTATAAAGAATTTTTGGAAATCAAAAAGACACAGCCCGCCAACTTCCGGGGCTGAGGAGGAGAGTATTCTATGAAAAAAACTGCCATTGTAACCGGCTCCAGCCGGGGAATTGGCTTTGCCATTGCCAAACAGCTGGGCCTGGACGGATACAACATTGTCATGGTAGCCACCGGCCCCCAGGAGAAAAACCAGGCAGCCCTGGATTCCCTTAAGGAACTGGGAATCGACTGCGCCTATGTCCAGGCCAATATCGGCAGCAGTGAGGACCGGAAAAAGATTCTGGAAGGCGCTCTGGCCGCCTTTGGCCGGGTGGATGCCCTGGTCAACAATGCCGGGGTAGCCCCCAAAGTCCGGGCCGACCTGCTGGAAATGACCGAGGAAAGCTTTGACTATGTGGTGGAGATCAACACCAAGGGAAATATGTTCCTCACCCAGCTGGTCGCCAACCAGATGATTCGCCAGGAACCTCTGGACGGGCGGAAGGGCGTTATCGTCAATGTGTCCAGCTGCAGCGCCGTGGTTTCCTCCACCAGCCGGGGCGAGTACTGTGTCTCCAAGGCGGGGGTTTCCATGCTCACCACCCTGTATGCGGACCGTCTGGCTTCCGAGGGGATCCTGGTCAATGAGGTGCGTCCCGGTGTCATTGCCACCGATATGACCAGCACCGTTCAGGCCAAGTATGACGACCTGATCGCCAAGGGAACCTTCCCCATCGCCCGGTGGGGCACTCCCGAGGATGTGGCCGGGGCTGTCAGCGCCCTGTGCAGTGACAAGTTCGCCTACACCACCGGCAACTATATTGATGTGGATGGAGGATTCCATATTCAGAGACTGTAAAGGAGGCGGACTGCCGTGAGAGAACCGGAAATTTTTTCCGCCGGTAACTATACCGCCCGGGTATACACCTGCAATACTGCCGTGGTAGGCACGGGGGCAGCCGGGTATAACGCTGCCCACCGGCTCTGGCAGCTGGGCCAGAGGGACATTCTCATCCTTACCGAAAACCGGGTAGGAGGCACCAGCCGGAATACCGGCAGCGACAAGCAGACCTACTACAAGCTCACCTTGTCCGGAGGGGAGCCGGACAGCGTGGGGGAGATGGCCCGGACCCTGTTCGAGGGCCAGTGTGTGGATGGAGATATCGCCCTGTGCGAGGCGGCTCTTTCCGCACAGTGTTTCCTGAAACTGGTGGAACTGGGGGTACCCTTCCCCCGGAACCGGTATGGGGAGTATGTGGGGTATAAGACCGACCATGACCCCCGCCGCCGTGCCACCAGCGTGGGACCCTACACCAGCAAACAGATGACTGAACGGCTGGAACAGGCAGTTCAGGACCTGGGAATTCCCCTTTTGGACAAGACCCAGGTCATTAAAATCATCAGTGACGGCAGTCAGGTCAGGGGCCTGCTCTGCCTGAATGTGACCGCCCAGAAGGACGAAGACCGGTTTGTGCTGGTCCGGTGCAAAAATGTGGTTTATGCCACGGGCGGCCCGGCAGGCATGTACGCCGACAGTGTCTATCCCTTCAGCCAGTACGGAGCCACCGGACTGGCCCTGGAAGCAGGAGTCCGGGGAAAGAACCTGACCGAATGGCAGTATGGCCTGGCCTCGGTACAACCCCGTTGGAATGTGTCCGGCACCTATATGCAGGTGCTGCCCCGGGTCTATTCCGCTCTGCCGGACGGAAGCAACGAGCGGGAGTTCCTTATGGACTTCTTCACCCGGCCGGAGGATATGCTGGGTAAGCTTTTCCTGAAAGGCTACCAGTGGCCCTTTGATGTGCGGAAGGTGGAGGGAGGCAGCTCCATCCTGGATATTCTGGTCTACCTGGAAACCTGCAAGGGCCGGAAGGTCTACCTGGACTACCGCACCAACCCGGTGGGAGGAAACTTCAAGTATGAGGACCTCCCCGCCGAGGCGCTGGAATATCTCCGGCGGGCGGGAGCCTGTTTCGGCACTCCCATCCAGCGGCTGGCCCAGATGAACCAGCCTGCCATTGACTTCTACAGGGACAAAGGGGTGGACCTGTATACCCAGCCTTTGGAAATCGCCCTCTGCGCCCAGCATAATAACGGAGGCCTTGCCATCGACTGCTGGTGGCAGACCAACCTGGAAGGCTTCTTCGCCGTGGGCGAGGTAGCTGCCAGCCATGGGGTCTACCGTCCCGGCGGCACCGCCCTCAATGCGGGGCAGGTGGGCAGCACCCGTGCCGCCCAGTATATTGCCGCCCGCCGCCAGGGAGAACCGGAAGGAGATTTCCGGGAACTGGCTGCCGATGCATTGAACCGGATGGGAGCCCTGGCAGATGCCGCTATGGGGGAAAAGGGTAATGTGAAGGAACTGTGGCAGGATGCCGCCCGGAGTATGAGCCAGTGGGGCGCCGCCATCCGTGACCCGGAGCAGATTCGGAACTACGCTGCCCAGGTGGGGGAACTGCAAAAGGAGTTTGCCCAAAAGGTCAAGGCAGCCAGCCAGGTGGAACTGTCCCAGGTCTACCGGCTGCGGGACATGCTTATCAGCCAGGGCGCTTACCTGACCGCCATGGAGGACTATGTGACCCAGGGCGGCAAAAGCCGGGGCAGCGCCCTTTACACCGACCCTCAGGGCCGGAAACCCTACTCCCAGCTCCCCGATGCGTTCACCTTCGCTTTGGCGGAGGGGAAGGGAAGTCTCATTCAGGAACTGTGGTATGAGGGAGAGGACTGCCATATTGAGTGGCGGAGCCCCCGGCCTATCCCTGAGGAGGACGACTTCTTCGAGAATGTGTGGCGGGAATTCCGTAAAAATGAAATGATTTATTAACCAGCTTTTTTCGTGTTGTTTATTCCCCTTATAAAAGAAACCCGGCCCGATGCAGTACGCACCGGGCCGGATTTCTTTATTTTTTGTCCAGCAGCTCCTTCAGCATCCGGATGAAAATTTCCATCTGGGGAGTGATCCACTTGTTTTTGTGGTAGACCAGCTGGCTCCACATCTCCATAGAGGGGCAGTCCAGGTCCAGAGCTGCCAGCCGTCCCGCCCGGATGGCAGGCTGTACCACATACCGGGGCAGGAAGGAAATCCCGCCCTCCTCCAGCAGAATACGGACGATCATGTCCGTGTTTCCGGTCTCCAGAAAAGGCCGCAGCTCCAGCCCCCGGCTGGCCACCAGCTGTTCCAGGTCGTACCGGTAGCTGACCCCTCTCTCGGTGAGAAGAAAAGGCTCCTCCAAAGCCCGCTCCAGAGGGATTTTCTTTTTCCCCGCCAGAGGATGACCGGCAGGGGCCACAAACAGGATGGGCTCTGGACGCTCAAACACCTTGACCCACTGGGGGGAGTGGGTCTTTTTGTCCAGGAAAAAGAGAAGGTCCACATCGTTCTGCTGAATCATCTCAAAGAGCTGGGCAATCCTCCCGGTGTGGATAATGGTCTCCACCTGAGGACAGCGGCGGTGGAACTGGGGAAGGATGGGGGAGAGAACGCTCATGAAAAGGGACTCTGCCGTCCCGATTCGCAGCTGTCCTACCGGGAGGTCATCCCCGGTGTGGGGAAAGGCGGCGGCCTGACGGGCAGCCCGGACCAGCTCCATGGCCAGGGGCAGGAAGGCGGTACCCTCCCGGGTCAGGCGAATTTTCCGCCCGATTCTCTCAAAAAGGGGAATTCCCAACTCCTGTTCCAGCTGCTGGATCTGAATGGTCACCGCCCCCTGGGAATACCCCAATTCCCGGGCAGCTTTGGTAATGCTCTGCAATTCAGCCACCCGGAGGAAGGTGGCGGCGGTCCGTACTTCCATGAAAACTCCAATCATTAAAAAACTTTATGAACCAAATAAAAATCATTAACTTAACAAATATTTGTTTCAATGGTATACTGATTGAAGGAAAAAATCAAGAGAACTGAGGGATTGATTTATGGCCCTGTTTCGGGCGGTTTATAATCTTTTGTGGGGTGACCTGGTCACCATCCCCTTGCCGGGAGGGAGCAGCCTGGGGCTCTCCCTGCTGGTCATTCTTCTCATTCCCACCGGACTGTATTTCACCATCCGGACCCGGTTTCTGCCTTTCCGGCTTTTCCCGGAAATGGTCCGGGTCACCGGGGAAAAGCGCCATGGTACCGGCAAGGACGGTATTTCCGGCATCCAGGCCCTGATCGTCTCCACTGCCTGCCGGGTAGGCATGGGCAACCTGGTGGGTGTGGTGGCCGCCATCTCGGCCGGCGGCCCCGGAGCGGTGTTCTGGATGTGGCTGATGGCCATTATCGGTTCCTCCACTGCCTTTGTGGAATCCACCCTGGCCCAGATTTATAAGGAAAAGGACCCTCTCTATGGGGGCTGCCGGGGCGGCCCGGCCTACTACCTTCATGCCCTTTTCCGGGGAGATAAGGGGGGAAAGTCGGTGATTGCCTGCCTGTTCGCCCTGTCCGGGCTTATCTGCTGGTGCGGTATCAGCCAGGTCATCGGCAACTCCATCTCCTCCTCCTTTGAGAACGCCTTCGGGGTCCCGCCCCTCTGGTCCACCATTGCCCTGGTGGCCATCTCCGCCCTCATTGTCCTGCGGAAGAACGCCACCGTCCGGGTGCTGGATGTGGTGGTCCCTGTGATGGCGGCCTGCTACTTCTTTATCACCATCTTCCTGATTCTCAAGAATTTTGCACTTCTTCCCCAGGTGTTCGGGGAAATCTTCTCCCAGGCCTTCGGCCTGCGCCAGGCGGCGGCGGGCGGTCTGGGCGCAGTGATTATGAACGGCGCCAAGCGGGGACTTTTCTCCAACGAGGCCGGCAGCGGTTCCGCCCCCTGTGCCGCCGCGGCTGCCCATATCAGCCACCCTGCCAAGGCCGGCCTGCTCCAGGCCCTGGGGGTGTTCATTGACACCGTGGTCATCTGCAGCTGCTCTGCCATGATCATGCTTCTCACCCCTGCATCCCTTACCAGTGGCCTGGAAGGGATGGACCTGCTCCAGACCGCCATGGGCTACCACCTGGGCCAGTTCGGGGTGGTGTTCATTGCGGTGATCCTCTGGCTTTTCAGCTTCTCCACCTTCCTGGGCATCCTCTTCTACGCCCGGTCCAATGTGGCTTACCTGTTCGGGGATAACTGGCTTTCCCAGACCCTGTACAAGGTGCTGGCCCTGGTCATGCTCTTTGTGGGCGGCCTGGCTGCCTACCAGTTCGTCTGGGACCTGGGGGATGTGGGAATCGGCCTAATGACCATCTTCAATATGATTGCTCTCTTTCCCCTGGCCCCCAAGGCGCTGGATGCCCTGCGGGACTATGAGGCGGGAATGAAAGAGCGGAAGGCAAAGGAATAAAAAGAAAACATCCCCGGTGCGGAGTCTCTTCTCCGTTCCGGGGATATTTTTATGGGATTCAATATACAAAGGCTTTCTGCAGAATATAATTTACAAAGAACAGCAGGGTGTCCACCCCGGCTTTCAGCCCCACCCGGGGCAGAGCGGGAAGGAAAAGGGTCAGGCGGGCCACCAGCAGGCCGCTGAGAAGGGTTTTCCCCACCGTGATGAGGGTGTACAGGCCCATGGACTTCCCGTGGGAGGACCCACTGTGAAAGACCAGAAAATAGTTGATAAGGTAATTGATAAGCCCGGACAGCCCCCGGGCCAGACAGGTGGCAGCCAGAATGGCCGGGTCGGAGGCGATGAAGTTTTCCAGGATCCGGCAGAACACTTCAAAGGCTGCCAGGTCCACACCGGCAGAAAGAACGGAGGAAAGTGCAAACCGGCCAAAAGAGCGGGCCGGGGTAGTTTGGTTCACGAAAAAGACTCCTTTCTGACCGGGAATTTCACGGAAATTCCCATCAAATCAACTATATCATCTTTTTTTCTTAAATTGCAAGCTTTGACCTTGACGGAAAAACAGCTGTCCTTTATGATGGAGACATAGGAAAACCTAAAAGGAGGGTCGTTATGCAATATGAAATTATCGGCGGGTCTTTCCCGGTAGTCACCTGCAATTTGCAGAACGGGGAGTCCATGATCACTGAGAGCGGGTCTATGGTCTGGATGTCTCCCAACATGGAGATGGAGACCACAGGCGGAGGACTGGGAAAGATGTTCTCCCGGGCGTTCTCCGGAGAAAACCTGTTCCAGAACATCTACACCGCCCGGGGTCAGGGAATGATCGCCTTTGGCTCCAGTTTCCCCGGCAAAATCATTCCTTTGGAGATCGGACCTGGCCGGGAGATGATCCTCCAGAAGAAAGCCTTCCTGGCAGCGGAGCGTGGGGTGGACCTGTCCATCCACTTCAATAAAAAGCTGGGCACCGGCCTGTTCGGCGGTGAGGGCTTCATTATGCAGCGGCTGTCCGGCCAGGGAACCGCCTTTGCGGAAATCGATGGGGACCTGGTAATTTACAACTTGGCACCGGGCCAGCAGATGGTGGTGGATACCGGCAATGTGGCCGGCTTTGAGACCACTGTCTCCATGGAGATTCGTCAGGTGCCCGGGCTGAAAAACGCCTTCTTCGGCGGTGAGGGACTGTTCAACACCGTACTTACCGGACCGGGAAAAATCTGGCTCCAGACCATGCCCATTATGAATGTGGCCATGGCCATCCGCCCCTTCATCCCCACC
>CALXBE010000006.1 GCA_944386495.1 uncultured Gemmiger sp. | reverse complement strand
TAGGACAACTGAACATTGAAAAGCCGGAAAAGCCCGGAATACCAAGGAAAATCGGCGCTCAAAGGAGTTTAGTACGGTCTGAAGGCTGCCCGTCGGGCTCCCCAGTTCAGCAAGCGCTGATTTGGAATATTGCCTGTCCAAGAGCACTCCGAGAGGAGTGCTCTTTTTTGCGTTGGGAGCCTTGGCAGCTTGCAGGCCACCGGCCTGCATTTTAACGGCTTCGCCGTTAAAACCGCTGCGCTCCCCAGTTCAGCAAGCGCTGATTTGGAATATTGCCTGTCCAAGAGCACTCCGAGAGGAGTGCTCTTTTTTGTGTCGGGAGCCCGGGCAGCTTGCAGGCTGTAGGCCTGCATTTTAACGGATTCGCCGTTAAAACCGCTGCGCTCCCCAGTTCAGCAAGCGCTGATTTGGAATATTGGTCTGTCCAAGAGCACTCCGAGAGGGGTGCTCTTTTTTGTGTTGAGAGCCCGGGCGTTGCTGGGAGTGGGCGCACATTCCCTTTAGGAGACTTGTTTCTTAAACCAAAGGAAGATAAATTTTGCTTGCTTCAATATAATGAGATTTGTGGAATTAGCAAAATGCAGACTCAACTGCTAAAAAATGGGCGAGAGAAAGGGAATGCGCTGCAAAAACAGAGCAGTAGAGCTGAATGTGTGATAAATTTATTAACTTTAGCACTCGACTATTGACAGTGCCAAAAAATGGAGTATACTAAAGATGAACCTTGAGAGAGGGAGATGAGAAGGCGCAGGAAGCGCAGAACATCTTCCGGAACAAAAAGGCTCAGGAAAGGCCGCTGTAAGGCGGCCACAGTGCAGCAAAGCTCGCCACTGCGAGGATTTCTCCCCACAGCTACGGGCCGTGCAATACGGAACAGAATTGGAGGAATGACTTATGTTGCCTGTTGTTTTCGGTGAAAACCTGTTTGATGAACTGTTTGATAACGCTTTCCGTCCCATGTATGATGTGGATCGGGTTCTGTATGGCAAGAATGCCAAGGCCATTATGCGGACCGATGTCCGGAAAACCGACGGCGGCTATGAGATGGACATTGACCTGCCCGGCTTCAAGAAGGACGAGATCAACATTGAACTGAAAGATGGTTACCTGACCATCAGCGCAGCCAAGGGGCTGGATAAGGACCAGCAGGACAAGCAGGGCCATTAC
Organism: uncultured Gemmiger sp.; assembly: GCA_944386495.1. Lineage (GTDB taxonomy): Bacteria > Bacillota > Clostridia > Oscillospirales > Ruminococcaceae > CALXEN01. The sequence goes on along the minus strand of CALXBE010000006.1, from coordinate 112,164 downwards.
ATCCGCCAGGAGCGGTATGCAGGCCAGTGCAGCCGGAGCTTCTATGTAGGTGAGAACCTGGAGCCCAAGGACATCCATGCTAAGTTTGAGGATGGTATCCTGCGGCTGTCTCTGCCCGAGGTAGACCAGCCCAAGCTGCCCGAGCAGCACTTCATTGCCATTGAGTAATGGTGCAAACCAACAAGTAAAATTACAAAAGAGGGGAGGAGATCCGAGAGGGTCTCCTCCCTTTTTCTTTGCAGAAAAAACTTTCAAAATCATATTGACATTTCCTGACTGCCGGGTATAATTTAGATGGTTAGCAAAGGCTAACCAACAAGCAACTTCTTCCTTTTGGAAAAGGAAGAATATTTTTCAACCAGGAGGTTAGCATTGGCTAACTGTGGATTTTGATGAAAGCAGGGTGAAGTTATGTCTGAAGAAATGATAATCCGCCATTGTTCTCCTACTCTGGCAGGAATAAAAACGGGGAACCTGTTCTCCTGCTTTTACAAAAGCAAGACTCAGCTTACCCGCGAAATCCGATTGCTGAACCAAAAACTGGGACCCAAGGGATTGAGAGTGTTGCCCCTTCGGATGAAAGAGGGAAGAGCGCTTATCTATTTGTACCGTCCCAAGGCTTTGGCCGCAGATTTGGCAGACCGGCAGGCCCGGGAAATTCTGGAGGAAAAGGAATACATCCCAGCCCATGCGGACCGGTGCATTGTCCGACTGATTCAAAGGCTGGGAACTCAGGAAGAATTTCCTCATGAAATCGGTTTGTTCCTCAGTTATCCGCCGGAGGATGTGCTGGGGTTCATTCAAAACAAGGCGGAAAACCACAAATGCTCCGGCTGCTGGAAAGTATACGGAGACGAGGAACGGGCAAAAGCACTGTTCCAAAAATATAAGGATTGCACCAGGGCTTACTGCCTTCGGTGGCAGCAGGGCCAGCCTCTCGAGGGGCTGGCGGTGGCGGATCGCGCTTCTTGAAAGTAAACAATTATCCATAAGAAAGGCAGTGATGAAACATGAGCAAAATCGCAGTGGTTTATTGGAGCGGCACAGGAAATACCAAGGCTGTGGCCCAGGCTGTAGCGGATGGAATTCAGGCAAAGGGCGGGGAAGCGGTGCTCTTTACAGCCCCGGAATTTGGTCCGGAGCAGATGGATGACTTTTCTGCGATTGCATTCGGCTGTCCCTCCATGGGAGCAGAGCAGCTGGAGGAAAGCGAGTTTGAACCTATGTTTTCCGCCTGCGAAACAAAACTTGCCAGCAAGAAGATAGCCCTATTCGGTTCCTACGGATGGGGCGACGGCGAGTGGATGCGGACCTGGGAAGAGCGCTGCGGAGAGGACGATGCCCGGCTGACCTGGGAAAGTGTTATCTGCAACGGATACCCGGATGAGGATGCCCTTGCGGCCTGCGAAGCGCTGGGCGGCAGCCTGGTATGACAGAACCGCAATTTATACCTTGATTCAAGATTTTGCCTACGGCAGCAGAAGGACCGGCCCTGAAAGGGGCCGGCCTTTCTGTTTTAAATGAAATTTTCCTATTGACACAACTGTTATAACTGTATATATTATAGATATACAGTTGAGGAGGTGAGAGGTTGGAGATCCTCATTGACAATAAAAGCGGCACACCCATTTATGACCAGATATCCACCCAGATCAAGGCGCAGATCATGAGCGGGGCCCTGTGCCAGGATGAGATGCTTCCCTCCATTCGGGGGCTGGCCCGGGATTTGAGAATCAGCTTTATCACCACCAAGCGGGCTTATGATGAGCTGGAGCGGGAGGGATTCATTTACACCGTTCAGGGAAAAGGCTGTTTCGTGGCGCCCAAGAATACTCAGCTTATCCGGGAGGAAAATCTGAAAAGGATTGAAGAACATTTGGAACAGATCCGGCGGCTGGCTGCCTGCTGCGGCCTGGAACGGGCGGAGCTGGAGGAAATGATTCGCTTTGCATTGGAGGGAGAAGAATGAACACCATCGAAGTAAGGAATCTGACCAAGAACCGGGGAGATTTTACCCTGGATAGACTTACCTTCACCCTGCCCGGAGGGTGTATTCTGGGGCTGATCGGAGAGAACGGGGCAGGGAAAAGCACCACCATCAAGCTGCTGCTGGGACTGCTGCGGAAGGATGAGGGAACCATCGCCATTCTGGGCCGGGAGAATGGGGAGAAGGACACCCTGCTCAAGGAAGAAATCGGCGTGGTAATGGACGAGGTGGGGATGCCCGGCTGCCTTACCCCGGCTCAGACCGGAAAGATGATGAGCAAAATTTACCGCAGCTGGGAGCCGGAGCGGTATAAGGAACTGATTCAGAAATTTGCTCTGCTCTGGGATAAACCCTTCCAGGAGTTTTCCAAGGGAATGAAAATGAAGCAGGGGCTGGCGGTGGCTCTCTCCCACAAAAGCAAACTCCTGATTCTGGATGAGGCTACCAGCGGATTGGACCCTGTGGCCCGGGATGAGCTGCTGGATATTCTCCGGGAATTTGTAACGGACGAAGAACACGGAATCCTTATCTCCTCCCATATTGTCAGCGATTTGGAGAAGCTCTGTGATTATATTGCTTTCCTCCACAAAGGCAAACTGCTCCTGTGGGAGGAAAAGGACCGGCTGCTGGAAGAGTACGGGATTTTCAGGGGAAGCCGCAGCCAGCTGGAGGCCCTGGACCCGGAGGCTGTCTGCCATAAACGGGTAACGCCCTATGGCACGGAAGCTCTGGTATTGCGTGACAGACTGCCCAGGGGAACGGAAGTGAGCCCGGTATCCATTGAAGAACTGTTTGTGCAGCTTGTAAAGGAGGAGAAGGCAGAATGAGCACCATGGAAGGCTTGATTTGGAAGGACATTCGGATGCTGGCGTTTTACTGCCGCAGATACCTGCTGATAGCCCTGCCCGTCAGTGTGATTTTCTTTTTGACGGGGCAGGAGTCCATAGCCATGGTCTACCATGTGATCGTAGTCAGCGGAATGATCACCACCCTTATGAGTTATGACGAGAAGAGCGGTTGGAATCAATACTGCGGGACCTTACCCTGCAAAGCCGGGCAGCTGGTGGGGGCAAAATATATTATGCTACTGCTGCTTCAGGTTGTCCTGCTGGGAATACTGGCGGCGGCTCTTGTGGGAAAGAATCTTTATGCCGGCCGGCCTTTCTTTGAGGGGAGCGGGATATTTCCGCTCCTGTTCGGAATGTCGGTGGGGATGATGTCCCTGATACTGCCTTTCCTTTTCCGGCTGGGAATAGAGAAGGGGAGAATGGCCTACTATCTGGTCTTTCTGGTCAGCTGTGCCCTGAGCGGAGCCCTGGTGATGGTATCTCAGGAAGTAAAGGTCCCCACAGGCGGGATTCTTGGAGTTGGACTGGTGGTTCTATACCTGGGTTCCTGGTATGTTTCAACCCGCTGGTATGAGTCCAAAGAGGAAAAATAAGGTATTTTGGCGAAAAATAACAGTGGACAAATCCTTCTAATTAATGTATAATAGCCACCGTGCCTGGAGGAACCGAATGATTCTTCCGGCACCGGTCCTGTATGGACATGAGCCTTACAGAAAAGATGGGCTTTCCTTCCTGAGGAAGGCCCTTTTTTTGTGAAAAAGCAATACTCTCTTTTACCGGGAGATACCGGAAAAAGAGAAACCATAAAAGGAGGAGCCACTGTGCTGACCAAAACAAGGTTCTGGGAACAGCTTCTTTCCTGGAGAAAGGAAAACGAAGCCCGGGCCCAGGCAATCCTTATAGGAGGGTTGCTGCTGACCATTCTGCTCCTGGTCCAGTATAGCCTTACCCGCACCGTCACTGTGTGGGTGGACCTGGAGGAGGAGCCCCGGTCGTCTGCAACCATATTTCTTCCCAATGCCCAGCGGGTGCTGGACTGTGTGGGAATCACCCTGGAGGAAGGGGACGGCGCCGTTCTGGAAAGAACCGGATGGAAAAGTTCCCGCCTTACGGTTTACCCCAGCTTTACGGTAGAGCTGAACACTGCCAATGAGGGAAGCACTACCATAACTCTCAATGCCAGCCAGGGAACCACCTGGCGGGAACTTTTCCAGCAGGGAGGCTGGGAGATCGGGGAGGAAGATATATCTGAGCCTTCTCTGGACGAAGCACCCCGTCAGGATGCCAGCGCCACCCTTTACCGGGTGACCAAAGAAGTCTACCTTACCGAAGCCCCCATTCCCTACGAAACGGAATATCAGGAAAGCAGCCTGCTGGTCCGGTATCCTGACCGGGAAATCATATCCCGGGAGGGAGTGGACGGAATCGCCTCTGTGGAGGTGACCGAGGTCTACTATGACGGCCAGCTTCAGAATGTGGAATATGAGACCCAGGGGGTCATTCAGGAACCGGTAGACCAGATCATTAAGGTCTACGGAGAGGGCGTTCCGGTGTCCGACATGGAGGGCCCCGAGGTAGTGGACGGTGTCCCCGAAGGCTATGTGCTGGCATACACCGGCCGGGCCACCGGCTATTCTGCCAGCAGCACTGCCAAGGGCGCTTCCGGCATGGAACTGAATTACGGCACCTGCGCCGTGAATCCCAATGTGATTCCATACGGAACCAAAATGTATATCACCTCCACTGACGGATCGTTTGTTTACGGCTACTGTGTGGCCGCTGACACGGGTGGAGCGCTTTCTGCCGGTCATGCGCTGGTGGACCTGTATTATGAATCCTATATTGAAAGCCTTATAAATGAGGTGTGGCAGGTCAATATTTATATTGCTGCCGAAGACATGGCGGCAAGTCAGCCCGCTGAATAAATTTGCGGAGGACGGTCCCGGGATAATTTTTCCCGGGACCGTCCTTTTTTTGTAAAAAACAGGCAGGGAAACGGCGGGGAAAGGGGTTTTGCACGATATGCCCAGAACATTGTCAAATATTTGTGAAAAACAACTAAAAGGTAAAAAATGTTTTTGGAAATTCTAGTGCTTTACAACAGAAAACCCTTGAAAAAAATACCAGGAAACGGTATGATAATGATAACTGAAAGCACCTTTTCGAGAGGAGAAACAATCATGTCGGAAGTGACTGTAAATAAAAACCCGGGAAAAGAATCCGATTTGCCCATCTACCTTTTCAAACAGGGAACCAACTATGAAGCATACCGTTATTTCGGTGCTCATATTACTACACAGGGCGGAGAAAAAGGCGTTGTATTCCGTCTCTGGGCTCCCCATGCAAAAGCTGTCAGCGTGGTGGGAGATTTCAACAGCTGGGTGCCCGGCAGCCATCCCATGCAGAAGGTGGATGACGGCATCTGGGAAGCCTTCATCCCCGGTATGAAGGAATACGATGTATACAAATACTGCGTCACCACCCCCTCTGATGAGCTGGCTTTCAAAGCGGACCCCTATGCATTCCATGCAGAGACCCGCCCCTCCAACGGAAGCAAGGTCTATGACATCGAACATTACAAATGGTCCGATTCCGCTTGGGTAAAGGCTCAGCAGAAGAAGGATGTGATCAACAGTCCCGTCAATATCTATGAGCTCCATGCGGGCAGCTGGAAGATGAAGGAAGGGGACATTCCCTACAACTACTCCGAGCTGGCCGATGAGCTGATTCCTTACATAAAGGAGATGGGGTACACCCACCTGGAACTGCTCCCCATCACGGAGTATCCCTTTGACGGAAGCTGGGGCTACCAGGTGTCGGGTTACTTTGCCCCCACCAGCCGGTACGGAACGCCGCATGACTTCATGGACTTTGTAAACAAGTGCCATAAAGCGGGAATCGGCGTTATCATGGACTGGGTCCCCGCCCATTTCCCCAAGGATGCCTACGGCCTTTACAACTTTGACGGAGCCCCCTGCTATGAGGACCCCAACCCCCGCCGGGGCGAGCACAAAGAGTGGGGAACCATGGTCTTCAACTTCGGCATGAACGAAGTCCAGTCGTTCCTGGTTTCCAGCGCCCTGTTCTGGATTGAAAAGTACCACATCGATGGCCTGCGGGTGGATGCAGTAGCCAGTATGCTTTATCTGGACTACAACCGCCGGGACGGCGAATGGGAACAGAACAAATATGGCGGAAAGGAAAACCTGGAAGCCATTGATTTCCTGAAAAAGCTGAACACCACCATTCTGGGCCGGTATCCCTACAAGATGATGATCGCCGAGGAATCCACCGCTTTCCCCATGGTTTCCAAACCTGCGGCAGACGGCGGCCTGGGCTTCAACTTCAAGTGGAACATGGGCTGGATGAATGACATGCTTTCCTACATGTCCACCGACCCCCTGTTCCGGTCCGGCAACCACAACAAGGTCACCTTCAGCTTCTTCTACGCCTTCAGTGAGAACTTTGTCCTTCCCATCAGCCACGATGAAGTGGTTCACGGGAAGTGCAGTCTCATCAATAAAATGCCGGGAGACTACGAGGCCAAATTCAGCAATCTTCGTACCTTCTACGGTTACATGATGGCCCATCCCGGCAAGAAGCTCCTGTTCATGGGCCAGGAGTTCGGCCAGTTCATTGAATGGAACGAGGCCAAACCTCTGGATTGGCTCCTGATGGGGTACGAAAAGCACCAGCAGCTGCGGAATTATGTGAAGGCCCTGAATAAGTTCTATCTGGACCATCCGGAGTTCTGGCAGGTGGACTACAGCTGGGAGGGCTTCCAGTGGATCGTCCCCGACGACCACAAGCAGTCCATTGTGGCTTTCCTCCGGAAGGATGCCAAGGGCAACCAGATCATGGTGGTCTGCAACTTCAACCCCGTGCTCCGGGAAAAGTACGATATGGGCGTGCCGGTAGCCGGGTACTACAAGGAACTGCTCAACAGTGACGATAAGGCCTACGGCGGAAGCGGCATCCACAATAAGGCCCTGCGGAGCAAGAAGGGGGCTATGCATGGCTTTGACCAGCATATCTCCATCACCATTCCTCCTCTGAGCACCATCTATCTGGAAGTGCCCCAGGAGAAACCGGCTGCCAAGAAGACAGCCTCCAAGGCGGAACCCAAAAAGAAGACCGCCAAGACTAAAAGCACCGAAAAATAAGAGAAATCTTATTTCAGGATATAGTAATAACGGTGGTCACACCGAAATTTAAGGGGAGAAATCAATATGGCAAAAGAACTTATCGCAATGCTTCTTGCCGGCGGACAGGGCTCTCGTCTTTACGCACTGACCGAAAAGCTGGCAAAACCCGCAGTTCCGTTCGGCGGTAAATATCGTATCATCGATTTTCCGCTGTCCAACTGCGTCAACTCCGACATTGATACCGTTGGCGTACTGACCCAGTACCAGCCTCTGGTCCTCAATGAATATATCGGAAACGGCCAGCCCTGGGATTTGGACCGGCTGTACGGGGGCGTTCATGTACTGCCTCCCTATCAGAAGGCAAAAGGGTCTGACTGGTACAAGGGCACTGCCAACGCCATCTATCAGAACATTTCCTTCATTGAGCGGTATGACCCCAAGTATGTTATCATCCTGTCCGGCGACCAGATCTGCAAGCAGGACTACAGCGACTTCCTGAAGTTCCACAAGGAAAAGGGCGCCGAGTTCTCTGTGGCCGTTATGGAAGTACCCTGGGAGGAGGCTCCCCGGTTCGGCCTGATGGTCACCGATGAGAATGACCGGATCACCGAGTTCCAGGAGAAGCCCAAGAACCCCAAGAGCAACCTGGCTTCTATGGGTATCTACATCTTCAACTGGGATGTACTTAAGAAGTACCTGGAGGAGGACGAGGCTGACCCCAACTCCGAGAACGACTTCGGCAACAACATCATCCCCAACCTGCTGCGTGACGGCCGCGCCATGTATGCTTATCATTTCGATGGCTACTGGAAAGATGTGGGAACCATCAGCAGCCTGTGGGAAGCCAACATGGAAGTGCTGGACCCCGAGAACTCCGGCATGGATGTGTTCGATGAGCACTGGAAGATTTACAGCCGGAACAGCGGCCTGCCTGCACAGAAGATCGGCACCCGTGCCGTTGTGGAGAATGCAATGATCACCGAAGGCTGTGTCATTGACGGCAACATCAAGCACAGCGTTATCTTCGCCGGCGTTACCGTAGAGGAAGGCGCAGAGGTGGAAGATGCAGTGGTCATGGGCGGCACCGTCATCAAGCGGGGCGCTGTGGTCAAACACTGCATCGTGGCTGAAAATGTAGTGATCGGTGAGGGCGCCAAGGTGGGCGCTATGCCTCAGGATGGAGAAAACGGCGTAGCCACCGTAGGCAGCGGCGTTAAGATCGGAGCCGGTGCAGTGGTAGGTCCCAAGGCCATGGTTCGTCATGATGTGAAGGAGGGTGCAGTAGAATGCTGACAATGGTAACTGGTAAAGAGGGAAGCGCTCTGGGCATTATCTTCCCCAATAGCTATGACAATCTGGTCCCTGAACTGGTGGCCGAGCGTACTGTGGCATCCATCCCCTTTGCAGGACGGTATCGGATGATCGACTTCATGCTGTCCAGCATGGCCCACTGCGGTATTGACAATGTAAGCGTGATCGTTCGCCGGAACTATCACTCCCTCATGGACCACCTGGGCTCCGGCCGTGAGTGGGACCTGTCCCGTAAGCGTGGCGGTCTGAATATGGTTCCTCCCTACGCAGAGCGGAATGTGAAGATGTACAGCGGCCGTGTGGACGCTATGAGCAGCATCCTCTCCTATCTGAAAGATCAGAAGGAGCAGTATGTGATCCTGGCCGATACCATTGTGGCTGTAAACTTTGACTTTGGCGATCTGATCGCCAAGCACAAGGCTTCCGGTGCAGATGTCACTGTGGTTTACAACGAGTCCGAGATTCCTGAGGGAGCCCGGAATGATAACTACACCCTGGTTCTGGATGAGGATGGCCGTGTAAAGGAACTGCTCAGCGGTGACTACCGTCCCGGCAAGCGGAACCTGTGCATGAACATCTATGTGCTGGAGCGTGAGCACCTGATCCAGCTGGTCCAGGATGCCATGGTCCGGGGTATTGTCTACTTCGAGCGGGATATTCTGGCCCGGAACCTGAACCTGCTGAATGTTCAGTCCTACAAGTACGAAGGATATGTGGCCCGCATTGCCGACTTGAAGAGCTACTTCGACGAGAATATGCGGCTGCTGGATACCGAGAATCTGAACGCTCTGTTCAAGGGCGCACCCATCTACACCAAGATTCGTGACGATAACCCCACCCGTTACATCATGGGCAGCAAGGTCACCAATTCTCTGGTAGCCGACGGCTGCACCATTGAGGGCGAAGTGGAAAACTGTGTCCTGTTCAGAGGCGTTACCATCAAGAAGGGTGCCAAGGTCAAAAACTGTGTTCTCATGCAGGATACCGTGGTGGAAGCCGATGCCAAGGTAGAGTATGTGGTCACCGACAAGAATGTCCGGATCACTGCCGCCAAGGAACTGTCCGGCACCGACACCTTCCCTGTCTATGTGGCTAAGTACCATGTAGTCTGATCGTTGATAGGGGCTGCCCCTCCCCGGCACCCCTGCCGGCGGCCTCTTCCTGCTGGGATCCTCAGCAGGAAGGGGATACCGCCTTAGGGGCGCAAGGGCAATAACGCTCTTGCGCCCATTTATTTGTAAAGGAGGATTGACTATGAATATTCTGTATGCGGCCAGCGAAGCGACTCCTTTTGCCAAAAGCGGTGGATTGGCTGATGTGGCAGGTGCTCTGCCCAAGGCATTGGTCAAGGACGGAGTAGATTGCCGTGTGGTAATTCCTTTGTACGAAGATCTGAGATTTAAGGATGAGCTGCAGTATATTACCAACTTTGGTGTTCCGGTAGGCTGGCGGAGCCAGTATTGTGGGTTGTTCTCCTGCGTTAAGGATGGGGTCACCTTCTACTTCCTGGACAATGAGTATTACTTCAAGCGCAGCGGCCTGTACGGCTTCTATGATGACGGCGAGCGGTTTGCATTCTTCTCCCGTGCTGTGCTGGAAATGCTGTTCTACCTGGACTGGAACCCCAACATCATCAACTGCAATGACTGGCAGACAGCCCTTACCCCTGTCTACCTGAACCTGTACTATCGTCATCTGGACAAGTTCAACCATATCAAGACCGTCTTTACCATCCATAACATTGCCTACCAGGGCAAGTATGGCCTGGAAATTCTGGAAGACACCTGCGGCATCAATGCCCGGGATGCTCACATTGTGGAATTTGACGGCTGCGCCAACTTTATGAAGGGCGCTATTGAGTGCGCTGACAAGATTACCACTGTCAGTCCCACCTATGCCCGGGAGATTCTGGACCCCTGGTTCAGCCACGGACTGGACGGGCTGCTCCGTCAGAAGCAGTATAAGCTCTGCGGAATTCTCAACGGCATTGACACAGTGGTCAATGACCCGGCCACCGACCCCAACATTCCCGCCAACTACGATGCGGAAACCTTCCCGGAAGGAAAGGCTCTCTGCAAGAAGGCACTTCAGGAAAAGTTCAACCTGAACCAGGACGGCAGTCCCGTTATGGCCATGGTTTCCCGTCTGGTAGGTCACAAGGGCGTGGACCTGGTCCGGGATATTGCCGAGGGTCTCATCGACCAGGGAATCGAGCTGGTGGTGCTGGGCACCGGAGAATATGCCTATGAGGCTTTCTTCAGCGATATGGCAGCCCGCCATCCCGGCCGTGTAGGAACCTATATCGGCTTCAATGCAAAGCTGGCCCAGGAGATTTATGCCGGCGCAGACATCTTCCTCATGCCCTCCAAGAGTGAACCTTGCGGCCTTTCTCAGATGGTGGCCTGCCGTTACGGCACCATCCCGGTAGTTCGGGAAACCGGCGGCCTGCGGGATTCTATCCACGACAGTGGCGACGGCTACGGCAATGGCTTTACCTTTGCCAACTACAACGCCCACGAACTGTATGAGGCTTGCTGGCGTGCCAAGGAAGGCTACTGGAAGCATGATGGCTGGCAGATCCTGGTCAAGCGTGCCATGGAGTGTGACTTCAGCTGGGATGTATCCGCCAAGAGCTACGAAGGCCTTTATAACGAGGTCGTTTCCCTCTGGTAAGTTTACCGGCAGGGGAGGGAACTCCCGGTATCTGAATTGAAAACAGGCGGCAGAGAAATCTCTGCCGCCTGTTTCTTTGTGGAAAAAGAGCCGCCACCATAGGGAGCGGCTCTTGCTTTGTGTATTTCAATGTTTATCTTCCGGAATTTTGGGAAGGTCCAGCTGCCAGATGGTGGCAGCCAGCCGGATAAAGAAGACCAGCAGAATTACGATGATTCCGATGACGGAGAGGGACATCCCGCTTTTCCAGAGATAAAAGTAGACCAGACTGCCCAGAATGGCAGCCAAAGCATAAATGTGCTTTACAAAGATGGAGGGAATTTCCTGACAGAAAATATCCCGGAGAACACCTCCGCCCACCCCGGTAATAGTCCCCAGGGAGACACAGAGCAAAAGACTGCGGGAACCGGTGTCCAGGGCGGCCTGAGTTCCCAAAATGGCGAAAGCCCCCAGCCCCAGGGCATCGAAAATATTCACGATCTGGTCAAACCCTTTCCAGGATGTTCCCCGACGGCGGAGAAAGTTCCACTCGCAAACCAGGAACATTCCGGCGGCTCCGGCAAGGGCCAGCAGTACCATGGGAGCATCGGCAAAGGCCCGGGGCGGGGTATGCCCCAGAATCAGGTCCCGGACAAGACCTCCCCCAAAGGCGGTGGTCAGCCCCATCATAAGAACCCCAAACAAGTCCATTTGTTTCTGGATGGCCTTGGCTGCCCCTGCAAGGGAGAACGCCAAGGTCCCCAGGATCTCAGTCCAGACAAAGAGGGGAAACTGGCCCATACCCATCAGTTCTTCAGTGCCTGCATGGGAGCGGGTACCCGGCCGCCCCGGTGGATAAACACATCGGGAGCATATTTGCTGATGGGCATAATGGGTGCGTAGCCCAGCAGTCCGCCAAAGTCCAGAACATCTCCGGCCTCGTGCCCGATGGCAGGAATCACACGGACGGCAGTGGTCTTGCTGTTGACCATGCCAATGGCAGCTTCGTCGGCAATCAGGGCACTGATCACCTCAGCGGTAGTGTCTCCGGGGATAACCACCATGTCAATGCCCACGCTGCAAACAGCGGTCATGGCTTCCAGCTTTTCCAGGGTAAGGCTGCCGCAGGTGGCGGCCTTGATCATGCCATCGTCCTCGGAAACAGGGATGAAAGCGCCGCTGAGACCGCCTACATGGTTGCTGGCCATTACGCCGCCCTTCTTGACAGCGTCATTGAGCATGGCCAGGCAGGCGGTGGTGCCGCAGCATCCGCAGCTCTCCAGGCCGATCTCTTCCAGAATGTTGGCAACACTGTCCCCGACAGCAGGGGTGGGAGCCAGAGAAAGGTCAATGATACCTGCAGGAACCCCCAGAGCCTCGCTGGCCAGATTGGCTACCAGCTGGCCCAGACGGGTGATTTTGAAAGCGGTCCGCTTGATCAGCTCGGCTACCTGGTCCAGGGGAGCGTCCTTGGGCAGTTTGGCCAGGGCGGCACGGACGGCACCGGGGCCGGAAACGCCTACATGGATGACACAGTCGGGCTCGCCAACGCCGTGGAAAGCACCAGCCATAAAGGGGTTATCTTCGGGAGCATTGCAGAATACCACCAGCTTGGCAGCGCCCAGGCACATGTTGTCCTTGGTGGCCTCTGCGGTGTCCCGGACCACCTGGCCCATCAGCCGGACGGCATCCATGTTCAGACCGCTCTTGGTGCTGCCAATGTTGACACTGCTGCATACAATATCGGTCTGGGCCAGAGCCTGGGGAATGGAACGGATGAGCCGCTCATCCCCGGCAGAAAAGCCTTTGTGGACCAGAGCGCCAAAGCCTCCGATAAAGTTTACCCCTACCTTCTTGGCAGCGGCATCCAGGGTCTTGGCATACTGGACCGGGTCTGCATCAGGAACAGCGCCCAGCAGCATGGCGATGGGGGTAACGCTGATCCGCTTGTTGATAATGGGAATACCATACTCGGTGGCGATCCGGTCTACCTCTTCCACCAGGTGAGCGGCCTTGGTAGTGATCTTGTCATAAATTTTCTGACAGGCCTTGTCAGGGTCCGGGTCAATGCAGTCCAGCAGATTGATTCCCATGGTAACGGTACGCACATCCAGATTTTCACTGGTGAGCATATCGATGGTTTCCAGAATATCCTTGGTATTGATCATGAAACCACCTCAAATCTCGTGCATGGCAGAGAACACTTCCTGCCGGGTAAAGGTGACCTGCATTTTCAGTTCCTGGCCGGCCTGGGCAAAGGCTTCCCGGACCTCCTCCTGGGAAACGCTGCACTTGCTCAGATTCACCAGCATGATCATGCAGAACATATCCTGCATAATGCTCTGGGTCACATCCTCAATATTGATATTCATCTGGCTGCACAGGTTGCTGATTTTGGCAATAACACCCACGCAGTCCTTTCCCATGACAGTGATAACAGCTTTCATCGGACACAATACCCCCTAACGATTTGGTTGGACTTTATTATACCAAATAGGGAAGGGTTTGGGTAGCCCTTAATGTAAAAACTGGCAGGGAGCACAGGATTCCCCTTTTATTGGGTACTGGTTTGTGATATAATGTAGCTGTTTAGTATCTGAATTCTGGACGGCAGGGAGCCTGCCCCTCCAAACCCATAGATGAATAGGAGAAGATACCATGGAACAACTGCTTCACATTTTGGAAAAGAATGCCCGCCTGCCCCTGGAGGACCTGGCGGCAATGCTGAATGTCACCCCCCAGCAGGCAGGAGAAATGCTGGACCAGGCCAAGGCCGCCGGCTATATCCGGGGATTCCAGGCTTTGGTGGACTGGGAGAAGGCCGGGGTAAACCAGGTGGAAGCCGTCATCGAACTGACCGTAAAGCCCAAGAAGAGCCGGGGCTTTGATGAGATCGCCGCCACTATCGCCGAGTTTGAGGAAGTGGAAAGCGTTCTGCTCATGAGCGGCGGATATGATATCCAGCTGGTCATCCGGGGAAAGAGCTTCCAGGAAATCGCTCTCTTTGTGGCCAAGCGGCTCAGCCCTCTGGACGATGTGCTGAGCACCGCCACCCACTTTGTCCTGCGGACCTACAAAAAGGCGGGAGAATTTTTCCTGGAAGAAGATCCCGATGAAAGAGAGTGTACCGTGCTGTGATGGATTATGATAAGCTGATTGCCCCGGCTGCCGCTGCCATGCGGCCTTCGGGAATACGAAAATTCTTTGACCTGGCCGCAGAGATGCCGGACTGCATCTCTCTGGGGGTAGGGGAACCTGACTTCAAAACCCCCTGGACGGTGCGGGATGCCGGAATCCGGAGCCTGGAACGGGGCCGTACCCGGTACACCGCCAACGCTGGCCTGAAGGAACTGCGCCAGGAAATCTGCCGGTATATGAAACGCCGGTTTGAGGTGGACTATGACCCTATGAGCCAGGTCCTGGTGACCGTAGGGGGAAGCGAGGCCATCGACCTGTGTGTCCGGGCTTTGGTCCAGCCGGGAGACGAGGTGATCATCCCCGAGCCCTGCTTTGTCTGCTACGAACCCATTACCAGCCTGACCGGGGGAGTGCCTGTTCATGTTGCCACCCGGCAGGAAGATGATTTCCGGCTTCTTCCGGAACAGCTGAAAGCTGCCATCACCCCTAAAACCAAGCTGCTTATCCTGCCTTATCCCAACAACCCCACCGGCGCGGAGATGAGCCGGGAGGACTTTGAAGCCCTGGCCAAGGTGCTGGAAGGAACCGATATTATGGTTCTCAGCGACGAGATCTATGGGGAACTGGTTTATTCCGGTCAGCAGCACAGCTGCTTTGCCAGCCTGCCCGGCATGGCGGAGCGGACCATTGTGGTCAACGGCTTCTCCAAGACCTATGCCATGACCGGCTGGCGGCTGGGTTACGCTCTGGGGCCCGCCCCCATCATCAAGGTGATGACCAAGATTCACCAGAGCTGCATTATGTCCGCCCCCACCACCAGCCAGTATGCGGCCATGGTGGCGCTCCGGGACTGTGACGAAGAGATTCTCCGGATGCGGACAGAATATGATGCCCGCCGGCGGCTGCTGGTCCATTCCTTCAATGAAATGGGACTGAGCTGCTTTGAGCCCAAGGGGGCATTTTATGTGTTCCCCTGCATTAAATCTACCGGAATGACCAGCCAGGAATTCTGTGAGCAGCTGCTCCGGAAAAAGAAGGTGGCTCTGGTGCCGGGAGATGCTTTCGGCGCTTCGGGAGAGGGGTATTGCCGGGTAAGCTATGCCTACTCGGTGGCCCACCTGGAGGAAGCCCTCAAGCGGATTCGGGAATTCCTGACGGAGCTGAAAGAAAATGCCTGAGATGGAAAAGAAAGTCCTGGTTTTCCGGGTCCCGGAGTATGACCAGAATCTGATGGATGAGAAGGTGGAGGAGATTTTCTCCCGCCTTCCTGCCGCCAGAGAACTGAACCCCGGTACCCGGGTCCTGATAAAGCCAAACCTGCTGGCCAAGCACCCGCCGGAACATGGGGTCACTACCCACCCGGCAGTGGTGCTGGGGGTCATCCGAGCCTGTAAGCGGCGGGGAGTCCCGGCGGAGCAAATTACGGTGGCGGATTCCAGCGGCGGACTCTACAACCCCGCCCTCATGAAAGGCGTTTATCAGGCCAGCGGCCTGTGGCAGGTCTGCCAGGAAGAAGGGGTGGAATGCTACACCCAATGCCGGTATGAGGCAAAGCGGGGAGAGGGAAAACTGGTCCACCAGTTCAACCTGATTCAGCCGGTGCTGGAGGCAGATTTCATCATTGACCTGCCCAAAATGAAAACCCATGTAATGACCGGGTATACGGGAGCGGTGAAAAACCTGTTTGGCTGTATTCCCGGCCTGCAGAAAGCAGAACTTCATACCCGGTTTCCCAAAAAGGAAGCCTTTGGTCATATGCTGGTGGACCTGCTGGAACTGGTCAAGCCCCAGATGGCCATTCTGGACGGGATTTTGGCCCAGGAAGGGGACGGCCCCGCAGGAGGAACGCCCCGGAAGGTGGGGCTGCTTATGGCCAGCCAGGACCTGCCTGCCCTGGACTTGGCAACCTGCCGCCTGATTGGACTGGACCCTATGGAGGTACCTTATCTCTGGGCCGCCCATGAGCGGGGACTTTGCCCTGCCGCCTTTGACCCGGTCTGCCTGGACGGGGAGCGGGAAGCCTTTGACGAGATAAAAGATTACCGGCTTCCCAGCAGCTACGGGACCGGGCGGGGAAGCGATCTGGATTTTGCCCGGTATCAGAAGCTGCCGGGATTCATGAAAAAGGGAATCAAAAAGCTGGAAGAACTGGCGGCGCCCCGGCCAGTGATTCGCCGGGACCGGTGCATCGGCTGCGGCAAGTGCGCTGAAATCTGCCCGGGACATACCATCCGGGTGGAGGGAAAAGCCAAAATCGACCCCAAGGGCTGTATCCGGTGTTTCTGCTGCCATGAAATGTGCCCGGTGAAGGCCATCGATGTAAAACAAATCAAGTTGTTCAAGCTGTAAGGAGAACACCATGAACACTGTAAAAGTGCTGGCTCCGGCCAAACTCAACCTGGCTCTGGATGTGGTGGGGGTACTGCCCAACGGCTACCACGACCTGGATATGATCATGCAGACGGTGGATTTGTACGAGACCATCATCCTCCGGAAAAGCCAGAATCTCACCCTGACCCTCCCGGGAAGCCGGGTCCCGGCGGGAGCAACCAATACTGCCTACAAGGCAGCCCTGGCCTTTTTCCACTACACCGGTCTTCTGGCCGGGGTAGATATGGAAATTCGGAAGGCGGTTCCGGTCCGGGCCGGAATGGCCGGGGGAAGCGCCGACGCTGCCGGGGTCCTGGTAGGACTGAATGCCCTTTACGGTGCAAAACTTTCCATGAGCGAACTCTGCGCCATCGGTGCAGGGATTGGGGCGGATGTTCCCTTTGCCCTGGTGGGCGGCACCTGCCGGGTCAAAGGGGTAGGGGACCTTATCAAGGCGCTTCCCCCTATGCCGGAGTGCTGGTTTGTGGTGGTTATGCCCAGCTTTGGGATTTCCACCCCGGAAGCCTTTGCCAAGTATGACCAGGTGGGAAGCTCGGTCCATCCTGACTGTGCTGCCCAGGAACAGGCCATCCGTCAGGGAGACCTGGCAGGGATTTGCAGCGCTTTCGGAAATGCGCTGGAGGAATGCAGCGGCGCAGTGGAAACCCCTCATATCCGGGAAATCCTGGACGGGGCCGGGGCGCTGGCCAGCAGCATGACCGGAAGCGGCGCCGCAGTATTCGGCCTGTTTGACAGCCGGGAGCAGGCTGCCGCAGCCCGGGATATCCTGAAACAGGAATACCGTCAGGTGTACCTGGTACGCCCCTGCAAGGGAGGCGCCCGGGTACTGCCGCCGCTTCGCCGGGGAAAGGCGGCTCGGTGACCGGTATCCGGGAGAAGGGGCTATCAGCCACCGCCCTCAAAGGACTGGCCATGGTTTTCATGCTCCTGGACCACAGCTTCATTGCCCTGTCCGGCCGGCCGGGGTACTGGATGCATATTCTGGGACGGCTGGCCTTTCCCATCTATTGTTTTTTATTGGTGGAAGGTTTTTTCCACACCCACAGCCGGAAGGCATACGCCCTCCGGCTGGTGCTGTTTGGTATCATTTCGGAGCTGCCCTTTGACCTGCTTGCGGCGGGCAGGTGGGTGTGCCCGGGCCATCAGAATGTAATGTTCACCCTGGCGCTGGGAGTAGGAGCCATGACCTTTGCCCAGAAAGCCCGGGAAAAGAAATACCCCGGAGAAAACTTGGCGGGAGTCTTTGCCTGCCTGGCTGGGGCCGTTCTCCTGAATGTGGATTATGGCCATGCCGGGGTGCTCACTATCCTCCTTTTCTGGGCTACCCGGGAGATGGGACAAAAAGGAAAACTGTTCCAGCTGGCAGGGCTTGTCTTTATCAACTATGCCCTCCTGGGCGGATATAGGGTGATGGCAGGGGGAGTGCTGATTCGGCCCCAGCTGGCCGCAGTATTGGCTTTACCCCTGATCTGGCTTTACAACGAAAGACCCTGCAAGGGCGGAAAAGCCTTCCGGATAGCCGCTTACTGGTTCTACCCGGTCCATCTGCTGGTGCTGGGACTTTTGGCCCGGGCTGTATAATTTTTCCAATTCCCGCCCATGCTGTAATCACTATTACAGCAAAGGGCGTGTTTTTTATGAAGGGACCTTATCTTTTCCCCGGTTGGCGCCGGGCGGAGAGTTACCGTTTTTTTATCCTGGCAGGGGTGGCCGCCCTGCTGGTGCTGAGCGTGGCCTTTACCCAGCTTCTGGCCAGCGCTGCCGGAGTGAGGCAGGAGACCCTCCGGCTTCATATACTGGCCAACAGCGACAGTCCCCGGGACCAGTGGATCAAGCTCCAGGTCCGGGACAGTATTCTGGAACAGGTAGGCCAGTTTCTGGCTACCGCCCAAAACCGGGAGGAAGCAGTTGAGCTGGTGCAGCTCTCCCTGCCCCGGATTCAGGTTGCCGCAGATAAGGCCCTGGCCAGGACGGGCAGCGGCCAGCGGGCGGAAATCAGTCTGGAAGAATACCGGTTTTCCACTACCCGGTACGAGGGCTTTACCCTCCCGGCGGGGGAATACATGGCCCTCCGAATCACCCTGGGCAAAGGCCAGGGCCATAACTGGTTCTGCTGTCTTTACCCGGCCCTCTGCCTGGATGCCAGCGGGGCGGAATATGCTGCACCGGAGAAAAATGAACTGGTGTTCGGGGATTACCTGGTCCGGTTTGCGGCTATTGAACTTTGGGAAGAACTCTGGAACTGAAAGACATAAAGTCCCTAAAATGGGACTTGAAATGGACTATAATCATGCCGGGACACCATGAAAGGAGAAGAAAATGCTCCAGTTGATATTAGGTCCTTCCGGTTCGGGCAAATCCTATGAGATCCTTCGGGAAATCAAGGCCCGGGCCCAGGAGGGCAAGAAAAGCATTCTTATAGTGCCGGAACAGTTTACCTCCACCACCGAGCAGCGAATCTACCAGAGCCTGGGAGATGAACTGTCCGGGTATGTGGAAAGCTACTCCTTTTCCAGCCTGGCAAAAAACCTGCTGGATACCTACGGGGGCGGGGCGGCGGCTACCCTGGATGATGCTGGCCGGGCGGTGCTGGTCCGCCGGGCAGTGGAAGATCTGCGGGGGACCCTGGTGTATTACGGCCGCCAGAGCCGGAGCATGGGATTCTGCCGTCTGGCAGGGCAGACCATCAGCGAACTGAAAAGCGCCGGAATCACCCACCTGCAGCTGGAAGACCTGGCCCGGAATGCGGCTTCCGGCAAGGAAAAGCTGGGAGAACTGGCGGCCATCTATGCCGCCTATGAAGCCCGGCTGGCCGGGACTGCCCTGGATCCTACCGACCGGGTGGAGCTGGCAGCAGCCCGGGCCCAGGAGGAGTTTTTCCGGGAGAAGGCAGTCTACTTAGATGAATTTGATACCTTCAATGCTTCCAAGCGGGCCATGCTCCGGGCTATCCTTCCCTGGACCGATGTGACGGTGGGAATATGTTCCCTGGGCAGCAGCTCGGGGGAGATGGGCCTGTTCAGCGGGGCGGCTCAGGTGTGCGGACGGCTCCGCCAGCTGGGACATAGGGCAGGAGTCCCTGTAAAACAGCGGGTGCTGGAACAGGACCACCGCCACCAAAGCCCCGACCTGGCAGCGGCAGCCCGGATTCTGGAAGAACAGCCCGGCCCGGAAGTGGCCTGTCAAAACCTGACCCTGTTTGAGGCGGAGGACCGGGAGGGGGAAGCCCGGGCGGTGGCAGCGGCCGTCCTCAAGGCCCGCCGGGAGGGAATCCCTTACTCGGAGATGGCGGTCATCTGCCGGGAGCCCCAGGAGTATCTCAATCCGTTGCGGTATCAGTTCCGGCTGGCGGGAATTCCCCTTTACTGTGACGGAAATATCAGCCCTGCCCAGACCCCCCCGGCTATGGCAGCCAAGGCGGCTATCCAGTTGGTCCGGGGAGGATTGACCACCTCCAATATTATGGCCCTGGCCCGGACCGGTCTCTCTGCTTTGGGCCGGGAAGAATATGACGCCCTGGAAAACTACGCCTTTACCTGGGAGCCCCGGGCGGAGGAATGGGCCAAGCCTTTTGATGTGACCCCTGCCAGCTACGGCAACAGGATTTTCCCCACCACCCAGGAGGAACTGGACCTGGCCAACCGGGCCAGGGCTTTTCTGGTGGACCCGGCTCTGAAATTCCGGGAGGAGGTCCGGGGGGCCGGGGCGGACAGGTTCACCCATGCCCTCTATCAGTTCCTCACCAAAATCGCCACCCATCCGGAAACGGGGGAACACCGGATCCTTACCCTGGCCCGGGAAATGCGGACGGAAAAGGGCCAGGCAGAGGGGGACAGGCTGGTCCAGCAATGGGAAAAGCTGGTCTCTCTCCTGGACCAGATGGAGCGTCTTCTGGGCAGCGAGGTGCTGACCCCCGCCGAGTACGGAGAACACTTTGACCTGCTTCTGGAATGTGCGGACCTGGGCAGTATTCCCCAGACCAACCAAAGCGTTATCCTGGCGGGAGCAGGCAGAATGAGGCTGGACGGGATCCGGGCTGCCTTTGTCCTGGGGCTGGGAGAGGGGGAGTTTCCCCGCACCCCCGGGGAGGAAGGCCTGCTCACCCACCAGGACCGGGATGCGTTGCTGGAAGCAGACCAGCGGATGATGGCAGCGGGGGAGGAAAGCGATCCCATCGAGCTGCCTGACTGTTTTGAGAACAAATTGATTCGGGAGGAAATATGCTTCTACCGTGCCCTGACGGTGGCCTCCCACCGGCTTTGGCTCTCCTGGGCGGGAAGCCGGGGGACCTTGCCCCGGTGCGCGGCCCTGGATGGGATCGTGACCCATCTGGCTCCCCCCGCCCCTGACCTTGTCCCTGAGGACTACGCGGCCACCCGGGCCATGGGAATTCAGGAGGCCAGCCGGGCCTGGAATCAAAGCCCCCGGGAGTTCGGGACCCTCTACAAGGCACTGGAAGGGGACCCGGGACTTGCACCTTTGGCCATGGCGGTGGACGGCCTGGAATGTGAAGGGGCGGACCGGCAGGCTCTGGCCGGGCTGCTGGGCCAGGAACTGACCCTCTCTCCCAGCCGTCTGGAACGGTTCTATAACTGCCCCTTCTCCTATTTCATGGATTATATTCTGGGGGTCCAGCCCCGGCGGAAAGCCCAGCTGACTGCGGACCAGGGAGGCAATCTCATTCACTGGGTCCTGGAACAGGTGGTGGCCCGGTATGCTCCCAGAGCGGAGGACTGGAAGGCTTTCCTGGAACTGTCTGCCCGGGAGCTGGAGCAGCTGGCGGAACAGCTGGTGGCGGAGTATGTAAAGGAAAACTTTGCGGGAGTGGGAAACCGGCCCAGCCAGCAGCACCAAATCAAACGGATGGAGGCCAACCTGGCCCAGCTGCTGGCCCATCTTCAGCGGGAGTTTTCCCAGACCCGCTGCCGTCCGGTGGCCTGCGAGCTGTCCATCGGCCCCCAGGGACAGGTGGAACCCCTCTCCTACACAGACGGAGCGGGGCATACCGTCCGGCTGGTGGGAAAGGTGGACCGGGTGGATCTGCTGGAATGGGAAGGCCGGCCCTACATCCGGGTGGTGGATTACAAAACCGGCACCAAGGAAATCGACCTGGACCAGGTGTACAGCGGCACCGACTGCCAGATGCTCTACTACCTGTTCACCCTTCAGCGGCAGGGGCTGACCGACTGGGAGGGAAACCAAATCCAGTCGCCTACCCCTATGGGAGTGCTTTACCTTTTGGTGGACCCCCGGCCTGATGAGAAGGGCCGCCAGTACAAAACCAAGGGACTGCTGCTGGAAAATACCGATCTGCTCCGGGAAATGGAGCCAGCGGGGACCGGAGATTTCCTCCCGGTCAGCTTCAAAAAGGACGGGGACCTGACCCAGAGCAGCCGCCAGTCAGTGCTGGGGGAGGAATCCTTCCGGAAAATCGCTGCCCGGCTGGAACAGCTGGTGGTGGAGATGTCGGACCAGCTTTACGGGGGAGACATCCGGCCCCGGCCCTTGCAGGATAAAAAGCAAAAGCCCCACGCCTGCGGCTACTGCCCCTACGGGGGAATCTGCGGCCACCAGCCGGGGCAGGAAGAACGGGCCTTGCAGCCCAACGATTTCATTACGGAGGAGGGAAAGGCAGATGGCGTTTAATCCCCAACAGCTGGAGGCCATCGGTCACGGCTGCCAGGAGGGAGCCCTTCTGGTCAGCGCTGCGGCGGGAAGCGGTAAAACCACCGTTATGGCCCAGCGGGTGAAACGGCTCCTGGCTGACCCGGAACTGGGAATCCAGGCAGACCGGCTTTTTGTCTCCACCTTCACCCGGGCCGCCGCTGCCGAGCTGCGGGGCCGGATTGCCAGCCTCCTCAACCAGGAGCTGGAAGAGGCCCGCACCCAGGGGAACACCCGTCAGGCGGACTGGCTCCAGAAACAGAGAATTTATCTTCAGCGTGCCGCCATCGGCACCACCGACTCCTACT
Organism: uncultured Gemmiger sp.; assembly: GCA_944386495.1. Taxonomy (GTDB): domain Bacteria; phylum Bacillota; class Clostridia; order Oscillospirales; family Ruminococcaceae; genus CALXEN01. The sequence continues at coordinate 89,720 of CALXBE010000006.1, read as the reverse complement.
GTATCCGGCTGGTCCAGCAGCATTTTTCCCTGCTGGATATTGCCCCGGATTTTGAAATCGCGGATGCCCTCCAGCTGGAACGAATCCAGCAACAGGCGGTCTCCGCCGTGGTGGACCGGGCGCTGACCCAGGACCCGGACTTTGTCCGGCTGGCCAGCCTGTATGGACGCAGCCGGGAGGACGGCAGCGTGTCCCGGCTCTGCCTGGACCTTCACCGGTATCTCCAGGGATTGGAGGACCCCATGGAAGCCCTGGACCGGTTTGCCCAGAACTGGGAACCTGGGGTCCATATCTCGGCAACCCCCTGGGGAAAAGCCCTGGCCAGCCATGCGCTGCTTCCCTTGGAGGATGCCCTCCGGGGAATGGAAGCCCTGACAGATGACCTGCCCACCGAACCGGCTCTGGAGCCCATGGCGGCAGTGCTGAAACGGGACTATGCCCTCCTGGCTCAGATGAAGGAGGAAGCGGACCTTTGCGCCGGGGAAGGGAACCGGCAGGCCTGGGAGTCCTTGTCAGTTCCCCCTAAAAAGGACCGGTGGCCGACCCTGAAAAAGGAGTACAAGGAAGGATACGGCCCTCAGGCCGCCGCCCTGAAAAAAGAGCGGGACCGGCTTTGGGATCAGGTAAAAGGAGCCCTGGAACCTTTCCAGAGTTTTGGGCTGGTGGAGGAGGAAGCCATTCCTCTGGTCAGGGCTTTCCTGCGGGCAGGCCGGGAACTGGAGGAGGAAATCTGGAACCTGAAAAAGCAGGAAAAGCGGTTCGGGTTTTCCGACTGTGAGCACCTGGCCCTCCAGCTTCTCTGGAAAGATGGTCAGCGCACCCCTCTGGCAGAGGAAATCTCCGCCGGTTTTGCCACCGTCATGGTGGACGAGTACCAGGACACCAGCGCCCTTCAGGAACGAATTTACCGCTGCCTTGCCCGGGCAGATGGGAGCAACCTGTTTTTTGTGGGGGACATCAAGCAGGGCATTTACCGGTTCCGTCAGGCGGACCCGGGGATTTTCCAGGAAAAGCTGGATACTTATCCCCTGACAGGGGAAGGAAACGGCCCCCGGCTTCTTCCCCTCAGCGCCAACTACCGCAGCGACAAGGTGATTCTGGACGGCTGCAACGCAGTCTTTGACCTGATCATGACCCGGCGGTTGGGAGGGGTGGAGTATGACACCCCCCAGCAGCGGCTGACCCCCGGCAACCCTGACCTGAATCAAGGTGTGTTCCAGGCAGTGCTGCTGGAAGCGGACCCGGACCAGGAGGAAGCCCAGAAACGGGATAAGACCCGGTGTGAGGCACTCTGGACGGCGGGAAAGATACGCCGCCTGCTGGAAGAGAAAACCCTTGTCCGGGACAAAACCGGGGAACTTCGCCCGGTGACCCCCCAGGACATCTGCCTTATCTTCCGCTCCCGCTCGGCCTTCCCGGTTTTTCTGGGCGTGCTGGAGGAAGCGGGAATCCCGGCCTATGCGGACACAGCGGAGAATCTCCTGGAATGTCAGGCGGTGGAGCCTTTGGCTCATCTCCTCCGGGTGCTGGACAATCCCACCCAGGACCTTTCCCTTACCGCCGCTTTGCTCAGCCCCTTGCTGGGATTCCAGGTGGATGACCTTCTCTACCTGCGCCGGATAAAGCGGAAGGGGAGCCTTTATGCCGCCCTGCAGCAGGGGGCGGTCTCCAAAACCCTGCCGGAGGGCCTGCGGGAAAAATATGCCCGGGTGGTGGAACAACTGAACGGCTGGAGCCGGATGGCCTTCTGCCTGCCGGTAAGCCAGCTTTTGGAAGAAATCATGGCCCGGACCTGTTACCCGGCGGCGGTGGCTGCCCGGGCGGACGGTCAGCGGGCCTTGGGAGAACTGAATACCTTTATGGCCTGGGCCGGGGGAAAAGGAGAGAGCGGCCTTCACTCGGTGATTCGGGCCATGGAAATCGCACAGCTTACCGGACGGGGCCCGGAACAGGCTCCCGGGGCGCAGGTCCGCCCCGGCTGTGTCACCCTGATGACCAGCCACGGAAGCAAGGGCCTGGAATTCCCGGTGGTCATCCTCTGCGACCTGGGCCATGCCTTCAACCGGATGGATGAACGGCAGCCTGCCCTCCTTCACAGCAAGCTGGGGGTGGGGATAAAGTATACCACCCCGGAAGGGGGACTGGTGAACACGGGGGCCAGAAAAGCCATTGCCACCGCTTTGGGGGATGAAGCCCTCAGCGAGGAAATGCGGATTCTCTATGTGTCCCTTACCCGGGCAAGGGACAGGCTGTATCTGCCCCTTCCCTTTACCACCCTGGCAGAGGAAAAGAAGACTCTGGGAGAGCAGGGGATGGAATATGCTCTTTCCAAATGCCAGAGCTGGCAGCAATGGCTGGCCCTGGCTCTGGCGGAACTGGACGGACAGCTCGACAGTCCGGTGGAAATCGTCCGGGAAAAACTGCCTCTCCCCGGGGAGCGGGGAGAAAAGCCGGCTTCCTTTGCCCAGCGGGCCGGGGAACTGGCGGCGGAACAGCCGGAGGAGAAAGCCCTGGAACTTCGCCATCTCTGGGAGGAGGCCGACCGGGCCCAGGCCCGGCTGGCGGTGCTGGAAAAGGTCCCCATCAAGACCAGCGTTTCTGCACTCTCCCACAAGCCCTATACCCAAAGTCTGGCCCGCCCTGCCTTTGCCCGGCGGGATGGTCATCTGACCGGGGCGGAGCGGGGAACCATGACCCACAAAGCCCTTCAGCGGATGGAACTGAGGCTGCCTTTCCAGCCTTTGGAACAGCTGGACCGGTTGGTGGAGCAGGGAATCCTTACCCCCCAGGAACGGGAGGGGCTGGACCTGGCTGCCCTGGAAACCCTGGGCAGTTCCCCGGCGCTGGAGCATATTGCCTCGGCTAAGGAGCAGATGAAGGAGTATCCCTTTATCACCCAGGTGGCGGCTCAGACTGTCATGGAGGATAAGGGGGAGGATTACGGTCAGGCCCGGTGTCTGGTACAGGGCGTAGTGGACCTGGTGCTGATTTTTGAGGACCATGCCGAGATCTGGGACTGGAAAACCGACCGGGGGAAAACTGCCCAGGAACTGGCGGACACCTACCGCAGCCAGCTCTGGCTTTACCGGTATGCCATGGAAAAACGGTTGAAAGTGCCGGTGACCCGGTGTGTCCTGTACAGTCTGGCCCTGGGCCAGGAAGTAGAAATCCCCCTTATATAAAAAACTTGAAAAAACCCCTTGACTTTGGCCTGAGGGGATGGTATAGTAGTCAGGTAAAGAAAGTAGCTGTCGGCTTGCCGCCGCACTCACCTTGCGGATATACCACTGTCCCGGGTTATGGCAAACAGATTCCTTTTGGGGTCTTTATGCAGAAAAGTGCGGCTGTCTGTCCAACAGGCAGCCGCTTTTGATTTTGCCTTTTGACAGGTTTGGAGGTGCGTCCCAATCGCAAACAACAGCAAGCAGAAAGAACTGGAGATCAATCAGGAGATCCGGGATCGTGAGATCCGTTTGATCGGCGCCAATGGCGAACAGCTTGGCATTATGAGTGCGGCTCAGGCACAGCGTCTGGCCGATGAAGCAGAGCTGGATCTGGTAAAGATCGCTCCCCAGGCAGTGCCCCCGGTCTGTAAGATTTTGGACTACGGCAAGTATCGGTTTGAACAGCAAAAGCGGGAGAAAGAGGCAAAAAAGAACCAGAAGGTTGTAGAGGTCAAGGAGATCCGGCTGAGCCTGAACATTGATACCAACGACTTTAATACCAAGGTCAACCAGGCGGCCAAGTTCCTTGCACAGGGCCACAAGCTGAAGGTTTCCATCCGGTTCCGTGGCCGTGAGATGGCGCACCAGAATCTGGGTCTGGATGTACAAAAGCGGTTTGCCGAGGCTCTGCCCGGTGCCGTGGTAGACAAACAGCCCAAGCTGGAGGGCAGAAGCATGCTTATGTTTATGTCCCCCGCTCCCAAAAAGTAATTCATTGTAGGAGGAAATACAAATGGCTAAAATGAAGCTGAAAACTCACAGCGGCGCAAAAAAGCGCTTTAAGCTCACCAAGAACGGCAAGGTCAAGCGGGGCCACGCTTTCCGCAGCCACATCCTGACCAAGAAGACCACCAAGCTGACCCGTGGCTTCCGTCAGCCCAGCTATGTGGACGAGACCAACACCGCCGCTCTCAAGCGGATGCTGCCTTACGGCTAATCGTTGGCGAGCAACCTTAATTTTCATAGATAAGTTAAAAGGAGATATAGATTATGGCACGAGTTAAAGGCGCTATGATGAGCCGCAAGCGGCGTAAAAAGACCCTGAAGCTGGCAAAGGGCTTCTACGGTTCCAAGAGCAAGCATTTTAAGATGGCAAAACAGCAGGTGATGAAGAGCGGTAACTACGCCTTCGCTGGCCGCAAAATGAAGAAGCGCCAGTTCCGCAACCTGTGGATCACCCGTATCAACAACGCCGTTCGGGCTCAGGGTATGAACTACTCCAGCTTCATGAACGGTCTGAAGAAGGCTGGTATCGAGCTGAACCGGAAGATGCTCAGCGAGATGGCCATTAACGATCCCAAGAGCTTTACCGCTCTGGTGGAGGCTTCCAAGAAGGCTCTGTAATAGATTCACTGTGGCGCCCGTGCTTTTGCGCGCGGGCGTCCCTTTTGTATATCCCCGGATGGGCCCATCCGGGGTAAGAAGAGGGAGGAAAAATATGGAGTCTGTCATCACCAGCCGTGAAAACGGCAAAGTAAAATATGCCTGCAAGCTGGCCCAGAGTGCAGCCTTCCGCAACCAGGAGAGATCCTTTTTTGCGGAGGGCTTAAAGCTCTGTCTGGAGCTTGCAGACAGCTCTTTGCATTTAAAGGTAATATTTTATACGGAGAAAGCCCTGAACAAAACCCCCGCATTGGCAGACTTGCCCGGGGAACACTATCTGGTGGAAGACCATGTGGCGGATAAGCTGGCCCAAAGCCAGTCCAGCCAGGGAGTGTTCGGGGTGTTCGAAATGCCCCGGTTCGGCTGGGAACTGATTCAGCCCGGCATGCGACTTCTGGCCCTGGAAGGGGTCCAGGACCCGGGCAATGTGGGGACCCTTATCCGGAGCGCTGCCGCATTCGGGTTTGACGGAGTGCTGCTGGCGGGGGGCTGTGCCTCCCCCTGGAGCCCCAAGACCCTCCGAGCCGGCATGGGAGCCTGTGCAAAACTTCCCATTCTGGAACTGCCCCACATGCCCTCGGCCATAGATCAGCTGAATGGGATGGGGTATACTACCCTGGCTGCGGCCCTCTACAACAGCCGTCCCCTTACCGGAACCCCTCACAGCTATCCCGGCGGGGTCTGCCTGGTCATCGGTTCCGAGGGCCAGGGCCTGACGGAGGAGACCCAGAAGGCCTGCACCGCCGCCATCCGGATACCCATGACCCAGAGGGTGGAAAGCCTTAACGCCGGTGTGGCGGGAAGCGTTCTTCTCTGGTACTTCGGAACAGGGGAGGAGTAAGGGTGGAAGAAGGGCTGCTTGCGTCCCTTTGGCTGGGAAGCCTTCTTGGACCCGGCTCCCATCGGGCAGGGGAAATGCTCGCCCGGTTCGGGACCGCCCGGGAGGCTTTCCGGCAACGGTTTTCCCCGGAATTCCTGGAACTCCTCACCAAAGGCCAGCTGGAAAAACTCCCCGGCCTTACCCTGGAATCCCAGCTTCCGGTTCTGGAAAACTGCCAAAGACGGGGAATCGGGATTCTTACCTGGGAGGAGCCGGATTATCCCCAGGCGTTTCTGGATATGGAGGACCTGCCGGTGACCCTTTTTGTTACCGGAGACCCCAGGGTGCTGAACCACCCCTGCTGTGTGGGAATGGTGGGAAGCCGCCGTCCCAGCGCCTATGGGGTGCGGGTCTGCGCAGAGCTGGGGGGAGAACTGGCCCGGGCCGGGGCAGTTCTGGTCAGCGGTTTGGCAGATGGACTGGACAGCCAGGCTCACCAGGCGGCAGTGGAGGCAGGGATGCCCACCATTGGAATCCTGGGGACCCCCATTGACAAAACCTATCCCGCCGCCAACGCTTCCCTCCGCCGGAAGATGGAGGAACTGGGAGGGGCAACCATCAGCGAATATCCCCCTAATGGGGAATCCCACCGGCAGTATTTCCTGCTGCGGAACCGGCTCATCGCCGCCCTGTCCTGCGCCCTCTGCGTGGTAGAGGCCCGGGAAAAAAGCGGCACCATGAGCACAGTACACCGGGCGCAGGAATATGGCCGCCCGGTCTACGCAGTGCCGGGGAACATTTTCAGTCCTCTCTCCCAGGGGACCAATCAACTCATTGCCCAGGGTCAGGCACGGGTCCTTCGCTCGGCGGAGGGCCTGCTGGAAGACCTGGGTATCTCTGCTTCCCCTCAACAGCCGGATAAGGTTCCGGTGGCCGCACTTTCCGCCACCGCCAAACGGCTGCTGGGAGCTTTGGGGGACGCACCGGTAAGCCTGGAAGCGATCTGCGCCGCCACCGGCCTGGGAACGGGAACGGTCTTAGCCGCTCTCACCGAGCTGGAACTGGCAGGCCAGGTCCAGCCTTTGCCGGGACGGCAGTACCGCCTGTCCTGACCGGGCAGATAGGCTGCCAAATTTCAAGAAACACGAGGTTACAGAATGTCTACTTTGGTCATTGTGGAGTCGCCTGCAAAGGCAAAGACCATTCGCAAATATCTGGGACCGGGGTATGAGGTCATGGCCAGCATGGGCCACATTCGGGACCTGCCCGCATCCCAGCTGGGAATCGATACCGAACACGGTTATATGCCCCAGTACATCAGCATCAAGGGAAAGGGCAAGCTCATCAAGGAGCTGAAAGCCGCCGCCGCTCAGGCGGATAAAGTGCTTCTGGCAACCGACCCGGACCGGGAAGGGGAAGCCATCAGCTGGCACCTGGCTCACATTCTGGGAATGGACCCCAGCCAGCCCAACCGTGTCACCTTCGGGGAAATCACCAAGAAAGGGGTTACCGAGGGAATGGCTCATCCCCGGGCCATCGACACCAACCTGTTTGATGCTCAGCAGGCCCGCCGGGTGCTGGACCGTCTGGTGGGATACAAGGTATCTCCCTTCCTCTGGAAGACCATCCGCCGGGGACTTTCCGCCGGCCGGGTCCAGAGCGTGGCGGTCCGGTTGATCGACGACCGGGAAAAACAAATCGAGGAATTCAAGCCGGAGGAATACTGGAACATTGATGCCCAGCTTATGCCCCCCGGCTCCAACCGGAAGTTTACTGCCCGGCTGGATTCCACCCGGGACGGAAAGAAAATCGCCGTCCACAACAAGGAAGAAAGCGATAAGATTCTGGAGGACCTGAACGGAGCCGCCTACCAGGTGGCTGAGCTGAAACGGGGCAAGCGTCGGAAAATCCCTGCCGCCCCCTTCATCACCTCCACCCTCCAGCAGGAGGCCAGCCGCCGGTTGGGCTTTACGGCAACCCGGACCATGCGGGCCGCCCAGACCCTCTATGAAGGCGTGGAACTGGAAGGCCATGGAGCCATCGGTCTTATCACCTACATGCGTACCGACAGCCTCCGCCTTTCCGATGAGGCTGTGGCTGGGGCCAAGGATTACATCCTCAGCGCCTACGGGGAGGAGTACCTCTCCAAGGCCAAGCGGGTGTATAAGTCCCGGAGCGCCACCGCCGCCCAGGATGCCCACGAAGCCATCCGCCCCTCTGTGCCCTCCATCACCCCTGATGAGGTGGAACAGAATGTGAGCGGGGATATCGCCAAGCTCTACCGGTTGATTTGGAGCCGGTTCATTGCCAGCCAGATGAGCGACTGCCAGCAGGATACCGTCTCGGTGACAGTGGCTGCGGGAAACTACTGCTTCAAGGCCAGCGGCTACCAGGTGACCTTTGACGGCTTCACCGCCCTCTATGAGGAAGCCGCCGACGAGAAGGAGAAGAAGGAGACCGCCCTGCCTCCCCTGGAGGAGGGAATGACCCTCCGGCTGAAAGACCTGAAAGGGGAACAGAAGTTCACCCAGCCCCCCGCCCGGTACACCGAAGCAACCCTCATCCGGGCTTTGGAGGAAAACGGAATCGGCCGTCCTTCTACCTATGCGCCCATCATCACCACCATCATTGACCGGGGCTATGTGGAGCGGGACCAGAAGAAGCTGAAACCCACCCTTCTGGGCCGGACCGTAAACGGCCTGATGGTGAAGGAATTCCCCGAAATCGTGGACCCGGAGTTCAGCGCCGATATGGAACACCAGCTGGACAAGGTGGAAAGCGGAGAAGAACAGTGGCAGGAGGCAGTGGATGTCTTCTACCAGGATTTCAGCAAGCGGCTGGCCCAGGCGGAGGAATCCATGCAGGGAAAGAAAATCAAAATTCCTGACGAGGAGACCGACGAAATCTGCGAGAAGTGTGGCCGGAAAATGGTCATTAAGGTGGGCCGGTACGGCAAGTTCCTGGCCTGCCCCGGGTTCCCGGAATGCACCAATACCAAGCGGCTGGTCAAGGATACCGGGGGCAAGTGCCCCAAGTGCGGCGGCCGTATGCTGGAGAACAAGAGCGCCAAGGGCCGTATCTATTACGGCTGCGAGAAGAATCCTACCTGCGATTTCATGACCTGGGATATGCCCACCACTGAGGTCTGCCCCCAGTGCGGCAGCACCCTCTTCAAGAAGGGCAGCCGGGTCTACTGCGCCAAGGAAGGCTGCGGTTACGAAAAAATCAACACCAAGGGAAAGAAATAATGGAAAAGGTAACGATTTTAGGGGCGGGCCTGGCAGGCTGCGAGGCCGCTCTCTGGCTGGCTGACCGGGGCGTGGCTGTGGAACTGTGGGAGCAGAAGCCCCAAAAGCACAGCCCCGCCCACACCCTGAACAGCTACGGGGAACTGGTCTGTTCCAACAGCCTTAAGGCGGACCGTCTGGACTCTGCTTCCGGCCTTCTCAAGGCGGAGATGGACCTGATGGGCAGCCACATCCTCCCCGTGGCCCGGGCTACCCGGGTGGCGGCAGGGGGAGCCCTGGCCGTGGACCGGGATAAGTTCAGCGAAGAAATCACCCGTCTGGTGGACAGCCACCCGGGAATCACCGTCATCCATGAGGAAGCCACCGCCCTCCCGAAGGAGGGACTGGTCCTTATTGCCACCGGCCCCCTCACCGAGGGAGCTCTGGCGGAGGAGATCCGGCAGCTTACCGGGGACAGCCGCCTCAACTTCTATGATGCAGTTGCCCCCATCGTGACGGCGGAAAGCCTGGATATGGAGAAGATTTTTGCGGCCTCCCGGTATGACCGGGGGGAGGCGGATTACCTGAACTGCCCCTTCAACAAGGAGGAGTACGAGGCCTTCCATGCCGCCCTTACCCAGGCGGAGAAGGCTCCCCTCCACAGCTTTGACGGAACTCTCACCGTCTACGAGGGCTGTATGCCCATTGAGGTGATGGCAGGCCGGGGCGCCGATACCATGCGGTTTGGACCCCTGCGCCCGGTGGGACTGCGGGACCCCCGCACCGGACACCGGCCCTGGGCCAATGTACAGCTCCGGGCAGAAAATGCCCAGCGGACCCTTTACAACCTGGTGGGATTCCAGACCAACCTGAAATGGGGAGAGCAGCAGCGGGTCTTCCGGATGATTCCGGGGCTGGAACGGGCCGAGTTTATCCGGTACGGTGTCATGCACCGGAACACCTTCCTGGACAGCCCCAAGGTAATGACTCCGGCCCTCCACCTGAAAAAGCATCCCCGGGTCTACTTTGCAGGGCAGATTACCGGGTTTGAAGGGTATATGGAAAGCGCCGCCTGCGGACTGCTGGCTGCCCACAGTATCTGGAAGGCTTTGGAGGGCCAGACTTTCCAGGCGCCTCCCGCCGGGACCATGTGCGGAGCGCTTTTGGAATACATTACCGCACCCAATAAGAATTTTCAGCCTATGGGGGCCAATATGGGAATCCTTCCCGGCCGCCCGGACATCCGGGACAAGCGCCAGCGGTATCTGGCCGTAGCCCAGAAGGCTGTGGAGGAAATGAAGGACTGGCTGGAAGGCCAGGGGTATCCTCTCAAAGAAAAGGAGAACTGAGATGAAAATCATTCTGGATGCCATGGGCGGGGATAATGCGCCTCTGGTAGTGTTGCAGGGGGCCGCTCAGGCCGTGGAAGAATACGGAGTGGGAATCACCCTGGTGGGCGATGAGGAAAAGATCCGCCAGTGCGCCCAGGAAAATAAAATCAGCCTGAAAGGGATGGAACTGGTCCATGCCGGTCAGGTCATTGAGATGTGCGAGGAACCTGCCAGGGCAGTGCGGTCCAAGAAGGACAGCAGCCTGGTAGTGGGCCTGCGGCTTCTGGCCCAGGGGGAAGGCGATGCCTTTGTCAGCGCCGGCAGCACCGGAGCCCTCCATGTGGGAACCAGCCTGATCGTCCGGACCGTCAAGGGAATCAAGCGGCCTGCCCTGGCCACCTGCATCCCCACCGGCGGCACCCCTTATCTGCTGCTGGACTGCGGCGCCAATGTAGAGTGCCGTCCCGCCATGCTGGATGCTTTTGCCACCATGGGCAGTGTTTACATGGATAGGGTCATGGGAATTGAAAAGCCCACCGTAGCCCTGGTAAACAACGGGGCTGAGGAGAGCAAGGGAACCCCCCTCTACCAGGAAGCCCACCAGCTTTTGAAGGTCAACCCCAACCTGAATTTCGTAGGCAATATTGAGCCCCGGGATGTTCCCTCCGGCAAGGCCAATGTGGTGGTCTGCGACGGATTTGTGGGAAATGTGATTCTCAAGCTGTCCGAGGGTATGGCCAAAACCCTTATGGGAATGATTAAAAACGCCATGCTCTCCAACCTGCTGGGAACCATCGGCCTGCTGCTGGGTAAAAACAGCCTGATGAAGGTAAAGAAGGCCATGGACAGCGAGGAAATCGGCGGAGCCCCCCTGCTGGGTGCTGCCAAGCCTGTGATTAAGGCCCACGGGTCCAGCAAGGCAAAGGGCATCAAGAACGCCATCCGTCAGGCCAAGACCTGTGTGGAGAACGATCTCTGCGGCACCATGGAGGCCGCTTTGGAAAAGCTGCAAAGTGAGGCAAAACCGGAATGACAGAATTGGAGCGGCTGATTGGCCACGAATTTAAGAATAAAGGGCTGCTGGAAACAGCCCTGACCCATACCAGCTACGCCAACGAGAGCCATGTTCCGGTGGAACACAACGAGCGGCTGGAATTTTTGGGGGATTCAGTCCTCCAGATCGTTTCGGCGGACTACCTTTTCCACACCCAGACCGGCCACGCAGAAGGGGACCTGACCCGGATGCGGTCCCGGCTGGTCAGTGAGGAAGCCCTTTTCCAGTTTGCCCAGGAGATTCGGCTGGGGAAATTCCTCCGGCTGGGTAAGGGAGAGGAAATGAACGGAGGCCGGACCCGGCCCAGCGTGGTTTCCGATGCCTTTGAGGCGGTGATTGCCGCCCTCTACCTGGACGGAGGGCTGGAAACTGCCCGGAAGTTTATCCTGCCTTTCCTCAGTGAGGGAAAAACTGCCGGGGAGGATTACAAGACCCGGCTGCAGGAAGTGATTCAGCAGAACCCGGAGGAGCGGCTGTCCTACCATCTGGAGAAGGAGAGCGGCCCCGACCATGATAAGCGGTTCACGGTAGCGGTCAAGCTGAACAGCAACACCATCGCACGGGGAACCGGTCACAGCAAAAAACAGGCAGAACAGGCCGCCGCTCACGAGGCGCTCCGGCTGATGGGCCTGGAAAAGTAACCACTAGATGTCACCGATGGAGAATGTATGGTTTTAAAAGAACTGGAAATCCAAGGATTTAAAAGCTTTCCGGACCGTACCAAAGTCACCATCCGCCCGGGAATCACGGCGGTGGTAGGCCCCAACGGGTCAGGAAAGAGCAACATATCTGATGCTCTGCGGTGGGTATTGGGAGAAACCAGTGCCAAGCAGCTGCGGGGCGCAGGCAAAATGGAAAATGTTATTTTCGGAGGGACCCAGATGCGGGGAGCCATGGGCTTTGCCGCAGTCACCCTCCGAATCGATAATACAGACCGCCGGCTGGAAATCGACAGCGACGAGGTAGCCATTGGCCGCCGGTACTACCGGAGCGGGGAGAGCGAGTACACCATCAACGGGCAGAATGTCCGGTTGAAGGATGTGTATGAGCTGCTTCTGGATACGGGTATGGGCCGGGATGGATATTCCATCATCGGCCAGGGCCGTATTGCGGAAATCGTGGCCGCCAAGTCCGGTGAGCGCCGGGAAATTTTTGAGGAAGCCAGCGGCATCGCCAAGTACCGGTACCGGAAAAACGAGGCCCAGCGCCGGCTGGCAGCCACCGAGGACAACCTGGAACGGCTCCGGGATATTCTGGGAGAACTGGAAAGCCGGGTAGGTCCCTTGAAACGGGACAGCGAGAAAGCAGAAAGGTTCCTGCTTCTCTCCAACCAGAAAAAGGAACTGGAAGTCACCCTGTGGGTGGAGAATATCCGCCGGGCCAAAGAGACGGTGCGGGAACAGCAGCGCCGGTACGAGAACGCCCAGGCCGACTACCAGCGGCTGTCGGATGAGATTCAGAAAATGGACGATGCCTCGGAGGAATCCCGGCTGAAAATCCAGCAGTTGACGGTGGATGTGGAGAACCTGAACACCCGCATCCGGGCCATCACCCAGGAGATGTCGGGAAGCGAGAGCCGAATCGCGGTTCTGGACAACGACCTGAAACACAACGAGAACACCATTGCCGGATACCGGGAGGAACTGCGCCAGAGCAGCGCCGGGGAACAGACCATCCGCCAGGAGATTGAAGATCACCGCCAGAAGGCCCGGGAGCTGGAACAGCAGCTTGCCGCTCTGGAGGAAGAAATCACTTCCATCACCCAAAAGCTGGAGGAGATTCAGGCTCAGAACCAGGAAACCGGAGAGCGCCGGGGTCAGGTAACGGCCCAGATGGCCCAGCTTACCCAGCAGCAGACCAATGCGCAGGTGGCTTCGGCGGGGGCGCAGGCGGCAGCTGCCGCTGCAGCAGAGCGGATGGAAGCCGCCCGGCTGGAACGGCAGAGCCAGGAGGAACAGACCCGGCGGCTGGAACAAGAAAAGGAAGAAAACACCCGATACCTGGAACAGCTTTCCGGAACCGTCACCCGGCTGGAAAACATCAAAGGCGGCCTTTCCCTGAAACTGGAAAGCCGGAAACGGTCCCTGGAAGCAGCGGACCAGCAGGAACAGAAAATCACCCGGGAGATGGACTCTGCCCACCAGCGGCTGAATCTGCTCCGGGATTTGGAAAAGAACATGGACGGTTATCAGTCCAGTGTCAAAACCGTAATGAAGGCTGCCCAGGCGGGACGGCTCCGGGGTATCATCGGCCCCGTCAGCGGAATCCTCACCGTAAAGCCCGGGTATGAGGTGGCCATTGAGACCGCCCTGGGTTTTGCCCTCCAGAACATTGTGGTGGAGGGGGAGAACGCCGCCAAGGCGGCTATTTCCTTCCTGAAAGAGGAACGGGCCGGACGGGCCACCTTCCTGCCCCTGGATACGGTGAAGGGCCAGCGCCACAGCGGACCCCTTCCGGAGGGGGCTGTCCTGGCGGTCAACCTGGTGGAGTATGATTCCCGGTATGAGGGAATCGCCGCCAGCCTGCTGGGCCGGATCGTGGTGGTGGAGGATCTGAACCAGGCCAGCCGTGCCGCCCGGGCCCTCAACTACCGGAACCGTGTGGTGACGGTGGACGGCCAGGTCATCAATGCAGGCGGTTCCTTTACAGGTGGTTCCACCAGCAAGAGCGCCGGGCTGTTCAGCCGCCGTCAGGAAATTCAGGACCTGAAACAGAAAATCGAGACCCTGACCGGCAAGCAGGCCAAGGCCCAGGAGGAGACCGACCGGTGGAAGGAAGAGGTGGACGAACTCTCCGCCCAGCTTACCGCCACCGACAGCGAGCTGATCACCGCCAACCAGGATAAAATCCGGGCGGAGATGGAAGATCAGCGGCTGGCTGCGGCCCTTACCCAGTACCGGGGGGCTGTGCAGCTTCTGGAAGGGGAGCTGGAACAGCTGGAACGCCAGCTGGAGGAAAACAAGAAAATCCGGGAGGAATCCGCCGCCCAGGAAAAGGAGCTGTCCGCCCAGCTGAAAAAGCTGGAGGAGGAGCTGTCTGCCCTGGTAGGAAAGGATGATAACTTCCTTACTTCCCGCCAGCAGCTGTCCGAGGCCTTGAGCGCCAAGCGGCTGGAGCAGCTGAGCACCCAGAAAGACCGGGAATCCCAGCTTTCCGCCATTGAAAGCCTGGAAGGCCGGACCGGAGAGAATGCCCAGCGGGCTTTGGAACTGGAACAGGCCATTGCAAAGATGGAGGAACTGAACCGGGAAAACCGCCGTCAGGTGGAAGAAATCCGGGAAAGCTGCCGCACCAGCCAGGGGGAGATTTCCTCTTTGGAGGGGCAGATTCAGGAGACCAACCGGCAGCGGATGGAACTGGAAGCAGGGCAGACGGAGAAGACCCAGCAGGTCCGGACCATCACCAGCCAGCGGGAGCAGATGGGCCAGGAGATGGCCCGTCTGGCTGAGCGGAAGGAACAGGCAGAAGGGGAGCTGGAGCAGACCGTTACCCGGCTTTGGGAAGAGTATCAGCTTACCCAGTCCGCCGCCCAGGAACTCTGCGTGGAGTTTGAGAATGTCACCGAGCTTCGCCGCCAGGTCACCGAACTGAGAAACCGGATTCGGGGCCTGGGCAATGTGAATGTGGGAGCCATTGAGGAATACAAGGAAGTGAGCCAGCGGTATGAGACCCTGTCCACCCAGGTATCCGATGTGGAAAAGAGTAAAAATGAGCTGAACCGGCTCATTGCTCAGCTGTCCGGAGAGATGAAGGAAATCTTCTCGGAAAATTTCAAGACTATCAACCAGAATTTCGCCCGGATATTCAAGGAACTGTTCGGGGGCGGCACCGCTTCCCTCTCCCTGTCCGACCCGGAGGATGTGCTGGAATCCGGTATTGACATCCAGGTGGCACCCCCGGGCAAGGTCATCAAGAACCTGTCTGCCCTCTCCGGCGGAGAACAGACCCTGGTGGCCATCAGCATTTACTTCGCCATCCTGGCGGTAAATCCGTCTCCCTTCTGTGTGCTGGACGAGATCGAGGCCGCCCTGGACGATGTAAATGTAGTCCGGTTTGCCCAGTATCTCCGGCGCATCAGCGACAAGACCCAGTTTGTGGTCATTACCCACCGCCGGGGCACCATGGAAGCCGCCGATGTGCTGTATGGTGTCACCATGCAGGAGGACGGAGTGTCCAAGCTGCTCAAGCTGGAACTGGATCAGGTGGATGCCAAGCTAATCACATAATAAAAATCAAGGAACTTATTCATAGGAGGAACCATCCATGGGACTGTTTGGATTCGGAAACAAGGATAAGGTAAAGAACGGCCTGGAAAAGACCCGCACCGGCTTTTTCGGCTCCATCATCAACACCCTCACCGGCAGCGAGATCGACGACGATCTCTATGATACCCTGGAGGAGCAGCTCATCCTGGCAGATGTGGGGGCGGATGTCTCCATCAGGCTGGTGGACCAGCTCCGGGACACCGTTAACCGGAAACATCTGAAAACCGGACCTCAGGCTCTGGATGCTCTGCGGGACCTGGTCTGGGCCGAGATGGAACCTCAGTCCCAGATGGACCTGTCCGGTACCCCGGCAGTAATTCTGGTGGTAGGGGTAAACGGGGTAGGAAAGACTACCTCCATTGCCAAGATGGCAAACTACTATAAGAAGGCAGGAAAGAAACTGCTCCTGGCTGCGGGAGATACCTTCCGCGCTGCTGCCAGTGAACAGCTGGACATCTGGGCTCAGCGGGCCGGCGTTCCTATTGTGAAGGCCGGGGAAGGGGCAGACCCTGCCGCCGTGGTCTTTGACTCGGTCAAGGCTGCCACCGCCCGGGGCTGCGATCTGGTGATTGTAGATACTGCCGGACGGCTTCACAACAAGCAGAACCTTATGGACGAGCTGAGCAAAATCAGCCGCAGTGTAAAGAAAGCAAATCCCCAGGCCAGCGTGGAGACTCTGCTGGTGCTGGATGCCATCACCGGTCAGAACGCCATCAGCCAGGCCAAGGAATTTATCCGGGCGGCAGGGGTTACCGGAATCATCCTCACCAAGCTGGACGGCACCCCCAAGGGCGGCTGCGTGGTCTCCATCAAACAGAAGCTGGGCCTGCCGGTCCGGTTCATCGGGGTAGGAGAGGGCATTGACGACCTTATTCCCTTCGATGCTCACGACTTTGCCCAGGGACTGCTTCCTGAACTTCTGGACAGGGAGGCATAAAAATGGAAATCTGTGCTGCTACCGGAAATGCAGGAAAACTGAAGGAACTGCGCCGTATCCTGGAGGCTCAGGGCCATACTGTAAAAAGCCAGAAGGAACTGGGAATCACCCTGGAACCGGATGAGACCGGAACCACCTTTGAGGAGAATGCCCTTATCAAGGCAAAGGCCATCTGTGAAGCCAGCGGCCTGCCCACCGTAGCCGATGATTCCGGGCTGGAGGTGGATGCCCTGAACGGGGAACCGGGAGTGTACACTGCCCGGTACTGCGGCCGCCACGGGGATGATGAGGCCAACAATGACAAGCTCCTGGCCAACCTGGAAGGACTGCCCAAGGAAAAGCGGTCCGCCAAGTTTGTGTCGGCGGTCTGTCTCTATCTGCCCGATGGTCGGAGCCTGACTACCCGGGGAGAGTGCCCCGGCTGGATCGGCTTTGAACGCCGGGGAACCAACGGCTTTGGATATGACCCCATCTTCAATGTGGAACAGTATGACGACCGAAGCTATGCCCAGCTTACCACCCAGGAGAAGGACGCCATCAGCCACCGGGGCAAGGCTCTGGCCCGGCTGGAAGAAAAATTGGAAGGGTTCCTTCAAGGTAAATTAACAAAATAGAAACAAAGGACGGTTATTATGTTAACAAGCAAACAGCGAGCCTATCTTCGGGGGCAGGCCAACAGCCTGGACCCTGTGTTCCAGATCGGCAAAGGCGAGATTGACGAAAATGTGATTCAGGCCACTGCAGATTGTCTGGCCGCCCGGGAACTGATCAAGCTGCGGGTGCTGGAGACCAGCTCCTATACCCCCCGGGAAGCAGCAGACATTCTGGCTCAGGCCACCGGCGCCGATCAGGTTCAGGTCATTGGCAGCAAGTTTGTGCTCTACAAGCAGAAACCCAAGGACGGAAAATATGCAGAGCAGCTTCGGGAAATTGCCCGGGCTGCCAAGAAGAACAAAAGGTAATCCCTATGAAGCTGCTGCTGTTCGGAGGCACCTTTGACCCGCCTCACCTGGGACATATCCATAACCTGGAAGCAGCCATCCGGGCGGTGAATCCCGACCTGGTGGTAGTCATGCCTGCGGGGATTCCCCCTCATAAAGCGGCAGCCCACACCTCCGGAGAGATTCGGCTGGAAATGTGCCGCTGCTTCCGGGAGTGCTTTCCCAATCTGGTGGTTTCCCGGTGGGAACTGGACCAGGAAGGGAAAAGCTACTCCATCCATACCCTGGAACACCTGGCGCAGGAATACCCCAAAGCTGAAATCTATATGGCAGTAGGCAGCGATATGCTCCTCACCTTTACCCAGTGGCACCGTTGGAAGGAGATCCTTCAAAGAGCCACCCTGGTCTGCACCAGTCGTCAGGCGGGGGACGACCCTCAGCTGATTCAGGCTGCCCGGGCGTTGGAAGGGGAGGGAGGAAAAGTCATTCTGGCTCCTGCCTCTGCCCTGGAAGTATCCAGCACCCAGATCCGGCAGGGAAAAGCCAAGCCGGAACTTCTGCCCCCCTTGGTCCAAGAGCTGGTAGAGAAATATCATCTGTATCAGGAGAATTTTTCATGAAGGAAGAAAAAGCAATCCACCTGGTCAAACCCATGCTGGGAAAGAAACGGTGGGAACATACCCTGAATGTGCGGGATATGGCGGTAAAACTGGCAAAAATCCATGGGGAGGACCCGGAAAAAGCCGCATTGGCAGCCATTCTTCATGACTGCGCCAAGGAATTGCCCAAAGAGGAAATGTTGCAAATCTTCCGGGAAAATGGTACAATGGCAGGGAATGTGGAGGAGAGGCCCCAGCCGGTATGGCATGGGGTCTGTGCCGCTATTATTGCCCAGGTGCGCTGGGGCGTGGAGGATGAGGAGGTTCTCTCCGCCATCCGCTGCCATACCACAGGCCGTCCCGGTATGACCCGGCTGGATAAGATTATTTTTCTGGCAGACATGACCAGTAAAGAACGGGATTTCCCGGGAGTGGAAAGGCTGAGAAAGCTGGCCAAAAAAGATTTGGACCAGGCAATGTGCAGCGCACTTGAATCCACTCTGTCGTTTGTAAAAGATAAAAAGCAGACCGCAGATCCCATGTCTGCCGCTGCTCTTGAGGATTTGTTGGGCAATTGCCCGGATAAGGAGGAAGACCAAGATGAGTGAACCCCGCAAGATCAACCGAAGCGGTGCCTCTGCAGGCCGAAGCATTCGCAGGCCTCAGGATACTCAGGGCCGTCAGACCGGTCAGTTCGAGATTCCCGATCTGAAGGGAAAAACTGCTCCCCAGCCTCCTGCTTCCGGTGCCCAGGCTGCTCCCTCTACCGGTGTGCGGCGGCCTGCGCAGGCTCCCGTTCAGGCAGCCTATCCTTCCACTGGAACCCGTTCTGCCGCCCAGGCAGCAGGACAGCCTTCCCGGTCTGCTGCGCCCCGGCCTGTATCCCAGACCGCAGGGCAGGCTTCCCGCCCTGCCACCGATACCCGGCCTGTGTCCCAAACAGCAGGGCAGGCTTCCCGCCCTGCCACCGGCACCCGGCCTGTGTCCCAGACTGCAGGGCAGACTTCCCGTCCTGCCACCGGCACCCGGCCTGCCGCCCAGACCGCAGGGTACACTTCCCGTCCCGCTGCCGGAACCCGTTCCGCAGCTCAGACAGGAGGACAGGCTTCCGGGATTCACTTTGCTTCTCAGGGAACAGGACGGACTTCCGGGAGCAGCCGCTCCCAGGGCCAGAATTCCCGCTCTGCCGCAGCTCATTCCGCTTCCCATGGAGGGGGACGGGGCGGCTCCGGACGAAAGGGCCGCAAGGGCGGTGCAGTAGCTGCCAAACGGGGTAATGTATTTTTCGGAGTACTTACCACCCTTATCATTATTATGGCAATCTTCTACCTGGCTTTCCGGATTATTATGGGGTCTATTGCCCCTGAAAGTGGAACCGTCAGCATTTCGGATATGATTTCTACCCCGGAAGAGTATCAGGGCGACCAGCTGAATGTTCTGGTGGTGGGCGTTGACTGGGACGAGGACCGTGCCTACGGCACCAACGACAGCAACACCAACGACGGCAATACCGACATGATCATGTATGTCCATTTTGACCTGAAGGAAAACCAGCTGTATATGCTCCAGATTCCCCGGAATACTCTGGTGGCTGGAGTATACAATTCCGGCAACTATCAGATCAACAATGTGGCCATGTATAACGATGGTTACGCAAGCCTGGCCGACTGCATCTACAAAATGTACGGCCTGCCCGTGGACCGGTATGTGGCCATCGATATGGCATCCTTCCGGGAAATCGTGGATGCCTTTAATGGCGTAGAGGTCTATGTGCCTCACGATATGGAAGACGGACAGGGTAGTAAGCTCTATGCCGGCTACCAGACTCTGCACGGGGAACAGGCTGAGTTCTTTGTCCGCTGCCGTTATGGCAAGGGCTTCGAGCGCAGTGACCTGGACCGTCTGAACATGCAGCGGTATTTCTACTCTGCACTCTTCCGCCGCCTGCGCTCCATCTCGGTATGGGAAGCCGTCAAGATGGTGCCCATTGCCATGGAGTATGTGACCACCGACCTGTCTGCCAGCGATATTGCCTCTCTGGCCGTATCTTTCCTGAAGGTGGACAGCTCCAACATTATGATTTGTCAGCTGCCCTCCTGCAATGCGGAGCCTTACAATGGAAACTCGGTGCTGATCACCGCACGGCAGGAATCTGCTGATCTGCTTAACCAGTATTTCCGGGATTACACCGGACCCATGGATGCTTCGCAGCTCCAGCTGCCTGACTGGACCGCTACCAGCGGAGCCAGCGATCCCAACATCCAGTTCATGAATTCTCTGGATGCGGAAGCAGAGCAGGGGCAGCAGGATTTGAACATCGACGGCAGCTACAATGTTATTACCGACACCCCCGAGGAGACTGCGGCTCCTGAGGCAACCCAGGAACCTGCCGCATAAGGAGGATTTATAATGGATTCTAAAGAACTGGCAACCAGAATTGCCATTGCTATGGATAAAAAGAAGGCCCTGGAGATCCGGGCCGTTCAGGTGGAGGACCTGACCATCCTGGCCGACTACTTTGTTATGGCCACCGGCAACTCCACCACCCAGGTGTCCGCCATTGCGGACGAGGTGGAATTCCAGCTGGAACAGTTGGGAATCCGTCCCGCCCGGGTGGAGGGCCACGATTCCAAGCGCTGGATTCTTATGGATTACGGCGATGTGATCGTTCATGTGTTTACCCCCGATGCCCGGGAGTACTACGATCTGGAGCATATGTGGGCAGACGGAAAACCCCTGCCCCTGGCCCAGGCCATCAACGAAGCAAGGGAAGCTCAAGGCGAGTGACCTGTTGAAATTTTCAAAGAGTTGGAGTTGAACCGAAAGTGAAATACGATTACAAAAAAGTGGAAGCCAAGTGGCAGAAGATCTGGGACGAGGAAAAGACTTTCCACGCCGAGATCGACCATTCCAAGCCCAAGTTCTACGGCCTGGTAGAGTTCCCTTATCCCTCTGCCGCCGGTCTTCATGTGGGACATCCCCGCAGCTACACCGCCATGGATACCATCTGCCGGAAGAAGCGGCTGGAAGGGTATAATGTGCTTTACCCCATGGGATGGGATGCCTTCGGTCTGCCCACCGAAAACTTCGCCATGAAGAACCACATCCACCCCGAAATCGTAACCAAGAACAATGTGGCACGGTTCAAGAGCCAGCTGAAGAGCTTGGGCCTCTCCTTTGACTGGGACCGGGAAATCAACACCACTGATCCCAAGTACTACAAGTGGACCCAGTGGATTTTCCTCCAGCTGTACAAGCATGGCCTGGCTTACAAGAAGGAAACCAATGTCAACTACTGCACCGGCTGTAAGGTAGTTCTGGCCAACGAGGAAGTGGTCAACGGCGTCTGCGAGCGGTGCGGAAGCCCTGTGGTCCACAAGGTAAAGAGCCAGTGGATGCTGAAAATCACCGAGTATGCAAACAAGCTCATTGACGGGCTGGAAGGTCTGGATTACATTGAGCGGGTCGCCACCCAGCAGAAGAACTGGATCGGCCGTAGCTACGGCGCCGAGGTGAACTTTGGAACTACCACCGGTGATACCCTTACTGTTTATACCACCCGGTGCGACACCCTCTTTGGCGCTACCTACATGGTGGTCAGCCCCGAGCATAAGCTGGTGGATGAGTGGATCGCCCAGGGCAAGCTGAAGAATGTGGCCGAGGTGCAGGCTTACCGCGAAGCCGCAGCCCGAAAGAGTGATTTTGAACGGACCGAGCTGAACAAGGAAAAGACCGGCGTTCAGCTGGACGGTGTTATGGGCATCAACCCTGTGAATGAGCAGGAAATTCCCATCTTTATCTCTGACTATGTTCTGGCCACCTATGGCACTGGTGCCATTATGGCCGTGCCTGCCCACGATACCCGCGACTGGGAGTTCGCCAAGAAGTTTGGCCTGCCCATCATTGAGGTAGTACAGGGCAAGGATCCCAGCAACCTGGAGAAGGAAGCCTTCACCGATGTAGCTACCGGTACTCTGGTCAACTCCGGATTCATCACCGGCCTTTCCGTCAAGGATGCTCAGGCCAAGATGATTGCCTGGCTGGAGGAAAGCGGCAAGGGCTGCGCCAAGGTAAACTACAAACTGCGTGACTGGGTATTCAGCCGTCAGCGGTACTGGGGCGAGCCTATCCCCATGGTCTACTGCGAGAAGTGCGGCTGGCAGCCTCTGCCCGAGGATCAGCTGCCTCTGGTGCTTCCCGATATCACCGACTTTGAGCCCGGCGAGAACGGGGAGAGCCCCCTGGCCCGGCATACCGACTGGGTGAACACCACCTGCCCCTGCTGCGGCGGACCTGCCAAGCGGGAGACTGATACCATGCCTCAGTGGGCTGGTTCTTCCTGGTACTTCCTGCGGTATATGGACCCCCATAATGACAAGGAACTGGCCAGCAAGGAGGCTCTGGAGTACTGGAGCCCCGTGGACTGGTACAACGGCGGTATGGAGCATACCACGCTCCACCTGCTGTACAGCCGGTTCTGGCACAAGTTCCTCTATGACATCGGAGTGGTCACCACTCCCGAACCCTATGCCAAGCGGACCAGCCACGGCATGATTCTGGGCCTCAATCCCCACAGCTTTGTAAACCTGCCCGAGAACGAGCAGAAGGCTCTGGTGGAGGAGTACGGCAGCGAGGAAGCCGCCAAGAAGCACCTGGTAGAGAAGTACGGCGAGATGGCTGACCATCCCGTTGTCAAGATGTCCAAGAGCCTGGGCAATGTAGTCAACCCGGATGATGTGGTGGACGAGTACGGTGCCGATACCATGCGCCTCTATGAGATGTTCATCGGTGACTTTGAGAAGGCTGCTCCCTGGAACACCAGTTCCATCAAGGGCTGCAAGCGTTTCCTGGACCGTATCTGGGCCCTGGGCGACAAGATCGTGGACGGGGAAGGATACCGTCCCCAGCTGGTGGCTCTCTTCCACCGGACCATCAAGAAGGTGGGCGAGGATATTGAGAGCCTGAAGGCCAACACTGCCATTGCCCAGCTCATGACCCTGGTGAATGCCCTGTATGATAACGGCGGCGCAACCCGGGACGAACTGCGGACCCTCCTCATCCTCATGAACCCTCTGGCTCCCCATATTACCGAGGAAATGTGGGAACAGGCCGGCTTTGAGGGTCAGATTGCCCACACTCAGTGGCCCGTCTATGAGGAAGCCAAGTGCGTGGAAAGCACCGTAGAAATCGCTGTGCTGGTCAACGGCAAGGTCCGTGCCCGGTTCAATGTGGATGCCAATATTGAGGCTGCTGATGCCATTGCTCAGGCAAAGGCTCAGGAGGCTGTGGCTGCTGCCATTGCCGGAAAGACCATTGCCAAGGAGATTTATGTGCCCGGCAAGCTGGTAAATCTGGCGGTAAAAGGCTGAGATTTCAAAGGTTAATTTTTTGTGAATGTTAGGAATCTCCAGTAAAATCAGTTGACAGTACCGGCAGTTTATGGTAGAATTTACTCTGTTAGTTAACAATGGTGAACTAGCGTAAACTCCTAAAAAAAGGGAGGGTAGCAAGATGTCTGAAATTCGTGTTAAAGAGGGCGAATCCCTGGAGAGCGCTCTGCGTCGTTTTAAGCGCAGCACTGCTCGCAGCGGCGTTCTCGCCGAGGTGCGTAAGCGTGAGGCCTACGAGAAGCCTTCCGTTCGCCGCAAGAAGAAGTCCGAAGCAGCTCGTAAGCGGAAGTTCAAGTAATTGCCGCCCGCAGCGCAAAGCGAATGAGACTCGTACCTTCGGGTGCGACAAAGGGGGTCTATATCAGACCCCCTTTTATTTTTAAGAAAGGAGCTTGGTCTATGAGCAAGATCTTATTCGGTGCCGCCGGAACAGGGGACAGCTTTGCCCCCATGGGATTCAAAAACAGCTTGGATATCCCTGCCTATGCGGCCCATTTTGAGCTGGGAGCCTTTGAGTACCAGTGTGGGCATGGAGTCCGGTTGGGTCTGGAAAAGGCTGCAGCTATGGCGAAAAAAGCCCAGGAAACCGGGCTGGTATTCAGTGTCCATGCCCCTTACTATATCAGCATGTCCAGCCTGGAGGAGGAGAAGCGGCTGAACAGTATTCAGTACATCCTCCAAAGCTGCGCCGTGGTTAAAGCATTGGGAGGCCGGCGGGTGATTTTCCATTCGGGCAGCTGCGGAAAGCAGTCCCGGGAAGAAGCCCTGGAAAAGGCCCTGGACACCATGGAAAAGGTGGTCAAGGCGGTGGATGAGGCTGGATATGAGGACCTGGTCCTCTGCCCTGAGACCATGGGTAAAATCGGTCAGCTGGGCAGCCTGGAGGAGGTTATGGCTCTCTGCCAGGTGGACAAGCGAATCATCCCCTGCATTGACTTTGGTCACCTGAATGCCCGGACTCTGGGCGGTATTGCAGGCCGGGAGGATTATATCAAGATTCTGGATATCCTGAAAGAAGAGCTGGGGGAAGAGCGGGCCAACAACTTCCACAGCCACTTCAGCCGGATCGAATACACCAAGGGAGGAGAGAAGCGGCACTGGACTTTTGCTGATACCCAGTTTGGTCCTGAGCCTCAGCCCCTCCTCCAGCTGCTCAAAGAGCGGGGCGCTACCCCCACCATTATCTGCGAAAGCGCAGGTACTCAGGCGGAGGATGCGGCCTGGATGCAGCAGTATTACAACAGCCTCTAACTTTTTGGGGAGGCACCCAAAAAATGGGTAGGAAACCCTTGCAAAAAGGGCTGTTATCAGGTAAAATATATAACAGATAATGCGATAAGCATGATGTTGTCAATTTGATTTAGGAGGATTCCTTATGATTTCTGCAGGCGAATTTCGCAATGGTGTAACCTTCGAGCAGGACGGTCAGGTTCTGCAGGTGGTTGAGTTTCAGCATGTAAAACCCGGCAAGGGCGCTGCCTTTGTTCGTACCAAGACCAAGAATGTCATTACCGGTTCTGTGGTTGAAACCAGCTATAACCCCACCGCAAAATTCCCCCAGGCTTTTATTGAGCGCAAGGAAGTTACCTACAGCTATGCTGACGGTGACTTGTACCACTTCATGGATGTGGAGACCTACGATGATATCCCTGTAAACGCTTCTGATGTTCCCGAGAGCTTCAAGTTCTGCAAGGAGAACGAGACCTGCAAGCTCCTGAGCTACAAGGGCAAGGTGTTCAGCGTAGAAATCCCCAACTTCATTGAGCTGGAGGTTGTAGAGACCGAGCCCGGCTTTAAGGGCAACACTGCTACCAACACTCTGAAGCCCGCCAAGGTTGAGACCGGCGCCGAGATTCGTGTGCCCATGTTCATCAACGAGGGCGACAAGATCCGGATCGATACCCGCACCTGCGAGTACATGGAGCGTGTCTGATTGAACTCTGGCCGGGCGGCGGGAAGCCGTCCGGCCCTTTGTGTTCTGAAAAAACAAATCCAGAAAACAGGAGGATTGAATTATGAATCTGAGCGAAAAGGCTGCCTACATCAAAGGCCTGATGGACGGTATGGAGCTGGACACTTCCAAGAAGGAAGGCAAGATCCTGGCTGCTATGCAGGAGCTGCTGGCTGAGATGGCCGGCACTGTGGAGACCCTGGAAGGGGATGTGGACCAGGTCTACGAGGAACTGGATGCCATTGATGAGGATATGGATGACATCGAGGAAGTTCTCTTTGCCGATGATGAGGATGAAGAGGACGAAGACGAGGAAGAAGACCTCCATGACCTGTATGACTATGAGCTGACCTGCCCCAAGTGCGGCACTGTCACTGCAGTGGATGAGGAGACCCTCATGAACGAGCAGATTTGCTGCCCTGAGTGCGGTGCTGACTTTGACATCCATTTTGAGGATGAGGAAGAGGCCACCGAGGAGTAATCTCTCCCTTAACACAAGAATAAAAAATCCCCGGAAGGAGAAATCCTTCCGGGGATTTTTTATAGGTATTACTGAATCTGCAGTGCCCGCTCCAGCCAGATGCTGCCGATATCCAGGGCGTTGTACAGGCCGTTCTTGGTGCTGCGGCGCATGATACGCTCGGGGAGAGGTTTGCTCTCATCGGTGGAGAGGATGGCAACCATCACCTTATCTGCAATTTCCTGATCGCCCATCTTGGTGGTGGTCAGGATCTGGAGGTAAGCTACATAGGGATCGGTCATATTGCCGTAATAAACCTCTTTACCGCTCCGAACCAGGGGACGGCCTTTATAAGTGAGTTTGGGAGTGAATGCCATAGTCTTAGTTCCTCCGTAGTTCTTAGTGTCTAACTGTCAGTATAGCATAAATTCAGGGTCAGCGCAAGCGGTCACAGGTCCTGCTTTTCCCGCTCGGCAGCCTCCTGATTCAGGGCGATCCGCTGGGTCAGGATCCGGATACGGTTGTCCATCTGGCTGATTTTGATGGACATATAGAACTGCTTGATGATCAGCAGGAAAATAATGACCAGATAAACAAAGTTGATGGGAGCTTCAAATCCCAGAAACTGACTGCACCAGAAAGCAATCTCCGGGAAAATGCTGAGGATGATCATGGCGGCGGAAAAAGCCAGCCAGAACAGGGAATCCTCTATCTGCATCTTGGATTTCCGAATCCGGGACAGTACAAACACAACGGTGAGCAGGCTGCCCAGAACCAACAAAATACGAATACTGGGAGTGAGTACCATGATTACAGGCTCCTTTCCGGGTAGGGGGTGGAACGGTCCCGCTTCCGGAACCACTGGATAAGCAGGATGGAAATGCCCATTCTGGCCATGTATTCTACGCTTCGCATAAAGGTCAGGTAGCTTTGGCCAGCCTCCCGCTCTTTCATAGTCACCTGGTATTCTTTTACCTTGGCGCCGTTCTTGATAAGATAACTGATGGTATCCGGCTCAGGATCATAATTCAGATTCTGTGCAAATTCCAGAATCATGTTCCGGTTCAAAAGCCGCATTCCGCTGGTGGGGTCGCAGATGGCCCGGCCGGTGGTAAGGCGGATAGCCCAGCTGATAATATAGCTGCCCAGCATCCGAAGGGTTTTGGGCTTCTTTACGGTCAGAAAACGGCTGCCAATAACAATATCATATCCCTGCTGAGCCTGTTCCAGCATGGGTGCAATGTATTGGGGCAGGTGCTGACCATCCGCATCCAGCTGGATGGCATAGTCATATCCCTTTTCCGCCGCATACCGAAGACCGGTCTGGAAGGCCCCGGCCAATCCCAGGTTTACAGGCAGGTCAATGAGATGATACCCCCGCTGGCGGCAGATGGAAGCGGTTTTGTCCCGGCTACCGTCGTTGATGATCACATAGTCGTATTGGGGATAATTCTGAATCAGGTCATCCACTACCCGCTGAATACTTTCTTCCTCGTTATAGGCAGGGATCACAATGAGCAAATTTGCCATCAGGTTCATACTCCTTTATCTTCCTGACGATTGGAGAATCGTCAGCAGTTCTCCGGCCACCCGGTCCCAGGTAAAATGGGCATCCAGGTTGGCACGGCAAAGGCGGGAGGCTTCCTTCCGCCAGGATTCATTCTCCAACGCCGCCGCCAAAGCCTTTTTCCAGGTCTCCGGGTTGGTGTCCTCCAATTGAATTCCATAGTCAGGGGTGGGCATCAGTTCTTTGCTCCCCCCTGTCACCGTGGAGAGGATGGGACAGCCGCAGGCCGCCGCTTCCAGGAATGTGGTGGGAAACCCTTCCGCATAGGTGGTGGGCAGACAGTAGAGGTCTGCCTGCCGGAGCAGAGCCAGCACATCGGGGTAGGGGACCGCGCCCAGAAAAATCACCCCGGGCAGGCCAAGGGCTTTCAGCTGTTCCAGCTGGGGGCCTTCTCCAGCCACCAGAAGCCGGGCATCCTGCCGGTTCAGAGCCCCGAAAGCCCGGGCCAGGGGCTCCACCCCTTTCTCGGGGATGATACGCCCTACAAAGGCTACCAGCCGGGTGTCAGGGGCCAGCCCCAACTCAGCCCGCCAATCTTTTTGGCTGGCGGTTTTTTCCAGCTCTTCCGGGTCTACGGCATTGTGGAGACATCCTTTGGCCTTGATCCCAAAGTGGGTAAGCCACTGGTTTACCGCCAGACTGACCCCGTAAAAACCATTGACCCTGCGTTTGATATACGAGGCTGCAAAGTGTTCATACAGCCCGCCGGCAAAGTTGAGAATGGGATTCCCCATGGGCATGTGTCCGGTGGAATGATCCACCACAATGGCGGGAATCTTTTTCTTCCGGCAGAACCAGGAAGCATCAAAGCTGAGAGGGTAGAACCGGGTTTGAATCACCGCAAAGTCGATGGATTCCTTTTCCAGTTCCTTTAATGCACCAGGGTAGGGAAAGGGAAAACGGCCATTCATGGCCAGATAACAGGGGACCCGGAGAATCCGGATTCCGCTGGGGTCAGTTTCCCTTTGGGCCAGCCCTGGTTTGAGGGAGGTTACCACCAATACCTGGTGTCCCGCAGCAATCAGCCGCTTGGCCAGGTTGTAGGTATACCGCTCCACTCCTCCGATGGTGGGAAGATACTGGGCGGAAAAAAAGCATACCTGCATGGGAAACCTCCTTAAAAGGTGGAATTAACGGGCGATAATGACCAGCATGGCGTTGAGCAATACCCCGGCGTTGATCCAGACAGCGGCACAGGCCAGGCCGGACCGCAGATCACCGGCATATTTCAGACGGACAGGGGAGAGCGCCAAAAGTGCGGCAGGAAGGGCAGGCAGCAGATACCGGCCCTGGAAGCCGTAAATGGTGGTGTAATAGGTGGGAGTCCAAAGGACACATCCTCCCACGGCAAACCCGGCGCAGAGGAGAACGGCCCCGCCCAGCACCAGCCGAAGGGTGAGGGGCAGACTTGCCTCTCCGGAAACGGGAAGAGCCGCAAAGAAGAGAAGCGCGTAGAGCAGCAACACCCAGGTCCAGGCCAGATCCAGATTGTAGTAGCTGAGAGACCCGCCCACCACGGTCCGGACATAGTGGTCGCCCAGTTCAATGATGGAGTTCACTCCCAACAGGAAGGTGTCCACCGGATGGGAGAGAATATAGGAGAAGCTATAACAGATGGAGTCGGGATTGACAGTTTCCTCGCCGGTTGCCTCAGCAGAAGAATCCGAAGATTCGGTACTTTCCTGGAGCGCCAATTCTTCCTCCAGAGGGGTCTGTCCGGGGGCTGTTTCCAGCAATTCAGGATGCTGATTGTAGAACTCATCCGCTTCCATGGCTTCCTCGTAGGTGTCGTAAGGGGTGCTGAGCAGATAGAGATAATTCTCCAAAGCGGGGGCAATCACACTCCGCCCCAGCAGTACCGCCAGCATATAAACCGCCAGTCCCACCCGGGCCAGCCGGGGCCGCTTTCCCAGCTTTTTGACGGGAAGGACCAGGATGGTAAGAACCAGGGGAATATAAACATATTTGGCAGGGATCAAGGCGTAGGCAATCAGAGCCGCAGCGACCCAGTGATACCACCGGAACCGGAAATTTTCATCCAGACACCCGGCCAGAACCATGGCCAGATAGACCAGGGAAAGGCTCATAATAACGCTGTCCCGGCTGAAGGAAGCTGCCAGATGTAAGGTCATGGGGAGAAGGGCTACTACGGTAAGGATATTTTTCCCTACGGGTATCCGCTTTACCGCCCAACTGGCACAGAGGGCAAAAAGAATCAGATTGGCCAGCCGTCCCAGCAGGAGAGCAGGAACAAAGCCCAGTTTGAGAAGATAGCAGAGGAACACCACACCCCCGGTAAGATAGTAAAGAGTGTTGGTGTTGTCTACCTGATATTCAAAGTAGAGCTGCTGGTCATAGTAATTGTCCTGGGTACGGTCAGTGAGATGCTCCGCAATGGTGCTCCACTGGAAAACCGTAGTCTCCTCCACCTGAATAAGACCGTTCTGGTCGGAGGGACGGCGCCGGGTCTCATTAAGGGGAACATAATTCATCTTCCAGGTCCCATCAGGGGCAAACCGGTTGGCCCAGGTGGAAGCAATGGTAAAGCTCTGGTTGATGTGGAACTGTTCATCCGGCGCGGAGTAGGGAGGCAGTACAGTACTGTACACCACCCCCAGAAGGAGAACAGCTGCCAGAACAAAAATATGCAGTTTGAAGAAACGGCTGCGGCAGTAGAGATACACCCCTCCGGCCATAAGGCTGAGACAGAGGCATACCCCCCAGTAAAACCGGGTCAGGAAACTGCCGATTTGATGGTAGTTGATCTGCATGGCCAAAGCCCCGTCCAGATCCTGGCCATCCACCGAGAGGGTGGACCCCTCCGGGGTGGTTGCAGAGTACATAAGGCTGATCTGGCCCTCTCCCTCGTAATGGGGGCGAAGGATAAGCCGACAGCGCCGGCCTTCCGCCTGGGGCAGGGAAGAGGTAAACCCGATGGTGGTATACTGCCCTGAGATAAACAGGCTCATATCCACCATGCCGGTGGCCAGGGTCTCGCCGGTGGCAGCATCCTCCATCACCAGCTCCAGGGAACCCTGAGGCTGGGTGTCAAACTGGAACTTGACCATCAGGCTGTACAGATTCAGGTCATAGTCAAACTCCTGAACCAGCTCCTCCTGAACGGGCGCGGTGACCAGCTCAAAGTTGTCATTCCAGGCAATCCGCAGACTTTTGGAACCCTGCCCCTGCACCTTCAGCAGATAGACCAGCAGGGCAATCACCATACAGAAAAAGACGATGCCTCCCGCTACAAAGAAGTGCCGCAGAGACCAGAGCTTTTTCTTCCAAGAAGAATCTTTCATAGAGCCCTCCCCGGCAATTATTTCTGGCCGTAGTAGGCCTTGGGTCCGTGTTTCCGGGAATAGTGCTTATCCAGCACATACTGTTCCAGAAGGGGAGCACCCAGCTGGATGGAATGGTAGGCCATGGCAGCACATTCCTCCAGAGTAATGGCATTTTCCACCGCTTTGGCGGCATTGGCACCCCAGGTGAAGGGACCATGACCTGCTGCCAGGGCGGCGGGAACCTGGTTATAGGTATTCTGACAATGGGCAGCCATCACCCGGCCGGTGTTTCCTTCGTAGTCGCCTTCCACCTGCTCCTGGCTCAAAGCGGGAACACAGGGGACAGCGCCGTAAAAGGTATCTGCATGGGTGGTGCCGTAGGGAGGAATGTCCCGGCGGCTCTGGGCGAAGATGGTGGCCCAGCGGCTGTGGGTGTGGGCTACGCCTCCGATTTCAGGGAAAGCCCGGTAAAGTTCCAGATGGGTGGGAGTGTCGCTGGAGGGACGGAGCCGCCCTTCAACCACCTGTCCGGTGGCAAGGTCTACCACCACCATATCTTTCACGGTAAGGAGAGAATAATCTACCCCGGAAGGTTTGATGGCCATAACTCCGGCCTGCCGGTCACACTGGCTGGCATTTCCCCAGGTGGAATCCACCGGGATAAGGCCGCTGCGTGCAATGGTCATGTTGGCCAGATAGGCAGCCTCTTTCAGTTCCTGGTACATGGAGAACCCTCCTTTTTGACTCCGAAGGCCTTTTCCAAAGCCTGGTCCAGAACGCCGTCCCGGGTGAGAAGCTGAACGATGGCATCCCGGACAGCCCCCTGTCCTCCCACATGGGGGCAGACATAATCTGCCATAGCCTTGACCTGAGAGGCAGCATCCGCAGGGCAGGCTACCCAGCCGCAGAGGGCCATGGCAGCCAGGTCGTTCCAGTCATCCCCGCAGTAGGCTACCTGGGATTTTTCCAGACCATGGAGAATCATAAAATCCTCCAGAAACTCCCACTTCCGGGATACATTCTGGTAGACATAATCAATTTTCAGGTCCCGGGCACGCCGGGCCACAGCAGGGCATTCCCGTCCGGTGCAGATCATGAACTGCAGTCCGGCAGCCCGGCCCAGAACGATTCCGGCCCCGTCCTTTACACTGAACTTTTTGGTTTCATTTTCCTGGTCGTCATAGTAGATCCCACCATCGGTGAGAGTCCCATCCACATCCAGGACCATGAGCTTGATCTCCATACCTTATCCTTTCTGGTAGGCGCTGGGGGTTACAAAGCGAAGATTCAGCCCACAGGCGGCAATGGCCTGGGCCATATCCCGGTTGAACTGATCATCCCGCCGGGTGTGTGCGTGGTAGCTGTTGTCAAAGTAGTCGGCAGCACCGGTGGAGTAACCGTCGGCACCGGCCAGCAGAACCTCTTTCACATCCATGTCCTTGAGCAGGTTCAACAGCATAATTACACTGTTGGCTCCTCCGGGGAAGGTACCGCAGACACTGTCATAGTCAATGGTAAACTGGGCACCGGTCAGGTTGCTGGTAGCAATGACAGGGCAGAGGGGACCGCCCAGCCGGTCATACCGCTTGCTGCTGGTAAAGAAAGAATAATCCACTGCAAAGTCAGGAACAAAGTTGGCGCTGATGGCCACATCCGCTTCCTTCAGAGCGTTTTCCACCTGGTCGGCGCACCGGGTCAGGCTGGAACCTGGAGCTACCACCAGAACGGTTTTTCCTTCCAGTTCCTGGCGCAGCTTGGCACGGGCAGCAGAGTCATCCACCTGCCGGTGCTGGTACTGGTAGTAGAGCTGGTCTGCGTACTCCGCATCGAAGGCGGTCTTCTTCTCGGGAGCGATCTGGCTGAGAATGTGATTGATGTCCCGATGGGTGAGGGTGCCCTTCTGACTCAAGTGTTCCGCATAGGTGCGGTGAAGGTTGTACTTGGCACTGAGGAAGTAGATGGGGGTATATCCCCAGAGAGGACTTCCCTTGATGGGGTTGATGCAGTCCTCAATGGCATCCAGCATGGGGTCCAGGTCATAGTGGGTGTTCATGTTCTCGTTGAGATAATGGGCCATCAGCTCAATGGGAAGGTTGCCGGGAATCCGGCCCATTCCTTCCAGGCTGCCGTCCACAGTAATATCCCGGTTGAGATGATAGTCCACAAACCGCTGGGCCAGACTGAAGCTCTGGGCCATGTTCTCGTGGAGATGAAGTCCCAGACAGATGTCCCGGGGCAGGTTGTTGTCCACCAGCCCTACCAGACGCTGCAGGTCCCGGTGGTTCATGCTGCCATGGGTGTCCACAATGCTCATAGCATAGGGATGGATTTTGGCAATCTCTTTGGTAAGCCAAAGGACCTGCTCGTCGGTATACCCCATAATGTTGATGGGGTTGCAGCTGAGAAGATAACCCTTCTCCTTGGCCCGGCGGCAGAATTCCAGTCCCTGGGGAGCATCGTAATCATGGAAAGTAACCCGGAGCATATCCACGGTGGTCTCGTCCCGCTGGGGGAGAAGGTCCACATCATAGAAGTTGTGGATGCACATGGCGCTGAAGATGGCACTGCCCCGCTTGGACCGCTGGGGCAGCACTTCTTTCAGCTGGTCCATGGTCTGCCAGCGGGTGACTCCGGGCTGAGGGGTGACGGTCTTGTTGAGGAAGCCTACCTCTATAATGTCCACTCCGGCCCGTACCAGGCTCCGGATGATCTGATGGGTGGAGCGGCGGCCGAACTTCCAGTCATTTACATAGCCGCCGTCCCGCAAGGTGCAGTCGAGAAGATTGATTTTTCCCATAGTTTTAGTTCCTCTGTTTTAAAATCTCCTGAACCAGTGTCAGGTCTTTGGGAGTATCCACACTCACAGTCTTGTAGGGACTGCAGATGGCATGGACCTTGTGGCCGTTTTCAACAAACCGCATCAGGTCATTCTCCTCTGCCTTTTCCAGGATACTCTTGGGGGTTGCGTTATAAAAAGCCAGGGCCTGCTTGGAGAAAAGCTGGATCCCGGTGATTTTTTCATACTGAATGTCCAGGCTGCCTTTGGGGTAGGGGATAGGACTGCGGGAAATCAGAAGAATCTCCCGCTTCTGGTTGCAGGCCACCTTCTGGTTGCTGAAATCAATGACATCTGCGGGATTCTCCATAACATTGGTGATTCCGGCTACATAGTAAGGGTCCTCCGGAAGGGTCTCGGGCAGAATCAGGTCGAAGGCGGCCACATTGATGAGGGGTTCATCCCCCATGATCTGGAGATACAGGTCTGCATCCAGCTTGGTGCTGACCTCGTAGATCCGGCTGGTGGGGGTATCGTGACTGGCGCTGGTCATCAGGTAATCCATCCCCAGTTCCCGGCACTTTTCAGCGATCCGGTCGTCGTCGGTGGCAATAACCACCTGATCCAGTCCTTTTGCCTTGACGGCTTCCTGATAGACCCACCAGATCATAGGTTTGCCCAGAATATCCGCCAGGGGCTTGCCGGGCATACGGCTGCTCTGATACCGGGCGGGAATGACACCAATGATTTTCATACAGCGTTTCCTTTCTTGGTTAGCGAGAGATAAGCTTCATAGCGTCTTCCAGGGTGATCCGGATGTTTTCATCGGCGGCGGTAAAGCCCTCCAAAGCCCAGGACTGTACAGTGACCGCCCTGGAAAACCGGAAGGGAAGACAGAAATTCAGAATTTCGCTGGGCATGGTCCGGTCCAGCACCACAGCCCGGGGGAAGAGAGCCTGATAATCGGTCTCGTCCCGGGGATGAGTTTTAATGAAAAGAGGCTCAGTGCAGTATTTTTCCGCCACAACCCGGAACAGCCGGTCCTGGGTCTCCTGGTCCATGAGACCGTCCAGCACAAAGCTGCGGGGAAGCAGAAGACAGGGGGCTTCCTGGGAAGAGGGGAGAGGCTGGGTGATGAACACCTTCTGGAGCATCTCCTTCTCAGCGGCGGTCAGGCTGGCCAGCAGCTCCCGCTTACTGAAAGTGACCATCTTTTCCCGGGGAAAGAGGCTGCACCGGTCGGCATCCTCACTCTC
Source organism: uncultured Gemmiger sp. (assembly GCA_944386495.1). Lineage (GTDB taxonomy): Bacteria > Bacillota > Clostridia > Oscillospirales > Ruminococcaceae > CALXEN01. Next base: position 55,255 of record CALXBE010000006.1, on the reverse strand, counting down.
CACCATCTTGCAGAGGGGGTAATCTCCCCAATACTGGTAATCCTTGGGCGGATTCTTCCGCTGGTCCCATACCAGGCTCTGGTCATCGTGAAGGGTGCTGCCGATGGTGTCCTCACAGAGGATGTAGGGATACCGGCAGTCCTGAAGATACCGGCCAATAACGCTCCAGTCATTGCAGATGTAGATGTCCCGGTATTTGCCGGGCTTGAGATACCAACCGCAGTTCTTCTCAAAGCCCCGCTTGTTTTTCCACCGGGCAAAAAGCCCCCGGGCAATGCCGGGCCACTTGTCCTCGTCCACCACGGCAACCTCATCAAAGGCGCCGCTCTCCTGAATCCGCTGCCAGAGAGGCAGCCCCCCGGGGACCTTCTTGCTGAGAAGGATGCTCTGGCCGCCGCCCTGCCGCCAGGCCCGGACCAGGGCAATCATCAGCTGGTAGCTGGTGTGACATACATAGAGATCCATTACTCTTCCTCCAAAAGCTTCACTCCGGGGAAGTGGATCCGGCCCCAGCCTGCAGACCACTCAGGCATGGACAGATTGCCGCTGGTCACCTCAAACCGGAACTCGGTCACAGGCTTGTCCAGACAGACTGCCCGAACCAGGTCTCCGTCAAAAATGTCCAGATAGAAGTAATACTGACCCTCTCCCAGGAGGCTGGGGTCAAAGGTAAAGGTGGTGGTATAAGTCTTTCCGGGCTGGGCAGCGCCAATGTCCACAGGATGGGTGATACCCACCGGGCTGCCGTCCCGGAAATGCAGATTCATTTTCAGGTTGATTCCGCTGAAAGGCTCACTGACCGCCCACTTGATCTGAATTTTGATCAGCTCAGTGTCAGAGAATACGCTGCTCTCCTTGCCCAGGAAGTCCAGGCTCTGGAGCCGCAGCCGCTTGCCGCCGCCCACATTCATCCGGTTCACATGTTCCAGGTCATAATGGACCAGGTTCACATCGGTGGTGTCCATGTAGATGGCAATAGCCTGCTCCACATCACCGTCAAAGATGATGCGGCCCTGGTCCAGTACCACGCACCGGGTGCAGAGCTGGCGGATGGTGCTCATGTTATGGCTTACATAGAGGACGGTCCGGCCTTCCTGACCGGCCACATCGCTCATTTTGCCCAGACATTTCTGCTGGAACTTCATATCGCCCACAGCCAAGACTTCATCCATGACCATGATTTCGCTGTCCAGATGGGCTGCGACGGCGAAGGCCAGCTTGACGAACATACCGCTGGAATACCGCTTGACGGGGGTGTCAATGAAGTCGCCGCACTCACTGAACTCAATGATTTGGTCCAGCTTGGCGTCTACCTCTGCTTTGGTCATGCCCAGGATGGCGCCGTTCATGTAAATGTTTTCCCGGCCGGTCATTTCCTGGTTGAAGCCGGTGCCCACTTCCAGCATGCTGGCGACCCGGCCTTTGATTTTGATGGAACCCTCGGTGGGGGCGGTGATTCGGGAAAGGATCTTGAGAAAGGTACTTTTGCCGGCGCCGTTCCGGCCAATGATTCCCAGGGCCTCCCCCTTGTATACGGTCAGGTCCAGGCCGTTGAGGGCCATAAAAGTCTGGCCGAAAAGCCGGCTGTCGGTGCCGATGATGGTGTTAGGGTCTTCTTTTCCCCGGACCCGGGCCCACCAGCTCTGCAGGTCGGCGGTAAGGGTGCCGCCCCCGATCTGCCCCAGCTTGTACTGCTTCTTGAGACCCTTGACCTGGATCACCGGTTCCCGCTGGGGGATGTTCATATTATCCATAGAATTCATCCTCCTTACACCGTGTCCATAAAAGTCTTTTCAATCCGGCTGAACAGAACCACGCCAATGATCAGCAGAACTGCGGTGGCAATCAGGCTGTACAGGATTCCGCCCAGGGAAACGCTGCCGGTGCCCAGAGTGGCCAGCCGGAATGCTTCCACGGGAGCAGTCATGGGATTGATGCTCACAAGGAAGGACAGCTTGGGCTGATTCCAAAGGCTGGACAGGGGATAGACCACGGGGGTGGCGTACATCCAGAGCTGTACCCCGAACCCGACCGCAATGGCCAGGTCCCGGTATTTGGTGGTCAGGCTGGAAACAATGATGCCCACCCCCAGGCCCAGCAGCATGGTCTGAACCACTGCAATGGGCAGATACCACATCCAGGCGGTGAGATGTACCTCTCCCTGGACTGCGTAATACAGCCAGAAACAGACATACATGGCAAACTGAATGAGGAAGTTGATAAGGCTGGTCAACACCTGGCTCACCGGCATGGTAAGACGGGGAAAGTATACCTTTCCGAACACCCCGGCATTGGTCACAAAGGTGTTGGCGGTGTTGTTGATACAGCTGGAAAAGAAGGTCCACATGGTGTTGCCGGCCATATAGAAAAGGAAGCCGGGAACGCCGTCGGTGCTGATTCCTGCGATGCCGCCGAACACAATGTTGAAGATGACGGTGGTGATCAAGGGGTTCAGCAGAATCCAGGCAGGCCCCAGGATGGTCTGCTTGTAAAGGACGGTAAAGTTCCGTTTTACAAACATAACTACCAGGTCACGGTACTGCCACAGTTCCTGCAGGTCGATGTCAAACCATCCGGTTTTGGGCTTGATTTCAGTAGTCCATTTTTCGTCCATAATTAAAAATCCTTTTCGGAAATATTTCTCAACAGTTCAGTATACCACACTTTTCACTGTTTTCCAATAGCTATTCCCGGTTCCAGCTCTTGCCCAGGAGGTAATATCCGCCCCAGTCCATCTTCCCGAACCAGGGGCTGTTCACCGACTGCCAGTACTGCATACGGCAGAGGATCCAAAGCAGCTGCAGTTTCACCGGCAGATAGTAGGGGGAGTAGCATTTTTCCTGCTTCATGGTCTTGCAAAGACTTTTGAGCCAGTCAGAGGCAAGGGCGGCTTTGGCCTTCTTGATCCGTTTTTTGGGAGCCAGAGGGTCCCGCACCAGAATATCCCGGATTCCCCGGGCCATGACCAGCAGTTCCTGACGGTAAAGGCTGAGCATTTCTTCTGTGGGGGCGCCCAGTTCCCGGCAGCAGTTGTTGAGCCGCTCAAAGTGATGCTCCCACAGCGGGAGGTAATCGGGAAGGTATTTGGAGCTGAGGGTATCCCCCGAAACAGTGCAGACATATTCAATCAGGCTTTCGTGGGCCAGACAGATTTTGTCCTCTCCCTGCCGGTGGAGCAGTTCCAGATAATCCAGACAATAGAGCAGGTCCTCCCCCAGGGAATAGGAGGGGTCAAAGGAAATCTCCTTGGCCAGGGCAGTGCGGTAAAGTTTGTTCCAGGGCATGGAAAAAACGCACTTCCGGTAAAGGTAGGCCAGGTCTGCCCCGGTGTGAAGGGTGACGCCCTCGGCATCCATCTCATCCCCCCAGAAAACCCGGTCAGCTTTTCCTACGCTGTACCGCCAGATGATCCAGTGTCCGGGATGCTGAGCCTGCAGTTCCAAAGCCCGGGCGGCTGCGCCGGGTTCCAGCAGATCGTCCGCATCCAGAAACATCAGGTATTCGCCCTGAGCGTGGGACACGCCCTCGTTCCGGGCGGTGGAAACGCCCTTGGGAGGAATCTGGAAAAACCGGATTCGGTTATCTTTTTCCGCCAGCTGTCGGCAGAGGGCTGCGGTCTCATCGGTGGAGCCGTCGTCCACCAGGACCCACTCCCAGTCTTCGAAGGTCTGGGCCAGGACGGTGGCAGCGGTTTTTTCCAGGGTTTTCACCGCATTGTATACAGGGGTGACAATGGAAAGAGCAGGCATAAATCAGCACTCCTTTTGGAATTCTTCCAGATGGGAGACAAAGGTCTCATAAAAAGCGGGCCGTCCGTACCGGCGGGCGGTTTCCAGCCCAAGGGCGGACATCCGGGCACGGCGTTCCGGGTCGGCTTTCAGCTGAGTGATGGCCTGGGCCAGACGGGAGACAAGTCCTTCTCCCTGGTCCACCAGGACACTCTCGCTTCCCGCCAGATACTCCGGCATTCCGCCGCTGCGGGTAGCTGCCACCGGCAGACCGCAGGCCATGGCCTCAATGGCTACCAGCCCGGCGGCTTCCTGACAGAGGGAGGGAACACAGGACAGGTCCGCCGCTCCGTAGTATTCCCGGAGCAGCTGGTTGGGCAGATACCCGGTAAACTGAATCCGGTTTCCCAGGGCAAGCCCCTTTTCTTTCAGGGACTGCATAAAGGGGTCGGTGGCTGCTGCCCCAAAGAAGGGACTGCCCACAATCAGCAGTTTGATGGAAGGGTCCGGGATTTCCAGCATGGCTTCCAGAAGCTGATGGATTCCCTTGTCCGGGGCAATCCGCCCGCAGAAAATCACCACAAAATCTTCGGGCGTATATCCCAACTCTGCACGCTTTTCCTCCCGAAGGGCAGGGGAAACAGGGCTGAACCGGTTCAGGTCAATACAGTTGGGAAGGATTCGGGCCTTCCCGGCGGGGATGGGACACCCCTCCAGAAATACCCGCTTTACATAATCGCTGAGAATCAGTCCGCCCCCGTAATATTGGGCAAGATGGGGGCTTCCCGTGGTCTCCCCGTGAAGGTGGAACAGGCTATGCTCCCGGCCCATTCGGCGGCAGATAAGGGCAGGCTCGTTCAGGTTACCCCCCTCCGCAATGATAAAGTCAGGCTGCTCCTGCTTTACCGCTTCCTCCACCGCAAAATACCAGGGGTCAATGGAGGGAGGGCAGCCTTTCAGCCGCCGAATCACCCGGCGGATTTTGATGGAAAGGGTATCCTCCGGCCGGGGCAGATAGAGTACCCGGCTGTGGGTATAGTTCCGGGCCTGAGCCTGGGCCTCAGGGTCGGGAATGCTGGCGGAAACCAGTTCCAGCTTGCCCTGGACTTGGTTTTCCTCCAGCAGATGGGTGACCAGGGTCTCCACGGCCCCGCCCTTCACTGCGGGAATGGGCAGCTCGGGAGGAGGAATGAGAAATACTTTCATCTTAAGATAACTCCTTTTTGGAAACCGGGAACCGGCTCCAGCGCAAGGCGGTGGCCTTTTCCCGGAGGGAAAGCCCGCTGGTGGGAATTTCCTTCATGGCTTTGCGGCAGTCCTCCAGCCTGGCCCAAAGGGCGGGGGAGGGCTGGTCCGCCACCTGGCTGCAAAGCTGTAAATACCGCCGCCAGCAGGCGACCGCCGCCTGAGCCTGAAGAGAAGGGGCCACCTGCCGGGACATGAAATATCCGTACCGATCCAGAAGAGCTTCTACACTGTCAAAGGCGGAGGGCTTGAGCTGGGTGCGGCAGATGCTTCCCTGGCGCAGCCGGTAATAATAGAGCACCTGGTCCAGACAGGCCACCCGGTCACATTCCAGGAAAAGCCGATGAGCTACCGCATCATCCTCGTGGATTTTTCCCAAGGGATACCGCAGATCTTCCCAAAGACTTCGGTGATAGAGCTTGTTCCAGGCTACGGTGTAGTAGGTGGACTGGGGGGTGTAGAAGGTCTCCAGCAATTCCTTGCCGGAAAACACCCCAGCCTGGATAGGGCTGGTCAGCACTGGCTGAGAAAGGGGAATACCATCCTCCGACACATCCTCCACAGCGCAGATGGACATTTTTGCGCCGGTGGTGAGGCAGGCGTTGTAAAGCTGTTCCAGATAACGGGGAAGAATCAGGTCATCGGTGTCCACAAAGGCAATGTACTCTCCCACAGCCTTTTCCAGCCCTGCATTTCTGGCCCCGGAAAGCCCCTTGTTCTTCTGATGAATGACCAGACACTGAGGGTCCCGGGCAGCCCACGCATCACAGAGGGCACCGCTTTCATCGGTGGAACCGTCGTCCACCAGAATCAGCTGGTAGTCCCGGAAGGTCTGGGCGGCAATGCTTTCCAGACAGGGGGGCAGCCAGGGGGCTACATTATAAACAGGAAGAATCACACTGACAGCAGGCATACCTGGTACTCCTTCTTACTTGGAAAGGTTTCCCCGCAGCCGGGCCAGCTTGTAGGCCAGAGCGGGATTGAAAAGAAACAGCCGGAGCCGGAGTTTTTCCCCCATGGAGAGCCCGCACTGGGCCAGCAGGGGCCGGGACAGTTCTTTCAGATGTTCAAAATGAGGGGCAAAAGCCTGATGGCAGTCAGCCATCTTTCCGGCCTGCACTGCCTGATGGTAGAAGAGATAATAGACCTGCCAGAACCGTTTCAGACCCAGACGGTAGATTTCTGCATACTGGGGCCGGGCGGCAAAGAACTGCACCCAGTCATAGTACATGGTCAGGTCGTCCAGCTTCCGGGGATTGAAGGTGAGGGCGGTCATGCTGCCCTGACGGCTCCGGTAATGGTAGAGGAACTGGTTGGTGCAGTAGATGGTCTGACCCTCAAATACCCGGTGGAGAACGCTGGCATCGTCCCCGTAAAACATTTTTTCATCATACAGGATTCCCCGGTCCCGGAACAGCCGGATATCAATCAACTTGTTCCAGCTGAGAGGACCGTAAAAACTGCCGGTGGAAAAAGCATCCCGGAACAGCTCCAGGGCATCTATTTTCCCGGTCAGGGAACAGACCACCGGATTGTACCCGGGCAGAGGATTTCCCTGGCCGTCAATGCAGTCCCCGGCGCAGGCGGCCATGGGGCAGCCGCTTTCCTGAATCTGCCGGTAAAGGGTCTCCAGCATGGTGGGCTCAATAATATCATCGCTGTCCACGGTGGCAATGTACCGGCCCCGGGCATTTTTCAACCCCACATTAGCGGCGCCGGCAGGCCCTCCGTTTTTCTTGTGAAAGACCCGGATACGGGGGTCGGTCTCAGCCAGGATGTCGCAGATTTTACCGCAGTCATTAGGGCCGCCGTCATCAATGAGAAGCAGCTCAAAGTCGGTGAAGGTGCTGTCCAGAATGGCCTTCACCGTCAGGGGAAGGTAATCCACCGCATCGTAAAAGGTGGTGATAATGCTGATTTCAGGCATGAAATAACTCCTTTAAGACTGCCGGGTCCGAAGCTGGAACAAAACCGCCAGCAGACCGGACAGCCGAAAATATACACAGACCCGCAAAGGAAACGCCAGCAGACGGTTGGGGTCCCGGGCCAGACGGTCCAGAATCCCCCGGCGAAGGACCGGATGAGCCAGCAGCTCTTTCAGAGCGGCCCGCCGACGGGAAAAGGAACCGGGACGGCTGGCCAGAATCCCGTATTGATTGCTGGCACTTTGGGCCAGGAACCGGTTTCCCCAGTCTTGGGTTTTGACGGGGTCCATCCCGATGCTGGTCAGAAAAGATTCCAGGGAAGGGACCACCTTCCCGGCGCAGGCGCACAGATCGGTGCGGAACTGCCGGGAAAGGGAGTTGGGGTCGTCGGGGTGGATTCGGTAAAATACCCGGGGACTCAACACAAAGGCTCCGCAGTAGGCCATCACCTTGAAGTTGAACTGGATGTCCTCGTTTACCGGCAGGGCCGGGTCAAAGCGGGCTCCCGCCCCCTGAATCAGCCGGGCAGAGTAAAGCTTGTTGATGGGATGATAAAACAGCTCAGAGGAGAAAAGATATTCCTCCAGCTGCCTTTCCTCCATCTCTCGAAAGGAGGAATATTGCCGGGAAGGAATCACCTCGTTGGGGGTATCCGAATCCCCGGTGCAGCAGGGGAAAAAGCAAAGGTCGGAATCAGCCATCAAGGGAAGCAGGGTCTCATACAACCCCGGAAGCAATTCATCATCGGAATCCACAAACTGGATCACTTCTCCCTGGGCTGCATTCAGGCCGGTGTTCCGGGCGGCGCTGGCTCCACCGTTTTCCTGGTGGAGGGCTTTCACCCGCTCATCCCGGGCGGCCCACCCGTCACAGAGAAGGCCGCTTTGGTCGGGACTGCCGTCCTCCACCAGAATCAATTCTCCGTCCTCAGGCAGCTGGGAGAGGATACTCTCCACACACCGGTCCAGGGTATTTTCCGCCCGGTAGACCGGGACAATTACGCTGACCGAAACCTTCATAGGGCGCCTCCCTTGTAGTCCAGGGGAGCCTGGGCATCCAGAATCTGACCGTAAATGTCATAGAGGACCCCGGTGTTGTCCAGGGAGTAGGTCTTGGCGGCCTGGACCCGGCCCAGACTTCCCAGCCGGGCGGCCAGGGCAGGTTCACGAAGAATTTGAAGAATCCGGTCTGCCAAGGCATCAGAGTCAGGGGCAGGGTAGAGGAGACAATCCTCTCCGGGATTGACCATGCTGGGAATACCGCCTACCTGGCTGGCCACGCAGGGAACCCCCAGCAGCATGGCTTCTCCCAGGCTGTTGGGGCTGTTCTCCACACTGCTGCAAACACAGACACAGTCCGCATCCAGATAAGCCTGAATCATCTCCTGGCAGGAGAGAGGACCGGTGTACTCTATGTTCTCCCATACCCCCAGTTCCTGGGCTGTTTTCCTGCACCAGGTCTCATAGGGGAAGATGGCGTCGGTAAGCCACCGGAGGGCAGACCCCTTGTCCACCGGCTTCCACCCGGCGATCCGAAGTTTCACTCCGGGATAAACCTGCTTGATTTTTGCCAAGGCAGGGATAAGCCGGTGCAGCCCTTTCAGGGGATAATTCCCCGCCGGAAGGAACAGGACCGGAGCTTGTCCAAAATCTTTTCTCTGCCATACGGGAGCCTGGTAAAAGGGCGCCCGAAGCACCTCCCCACAGTGATAGTAGGCGGCCTGGGGAGCCAGCCGGGACATCTCTTCCTTGTCCCAGGCGGTGCGCCCGGTGAGATGACGGACATTTTTCAGGAATGCCTGTTCCCGCTGGGCGGAAGCATCAAACTCTTCCTGCATCTTGTCCGGCAGATGCCCCGGAACAAATCCGTCCAGCAGCCGCTGCCAGAAGGTGGAGCGGATGATTTTTTTGGGAACGCCGTCGTTCAGGTGCCGGGCACAGGCGGTCATGACCCCCTGGATGCTTACCAGAGTATGGTCCGGGTCGGCAATCTCTCCCAGGGTGGCGGCGGCAGGGTACTCTGTTCCCCAGATGTGGACCAGGGCGGGCTGGACCCGGCCCAGTACTGCCACAAATTCCTCAAGGCTGCCACGGGGGAGCAGGATATACTCCACACCCTCGGAAAGCCCCTGGCAGATGGTTTTTACCTGGGGATTCACTGCTATCACGGTTACGCTGCACCGGGTCCGCAGGGCTTCCAGCTGGCTTTCCAGCCAGCCGCCCCCGATTCCGGCCTCCAGGCCGAACAGCCGGGCAGCCTGGGGCATGGTCACACTGACCAGCCATACCACTCTCATACTGGCTCCTCCTGTAATCCTTCCAAAAGCCGGTTGGCTACGGCGGAAGGTGTGTTCTCCCAGAACAGCTGGGATACCTGCTCATAGGTCAAGCAATGGTCCCCCAGGGTGGAAAGCCATTCCTCCACCCGGCGGGGGTCCTCCCCGGGCCCCTGAATCAAAGCCAGGGGATATCGGGAAAAATAGGGATTGGCCGGGTCATCCATCCGGGCAGCCAGCTGCAGGATGGGTTTCCCGGTGCCGAAGTAATCGAAAATTTTGCTGGGAAGCTGGTTGGCTACATCGTTCCCGATGTTTACCAGCACATCCCCGGCGGCGATTCGTTTCTGGGCCTGGGGATAGGGAAGATACCGGGCAATTTCCAGCCGGTCTCCCAGCTTCCGGCGGTATTCCTCCACCCGGTCAGGGTCAAAGTGTTCCCAGCCGCCCCCGATCATGGTCAGGTGAATGTCCGGATTTTCCAGCCGGGTCATCAGTTCCAGCAAAGCCCAGGGAGTGCGGATGTTGGGATAGAGATTCCCGCAGAACACCAGCTCCAGCCCTTGCCCCGATTTCTTGGGAGGAACGGGCTGACCCGGGACCAGGCAGGGAAATTCCAGAACCTGGGTTTTCTCCTGAAGGGGAGCCAAAGGCCCCTCCTGATAATCCTTTTCCATCAGCCGGGTAATGAAAATGCGGGACATGGCATTTCCCATGGACAGCTCTTTCTCTGCTCCCCCCGGGGCGGTATACTCCCGGTTGGCGCTGTAGGGGTCCATCATCCAGACCGCTTTCTTTCCGGGGATGCGGGCCTGGGCCAGGGCAAAGGCAGACCAGAAGGGGGCTCCCACTGCAACTACGGCCTCATAGTCCGGGTGATGTTCCAGAAAGGCCAGACAGGCTTTCTGGCGGAGAGGCTCCTTGAGGACCAGCTGCCGGAATGCGGCCTCCCAGGCGGGAGGACAAAGCCCCAGCCGAATCAGCCGTTTCAGGGCAGAGCCGCCTGCCCGACCGTGTTCCAGAGCCCGATTCATGGCAGCTTCCTGAGAGAAGGCCAGGGCAAACCGCTCAACTTTTTCCGGGGCAGGGGGGAGAGGATGCTCTCCATCCCAGAGTTCCAGCAGATGAACGGTGTGCCCCATCCCAGCCAGCTCCCCTGCCACCCGGCGGGCCAGCAGGGGATTGATGGCATTGTGGTAGTCCACCTGATCGGTGATAATAAGAATCCGCATAATCTTCCTCGACGGTTTAACGGCGGTCCTTCAAAAGAGCCCGGCAGATTCCCCGGTACCAGGCCGGGGGCAGCAGACTGAGACAGGCCGCCAACTTCATCCCAAGGGGGAGGGTTTTGTATCCAAGGGCAGCGGAAAATTCTTTCCGGATAAACCCTTGGAGGGTGCTTCCTAAATAGGAAAACTCCTGCCAGTGGTCCTGGCGGAGAATCATGCTGTACAGGTAAAGCAGCTTTTCATAGTAAAAGCTGCGGATGGTGTCTTCCCGGCGGTCCCGGGCAATCAGCCCTGCCACCTGCCATTGCTGGGTGATAAAGGGAACGGTCAGCTTTTTCCGGCTGGCGCTTCCCTCCACCTGGCGGTAGAAGTAGCCCCCAAAGTCCAGAAAGGCCATTTTCCCGGCCCGTTCCAGGGCGTACCAGTTGGCAAGAAGGTCCTCGTTGTACTTGAACCCGTTGTCCAGAAATTCCGGCATCATTACATCCCGGCGGAACAGCCGGTTGTAAAGCCCGTAGTCCAGGGCTTTGTCATGGAGAAGGTGATGGGTGGCTTCCTCGCCCTCCCAGATCTGACAGTCTCCGGCAGCTCCCGGCTGAGGCGGGTTTCCATAGAAAGGAATCACCCGGCAGCCCAGGATAGGGAAGTCTCCGGAGTGGACAGCGGTTGTCATCTCTTCCAGGAATCGGGGGTGAGCCAGGTCGTCCCCGTCCACAAACCAGAGATACTCTCCGGCAGCAGCCCGAACTCCGGCAGCCCGGGCAGCGGCTACCCCGCTGTTGGGCTGATGAACCACCCGGAACCGGGAATCCACGGCGGCATAGCGGTCACATACTTCACCGCTGCCGTCGGTGGAGCCGTCGTCCACCAGAATGCATTCCCAGTCTCTGAAACTCTGGGCGGCAAGGCTGTCCAGACAGGGAAGCAGATATTCTCCCACATTGTAGACCGGAACGATAATGCTTACAGTAGCCATGAAAACTCCTTAAGAATTTACGGATAAACTTTCTGGGCCAGCGCAATGGGAAGGTAGAAAAGGGCACAAAAGACCTTGTCTGTAGAATAAGACAAATCTTTTTCTATCCGTCCCAGGGAAAACTTGCTTCGGCGGGCAGCGTAGCAAATCCCGATCCAGGACCTTGCCCGATTGGCTGGAGTCGCATAGGGGTCCCGGGGATAAATCTCGTTGAGATGGTACAGGTAGTAGAAATAGGCAGGCCGGGCATCCTTGACGGTTTTCAATAGGCTGTCCGGCTGCTCCTGCCAGTGGTAGAGCATAAAGAACTCGTTGGTGTAAAACCGCTTGTAGTCGCAGTAGATCCTATCCCAGAAGGCATTCTCAGGAATGAAGGTAAGTCCCTCCGGAATGGGGAAGGGGTATTCCTGACAATGGCGGGTCACCCGGAAACTCCGCTGTTCTCCACAGTGTCCCTTGGACAGCTTCTTGTTAAGAGCCCGCTGCCGGGAAACGGGAAGATCGTTGATGTTGTCCGGAAAAGGTTGTCCGGTGGGCTGGTTCAGCTCAGGAATCCAGCCCCAGGCGTTAACATCGTGGTATTCCTCCGGATGGTCCAGGCTGGCCCAAAGTGCCAGACCCCGCTCCACAGCGGTGGGAACCATTTCGTCATCGCTGTCCAGCTCGTAGAGATATTTTCCCTCACATTTCTGGAACCCGTCCCGCATGGCGTAGGGCTTTCCCCGGTGGGGAAACTGGAAATACCGGATGGGGAAGGGGGCTTCCGCCTGCCAGGATTTCACCAGCTCAGCAGTGTTGTCAGAGGAACCATCATCGGCAATGACCCACTCAAAGTCCTTACAGGTCTGAGCCAGCAGGCTTTGGTAGGCCCGGCCCAGAATATGGGCCCGGTTATAGGTAGGAGTAAAAATGGAAACAGATACGCTCATGGATTAAACCTCTCTGGAAGGGGCTTTGAAATACTCCTTCAGATAGAAATTTTCAAGATAGGAAGCTGTGGTACAGATGTCATACCCGGCGGCTTTGGTCTGAGCCAGGGCCTGGGGATTCCGGGCAAGGGGAGCGGCGGTAAGTGCCTTTACCCAGGCCTGGGGATTTTCCAGGGGCAAGAACTCCACCCGGTCGGCAAAGGCGGCAGAATGGTCCACCGTATCGCTGACAAAGCAGGGAAGACCGGCGGCTTGGGCTTCCACCATTACCACCGGCAGCCCTTCAAACAGGCTGGGCAGAAGGAAGGCATCCATGGCCCGGTAATACCCGGCGGTGTCGGACTGGACCCCCGCAAAAATTACCCGGTCTCCCAGGGGGGCGGCCAGGGTGCGGATCTCCTCCAAAAGCTGACCCTCGCCAAGCAGCACCAGCCTTGCCTGAGGCTGGACCTTGAGAAGGGCGGCAAAGATTTCTAGGAGATATTTATGGTTTTTTTGCTGGGTGAACCGGCCTACATGGCCGTAAAGAATCTCATTTTCCTTCACTCCCAGTTGGCAGCGGAGAGCTTCCCGGCCCTGAGGATCGGGGGCAGCAAAAGCGGCGGCATCCACCCCATTGGGAAGAAAGACAAAGGGCTTGTCCCCGAACAGGGCTTTACCCGCTTCCATGCCGCAGGCGAACCGGTGGGTCAGCCCGGCACTGAACCGGCTGCTCATAAGACGGTCCAGCCGGCCTACCAGATTGTTTTCATAGTTGGTGTTGTGGCTGTGTCCGGCCCGGACGGTAATGCCGCATTTTTCGGCAATGGGGTTATAGAACATGCCGAAACCGCTGTAATGGCCGTGAATGACCCGGTACTGGGGATTGGTGCGGAAGAACTGTTTCAGCTGGGACAGATACCGGGGCAGGTTATTATCCTGCCGGACGGTGAGCTTGGTGATCCGTCCACCCAAAGCCTGTATCTCCTCATCGAAAAAGCAGGGCATATCGTAATGGTAGAGGAAGTCGAACTGAACCTTCTCCCGGTCGATGGTCCGGTAAACATTCATGACGAAGCTTTCCATCCCTCCTGCGTTCATAGCAGGCATGATCTGCAATACACGAATAGGCTCCATGACCGACTCCACCTCCTTTTGGATATAATCATTACCTATTATATAGGAAAATACTGTTTTTGGCAATGAAATACCCAAAATCCCCTTGTATGAGGAAAGAAAAACAGCCTGAAATCCAGACAGGACTTCAGACTGTTTTGCGTTGATATTACCACACCTGCCACCGAAGGGCAAAGGCGGTCAGATAAAAGGTCCCTGTCAATAAGAAAAGAGGAACCGCTGCCCAGCGCAGACGGGGAGAAAACTGTGCTGCAATGATGGAAAGGGGAAAGAAGGCAACCATGTAACGGGGAGCGCTGAGCAGCCAGGTGGCACCGGCAGCCAGATAAAAATAAACCATAAACCAGGCGGTGTAACTGGGCCGGAGCTTATTCACTCCGAATAAAGTCACTGCCATACTGAGCAGGCAGGCCAGCACATTGGGAAGCCAAAGTCCCAAAGCATCACGAAGGTTGCTTTTCAGGCTGTTCAGCAGCAGGGCAATCTGGTACGAAGCGGTATTGAAAAAATATCCGCTTTCCTGACCCCAATGCACCCGCTGATACTCCAGAAACTGAAAAGGGTTTCCGGAAACCTGATAATTGACAAAACAATAAAGACCAAACCCAAGGGGCACCAGAGCCAAAGGAATCAGGCGATTAATGACCTGCCCGGGACGGAGCGGGAACAGGCCATGGCGGGGCGGATGGGTAAACTCCATTATCAGCTCGAAAAGAAGGGGAACCACCAGGGTCACCGCCAGGGTCCGGGTAAAGGAAGCCATTCCCCCTAAAAGACAGGCAATCCACCAATGACCGGTGCGGGCCAGATAGAGGCATCCCAGACAGAGGAGCAAAAATAAACTTTCACTCATGGGGGCGGCAAAGAAAAAGGAACCGGGTGCCAGGCAGAGAAAAATCACACTCCAGAGTGCGGTAGAGTGGGAACAGTCCAACCGGACCAAAAGATAGAGCAGACAACCGGAAGCCGCAAAGGCAAGCCAGGAAACCGCAATGGCTCCAATCAGATAATCGCCGGTGACCAGAGTCGCCAATCGGATGACCAAAGGATATCCAGGGAGAAACACCAGCTGGACCAGACGGTCCCAGTTTCCCTGGGAGAGATACCAGTCCCGGGCAATATCCAGATAATGCCCGCTGTCCAGACAGGTCCAGAAGGAGAGAGTTTCCTCAAAACTGCCGGGAGTCCCGTTGTTCCGGCGAAGAAGAAAGACCCAGAGATAGATTCCGGCGCAAAATAATATCAGGCTGAAAAAGATACCCAAAAGGACCCGGCGGGGCGGGGGAGAGGCGGAGACGGAAATGGGAGAGCCGGGGGTCCAGGACTGGACAAGAATGGGAGCAAACCGCCAGCCGATTCCCCAAAATAATCCCAGGCTGACCAGGGAAGCCAGCTGGGCCGGCGGGGAAAGTTCCGGCTGTCCTATCCGCCAGGAAATATAGATGACTGCCAGAAAAAGGCTGCCCAGAATCCGAAGAAGAAAAACAGGGCTTTTGAAAGAAGAGGTTTTCATAGAACTTCCTTTTAGGCTTTTTTAAGGGGCCTGGCAGGAACTCCCACCAGAGTGGTCCCGGGTTTCAGGCAACTGTGGACCACTACTGCTCCGGCACCGATGGTCACTCCATCCGCAATGGTGATGTCTCCCAGAACGGAAGCGCCCATCCCAATGTCTACCCCGTTCCCGATTTTGGGAACGGCATGGGGGTCACTGGAATTTGTTCCAATGCAGTTTTGTCCCCGAAGAGTGCAGTTTTCTCCCAGCTTGGCAAAGCCGTTGATGATAACACAACCAGGATGCCAGATGCGCAGGCCTTTGCCGCAGCTGCCCGCCCAGATGGCAAATCCCAGTTTGGCTCCCAGCCGGTTTTTTTTGCGGCGGTACCAGAATTTTCCCAACAAAGTGCGGGCAGCCTCCTCCTTCCGAAGGTACATCTGGTATTTCCAGAGATAGTAATTCTGGTCTCCAGTAAGGCGGCAGATCCAGTAATCCCGCCAATCGGTGAAATAAAGGGCCTTTTCGTAAGCAAGCAGAGAATTCATGGCTGTTCCTCCGGAAAGGTTTTAGTATGATTCCATCATAAGCGAAACAGCTTCCGATTGCAAGAAAAAGGGAGAAGGGATTTTTTATCCCTTCTCCCTTTTTGTTTATTCGTGCCGGATGGCTTCCAGTGCGCTGATTTTGGTGGCCCGTACAGCGGGCATGATGCCGCTGAGAACGCCAACCAAAGTGGCAAAGGCCAGGGCAAACAGGATAAGCCAGATGGGAATTACCGAGGCGGCACTGCTGCCATCGGTATACATTCCGAAGATGCTGGACAAATCGCCCATCCCTGCACCCCCAAAGCCCAGCACAGCGGCAATGAGAGCAAAATTGTTCATGATGAAGCTGATGATCAGGCTGAGTATTACGCCGATCACGCCTCCCAGGAATCCGATTCCACCTGCTTCTACCAGGAAGAGGGTGCGGATCTTTCCCAGCTCACAGCCCAGAACCTTCATAACACCAATTTCACGGGTCCGCTCGTAGATGGCCATGGTCATGGTGTTGGCAATGTTCAGAGCTGCAACAAAGAGGCTGATGGCGGCCAGACCGCCCAGAATGAACTGGGTCTGGGCTACCTGAGCCTGCATGGCTTCCCGGGTCTGGACCATGCTGTTGGTTTGGTAGCCATAGGATTGAATGATCTCTTCAACCTCTTCCACATGGTCCACGCTGTCGACTTTGACATAAACATTTTCGTAGCCGTTGTCCTGCTGGGCGACCATGCCGCCGCCGTTCACGCCGACCATATAACTGGCAGAACCGCTGGAGCGCTTCCCGGCCAGCTTTTCATAAGCCTGTTCCAACCGTTTCAAATCAGCCAGCCGCATGACGATACCACTGTCGGTAAAGTAGCCTTTGGCGTAGTCGCTGGCCATAACGCCAACCACTACCATTTGATAATCCTCGTGCTTCTCGTTACCGTCATCGTCCCAGGTCTGGAGGCGAATCCACATTTTATCCTTTTCCACATTTACGAAAGGATCAACCGGATTGCCCAAGGCATCGGTCTGCCCCTGGTAAACCTGATATTTGCTGCTGTTCCAGTCCTTGGTGGAATCATAAAAGCTGTAGGCAAAGTTTTCGCCTACAAGAACCGGAATTTTGCCTTTTCCCACATCCGTGGTCTCGGTAAGGTAATTGCCGCTGATGAGCTGGATTCCCAGAGCTTCCACAGCATCAGGGTAGAGGCCGTAGGTTTCGTAGAAGTAGGAATTGTACCGGTCGTTTTTGCCGGCCACAATGGTGGCATTCACATTTCTGGCCTGATAGTAGGGGGTTACCGCGGTCACATGCTCCAGAGCCTTTATGGAGGCCAGCATTTCATCATCCAGGGTGGGTGCATCGGTGGAACCGTACACATAGTTGTAAATCTGAATCTGGGTCAGATCGCCCCAGCTGGCCAGCATGGATTCAATGCTCTGGCTCATGGCCAGCCCCAGACTGATCATGACCACAATGGCACAGGTGCCCACCACCACGCCGATAACAGTCAGGGCAGTGCGGCCTTTTCGGCGGCGGAGGTTCTCCCTGGCCAGCCGAAGAATATCTGTAACCTTCATGGAATCACTCCTCGTTTTCCGGAGCCTTCTCCTCCTGAGCAGGCTCTTCCTCCCGCACGGCGGCAGGGGGGATGGGCCGGTAGGTGGGCTGGAGATCCTCGACGGCTGCTTCAGCCAGAAGCTCCTGCTCAGCGGCTTTCTTGGCCCGCTTCTTCTTGATGGTCCGTACCACAAAGAACAGAACGACCAGAACGCCGATGCCGGCTACCAGGAAGATCCAAAGAGGAGCACCGGTGGAAACGGGTTCTTCAGGATAAAGGCCGGGATCGGTCATCATGGGGTCTTCCCAGACCGGCATTTCCTCTACGGTGATGGAGTAGTCCTTGGTCAGGGATACTTCCTCACCCTTGCTGTTCTCATAGGTGAGGGTGATGGTGCCGTTCATGACACCTACTTCGTTGGCCATAACGGAGAACTCTACGGTTTTCTCGGTACCGGAAGCAACATTTCCCACATACTGATTCTGGCCGGGGTTGGCAAGGTTCTCACCGGAAATGCTGCCGCTCAGGTTGCTGATCTCCCGTTTGCCCTTGTTGACACAGGTCACGGAGACATACTGCTCTTCGCCCAGCATCATGGTGCCGGGGGCCTCAATGCCGGTGATTTCAAACCGCTCGGGCTGACTGATGGGGATGGATACATTGCCGCTGCCGCTGACAGCGGAGTAACTGGAAGTGCCGGTGGCGTTGATGTTTACCCCAATGTTGGCCACCGATGCGGCAATGTTGCTGGCAGTGGTCAGCCGGAAGGTGGCAGTGGCTGTGGAGCGGGGCTCCATGGAGGGAATGCAGACGCTCTGCTTGGAGGAGACCAGATATACATCCTCGGGCAGATTCAGGCTTACGATCACATCGGTGAGGGACTCCTCGCCAATGCTGCTGAACAGAGTCAGGGTCAGGTTGAATTCCTGACCGGCGTATACCTGGCCGCCGTAGTTGGCTTCCCGGACAATAAGGCTGGGAGTGTGTCCGCTGGACATCTGGTTGAGAGTCAGGGACATGGGCTGCACCGGCATGGTGGTGACACCGTCGTAGGACAGGTCAAACTGGAAATCGGTGCTGCCGCCGTTGTAGGTCACATCACGGAAAAGAATCCAGAACTGGCGGATGGGCATTTTTCCGTTCTCCATGGCTTCAATATCGTCAGCCTGAGCCCAGTAGTTGGCCTCTCCCAGAGTGGAGCAGGTGAAAGCAGAGCTGTTTACCTTGGCCCGGATATCGGTAAGGCGCATATAGGTGACGGTATTGCTCTCGTCCCGGATGTAGACATACAGGTTGAAGTGGTCGCCGGGATTGATATCGCCGGTGATCTCATTGCCGTTCAGGTCGGTGATCCGGTAGTTGCTGATGTAAGCCGGCTCGCCCTTGGTATATACGGGGGACTGGGTAGCTGTGGGGGAAGCTGTGGGGGTCGATTGGGGAGTTGATGTAGGGGTAGCAGTAGGATTGGTGGTCGCGGTGTTCATGACGACGGGGGACTGCTTGGGCTGTGCAGTCGTTTCAGTTGCAAAGCTCACGGTGCCCAAAGCAAAGGTCAAAGCCAGTGCTGCAGCCATACCCAGTGCGATCTTTCTCAGATGTTTCATTCCTGTGTTTCCTCCAATTCCCGGAACAGTTCTGCCCGGTTGTGTTCGATTTCCTGGACCGGCAGCAGATGATTGCTTTGAACCACGCCGTCCAATAAGGTGATCACCCGGTCTGCACAGGCGGCCAGCTCCGGCTCATGGGTGACCATAATAAAAGTGATGCCCTGCTGATAAGCCATACTCAGCATCTGATACAGAACCTTTTTAGTAGTATAACTGTCCAGGTTGCCGGTGGGTTCGTCCGCAAATACCACCTTGGGATGGCTTACAAAGGCACGCGCTATGCCTACACGCTGCTGCTGGCCGCCGCTCATTTCGGTGGGCTTGTGGTTGGCCCGGCGGCTCAGCCCCATCTGGGCCAAAGCTGCTTTGGCCAATTGGGTCCGCTTCTGAAGGGACACCCCTTTGAACATAAGGGGAAGCGCTACATTTTCCACTGCGGTCATGCTGGGAAGCAGGTTGTAGCTCTGGAAGATGAAGCCCAGATTTTCCTGACGGAATTTTGCCAGCTGGTTTTCCGTCATGGCGCTGATTTCCTTGCCCAGGATTTTGACCTGGCCGGTAGTGGGTTTCTCCAAACCGGCAAGTTGGTTTAGCAGGGTGGATTTACCGCTGCCCGACTGGCCTACAATGCAGCAGACCTCACCGGGATAGATTTCCAGATTTACATTGTTCAGAGCGTAAACTTTTTCATTTCCTACCTTATATATCTTCCTGAGATTTGTCACTTCGATCACAGGGGTCATCTCATCACCTCGCAAAATAGGGGAAAGGAAAAAAGCCTTTCCCCGACATTATACCAGCCTTGTCGCTATAAGACAACAAAGCAAGGAAAATTTAATAAACAGGAAATGAAACGGAAAAAAGAAAAAGTTTTTTCACAAGAAGTATTGACTTTTGCGGGGGGAGTATGATAATATAACCTGCGTAGCGTGTCCGGATGGTTCTTACCGGTTACTAGGCGCCCGTAGCTCAGGTGGATAGAGCAACTGCCTTCTAAGCAGTGGGCCAGGGGTTCGAGTCCCTTCGGGCGCACCACACGGTATGGTGCCTGTGGCGCAGTTGGTTAGCGCGCCAGATTGTGGCTCTGGAGGCCGAGGGTTCGAATCCCTCCAGGCACCCCACACCAAAAAGGCGGAAGTTACTTCCGCCTTTTTCTTTTTATTGGGCCGTCGCCAAGCGGTAAGGCACGGGACTTTGACTCCCGCATCCGTGAGTTCGAATCTCGCCGGCCCAACCAAAAAGCGGAAAGTTCTTTCGGGGACTTTCCGCTTTTTCTTCTTTTTTCAATCTGTAAAGAAAAATACTTGACACTCTCCCAAAATGTGGTATACTGACAAAGGTGTAAAGAGAATAACTTTACATTTTTTGAAGGGAAGGGAGGATGTTTCATGGAAAAGAGCATGGAATTTTCCTACCTTCTGGATTTTTACGGGGAAATGCTCACGGATAAACAGCGCACCGTTATGGAGCAGTATTACAACGAGGACCTTTCCCTGGCAGAGATTGCCGATAACCTGTCCATCAGCCGGCAGGGGGTGCGGGACGCCATCAAGCACAGCGAAGCCATTTTGCTCCAGCTGGAGCAGGCGGTGGGAGTGGCAGCCCGGCATAAAGCCCTGACCCGTCAGGTGGACCGGCTCCAGATATTAGCCAAACAACTCCGGTTCAATAACCGGGAAAACCGGCTGACCAGCATTCAGGTGGAACAGATTTCCGCAGAGATGCTGGAAATTCTGGAACAAATGGAAACACAGGAGGAATTGGCAGATGGCGTTTGAATCTCTCTCTGATCGCCTGAATGGCGTATTCAAAAAGCTGCGGGGCCACGGCAAACTGTCCGAAGGGGACATCAAGGCCGCCATGCGGGAAGTCCGGATGGCTCTGCTGGAAGCCGATGTTAACTATAAGGTGGCCAAGGACTTTGTGGCCCAGGTCAGTGAGCGGGCCATGGGCCAGGAGGTTATGGAAAGCCTGACTCCCGCCCAGCAGGTAATCAAAATCGTCAATGAGGAGCTGACCGCCCTTATGGGGGGCGACGAGGCTGCCCGTATCAACCTGAAGTCCAAAGGACCTACCGTCCTCATGATGTGCGGCCTTCAGGGTAACGGTAAAACCACCCACGCCGCCAAGCTGGGCAAGTACTACAAGAAGATGGGCCACCGGCCCCTGCTGGTAGCCTGCGATATCTACCGTCCTGCTGCTATTGACCAGCTGCAGGTGGTGGGCGCTCAGGCAGATGTGCCCGTCTTTACCCTGGGAACTCAGGCTCCCGCTCAGATCGCCCGCCAGGCTGTGGCTCACGCCAAGGACTACGGCAACGACATTGTGATTCTGGATACTGCCGGCCGGCTTCAGATTGATGACAAGCTGATGAACGAGCTGGTGGAGATCAAAAACACCGTTGAGGTGGACGAGACCCTGCTGGTGGTGGATGCCATGGCAGGCCAGGAAGCCGTGAATGTGGCCGATACCTTCAATCAGAAGGTGGGCATTGATGGAATCATCCTGACCAAGACCGACGGCGATACCCGTGGCGGTGCAGCTCTCTCGGTTCTGGCAGTCACCGGAAAACCCATCAAGTTCCAGGGTGTAGGCGAAAAGCTGGATGACCTGGAAGTATTCCATCCCGCCCGGATGGCCGGACGGATTCTGGGAATGGGCGATGTGCTCAGCCTGATTGAAAAGGCTCAGGATGTGGCCGATCAAAAACAGGCCGCCGAGACTGCCCGCCGGATGATGGAAAACAAGTTCGATATGAACGACCTGCTGGCTCAGTTCGCCCAGATGAAGAAGATGGGCGGCGTGTCCGCAATGCTCTCCATGATGCCGGGAGGAAACAGACTCAATCCGGAAGATCTGGACGAGAAGCAGTTTGTCCACATTGAGGCCATTATCCAGAGCATGACTCCTCAGGAACGGGAAAAGCCTTCCATCATCAATCCCAAGCGGAAACGCCGGATCGCTGCGGGAAGCGGCACCTCCGTGGAGGAAGTCAACCGTCTGCTCCGGATGTATGAGCAGATGCAGAAGGTTATGAAACAGGTCCGCCGGAATCCCCGCGGTTTCATGCGCGGGCTGGGCATGGGCGGTTTTGGACGCCGCTGAGCCGGACATTATAATGGTATTACCTTGACCCAACAGGGGCGGGGATACAAGATAGAGAATTCCCCGGACAGGGGATATACAGATTTTTTTGGAGGTAACAATCATGGCAGTTAAAATTCGTCTGCGCCGCATGGGCGCCAAGAAAGCTCCCTTCTATCGTGTGGTAGTGGCTGACAGCCGCAGCCCCCGTGACGGCCGCTTCATCGAGGAGATCGGCTACTACGATCCCACCAAGGAGCCTTCCGTTGTAAACATCGACGCCGAGAAGGCCCAGAAGTGGATCGCCAACGGCGCTCAGCCCACCGACACTGTTCGGGTTCTGCTGAAGAAGGCTGAGATCCTGAAGTAATTGGGGGAACAATCCATGCAAGAGCTGTTGTTGGCAGTAGCCCGTGGCCTTGTGGACGATAAAGAAGCCGTCAAAGTGACGGTGGATGCTCCCCGGGAGGATGGAACCGTCGTCTATCATCTGTCTGTGGCAGAAGGCGACATGGGCCGGGTCATCGGCAAGCAGGGCCGGATCGCCAAGGCTATCCGTGTGGTCATGCGTGCCGCTGCCGTCCGTCAAGGCGAAAAGGTCATTGTAGAAATCGACTGACCGTGAAAGAACCTTTGCCCTTGTGCAAGGGTTCTTTTTTTGTTACAATGAGGTCAATCTGAGATAAAGGAATTAAGGGCTATGATGAAGGAATTTCTGGAAGCAGGAAAACTGGTTACTACCCACGGCGTGCGGGGGGAACTGAAGGCAGAGGTCTGGTGTGATGACTTTGAGTTCTTCAGTGAATTTGAGGGATTCTATCTGGACCCCCAGGGTAAAACCTGGGTAGAGGCAGAGCGGATTCGTCCCCAGGGCAGAATGGCCCTCATTACCCTGGAAGGGGTAGACACCATGGACAAGGCTCGGGCACTGGTGGGGAAGACCCTGTATTTCTCCCGGGATGAGGTGGAACTGGAGGAAGGCTGCCATTACATTGCGGACATCATCGGATGCCAGGTGGTGGATGCAGATACCGGTAAGGTATACGGAAAAGTCACCGACATTTATCAGGGCGCCCAGGATATCTATACCGTGAAAGGGGAGGACGGGAAAGCCTATTATTTCCCCGGTGTGCCCCAGTTTCTGAAAGAAATCAATCCTCAGGAGGGGAAAGTGCTGGTCACCCCCATCCCCGGAATGTTTGAGGATGCTGTGAACGGAGATAAAGAATAATGGGAATGCGTGTTGATATTGCCACTCTTTTTCCCCAGGAGTGCCAGAACTACCTGGACCAGAGCATTCTGGGCCGGGCAGCTGCCCGGGGATACATTGAAACCCACTGCCATCAGATTCGGGACTATACCCTGAATAAGCAGAAACAGACCGATGACTACCCTTACGGCGGCGGCTGCGGCATGGTCATGTATGCCCAGCCTATTGCGGACTGCATCCGGGAAATCAACCGTCAGGTGGAGGAAAGCGGACGGTCCAAGCCCCATGTGATTTTTATGACTGCGGCGGGGAAGCGGTACAGCGAAGAAGATGCCAAACGGCTGGCAGAATATGACAGCCTGCTGCTGGTCTGCGGTCATTATGAGGGAATCGACGAACGGGTGATTGAAGCCTTTGCAGACGAGGAAATATCCATTGGGGATTATGTTCTCACCGGAGGAGAACTGGCGGCTCTGGTGGTAGCGGACAGCGTCCTTCGCCTTCAGCCGGGAGTGCTGGCGGAGGAAAAGGGCTACCAGGAGGAAAGCCACTGGAACGGCCTGCTGGAATATCCCCAGTACACCCGCCCCGAAGTATGGGAAGGCCGCACAGTCCCGGGCGTTTTGCTGTCGGGCCATCACGCAAATATCCAGAAATGGCGCCAGGAACAAAGCCTGGAGCGTACCCGGGTCCGCCGGCCTGATCTCTATGCCCTGTATGAGGAGAAGGAAAAGGGTACAAAATAATAGAGCGGATTCGGCAACCATTCATTGTGGAAAACTTTTAGAATCCCTTAACAAGGGAAGCCTAAAAAAACTGTTAAGTTTGTACAAAGAAGATAAATGCGCCCATTGCAGTTTATGAAAACCGCCAAAATTCGGAGCAAAGGGTGTACAAATGGGGTAAAAAGTACTAAAATAACTATCAGCAAAGCCAATTTAGTTTCCCTCGATCTGGGATAAGGAGCGTATGAATTATGTATGTAAAAGAGGTTACTGTTGAGAATCAGGTAGGGCTGCATGCTCGTCCTGCCACCTTCTTCATCCAGCGGGCCAATGAGTACAAGTCCTCCATCTGGGTGGAAAAAGAGGAGCGCCGGGTCAACGCCAAGAGCCTGCTGGGCGTTCTGAGCCTTGGCATTGTTGGCGGTACCCCCATCCGGATCATTGCCGATGGCGCCGATGAGGAAGCCGCAGTGGAAGGTCTGGTAAAGCTGGTGGAGTCCGGCTTCGCCGAGTAATCCCCTTCACATTCAGAATTGAAAGCCGGACCGCAGCCCCGTGTTTGGGGCAGCGGTCCGGCTTTTTTATCAAAGAGGTGGCCCATGACCAAAGACCAACTGTATGAAAAAGCAAAAATGCTTCCCCAGCTTCCGGGGGTATATATTATCCGGGACAAGACGGATGAAATTATCTATATCGGTAAAGCCAAGCGGCTGAGGAACCGGGTAAGCCAGTATTTCCGCCCCGGAGTTCCCCACGATGCCAAGGTGACCCAGATGATCGCCCATGCCTTCACCTTCGATGTGATCGTCTGCCAAAGCGAGTTCGAGGCCCTGGTGCTGGAAGCCAGCCAGATAAAGGCCCATACCCCTAAATATAACATCCTCCTGAAAGATGATAAGGGGTACAGCTATGTAAAAATCACCAAAGAATCCTGGCCCCGGCTGTCAGCGGCCCTCCAGAAGGATGATGAAAATGCCGAGTATATCGGCCCCTTCACCTCCAGCTTTGCGGTAAACGAGATGGTCAACCGGGCCCAGGACGGGTTCCTTCTGCCCCGGTGCAATAAGCGGTTCCCCCAGGACCTGGGGAAGGGAAGGCCCTGCCTCAATTACCATATTGGCAAGTGCATGGGAGTGTGCAGCGGCAAAGTTCCCCGGGAAGCCTACTGCCAGGCAGTGGAGAATGCCCAGCGGATGATTCGGTACGGAAAAAAGGAGATTCTCAAGGAACTGAACCAGCGGATGGAAGCGGCGGCAGAGCGGCTGGATTTCGAGAATGCCGCTCTCATCCGGGACCAGATTGCGGCCATCACCAAAGTATCTGCGGGACAGAAGGTGGTGCTGGATGAAGGGGAAGAGATGGACATCGTCGCCTTTGCAGGCACCGCCTCCGCCGTCTGCGCCGCCATCCTCCGGTATCGGGAGGGCCGGCTGACAGATAAGCGGGAATTTGTTTTCCACAATACCACCGATGTGGAAAGCCTGCGGGAAGAGTTTCTTCCCCAGTATTACCTGATTGGGGAACAGATTCCCAAGGTGGTAGCCCTGGACCAGCTCCCTTCCGACTGGGAGGCCCTTCAGGAGGCTCTTGCCAAGACCCGGGGGACCAAGGTCAAAGTGTATGTGCCCCAGAGAGGGGACATTGCCAAGCTGGTGACCATGGCCTATACCAATGCAGTAGAGCGGCTGGGCCGGGAAAGCGGACGGTTCAGCCGGGAGGAAAAGCTGCTGGAGGAGACCGCCCATGTGCTGGGACTGTCCCAGCCGCCCCAGGTGATTGAAAGCTACGATATCTCCAACTGGGGAGAGGGAAGCAGTGTCTGCGGCATGGTGGTTTTTGAAAAGGGAAAGCCCAAGAAAAGCGGCTATCGCACCTTCAAAATGAAGACGGTGGCAGGCACCGACGACTATGCCAGCATGGCGGAGACCCTTTCCCGCCGGGCGGCAGAATATGCTTCCTTTGAGGGGAAGGTCACAGACAATCAGTTTTCGGTCAAGCCCGACCTGATTTTGCTGGATGGCGGCAAGGGTCAGGTCCACGCGGCCCAGCAGGTCCTGCGGGGAACCGCCCTGGAAGATGTACCCCTTTACGGCATGGTAAAGGATGACCATCACCGGACACGGGCCATTATTGCTCCGGATGACCGGGAAATCGCCATCAGCATCCACAGGGGAATTTTCACCTTTATCACCTCCATTCAGGATGAGACCCACCGGTTTGCCAACCGGTACCGGAAACAGCAGATGAACAAGAAATCCTACGCTTCCAGCCTTACGGCCATCCCCGGGGTGGGACCGGTGGCTGCCAAGGCCCTCATGACCCACTTCAAAACTGTGACGGCTGTGCGGGAAGCCAGTTTGGAAGAGCTGTGCCAGGTAAAGGGGATCGGCCCCAAGCTGGCCCAGGTGATTTTTGACAGCTTCCGCTCTACTTGACAAAAACCTGAAAAAACGAGATAATAACGGGGAATATCACCTGGAAGGGGGAGATAGAAGAATGATGCGTGTCATCGCAGGCAGCGCCCGGGGGGTAAAGCTGGAAGCATTGCCGGGGGAGGATGTGACCCGTCCTACCATCAACCGGGTCAAGGAAGCCATGTTCAGCAGCCTTCAGTTTCAGCTGCCGGGAGCCAAGGTCCTGGACCTGTTTGCAGGCAGCGGCCAGCTGGGAATCGAAGCCCTCAGCCGGGGTGCCGCCCAGTGCATTATGGTGGACCAGAACCGGGAAGCGGTGGAAATCATCACCCGGAACTGCAAAACAGCCCGGGTACAGAATCAGGCCAAGGTCATGATGGCCCAGGCCCAGGTCTATCTCAACCGCCTGACAGATCAGTTTGATATTATCTTGCTGGACCCGCCCTACCATCAGGGTATCCTGAATCAGATCCTTCCCAGAATCGCTCAGGTAACTGCACCTGGAGGAAGCGTGATCTGTGAGAGTGAGCTGGACTGCCCACTGCCTGAGGAATGCGGCGGTCTGGTACTGAAAAAGCAGCACCGCTACGGTAAGGTGCTGGTAACTCGATACGAGAAAGGGGAATGAACCATGAATGTGGACGAACTGCTTGACCTGATGGACGAGACCCTGGAAGACGGAATGCCTCTGCCCCTGGGCGGCGGAAAGCGGATGGTAGATGTAGAAAAAGTCCGGGAAATCATCAACGATATCCGGGAAAGCCTGCCTGGAGAAATCAGCCAGGCCCGGAACATTGTTTCGGACCGGTCCCAGATTTTGGGCGACGCCAAGGCAGAGTCTGAAAAAATCATCCAGACTGCGGAGAAAAAGGCCCGCGCCATGGTGGAGGAACAGGAAATCGTCAAGGCTGCCAAGAAGCGTGCCGAGGAAATTCTGGGCGAGGCCAATGCCCGGTCCAAGAGCCTGCTGGTAGGGGTGTTCGGACGCTGTGATTCCGTTATGGCTGATACCGAGGAACGGCTGCTGAAATATGCTGCGGACATCAAAATGCTTCGGGCCACCCTTCGGAAGAATCCCGGAAATAAATAAGCCCAATTAAGACAAAAAGGAACTCTTTTCCCTGAAGGGGGAGAAGGGTTCTTTTTTTGTGCTCCAAAAGGCATTTTGAAAATGTGAAAATTGCCCGGAACTACAATCCTTTTTGGGCTTTTCCCTTGATTTCAAACAGTGTCTGTGTTAGTATAGTGGTGTGATTGAGGTTAGATGTGGGTAAAAGTGGGTAGTTTTCAACCTTTTCCACCGAGTTTTCCACCGAACGCCTTGAAAACTTCTGGAAGGGGGAAGGCTGCCATGCTGCTGGGACAATACGATTACTCCATTGACCCTAAGGGCCGGCTGAATTTCCCCGCCAAATTTCGGGAGGATATGGGGGACAGCTTTATTGTCACCCGTTGGCTGGATGATTGTCTGGTGGCGTTTCCCAAAGAAGAATTTCAGCAGATGGCCCAGCTGCTTATGAGTAAGGGCATTACCAAAAACCGGGATGTGCAGCGGTTCCTCTTTGCCGCTGCCACCGAGGTGGAGCCGGACAAGCAGGGGCGGATCCTCCTGCCTGCCAAACTGCGGGAGCATGCAGGGCTGGACAAGGAAGTAACCATTATCGGAAACATGAACCATGCGGAGATCTGGAACACCCAGGCATGGAACCAGCGCCAGGAGGCCATGGACACCGAGAGCATTGCCCAGGCCATTGACGCACTGGATTTCTAATTAGGACGGAAGGGAGCAGGACAGATGGAATTCAAGCACTATTCGGTCATGCTGAAAGAATGCATGGACGGACTGGCCATTGATCCTGCAGGAATTTACCTGGACGGTACTGCCGGAGGAGCCGGACATTCCAAAGAGATTGCCCGACGGCTGACCACCGGACAGCTGATCGCACTGGATCAGGACCCGGATGCGGTGGCAATCGCCACCGAAAGGCTCAAGGGTCTGCCGGCTCAGGTAGTTCAAACCAACTTCTGCCGGGCTCCGCAGGTTCTGGATGAACTGGGGATCTCTCAGATCAACGGAGTTCTGCTGGATCTGGGCGTTTCCAGCCATCAGCTGGATTCCCCCTGGAGAGGATTCAGCTACCATGCGGATGCACCCCTGGACATGCGGATGAGCCAGGAAGGAGAGACTGCTGCTGACCTGGTTGCCACCCGGGACCGGGAGGAACTGACCCGGATCCTGCGGGATTACGGGGAAGAACCCTACGCCTGGCAGATTGCCGGAAAAATCGTCGCCGCCCGGGAGGAACATCCCATCCGGACCACTTTGGAGCTGGCTCAGCTGGTGGCGGCAGCAGTACCTCCGGCAGAACGGCGGAAGGCAAAAAATCCCGCCCGCCGCACTTTCCAGGCACTGAGAATTGCCGTAAACAGCGAACTGGATGTGCTGAATCAGGGACTGGACGGACTGTTTGAACGGCTGGCCCCGGGAGGGAGAATGTGTATCATCACCTTCCACAGCCTGGAGGACCGTCTGGTAAAACAAAAATTCAAGCGGTGGGCACAGCGCTGCACCTGCCCGCCGGAATATCCCGTTTGTGTCTGCGGCGGAAAGCCCAAGGCAAAGCTCATTACCCGCAAGCCTATTGAGCCTTCTGCCCGGGAACTGGAAGAAAACCGCCGCAGCCGGAGCGCCAAGCTCCGTGTTTTGGAAAAATGCTAACCTGCGATAAAGAGAAGGGAGGACCCTGCCATGGGTCAGGCAGCTTATAATTTTGAACAATTCGAACAGCCTAAGGTTCATCGGGAGTTCCGGGCAGTTCAGGGAGGAAAGAGAGCTTCCCGGATGCAAGCCCTCAAGCGGTTTCGGGTAACTGCCGCCAGCCTGATTCTGGTGGGAATGGTAGTTACCCTTCTTTCCTGCAACGCACGCCTCACCGAGCTGACCGGAGAGATACAGGCTACCCAGAAGGAACTGACCACCAGCCAGAGCACTTACGATTATCTTCAGGGACAGCTGGAAGGAATCAGCACCATGAAGAATGTGGAGGAGATCGCTGTAGAACAGCTGGGAATGACCAAGCTGGATGCCAGCCAGATCACCTATGTCACCCTGGAAAACCAGAACAGCATTGTCTGTGCCGAAAACGGATTCCAGCGATTCTTTTCCGGAATTCAGGCCGCAGCCCTGAGCCTTTGGAACAGCCTTGGCTGATAAAAGAAAAATAACTGGAAGATGAAGGAAATAAGCGTGAGTCAAGGAACTGTTCATTGACTCACGCTTTCTGTTGTTTTATAATACTTATATCTATGGGATTTTGGAGGATTGCCAATGACAGAGCCGCAGAAACAGGGGGGAGGACTCTCACCTGCCCGGCGCAGAATGGTGCTTGCTTCGGGAATACTGATTCTGGCACTGGCCTTCGGGCTGGTGATTTACAGGCTGTTTACCATCCAGATTCGGGATTATGCGCAGTATAAAGTAATGGCAGTGGAACAGCAGGTTTCGGATACCACCATTCCTGCTGCCCGGGGTTCTATCTATGATTCCAACGGAAAAACCCTGGCCCGCAGTACCATTGCCTGGAATGTGACCACTGACCCGTCCCTGACGGATGAGGAAGTTGCCAGTGAGGCGGCGGATAAAATTGCCGAGATTCTGGGCACAGACCGGGAAACCATCTACCAGAAACTGACTGCTACCAATAAATACCAGACCCTGGCCACCAAGGTGGATAAACCTACAGCAGATGCGGTAAAGGAATATGCCACCCAGCTGAATACAGAATACGGACGGACCGTACTGTACATTGCCCTGGAACAGAGCTCAGTGCGGGAATACCCCTATGGGGCTTACCTGTCCACGGTGCTGGGCTTCTGCAACGATGAGGGCGGTGCCTACGGCCTGGAAAAATATTATGAGGATGCCTTGTCCGGTAATGATGGCCGTGCCCTGACCGAGGAAAATGCCCAGGGCTATGAGATGGGCGGCACCGAAAACCAGGTCTATGCCCCGGTGGACGGCTACAGCCTCCACCTTACCATTGATACCTATATCCAGAGTGTGGTCCAGAATTACCTGGATGCCGCAGTGGAACGGTACAATGTGCAGAACCGGGCCTGCGCCATTGTAATGGATGTAAACACCGGCGCAGTCATGGCCATGGTCACCAGCGATAACTTTGACCCCAACGAACCCTATACCCTCCAGGAGGATGTCTTTACCACCGCCCTGGAAACCGAGGGAGAACTGTCCGCAGAACAGATCGCCAGCCTGAAGAACCGGCTGGGGACCAAGAATGTGGAAGAGATCCTGGCCGATTCCATCATCGGTACGGACGAATACAATACCCTGCAGGGAATGATGCGTGAAGCCCAGTGGAAAAACAAGGCCATCACCGAACTGTACAGCCCTGGTTCCATTTACAAGGTCATTACCAGTGCTGCAGGTCTGGACAGCGGACTGCTGACCACTGCTTCCAGCTTTTTCTGCCCCGGCTACATTCAGGTTGCGGACTATACTTACCGCTGCGCTGACTACGAGTCCAAGGGCACCAACCACGGCTGGCAGGATATGGCCGGCGCTCTGGGCCACAGCTGTAATGTCTACTTTATCCAGGCAGCCCAGACCATGGGCGCCGAAGTCCTGTATGACTATTTTGAAGCCTTTGGCTTTACCGAGACCACCGGCATTGACCTGCCTTATGAAACTCCCTGGATGAGCTACTATACCGCCGAGGAGATGGGCCCCACTGAATTGGCATCCACCGCCTTCGGTCAGTCCCAGTCTGTCACCCCCATCCAGCTCTGCACCGCCATTGCAGCAGCAGTAAACGGGGGATACCTGGTTACCCCCTATGTGGTGGACCATATTACCGACAGCACCGGCAATGTAGTTCAGACCACCGAGACTACTATTAAGCGCCAGGTCATCAGCCAGGAGGTCAGCGACCAGATCCGGACCATGATGAATCAGGTTATGGATGTGGGCGGCGTCAACGCCAAGGTCCCCGGTTACCAGATGGGTGGCAAGTCCGGTACTACCGAACAGCTGAACCAGGATAAGCGTGAGGACGGCGACTACAAGAAGGTGTCCAGCTTTGTGGCAGTTCTGCCCATCAATGACCCGGAGATCCTGGTCTATGTCATGCTGGATGACCCCCGGTCCATCAACGACTACGCCAGCCAGATTGTGGCTCCCGTAGTGGGCAACATCGTCAGCGAGATCGCACCTTACCTGGGGCTGGAAACCGACCCCAACACCGTCATTACCGGCAATGTTCGGGTGCCTTACCTGATCAACCACGATACATCTGCCTCCCAGGCTACCCTGAACCAGAGCGGTCTGGAACATCAGGTGGTGGGCAGCGGTACCACTGTGCTGGCCCAGTACCCCGAGGCAGGCATGACTGCTCCCGCAGGTTCCACCGTTTACCTTTACACCGAAAGCGAAGAACAGGAGATGGTGGAAGTCCCGGATGTGGTCGGCAAGACGGCCACCGCAGCCAACCAGCTTCTCTCCGCCGTAGGGCTCAACCCGGGCAATTCCAACGGAAGCCAAGTGGTCCAGAGCCAGTATCCCACTGCCGGGTCCCAGGTCCCCAAGGGGGCTGTGGTCACTCTGGAAGTGGTGGATACCACAACAGGGGAATAAGCTGTTAAGAGAAGGAAAGAGAAGGAGGAGCTTTT
The DNA here is from genome assembly GCA_944386495.1 of uncultured Gemmiger sp. Taxonomy (GTDB): domain Bacteria; phylum Bacillota; class Clostridia; order Oscillospirales; family Ruminococcaceae; genus CALXEN01. Next base: position 23,523 of record CALXBE010000006.1, on the reverse strand, counting down.
CATGGAGCCTATCTCAGCCAAGGTCCTTTTGGAAGGGCTTTGCCCCGGAGAGGATATCTCCCTCACCGGGGTGGTTACCGACAGCAGAAAGGTGATTCCGGGCTGTGTCTTTGTCTGCTTCCCGGGAGCCCGGGTGGACGGACACGACTTTGCCCGGGAATGTTATGACAAGGGAGCTGCCTATATTGTGGTCAACCGGATTCTGGATGGAATTCCGGAGGACCGGCAGATTCTGGTGGCGGACAGCCGAATCGCCATGCTCAAAATGGGAGCAAACTACCGGAAGTGTTTTTCTTCCACCCTTATCGGAGTGACCGGAAGCGTGGGCAAGACCACCACCAAGGAATTTACCTACGCCATCCTCTCGGAATTTGGTCCTGCCATCAAGACCGAGGGAAACCAGAACAACGAGATCGGAGTTCCCAATACCCTGTTTCGACTGGATTCCGCCACCCGTTATGGGGTAGTGGAAATGGGAATGAGCCACGCCGGGGAGATTGCAGCCCTGGTGGATGCAGTCCGGCCTCAGGGGGGATTGATTACCTGCATTGGGGTCTCCCATATTGAAAACCTGGGCAGCCGGGGAAATATCCTGAAAGCCAAGATGGAAATCTGCAAGGGCCTTCCCCAGGGAGCACCCCTGGCCCTCAACCGGGATGATGCCTACCTGGCAGGAGCCCAAATCCCGGAACATATCCATCCGGTGTGGTATGGAATTGATGACCCTGCGGCCCAGGTCCGGGCAGTGAATATCAAAACCCAGGGACAGGGCCAGAGCTTTACACTCCTTCATGAGGGGGCAGGGGAGTTCCAGGTTTATATCCCCACTCTGGGACGGCACACCGTGTACGATGCCCTGGCAGCCTACGCTGCTGCCACCGGCTTGGGGCTGGACCCTGCCCGGTGCGCCCAGGCTCTTTCCCGGTATCAGTCCACCGGCATGCGTCAGCGGTTGGTGATTCGGAAGGGAGTCAGCGTGGTGGAGGACTGCTATAACGCCAGCCCTGACAGCATGAAGGCGGCTCTCTCCATGTTCCTGGAAATCCCTGGCCGGCGCCATGTGGCCCTTCTGGGAGATATGCTGGAACTGGGACAGATCAGCCAGCAGGCCCATCGTCAGGTGGGCGAGATGGCAGCTCAGGCAGGGGTGGACCTGCTGGTTGCCTATGGCCCCTTGAGCGAGGAAATGGCCCGGTCCGCCCGGGAACAGGGGCTGGAAGCCATCCATTGTCTTGATAAGGAGGAAGCAGCCCGGATTCTCTGCCAAAATCTGGAACCGGGCGATGCACTTCTTGCAAAGGCCAGCCGGGGTACCGCCTTGGAAGAAATTCTGGCCCTGTATTATGAGCAATAAGAGAGAAGGAGTATTCGTATGGAACGGTATATGCTGATGGTGGGGGCAATGATTGCCTTTTTGCTCTCTGCCCTTATTGGTCATTTTCTGGTGCCTTTCCTCCACAAGCTGAAGTTTGGCCAGACCATCAAAATGACCAACGGCCCCAAGTGGCATCAGAATAAGCAGGGAACCCCCACCATGGGAGGAATCTGCTTTATCCTGTCCAGTACCATTGCGCTGGGGGTAGTGTTCACCACCCTGATTTTCAGCCGTCCCCAGATGTTCGGCACCAGCCAGGATATGGGGTTGATTCTCTGCATGTTCAGTGCTTTCGGATTCGGGTTGATCGGTTTTGTGGATGACTACATCAAGGTGGTCAAGAAACAGAACCTGGGCCTGGGGGTCTGGCAGAAGATTATCGGCCAGGTGGTAGTAACCCTGGTGCTGCTGGGGGGCCTGACCCTGAACGGCACCCTGACCACCGCCATTTCCCTGCCGGGAATGGGGCTGGTGGATCTGGGCTGGATTTTCTATCCCATCGCATTCCTCTTCATCATCTTCCTGGTCAATGCGGTCAACCTGACCGACGGCATTGACGGGCTTGCTTCCTCGGTGACCTTTGTGGTCATGCTGGGATATATCCTCCTCTGCGGGGTGCTGGGATATTATCATCTGTCGGTGTATGCCGCCTGTATGGCAGGAGCTCTCATCGGATTCCTGATTTATAACTTCTATCCCGCCAAAACCTTTATGGGAGACACAGGAAGCATGTTCCTGGGGGGCTTGGTCACCTCCATGGCCTTCTGCCTCAACCGGCCGGAACTGCTGATTCCTCTGGGCTGCGTCTACATCTGGGAAGCAGGCTGCGTGGTGATTCAGGTAAGCTACTTCAAATTCACCAAGAAGTTCAGCAAGGACCATGTGGGCCGCCGTATCTTCAAAATGACCCCCATCCACCATTCCTTCGAGCTGCGGGGATGGAGTGAGGTAAAAATCGTAAGCGTCTTCAGCAGTATTGCAGCTTTGGGAGTACTGCTGGCAAGTGTATGGGTATTCTTTAGTTGACAGGAACAGTAAACAGAAAGGGGGGCAGACCCATGGCCGCCAAACAGAACGCAAAAGTCCTGCCCCGGCAGGGTTCCCTGGGATGGCATGTCCTGGACCTGGTCCGGCTGATTCGCCGTCCTCAGGGAAAAATGCCCACCCTTTTGCTTTTGAATCTTCTTATTTTGCTGGTGTTCGGATTGATTATCCTGTTCAGCGCCAGCTATGTGACCGGATATTACCGGTTTGGAGATGTGTACCATTACATACGGCCCCAGGCCATTCTGGCCGTTGGCGGTGTGGGAGTAATGCTGGTGGTCTCTAAACTGGACTATCATATCTACCGCCGCTTTACCCTCATCATCTACGGAGTCACGGTGGCTCTTATGATAGCGGCGCTTTTCTGCGACCCTATTTCAGGCTGCCGCCGCTGGATTCACGGTGATAACCTTCCCTTTACCCTCCAGCCCTCCGAGTTTGCAAAGGTGGCCATCATGCTGGGGGTAGCAGCCATCTACCAGGCAAAGCGGAACGAGTTGAAAAAATACTCTTACGGAATTTTATATCCGGTGGCTTTGGTAGCCGGGCCTATGGTGCTTCTGCTTCTGGCTCAGTCCCATAAATCCGGTATGATCATCGTTCTCTGTATTGTCTTTACCATGATCGCTGTGGGCGGAGCGGACATCTTCCAGCTGATTTTTACGGCTGTGGGTGGTATCATCTGCGTGGTCGCCTATCTGATGACCCAGGAGGACTATGTAGAGACCCGATTGGCCACCTGGTCCTTTAACCTGGACTGGGATGTGCTGCACTATCAGACCAAGCAGAGCATCCTGGCCATTGCCTCCGGGCGCCTGGGCGGGGTAGGAATCGGAAACGGAAAGCAGAAACAGCTCTGGCTTCCCGAATCCGTAAACGACTTTATCTTTGCGGTCCTCTGTGAGGAGCTGGGCTTTATCGGAGCCGTGATTTGCATTGGCTTGTTCGCCTGGCTTATTATTCAGTCCCTTATGATTGCCATTCAGGCCCCGGATATTTACGGGGTGGTGCTGGCAACCGGTATTACTGCACAGATTGCCTGGCAGGTTATTTTCAACCTGTTTGTGGTTACCTCCATCGGTCCCAACACAGGAATCAGCCTGCCCTTCTTCTCTGACGGCGGAACCAGTCTGGTGCTTCTTTTGGGAGAGATGGGAATTCTGTTGAATATAGGCCGTGCGGGAAACCAAGCACAGGAACGGGCCCGGCGGGAAGCTCAGATTCACCGGGAGCTTCAGCCGGAACATCAAATCCAATAAAGGAGAATTTTTATGCGGGTACTGATTGCAGCCGGCGGTACCGCCGGACATATCAATCCGGCCCTGGCTATCGCCGGAGCCATCCAGGATAAGTTCCCTGGGGCAGAGATCCATTTTGCGGGGAGAAGAGAAGGAATGGAGTACGGCTTGGTCACCGAAGCCGGATACCCCTTCCACCATATTGAGGTAAACGGAATCCAGCGCCGGCTGACCCCGGAGAATATTATCCGGAATGTGAAAGCACTCTGGCATCTGGCCCTGTCCGGCCCCCGTGCCAAAGCCATTATGAAAGAGGTGCAGCCGGACCTGGTCATCGGCTGCGGCGGATATGTGAGCGGTCCGGTGGTCCGTTGTGCTTCTAAAATGGGAATCAAGACGGCTATCCATGAGCAGAATGCGTTTCCAGGGGTGACCAACAAACTGCTGGCCAAGGGAGCCACCGTGGTGTTTGCGGCAGTGCCCGGGGCAGTGGAACGGCTGGGAGTACCCGGGAAAACCATGGTGGTGGGCAACCCTGTCCGCCCCGAGATTTTTGCTCAGGACCGGCGTTCTGCCCGTCAGGCTTTGGGACTGTCTGAAGACCAGCTGGTAGTCCTCTCCTTCGGGGGAAGCCTGGGCGCCCGCCGGATCAACGAGGTGGTGGCAGACCTGGCAGCCTGGAACCAGAAAGAGGGAAAGGGTCTTTTCCAGATTCATGCCACCGGCAGCCGGGGTGTTCAGCTGTTCCGGAACCTGGCCAAGGAAAAGGGCTTTGACCTGGAAAAGATAATGGTGAAGGAATACATCCAGAATATGCCCCAGATGCTGGCTGCGGCGGATTTGGTCATCAGTCGGGCAGGGGCTTTGACCCTGGCAGAACTGGAAGCAGTAGGCCGGGCAGCAATTCTGATTCCCAGCCCCAATGTGGCGGAGAATCACCAGTATTACAATGCACTGGAACTGGAAAAGGCAGGGGCTGCTCAGGTCATTGAAGAAAAGGACCTGACAGGGGAAAAGCTGATTCAGACAGTGGAGCAGCTTACCGCCGACCGGGCAGAGCTGATGGTCATGGGCCGGAAAGCCCAGAGCCTTGCCCAGCCGGACAGCCTGGACCTGATTACCGGAAAATTGAAGGAGATCCTGAATCATTGAGAAACGCGCAAGGAAGGGGGAGAGGAGCATGAGCCATATCAGCCGGAATCCGGCGCCATCCGGCTCCCCGACCTCTGCAAGACCCACACCTCCTCCCCGGCGAAAGCCCCGGCGGCGGAGGGTCAGCTATCCTGCCGGAAGTCCTGCCGCCATCAAAAGAATGAAGCGGCTTCGACGGCGGGTGATGGTCCTTCTGGTAACACTCCTCCTGATTCTGCTGGCCATTGTGTTCAGCACGGATGTGATTTTTAAGGTGGAGACCCTGCGGATAGAAAACCCTGACGGAAGCGATCCGCCCAATACGGGAATTTATTCCCAGGAAGACATTGCCCTGGCTACAGAAATCACCCCGGGGCAGGCCCTCTTTGCGGTGGATGGAAACAAACTGGAGGATAAACTTCTGGTTGCCCTGCCTTACCTGGAAGAGGTGGAGGTAAAGTACAGCCTTCCCACCACCATCGTGATTCAGGTAACTCCCGCGGTGGAAAGTCTTTACATTCCCTTGGAGGAAGGATATGCCATCCTAAGTGAGACCCTGCGGGTGCTGCGGATCACAGATACCCTGCCGGACGGTCTGATTGAACTTCAGGCTACCCTGGGGGGAGAACCCCAGGTTGGATATTCCCTGGATGCCACCAAGGTGGAAGGGGAGGACCAGGAGGCCAATGCAGAAACCGAGGCTCAGAACCAGACACTGGCCCAGGCCCTGGAAACCTTGTCCGGGTATCTTCATCAGGAGGACCTGTACACCCGGGTCAGCCGGATCGATCTGCGGGATATGGAAAATATCACCGTTACCATCAGCGGCCGAATCACCATCGAGTTGGGAACCCTGAATAACCTGGACTATAAGTTCCAGATGGTGGGGACCATTTTCCACAGTGAGGGGGACGACGGCCTGACTGAAAACGATGTGGGAGTTCTGGATGTGTCCAATTCTCCCAACACGGGGAAAGCCTATTATACTCCGCAATAAAATAAAAACTCCCGGGATTTTTCCCGGGAGTTTTTATTTTACAAACATGTCAAAGTTGGGGCTGCCGCCGGAAATGGCGCAGGGTCATTCCGATACAGAACCCGATCAGAGCAGGGCAGACCCATCCGAAGCCCAGGGAATAAAGGGGAAGAATTTTTTCTACAATTTCCAGGAAGGGGTCCAGATGGAACAGAGCACGGGCAGGGGCGGGCAGAGCCTTCATAAAATCAAGAACGGCAGCTACTCCGCTGAATCCGATGGTCCACCGGAGAACGGTGGGATGATTGCCGAACCAGTGTCCGGTGAGGGTAAGAAGAATCAGGACAATGGAGAGGGGATAGAGGAACATAAGCACCGGCAGAGAGTAGGCCAGAATGGTGTTCAGCCCCAGATTGGCCACCAGGAAGGAGAAAAGGCAGAAGGAAACGGCCCAGGCCTTGTAGGAGGGGCCTTTGGGGAAAAGCTGTACAAAGGTCTCGCTGCAGCTGGTAATAAGGCCAACAGCGGTTTTCAGACAGGCAATGGTCACGGTAGCTGCCAGAATCAGAGCGCCTGCTCCGCCAAAGTAATGGTGGGCAATAAGCGCCAGGGCTTCGCCGCCGTTGGAGGAAGCCTCGAACATTCCCCGGCTCTGGGTGCCCATCAGGGCGACCAGAAGATAGATAAGCGCCATCAACAGGGAACTGAGCAGTCCTGCCAGAACGGTACTTTTGGCAACATCCCCGGGCTTTTCAATCCCTTGCTGGCGGATGGCCTGGACCACGACGATGCCGAAGGCCAGGCCCGCCAAAGCATCCATGGTATTGTAACCTTCCAAAAGACCGGTGGAGAAAGCGGCGGTGACATAGTTCCCGGAGGGGGCAATGTCCGCCACCTGTCCCAGGGGTGAGGTGAGAGCCCGCAGAACCAGAAGAGCCAAAAAGCAAAGGAAAAGAGGGTTCAGCACCTTACCGATCCAGGTAAGGATTTCTCCCGGACGAAGGGAGAAAAAGAGGACCGCCCCAAAGAAGATAAGGGAGAAAATGGCCAGAGCACCGGCCTCCCCCTGGGGGAACATCTGCTGGATGCCTACCGTAAAGGAGACGGTGGCGCAGCGGGGGATGGCAAAGAAAGGCCCAATGGTAAGATAAAGCAGACAGGTGAAAAAGAGGCCATACCCTTTGCTCACCCGGCAGCTGAGTGCGAAAAGCCCCTCTTCACGGCTGACTCCCAGGGCGGCTACACCCAGAAGGGGCAGTCCTACGCCGGTAATCAGGAAACCTGCCACGGCCCACCAGAGATTGGAGCCTGCCAGCTGACCCATGGATACAGGAAAAATCAGATTTCCTGCACCAAAAAACATTCCAAACAGCATGCTGGCTACCAGAACCAGCTGCTGAAATCTGCGTTTTTGCATATAGAAACTCCTTAATACTTTGAAAAATCCATCATCTTTTCTTGGCTCTGCCAGGGATAAACAGAGCAAGGTATATTTGAAATAAGAAAGATATTATTTCTATTATACCCTAATTGGGCTCCGGGGTAAAGGAGGAGAGGGGAAAACAAAAAAGGGAGGAAGCACTTTACAGCGTGCTTTCTCCCTTGAGCGGTAAAAAATAATCAGTAATTCTCAGACCGAATCTCAAAAAATGCCTGGGGATGCTGGCAGACGGGGCAGACCTGAGGAGCCTGGGTGCCGACTACAATGTGCCCGCAGTTCCGACACTCCCATACCTTGACCTGGCTGCGCTGGAATACCTGCTGTGTCTCCACATTGTTCAGCAGAGCCCGATACCGCTCCTCGTGAGACTTCTCAATCTGGGCCACCATCCGGAACTTGGCTGCCAGTTCGGGGAATCCTTCCTCCTGGGCAGTCTGGGCAAACCCGGCATACATATCCGTCCACTCGTAGTTTTCTCCGGCCGCGGCATCGGTAAGATTCTGGGCGGTATCTCCCATTCCGCCCAGTTCCCGGAACCAGAGTTTGGCGTGTTCCCGCTCGTTGTCCGCCGTCTCCAGAAACAGGGCGGCGATCTGTTCATACCCTTCCTTTTTGGCAATGGAAGCGTAATAGGTATACTTGTTCCTGGCCTGGGATTCCCCGGCGAAGGCAGTCTGAAGATTGATAAGGGTCTGGGTTCCTTGATATTGGTTCATGTCAAAATCCCTCCTTGAACAGGGCAAAATGGTCCCATCACCCATAGTATGGGAGAACAGAATGATTTTATGCTTTTTTCTTAAAGTAAAGAAAAACTTACAGGGAGGAGAAACAGGGCTGGTTGTATTCCTAAATTCAAAATAGTATAATGAGACTGTGTTAAAATCAGCCGGGCGGAAGGTCGCCCAAGGAGAACCAATCTATGACACTGAATGAGCTTCAGTTAGGAAAAACAGCAACAATATTGTCCGTGGGGGGCAGTGGTGCCCTTCGTCAGCATCTGCTGGATATGGGCCTGATTCAGGGTGCCCAGGTGACGGTGGTAAAATATGCCCCTATGGGGGACCCGGTGGAACTGCGGGTCCATGGCTATGAACTGACCATCCGGTTGGAGGATGCCGCGCAAATTCAAATCGGCCAGCCCTGCGAGGAGGAACCCCGGAAGGAAAGCCATTCCGGCCGGGTCCTTTACCCTCACCCCGGATACGGCGAGAGCGGCAAGTATCACTCCAAAAAGGAGGAAAACCCTCTCCCGGAGGGAACGACCCTTACCTTTGCCCTGGTAGGAAACCAGAACTGCGGCAAGACTACTTTGTTCAATCAGCTTACCGGCTCCAACCAGCATGTGGGAAACTTCCCCGGCGTGACAGTGGACCGGAAGGACGGCGTTATTAAGGGACACCCGGACACCCTCATCACTGACCTGCCGGGCATCTATTCCATGTCCCCCTACAGCAACGAGGAAATCGTTACCCGGGAGTTCCTTCTCACCAACCGTCCCAAGGGAATCATCAATATTCTGGATGCTACCAATATTGAGCGGAACCTGTACCTCACTTTACAGCTGATGGAACTGAATATCCCCATGGTGGTGGCCCTGAACATGATGGACGAAGTCCGGGCCAACGAGGGCGCTATCCGGATCAACCAGCTGGAGGAACTGCTGGGGGTCCCGGTGGTGCCTATCTCTGCCGCCAAGGGAGAAGGCGTTGAAGAACTGGTGGAACATGCCGTCCATCTGGCCAAATACCAGGAAGCCCCCGGACGGGTGGACTTCTGCCGGGAAGAAAATGGGGCCGCCGTCCACAGATCCATCCACGCCATTATGCACCTGATTGAGGACCATGCAGCCCGGGCAGACCTGCCCTGCCGGTTCACAGCCAGCAAGCTGGCGGAAGGGGATACCAGCCTTCTGCCCCGGCTCAAACTGGATAAGAACGAGATGGAACTGCTGGAGCATATCCTGGTCCAGATGGAGCAGGAACAGGGGATGGACCGGGCCAGCGCAGTGGCTTCCATGCGGTTCGCCTACATTCATTGGATTTGTTCCCAGACCGTGGTAAAGCCTCACGAAAGCAAAGAACGGCTTCGCTCCAAGGCCATCGATCGTATCCTTACAGGAAAATATACTGCGCTCCCCGCCTTTGCAGGAATCATGGCACTGGTGTTCTGGCTTACCTTCAATGTAATAGGTGCTTTTCTCCAGGGGCTTATGGAGCAGGGCGTGGCAGCCTTTACCCAGATGGTCCACCAGATGTTCCTGAGCTGGAATGTAAACCCGGTGGTCCATTCCCTGGTGGTGGATGGAATATTGGGGGGCGTGGGCAGCGTACTTAGCTTCCTGCCGGTAATCGTTACCCTGTTCTTCTTCCTGTCCATTCTGGAGGACAGCGGGTACATGGCCCGGGTAGCCTTTATCATGGACCAGCTTCTCCGGAAACTGGGCCTTTCGGGGCGGAGCATCGTCCCCATGCTGATGGGGTTTGGCTGCACTGTGCCGGGTGTCATGGCCAGCCGCACCCTTTCCTCTCAGCGGGACCGGAAGATGACCATTCTCCTGACCCCCTTCATGAGCTGCAGCGCCAAGCTGCCCATTTACGGGTTCTTTGCAGCCGCCTTTTTCCCGGGCAGGGGAGCGCTGGTCATGATTGCACTTTATGCCTTTGGAATCCTCACCGGGATTATGGCGGCGCTTATCCTGAAAAATACCCAATTCAAGGGGGAACCGGTTCCCTTTGTAATGGAACTGCCCAACTACCGCCTGCCGGGAGCCCGGAATGTGGCACAGCTGCTTTGGGAAAAGGCCAAAGATTTCTTGCAGCGGGCCTTTACGGTCATTTTCCTGGCCACTGTCCTGATTTGGTTCCTCCAAACCTTTGATATGAGAATGAATGTGGTGGATGATTCCTCCCAGAGCATTCTGGCTGCCCTGGCTGGGTGGATTGCTCCCGCCCTTGCACCCCTGGGCTTCGGAGACTGGCGGGTCTCCACGGCACTGCTCTCCGGATTTATGGCAAAGGAGAGCGTGGTCTCCACTCTGAGCATCCTGTTCGGTTCCACCGCCGCCCTTCAGAATACCCTCAGCCAGGCCGCCGCGGCCAGCCTGCTGGTGTTCTGCCTCCTGTATACTCCCTGCGTGGCAGCCATTGCCTCGGTAAAACGGGAACTGGGAGGGAAATGGGCTGTTGCCATGGTGGTGGGGCAGACCGCCCTGGCTTGGGTCATGGCCTTTCTGGTCTACCGCTTGGGCCTGCTTTTCTGGTAATAGAACAAAAAGAACGGAGAAGGATTCCTTCTCCGTTCTTTTTTTGAAAAACAATAACAGTTGCCCTCTTGACTTTTTGGGAAAAATCCGGTATTCTTCAATGGTTAGCAATGGCTAATTACAAGCTGTTGCTCTTTTTTAGGCAAAAGGTTAGCATATACTAACTGAAAGGATGACAGTACCGTGGTAGATAAAAAACTGCTTGCCCTGTTGGGAAAGGACAGAAAGTATATTGGGTGGACCGTAGGACTTATGGTTGCGGGGCTGGGTGCAAACCTGGCTTTTACCGCCAGCATTTGCAAGGCGTTGGAAATGGCGGTCCGGTTCCGGGAGTATGGGGAAAGAGGGGAGATTTTCCTTCTGCCTGTCTTTGTGGCCATGGCTGCCCTGGTCCTTCGTTACTGGACCAGCCGTACCGTGGGCGACCTGAAAGACCTTTTGGGCCGTAACGCCAAACGGGAACTGCGGCGGAAAGTATATGCAAAGGTGTTGCGGCTGGGCAACCGGCAGGGAGGAAACCAGGCGGGACTGACCCAGCTTGCCCTGGAAGGGGTAGAACAGTTGGACCTTTACTATTCCAATTATATTCCCCAGTTTTTCTATGCCATGATAGCACCCCTGGTTCTTTTTGGGGTCACTGTCTGGTTTTCCCTTCCGGTAGCGGTAGTGCTTCTGGCCTGTGTCCCCCTGATTCCACTTTCCATTGTGGCAGTGTCCCGCTATGCCAAAAGGATTTTCCGGAAATACTGGGGCAAGTACACCGCCATGGGAGATGATTTTCTGGACAGTGTCCAGGGACTTCGGGAGCTGAAAATCTTTACTGCTGACCAGGCCCGGCAGGTGGAGATGGACCGGTCCAGCCAGGAGTTCCGGAGGATCACCATGAAGGTACTGGTCATGCAGCTGGCCAGCACCACCATTATGGATCTGGTGGCCTACGGCGGGGCGGGAGTGGGAATTGCCCTCACCCTGAAAAGCGTTGCAGAGGGAAACATCTCTCCCTTTTCAGCCCTTTTCCTGGTGCTGGTGGCGGTGGAATTCTTCCTTCCTTTGCGGGCTTTTGGGGCGGCCTTCCATGTGGCCATGAACGGAGCCAGTGCAGGAAACCAGATTCTGGAACTTCTCAACCAGCCTGAACCGGTGTGGGGAGAGGAAACAGTCAAGGAGATGGAGTTGGAACTGAAAGATGTATCCTACTCCTACGATGGAAGCCGACAGGCGGTAAAGAATCTCTCGGTCAAGTTCCCCAAAACAGGGATGGTTGCTCTGGTAGGACCTTCCGGGTGCGGAAAGTCCACTATTGTGGGCCTCTTGTCCGGAGAACTGCGGCCTGAGGCCGGGCAGGTGACGGCAGGGGGGATTTCTCTGGAGCGTCTTTCCCGGGAAGATCTGTATAAACACATGGGGCTGGTAAGCTACAATACCTATGTCTTTAACCAGTCGGTAAGGGAGAATTTCCGGCTGGCAAAAGAGGATGTGACAGACCGGGAAATCTTCGGGGCGCTCAAGCTGGTGAATCTGGACCGATTTGTCCGGGAGAACGGAGGACTGGACCGGTCCGTTGCGGAGGAAGGGGCCAACCTTTCGGGAGGGCAGAAACAGCGGCTGGCTCTGGGAATCAATCTGGTAGGGGAAAAGGAGGTTTACCTGTTTGATGAAGCTACCAGCAACATCGATCCGGAGAGCGAAAAAATCATTATGGACAATATTCTCAGGCTGGCCCGGGACCATCTGATTCTGGTCATTTCCCACCGGCTGGCCAATGTGGTCCAGGCGGATGAGATTCTTTATATGGAATCGGGGCAGGTGCTGGAACGGGGAACGCATGCCCAGTTGATGGAACGGCAGGGCAGCTATGCCAGCCTGTATGCAGCACAGAAAGAACTGGAAGAAGGATACCGGGAGGAAGAAAACCAATGAAAACCAAACAGGAAAAACTGCGGAGAAGTGGAGCCAGAATCATGGCCAGCCTTATTCTGCTTTTGGGAAATCTGGCGGGAATCATGGTTCTGGCGGTTTTCAACGGGACCCTGGGATTCATCTGTGCCATGGCGGTTCCTCTTTTGGGAGCGGTCGGAGTGGCAAAGGCACTGGGAGAAGCGATTCCCCTTTCCTTTGGGGCCATCATGGTCCTGGCTGTGGGCTGCGGGGTCCTGCGGGGAATTTTGCGGTATCTGGAACAGTACAGCAACCATTATATTGCGTTTCGGCTTTTGGCAGTGCTGCGAAGCAAAATCTTTGGAGCCCTGCGGATCCTTTGCCCGGCTAAGCTGGAGACCAAACAAAAAGGCTCCATCATTGCCATGATCACCTCGGATATTGAGACCCTGGAAGTGTTCTATGCCCATACCATTTCTCCCATCTGCATTGCGGGAATTTTATCCGCAGGGGTGGTGCTTTTTGTAAGCTGGGTGGCCAGCCCCTGGCTGGGGCTTACAGCCCTGGGCGGGTTTGTCACCGTGGGGATACTTCTTCCGCTGGCATTTTCCCGCCGTATCAAGGAAGCAGGAGTAAACTACCGCCGGCAGTTTGCCTCCTTCAACAGCTATTTTCTGGACAGCATTAAGGGAATCCGGGATATTCTGCTTCACAACGGCGGGGAAAAGCGGGAACATCAGGTGGAAGTCCGCTCCGGAATCCTTCTGGAGGAGACCCGGAAAATGAAGCAGGAGATGGCCCGGGCTTCTGCGGGGACAGAGCTGTGGGTCTCCCTCTTCATTCTGCTGACCCTGGGAGCAGGGATTTTCCTGGTGCTGAATCAAAGCATAACCCCTGGACGGATGATAATCGGGGTGGCGGCAGTTTTCGGGTCTTTCGGCCCGGTACTGGCCATCTCGGCTCTTCCGGGAAATCTGACCCAGACTTTTGCGGCAGGGGACCGGGTGCTGGATCTTCTCAAGGAAAAACCGGCGGTAACTCCCGTACTGAATGGTGTTCCCGCAGACAGTTCCCGGCTGGATGTGGAGGACCTTTCCTTCTCCTATGATGGAGTTCATCCCATACTCCAAGAGATTTCCCTCTCTGTAAGCAAAGGGGAAATCGTGGGTATCGTGGGGGAATCCGGATGCGGGAAATCCACCCTTCTCAAGCTGCTCCTCCGGTTCTGGGAAAAGGAGAAGGGAAAAATCCTTTACTCCGGAAGTGATATTGATACCATCAATACCCAAAGCCTTCTGGAACAGGTCACAATGGTCAGCCAGACCACCTATCTTTTTGACCAGACCATTGAGGAAAATCTGAAAATCGCAAAACCCTCCGCTACCCGGGAGGAACTGGAGAATGCCTGCCGGATGGCCTCGGTGGATGAATTCATCAAGAGCCTGCCTCAGGGGTATCAGACGAGAGTAGGGGCTATGGGAGAAAACTTATCAGCCGGGGAGAAACAGCGAATCGGCCTGGCCCGGGCATTCCTGCGGGGGAGCGGCCTGATTCTCCTGGATGAGCCCACCAGCAATGTGGACAGCATCAATGAGGGAATCATTCTGAAAGCCTTGAAAAAGCAGAAGGGGGAACGGGGTATCATCCTGGTTTCCCACCGGGAATCCACCATGGCCATTGCAGACCGGGTGTACCGGATAAAGGAGGGGAAAATCTGTGCCCGGCATTGAAGCCAAGCGGGAGAAGGAAAAACAGGTGGTGGGCCTGATGATACGCCTTTACTGTTACAAGAAGCACGGAAAAAGACAGGGGCTTTGTCCTCAATGTCAGGAATTATATGATTATGCCTGCCGCCGCAGCGATTGCTGCCCTTTTATGGAAACAAAGACTTTCTGCTCCAACTGTAAGGTTCATTGTTACAGGGAGGATATGCGGCAGGAAATCCGGAAGGTAATGGCATTTTCCGGACCAAGGATGTTGTTTTGCCATCCGGTGATTGCCATCCGGCATTTGGTGGAAACCAGGAAAGAGAAGAAAAAGATGGAGGAAGCCTTATGAACTTGAAAAAGATACTCTGGACCGGATTGGGTTTCCTGGGCCTGGCCCTTGGAGCGGTGGGCGCCGTGCTGCCTCTTCTGCCGGCCTTTCCTTTTCTGTTTCTGGCAGCGTTCAGTTTCGGGAAAAGTTCCCGGAGGCTTCACCAGTGGTTTTTGGGGACCCGCCTTTATAAGAGCAATCTGGAAAGCTATGTGAAAGGGGAAGGGATGACCTGGAAAGTCAAAATCAGGGTAATGGTCACCCTGACCCTGATCATGGCCATGGGCTTTACCATTATGTATTTGAAAACCATCTATCTGCCCTGCGTTATTCTGGGAATCGTCTGGGTGGGACATCTTTTCTACTTTGCCTTTGGAGTAAAAACCAGAAAACCGGAATAACAAAAAAAGAGGTACAGCTCCCGAAAGAGCTGTACCTCTTCTTTTTTTGCTGGGGTTACAAGATCAATCGCTCACGTAGGGCATCAGAGCAACGTGACGGGCACGCTTGATAGCCACGGTGAGAGCGCGCTGATGGAAAGCGCAGGTGCCGGTTACACGGCGGGGAATGATCTTGGAGCGCTCGCTCACATACTTGCGCAGACGGGGAACATCCTTGTAGTCGATGTTCTCAATCCGGTCAACGCAGAAACTGCAAACCTTCTTACGGCCACGACGCATGGGGCGTGCGGGACGATCAGACTTTTCAAAAGCCATGGTATTTTCCTCCTGTTAAAATTCTGTTGTGGTTCTGATAATCAGAACGGGAGATCTTCGCCCTCGTCAATGACAGAGAAGTCATCGTTGCTTCCGGCGGAATAGGCGGGAGCCGCTTCCACAGGAGCAGGGCGGGAATAACTGGGAGCAGGGGCAGCGCCGTAACTGTCGTTTCCATAGCTGCCGGAGCCGCCGGATGCCTTGTTGCCGCAGAAGCTGATCTGATCAGCTACCACTTCCACAGCGGTACGGTTGTTGCCGTTCTTGTCCTGATAGCTGCGAGTCTGGATGCTGCCGTTTACAGCGATCCAGCTGCCCTTCTGGAAATACTTGCAAACAAACTCGGCCTGCTGACGCCAGGCGACAATGTCAATAAAATCGGCCTGCCGCTGTTCGCCTGCCCGAGCAAAATTCCGATCCACAGCAATGCGGAAGGTTACTACGCTTACTCCCTGGGGAGTCTGGCGCAGTTCCGGGTTGGCCACCAAGCGGCCTACCAAAGCTACAACATTCAGCATCGGGTGATCCCTCCTGTTATTCGGCCTCGGCTACGATCAGAGTACGCAGAACACCATCGGTGATCTTGTAAACACGATCCAGCTCGGCGGGGAAGTCGGGGTTGCTGGTGAACTTAATCACGGTGTAAACACCCTCGGTCTCCTTGTTGATGGGATAAGCAAGATGCTTCTTGCCCCACTCGTCAACAGAATCAATGGTACCATTAGCCTCGATCATGGACTTAAACTTGTTCACCAAAGCGGTGGAAGCTTCCTCATCCAGATTTGCGCTGGTAACCAGCATGGTTTCGTACTTTGCCATATCTGTGCACCTCCTTTTGGACTTATGCCCTCCTCAAGGGAGGGAAGGATACACCGGCCAAATGGGCTCGGTGGTCTTACTTTCCGGGAAAAAGAGGCATAACGCCACCTTCCCCGCAAAGGGACAATTCATTATACCAGCAGGATTCCCGGCCTGTCAACTGTTTTTTTACAAAAACCGGAAACTTTTTCCCTGAAAAAGCGGGTCCCCGAAGGGACCCGCCCAATACGCAGAAAATTACAGAGTTTTGGCAATCTCTTTCAGGTATTCCCGGAAAGCGGGGCCAATCTCGGGATGCTTCAAACTCATCTCCACCTGTGCCTGCATGACACAGAGTTTGTTGCCCATATCGTAATGCTTGCCGGTGAACTCCACAGCGGTCATGCCGCCCCGCTCCCGGGCCACTACGGCCATGGCATCAGTGAGCTGAATTTCATTGTTGGCGCCGGGGGCAGTGTGCTCCAGAATCTCAAAAATTTCAGGCTCCAGCAGGACCCGGCCCAGGATGGAGTAGTTGCTGAACTCCTGGCCCTTCTTGGGCTTTTCAATCATATCGTCTACAAAGAAGCAGTTGTCCTCAATGGGAGTGGTCTTGAGGCTGCAATACCGGCTCACATCCTCCCAGGGAACCTGGTTGACACCTACAGCGGGACGATGATACTTCTCATAAGCCCGGATGAGCTGGGCGCAGACAGGGTCATCACCCACAATTACATCGTCACCGTAGATGACTACAAAGGGGTCATCCCCCACAAAAGCCTTTCCGGTGAGGACCGCATGGCCCAGGCCCAGGGTCTGCTTCTGACGGACAAAGAAAATGTTGGCCAGGTTGGCAATGCCAAGGCACTCTTCCAGCATCTTTTCCTTGCCCGGCTTGGAGAGGGCAGTCTCCAATTCGGGGTTCCGGTCAAAGTGATCCTCAATGATTCCTTTGTTCCGGCCCAGAATAATGAGAATGTCGGTAATGCCGCTCTTGACTGCTTCCTCCACCAGGTACTGAATGGCGGGTTTGTCCACAATGGGAAGCATTTCCTTGGGCATAGCCTTGGTGGCAGGGAGCACCCGGGTCCCCAGACCGGCTGCGGGAATGATGGCTTTCTTCACAGACATAGTTAGCGTTCCTTTCTTTTTGTTTTCAAAACCAAAGCCCCTTAAAGAAGCGGGGCAGATACTCAGATAGCATACATCTGGGAGGCGTAGAGCTGGAGTACATCCATCAGCTGGGGGCCGGCAAAGGCGAATATGAGGACACAGACAAGAGCGTTCATAATCAAAGCGGCAGCGATGGAAGCAGGAAGGTTGACTCCGCCTACTGCGGAAAGACGGAGGGAACGCTGGGAGCCCTCCGGGGTGGTTTCACAAATCCGCCGGATGGTCTTGGAGGCGTGCTTCTTGTAGAGGAAGACCCCGAACAGACCGGCAGCCAGCCGGACACCCCAATTCAGGTAGGCACAGATGGTGCCCATGGTCAGCCAGAACTCGGGATTGATGCCGGTGGTGAGGAAACTTCCGGTATCATACCAGAACAGCACCAGACTGGGCAGGGTAAGCAGAAGATCGGCTCCGCAGAAAAGCAGGGCGACCCGGTACATTTTCCGGTAAAAGAAATAGTATGCCCCGAAAACGAAGGCGCTGAGGCTGACGGCAATCTTGGACCCGCCCAGCTCCATCTGGAAAAAGCGCATGAGGTAGTAGGGAACCGAGCGGCGGATAAAGCTGGCCCAGTCCTTGGATTTGATTCCCCCGATTTCATCTTCGGGGCCCACTACCTGGGCTCCGCCGGGGAAGGGAGGGGGGACTCTGGTCCCGGAGGCCTGCCCGGAAGAATGGGCGTACCGGGGGCCGGAAGATGCGGTTTCGGTTTTGGGCGGTTCCTGGGTCTGGCCAAGGGGAGCGCCGCAGTGAGTGCAGTTGGAAGCGGTAGGATTGTTGCGGGTGCCGCAGGCCGGGCAGGCGATCTGCTGGGCGGTGCCGGGCTGAATCAGCTGGTCCTCATGCCACTCCAGATTTTCCTTGTGCCGCTCCTGATAAGCGCAATGCCCCAGGCGGCTCCAGCACTCCCGGTGATGAGGGGTGCCGCATTGGGGACAAACTACAATATCGTCCTGATCGGTAAAGACACCGCCGCAGACCGGACAGTGATAACCGGAATATTTAATCATTTAGATCCTCCAAAATACGGTGTTGTTTGTATTATAGCCTAATCTTACCAGAAAAGCAAAGAAAAGGTATGAATAGTCAGTGAATATTTTCCATTTATGATGAGATAAGTGCAAATCCTGTCCATCTGGGGGAAAAGCCTTGCATTAAAAGGGAATTTTCGGTATACTAGAATTAACTGTGAGAAAACTTTAGACAACCAAGAAAGGCTGATCGACTTTATATGATTACCATTGATGAACTGAAAGCAAAACTGGGCAGTTTTGAGACTGCGGTCAACGACCTTCAGGAAGCCCTGGCCATCGCCCCCAGCGAAAAGCGGGTGGCGGAGCTGGAACATAAAATGACTATGCCCGGCTTTTTTGATGACCAGGCAGCCAGCCAGAAGGTATACGCGGAACTGAGCGATTTGAAGAATAAGCTGGAGAGCTTTGCCAAGCTGAAAACCCAGTATGAGGATGCACAGACCCTTTTGGAAATGCTGGAGGAGGAAAATGATCCTGCCCTCATTCCGGAAGGAGAGGAGGCCGTCAACGCTGTGGAAAAGGCTGTGGACCAGCTTCAGCTGGTGACCATGCTCAGCGGCGAATACGACCACTGCAACGCTATTCTTACCTTCCATGCAGGCACCGGCGGCACCGAGGCTCAGGACTGGGCAGAAATGCTCCTCCGGATGTACAAGCGGTGGGCAGAAGCTCATGGGTACAAGGTTTCCACTCTGGACTATCAGGACGGCGATGAAGCCGGTCTGAAGAGTGCCTCCATCATGGTGGAGGGAACCAATGCCTACGGAATGCTGAAGAGCGAAAACGGCGTTCACCGCCTGGTTCGGGTCAGCCCCTTCGACAGCCAGAGCCGCCGCCAGACCAGCTTCAGCAGCCTGGAGGTCATGCCCGAACTGGATGACAACATCAAGGTGGAGATCCGTCCTGATGATATTGAAATGCAGGTTTACCGTTCCTCCGGCGCCGGCGGTCAGCACATCAACAAAACCTCCTCTGCAGTCCGCCTGATTCATAAGCCCACCGGCATTGTGGTGGCTTGCCAGACCGAGCGTAGCCAGCTCCAGAACCGTGAGACAGCTATGAAGATGCTGGAAGCAAAGCTGTTCCAGATTGCTCAGCAGCAGCACAAGGACAAGATTGACGATATCAAGGGCGTCCAGAATGAGATCGCCTGGGGACATCAGATCCGCAGCTATGTGTTCATGCCCTACACCCTGGTCAAGGATCACCGCACCGGCCAGGAAAGCGGCAATGTTCAGGCCGTTATGGACGGAGATTTGGATGCATTCATCTTTGCTTATCTGAAAGCCGCCAGCCGGAACGAACTCCAGGAAGTGTAATATTTCATGAATGTTTACGACTTTGACCAAACCATTCTCTGGAAGGACAGCACATTCCTGTTTGTCCGCTATTGCCTGACCCGGTATCCGGCGACCTGGAAAACCATTCCCGGGATAATTCGCGCCAGTGTTCAGTATCTGGCCGGAAAGATAAACCTGGAACAGTTCAAAGAAAAGGTCTTTGTATTCCTGGCTTATATCCCTGCCACAGATAAAGTGGTGGAACAGTTCTGGGAAACCCATTCCAAGGGAATCAAGGGATGGTATCTGGCCCAGAAACGCCCGGATGATGTGATTGTCTCTGCTTCCCCGGAGTTTCTGCTCAGGCCAATCTGCAAGAAGCTGGGGGTAGAGGTCATTGGAACCATTATGGACCCTGTTACCGGAAAAATCACCGGCCTCAACTGCAAAGGGGAGGAGAAGGTCCCCCGGTTTCGGGCGCTTCATCCCGACGCCAAAGTAGAAAACTTTTACTCGGATAGCCTCAGCGACACCCCCCTGGCCAGGCTGGCAGACCACAGTTATATTATCAAAGGCGAAAAACTTTCTCCCTGGCCTCAGAAGGCGCTGCAGGCCAAATCTATAAAATAATAATGAAAAGCCCCCGTCCTGTTGGACGGGGGCTTTTTGCAGTCTTGTTACTTCATCAGCTTGCAGACAGCCAGGGTATAGGCCACAGGGTCCTCAATGGGAAGCCCTTCAATAAGCCGTGCCTGGTTGTAAAGGAGGTCGGCGTAATCGGCCAGCTTCTGAGTATCACCGGCTGCCTGGGTGTCCTTCATCACCTGGAAGACAGGGTGGTTGGGATTCAGCTCCAGCACCTTGTCGCTTTCCACAGCCTGGTTTTCTGCGCCGGGCATGGACTTGAGGACTTTCTCCATCTCAATGGAGAGGGGGCCTTCGCTGGACAGGCAGACGGGATGCTCTTTCAAACGGGTGGAGACTTTGACCTCTTTGACCTTACCCTTCAGGGCTTCCTTCAAAGCATCAAACAGCTCCTTGTTATCCTGGCTGGCCTGCTCAGCGGCCTTCTTTTCTTCCTCGGTTTCAAGGCCCAGGTCGCCGCTGTTGATGTTCTTGAACTCCTTGGCCTTGTCTTTCTCGCCGTAGTTGCGGAGAATCTGGAGGCAGAACTCATCCACATCCTCGTTGCAGAGGAGCAGGTCATAGCCCTTATCCAGCACCAGCTGGGCGGTGGGCAGTTTGGCCAGCCGCTCGGTGGAATCGCCCGCTGCAAAGTAGATGTACTTCTGGTCCTCGGGCATCTTTTCCAGATACTCGGCCAGAGTTACCAGCTTCTGCTCCTTGGCGCTGTAGAAGAGGAGCAGGTCCTGGAGCAGGTCCTTGTGCATGCCATAGTCACTGTATGCACCGAATTTCAGCTGACGGCCGAAGGCTTTCCAGAAGGTCTCGTACTTCTCCCGGTCGTTGTTCTTCATGGCGTTCAACTCGTTCTTGATCTTCTTTTCCAGGCTGTTCCGAATCAGCTTGAGCTGATGGTCCTGCTGGAGCATTTCACGGCTGATATTCAGGCTCAGATCCTGGCTGTCCACCACGCCCTTCATGAAGCTGAAATAGTCGGGGAGCAGGTCGGCGCATTTCTCCATAATCAGCACGCCGGAAGCATAGAGTGCCAGACCCTTCTCGTACTCCTTGGTGTAGAAGTCGTAGGGGGTGTGAGCGGGTACAAAGAGGAGAGCGTTGTAGGTAGCAGTACCCTCTGTCCGGCTGGTGATTACCCGGAGAGGATTCTGGTAATCCATAAACTGCTTCTGATAGAACTGGTTGTACTCCTCCTCGGTCACCTCATCCTTGGAGCGCTTCCAAAGGGGAACCATGCTGTTCAGGGTTTCCAGTTCAGTGTAGGTCTCGTATTCGGTCTGGTAATCCTCGCCGGCATCCTCGGGGCGGGGGAGGGCCCGGGTCTTTTCCCGGTACATCTGGATGGGATACCGCACATAGTCACTGTACTTCTTCACAATGTCCACAATGGAGTATTCCTGGCAGAACTGGTCGTAGTTCTCGGTGTCGGTGTTCTCTTTCAGAACCAGCAGAATGTCGGTGCCGGGAGTTTCCTTCTCGGTGGGGGTCAGGGTGTAACCGTCAGCGCCGCTGCTTTCCCACTTCCAGGCTTCCTCACTGCCGAAGGCACGGCTGATGACGGTGACCCGGCTGGCTACCATGAAAGCGGAATAGAAGCCAACACCAAACTGACCGATAATGTCGATGTTCTCGTTGGTGTTTTCCTTCTTGAAATCCAGGCTGCCGCTCTTGGCAATGGTGCCCAGGTTGCTCTCCAGCTCCTCCTTGGTCATGCCGATACCGTTATCGCTGATCATGAGGGTACGGGCTTCCCGGTCCACGGACAGAAGAATCCGGTAGTCCTCCTTGGAGGTGGTAACAGAACTGTCAGTCAGACTGCGAAAATACAGCTTGTCGATAGCATCGCTGGCGTTGCTGATCAGCTCGCGAAGGAAAATTTCTTTATTGGTGTAGATGGAATTGATCATAAGATCAAGCAATTTTTTGCTCTCTGCTTTAAACTGTTTCTTGGCCATTCTCAATACCTTCTTCATATCATAATCGTGTTAGCACTCTAAATATATGAGTGCTAAATGTAATATAGCACCATCCCGCAAAAAGTGCAATACCTTTCATAAAAAGTTCAAAAACGCTTTTCAAGTCAGGGAAAATGGAGTATGATTTTCCTGAAAGAAAATTTGAAAAGGAGCAGGAAAAATGGGAAAGTACGGAGAGAGAGCCTACGAGAATTTCCACAAAGGGTACAATTGCAGCCAGAGCGTGGTGCTGGCTTTTCAGGAGGAGCTGGGCCTGCCCCAGGATACCATCCTTAAAATGTCCTCCGGATTTGGAGGTGGGTTTGGCAGAATGCGGGAGGTGTGCGGCGCTTTCAGCGGTATTACCATGGTAATAGGCGCCCTGGCCGGAAACACCGACCCGGCTCAGAAAACTGCCACCTATACCAGAATCCAGCAGGCGGCAGCCAAGTTCAAAGAGGGGAATGGCCGTCGCCCCAGCATCATCTGCAAGGAAATGCTGGGCCTGGAAAAACCAGAGGGAACTCCGGTGGCCAGTGAGCGGACCCCCGAGTACTATAAAAATCGCCCCTGTGCCGACCTTTGCCGCTTTGCAGCGGATCTGGCAGCCCAGGAGCTTGGGTTGGAATAATAAATATAGTTATCGGAATAAACGCTGGAGCCGGACGGACAGGGGCTTATATCCGTTTTTAGGGTCGCTGTCCAGTTCCCGGGCCAGCTCCCATTTCCACCGCTGGCCGTCAAAGTAAAGGGTGTCGCCCTCCATCCGGTCCAGGTCCAGTTTTTTAGGAAGGGCATCTTCCTCATAATATCCCTTTTCGGGAAGAATCCAGTGGAGGGTCCCATCCTCATCCATGCCGCTGGCCCAGACACCAAAAGTCAGGCTGGCGGCTTCTCCATAGCAGTACCGTTCAAAACGAATCTTTCCATCAAAGTAGAAAAGCATACAGTCCCGATTATTTTTGTATCGGTATTCCTGTTCATAGCGGCGGCCGCAGCGGCTCCCGGCCAGGGAACGGGTGTCATACATGGAGATCAATCCTTTCCTTTTGGTAATTACAGTATACCAAAAGAAAAAGATAAAAGGCAAGGAAGAAAAATTGAAGAGGGGTGCGGAGTGGAATCAGGCCGGATAAAAAAGAGGTGGCTGTTGTAAAGCAGTCGTCTCACTCAATAATGCAAAAAATCGGCTCTCATAGGAAGCATAAACCGCTTCTTTCAGGGGCCGATTTTTAATATGTCGCTTGTGAATGCTGTGATTGCATTTCCAACAGCCTATTTTGGCAGGGGCAGAAGGATTCGAAGCTGCAAAGCAGCCCCTCTTGCGGTGCCCGGCTCCGGGCCGGTTCTTGGGGCGAACCGTCCCGTCACCGACCGCTGCGCCAATTTTTTCTCCCTGCATCTGCCGCTGGCAGCGGTCGAAAAAATTGCCCGGCACGCTGCGTGCCTCGGGTTCGAATCGGGCAGGCAAAAAAGAAAAGCACCGCTGTTTTGCGGTGCTTTTTGGCAGGGGCAGAAGGATTCGAAGCTGCAAAGCAGCCCC
>CALXBE010000005.1 GCA_944386495.1 uncultured Gemmiger sp. | reverse complement strand
GCAGAACGGTCCTCAACAGAACGTTCAGAATGTGTTTTAATGTGCCGTTTAACCTTTTCCCTTACCTGCTCAATCATGGCTTGTTCCTCCGGGCGCATCAAATAGTCATCTTAAAAACCACACTTTGCGATTCTTATGCGATGATTATAACTCTTGGCAAATAGGCAGTCAACGAAACATCTATCAACATTGGGAGACAATATAGTTTTTTATTTGGTCCTTCGCTTATATCCTCCATCTATATAACCAAAAAGCTAAGCTATGATATTTCTTGTTTATTTTGGTAACTGCCGTTGATGAAATGGTATGCTTTTTGCTAAACATCTGTAGCTTAAGGTCCCGAAGCGGCACTGAATCTGCAGAATAATACAATAGAGTAGGGAAAGAACTTTTCGCGTCAAGGCGGGTTCCACTTGTATTCTTTGTTTATGCGGCGCAGTTTCTGCGCCTCTGCTCTGAGGTGATTGGCCTGTCATCGCCCCTCAAATCTGGCGGAATATCTTTTAATACACAGAATTCAATCCCACACAAATCCCAAAAGACGAAAAGTTTTGCTTGAAACACGCAGGGCAAAAGAGTGTCAAAGATAAACTGCCGGAGCAGAGGAAAGGGCCAAAGAGGGCGGCAGAGTGCCGTCTGAAAGTTCCGACACACGTTTGGGAGCAGGATGCCGCAGGTTCGAATCCTGTCACTCGGACCATGCGGAGTGTCCTTATAGGATCTGAAAAGGTCTGTTGATAATACTCCGCATTTTTTATTTCCAAGTTTATATAGCGATCTGTGTGGGGGCGTAGCTTACCTTTCTCGTTTCCAAAAGAATGTCCCGCTCGGGGATCTTCCGGCGATCCGGAACCTCAAAAGCCCCGATGCAGTTGTAGTGGATCGTTACCCGCTGATTGGTAATGCCGTCCTCCTTGACCGCCGGATAAACCTCGATGTACTGAATGAGCTCGGCAACCATCCGCTTGGTGATGGTGGTGGCGTCGGTGTAGCGCCGCACCGTTTCCAAGAAGGTGTCCACATCCATCCGCTTATCTTCCAGCTTTTTTAGCTCCAGACGCAACACCTTAATCCGTCCGGCGTTTTCGCCCTGTTCCTGCTCATACCGCTTGGACATTTTGGCGAACCGGGCATCGTCGATTTTGCCGGACACATTGTCCTCGTAGAGCCGTTCAAAGAGCATATCCAGCTCCCTGTCCCGGGCCAGTAGCCCATCCAGCTCCCGCTTCTTGCGTACCCGGGCATTTTCTGCCACCTTTGCCGAGCGCCCGAGTTAGTACTTGGTAGATAAGAACAGGGGTTTGGGGCTTTCCCCAACAAGCAAAATCCCCGGCCCGGCAAGGTGGCTGGATCAGGGATTTATCGGAAATGTGGCTACACTTCCGATGCTTGCTATGTTACTCCGCCAACTTCTATGGCAACCCTCCTTTCTGAAAAATGGCATAAGAAAAGCAGGAAACCTTTGAAAGATTTCCTGCTGGGTGGTGTCGCCGGTGGGCGACGGATATTAAGTTTATAAGTTTGAATCATCTAGTCCCAACAAATGATAAATTATGATATGCAAAATATGCAAACAACTTTATTCTACTAAATTTTCTAATTCTACTAAAGAAAGTTCTTTAATCAATATTGCATTTCTATTTGCATCAAGAGAATACTGTCCAATTTTTTCCAAGGCAATAAAATAGTCGGTAGCACCTATAACTGTCGCTTTAGATGTGCTAACAAGCACCAGTTTCCACTCGGTTACTGACTTTCCATCAACTTTGTACTCCAACTGTGGATTTTTAGGAAGTGCAGTTTTAGTTCCCTCAGTTAAGGCTATGGAACCAAACGGACTACCATCAGGTTTCATGTAAAACTTTGGTATGGCATTATAAGCATCACTCCAATCGATACTCTCTTTTTTCCCTTTGAACTTATCAAATAATCCCATGATTTTACCTCCTAAAATTTCAATTTGCTTTTTTAATTTATCGTATCACGGATAGCCACATCCTGCAATATATAATTGCAAACTTAACGAGAGAAAACATGGGATCAGGCAGATTTCCTAATACATTAAGTCCCCGACCCGGCAGGGTGGCCGGATCAGAGATTTATGTTACTTCATCCGCTCCTTTTCTCCACGCGGTAA
The DNA here is from genome assembly GCA_944386495.1 of uncultured Gemmiger sp. Lineage (GTDB taxonomy): Bacteria > Bacillota > Clostridia > Oscillospirales > Ruminococcaceae > CALXEN01. The sequence continues at coordinate 111,251 of CALXBE010000005.1, read as the reverse complement.
TTGACATACTTCCCGCCGGCATCAACCTAAAGTACCGTCCCGTCGTAGGTTTTGCCGGTTTTCATGAAGCGTAGGCCCTTTACCTTTGCCTTTCCGTCTTTGAGCAGCGCGGCGGCGATCTTCGGGGCGAACATCTTGCCCCGTTCCTCAAAAAATCGGTCATTCTTCCACCTGACAAACTGGCAGGCCCGGTTTCCGCAGTAATAGTTTTTCTTGCCCTCGTAGACGGCTTCGCCGCAATGGGGACACTTCCCAACTTGGGAGACTCGGCCACTTTTCCAGCGTCTGGAATGTTCTTTTTGTCGTCAGCCACCTAAAAACCTCCTTCGTTGTGAAATAGAAAAAGCCAGCCCGCCGGCTGGCCTGTTGGGAGTACCACTCCTTTCTTGTTGGAATATATGAAACGCTGCCCGTAGTCCCGTTGAGCGGTAGTTCTTAAAGAAGTAGAATCTAAAAACATCCTATGATATAATAAAAAAGATTACTACATTATCCTCAGCTGACCTGCAAGATTTCTTTTTCCATGCCCATGTGGCTTGTGGGGAAAAAGATGAATGAGGGATATGTGGCCATTTCCGCTGCGAAGAATCATTTCTCCATTCATTTTTCCCATGAGGAGTTTGTAAATCGCTTGGCGGAGAGCCTCCCCGCCTGCAAAAAGGGAAAACGCTGCATCAACATCAAATACGGGAATGAACAGTCCCTTGGTGCGGTAAAGGAACGCATCTGTAATTTTCTGAAACTCTATTGCCAAAACTGAATTGCCAAAAGCAGAACAAAATGGAAAAACCGCCCTCTGAAAGCCTATGGTTTTCAGAGGGCGGTTTTCCTGTCATATCATTTTTTACTCAATCCCCAGGAATTTACTCACTTCCTTAAAGAAGCAGGCCGCAATGTCCTGGGGGAAAGCCGGCTTTTCCTCCCGCAGCCAGGTGATGGCTGTATTGAACAGCGCTCCGGTATACATATACAGCGTATATTTTTCTATGGACGAGGAGGGCATGGTCCCCTCCACACTTTCATGGAAATGATTGATCTCCTCCAGTATGGCAACTCCGAATCCGGAACGATACAAGTCCAGCGCATAAGTTTTGTACCGTTCAAAGTATTGGAAGCTCAGAAGAATGTTTTCGTATGTGTAAATTCCGTACGGTCCCTCCACCATGTCATGGCGGAACTGTTCCAGAACATCCCGTATCAGGGTGAGCAGCACATCCTCTTTCGAGCTGTAATTCCGGTAAAAGGAGGCCCGGGCCACATCCGCTTCCCTGATCAGCTCTGTAATGGTAATTTCCGAAAGGCTTTTGTCCTGCATAATCCGAAACAACGCCTTTGTGATGCTTTTTTTCACCCGGAGGTTTTCTTCTTTTCTCTTGTCCATGGCTGACCTTCCTCGTAAATGTGAAACAGTTTCGCCGTTTTTATCTCATGTGGTCTCCTTGATAAAGCCACCGCAAAATGATACACTTGTCTCATATTATAGTAAAAATTCTCTCCTGTCAACGGAAGCCAACCTTCCTCATGGGTGGTTCCCTGCCGCAGGAAAAAAATCATACTTGTGGATTCCCCGCAGTTGCGGGCTTTTGAGCGGAAAGGTACTTAAAATATGAGAACAGCAATTTCAACAGATACAAACAGCGGGCTCACCCGGGAAAGCGCCGGAAAGGCCGGCATATTCGTGCTGCCCATGCCGGTGATTGTGGACGGAAAGTCCTATTTTGAGGGTGTGGATATCACCCATCCCCAGCTGTACGGAGCTATGCAGAATCATCTGGACCTCTCTTCCTCCCAGCCCTCTCCCGGACAGCTTCTGGAATTTTGGGACGACATCTTGAAAAGTGGGTACGATGAAATCGTCCATATTCCCATGTCCAGCGGATTGAGCAATTCCTGCAGCACTGCCATGCTGCTGGCAGAGCGGTACGGCGGAAAGGTACAGGTGGTGGACAACCACCGCATTTCCGTTACCCAGGCGGAATCTGCTCTAAGCGCCCACCGTCTGATGGAGGGCGGAATGACTGCGGGGGAAATCAAAAAATATCTGGAAGACCGGGCCTTCGATGCCAGCATTTATATTACGGTGGATTCCATGGAATACCTGAAAAAGGGAGGCCGGGTCACACCGGCTGCGGCGGCGTTTGCCTCGGTTTTGAATTTGAAGCCGGTCCTGACCATACAGGGGGATAAGCTGGACGCCTTTGCCAAGGTGCGGGGGATGAAGCAGGCGGAAATCAAGATGATTGAAGCGGCCCGACAGGACCGGTTAAACCGGTTCGCCCAAGTGCCGGATGAACAGCTCGCCATTGAAACGGCAGGCACCTTTGAAGATCCGGAGAAAGCCCGGCAGTGGCGGGACCAGGTCCAGGCCGCCTTTCCGAATTTTTCTGTGTCCTATGTGGACCTTCCCTGCAGCATTGCCTGTCATGTGGGCATCAATGCCGCCGGTATCGGCATCCTGAATCGGGAATGCTAAAGGCGGTTCTCTGCCAGAGCGCACCATCACCATCAAGCCAAAAAGCCCGGCCTTTTTCAGGCCGGGCTTTTCGTTTTCTCCGCCATTCAACCGGTTGACAGAATTCAACCTTCCTTTATAATATATCTATTAGATATATTTGGAGGCAGTATGGAATATCTTATTTTAGGGCTGCTGATTCTCTCCCCCATGACGGGATATGAACTGCAGCAGTTTATCCGGAAAAACCTCGCCCTGATTTGTTCCCACAGTGCCGGCAGCGTACAGACAGCCCTTTCCAAGCTGGAAAAGGAGGGCAAAATTTTTTCCCGGGAAGCCACCCAGGGGAAGCGGCAGAAAAAAATATTTTCCATCACCCCGGACGGGCGCCTCGCCTTTTCTCATTGGGTGGCTCAGCCCATGCAGGTGGAGAAGGTAAAAAATATGGAGCTTTCCCGGTTGTTTTTCGCCGGGTTAGCCAAGCCGGAGGAACGAATTACCGCCATCCGGGACTACATCCGGCAGCTGGAAGAGACCCACGAGGTTCTCTGCGCCATCCAGGAGCATTTCCAGCAGTTGGGGCAGCAGGAGCTTCCCGCCGGGGTCGACTGGCCTCAGGTGCTCCGGTTCCAAGGATACACCCTACAGTACGGCATCGACTCTGCCCGTTTTGAGATAGAGTGGTACACTCGTCTTCTTTCTGAATTGGAGGAACAACCATGAAGATTCTTGTTTTGAACGCCAGTCCCAAGGGAAAAAATTCCACAACAGTACATACCGCCCTCTACCTGCAGGCTCTCCATCCCGAGCATTCCTTCACCTTCCTGCCGGTGGGGCAGCGCATCCGAAGCTATGAAAAAGACTTTGCCCCTCTGCGGGCAGAATTGGAACAGGCAGACCTGATTTTGTTCTGTTATCCGGTTTACACCTTCATTGCCCCCTATCAGCTTCACCGTCTCATTGAGCTGATCAAAGCGGACGGAGTAAATCTCTCCGGTAAGTTTGCCTCCCAAATTACCACCTCCAAGCATTTCTATGATGTGACTGCTCACCGGTACATTGAAGAAAACTGCTTCGACCTGGGAATGAATGTGATTCGGGGGCTGTCTGCCGACATGGACGATTTGCTCACTTCCCAAGGTCAGCAGGAAGCCCGGAACTTTTTTGACCAGCTGATGTTTTCCTGTAACCATGGGTTGTTTGTTCCCCCTCCGCCCCAGGTGCCCTGCCGGGAAAAGGAGGTTTACCAGCCCAGTCTGGCCAGCGTGCCCAAGACCCGGAAGAAAGATGTGGTCATCGTGACCAACTACAGCCCCGAGGACATCAACCTGCAAAACATGATCACAGATTTCCGGGCTGCCCTTCCCTTCGAGAGCCGGGTGGTCAATCTGCGGGAGTTCCCCTTTGACGGGGGATGCCTGGGCTGTTTCGGGTGCGCCATTACCGGGAAGTGCGTTTACAAGGACGGTTTTGACCAGTTCCTCCGCACCACCATCCAGTCCGCCGACGGGTTTGTGTATGCCTTTACCATCTCGGACCATTACACCCATTCCAGCTTCAAGTGTTATGATGACCGGCAGTTCTGCAACGGACACCGCACTGTCACCCATGGCACCCCCATCGGGTATCTGGTCAGCGGGGACTATAAGTACGAGAGCAACCTGCGGATGATTCTGGAAGGCCGCAGCGAGGTGGGAGGCAATTACCTCTGCGGGGTAGCCACCGATGAGGAGAATACCAAAGAGAACATTCAGGCTCTGGCTGATGCTTTGGTCTTTGCTTTGGAGAAAAAGCTGTCCCGTCCGGCTAATTTTTACGGGGTGGGCGGCATGAAGATTTTCCGTGACCTTATCTATATCATGCAGGGAATGATGAAGGCCGACCACAAATTCTACAAAGAGCACGGAATCTATGACTTCCCCCAGAAGCAGAAAAAGCGGATTTTGCAGATGAAGCTGGTAGGGGCCATGCTGGCGGTCCCCTCCGTACAGAAGAAGATGAAAGGCCAGATGAATCAGTACATTATAGGGCCTTATAAGAAGGTCGTGGAGCAGGCCGCCAGCCAGAACTCCGGCACTGCAAAAGGGAGGTAAGCCCATGAACACCAAGCCAAAATTCCTGCACAAAAAGCTGCTGGTGGGCTGCGGGATTTTCCTGCTGATTCTGGTAATCCTGTCCGGAGCGGCCTATTTTTATCTGACCGACTACTACCCCGCCCAGGATGTGGCTCTGGAGGTGCTGGCTCAGGGGGAGAATATTTCGGTCCAGGATAACCTGACCATCCTCTCCCCCTCCTATCCCACCGACACCGCCATCATCTTTTATCCGGGGGCCAAGGTGGAGGCGGAAGCCTACCTTCCCCTGCTGGACCAGATCCGTCAAACCGGAGTGACCTGCATTTTGGTCGAGATGCCTTTCAATATGGCCATCTTTGATTCCAACGCAGCGGAGTCGGTGATTTCCCGGTTTCCCCAGGTAGAGCACTGGTACATGGCAGGCCATTCCATGGGCGGCGCCATGGCTTCCCAGTTTGCGACAGAACACCCGGATCAGGTGGAAGGGCTCATTCTCATGGGAGCTTACATTTACGGGGATTATCCCCCGGAGAACGCCCTGACCGTCTACGGGTCTTTGAACCAGAGTGTGGAAGACCATCTGGACTACACTGAAAATGTGGTGGAGATTCAGGGGGGCAACCACGCACAGTTCGGCAACTATGGTCCCCAGAAGGGTGACCCGCCTGCCACCATCACGGCCCAGGAACAGCAGGCCCAGACTGTCGCCGCCATTGCGGATTTTCTCGCCCGGGACCCCCGGCAGTAATCCAAAAGAAACCCTCCTGAGCCTTTCAGGAGGGTTTCTTTTTTCGGGGGAGTATGTATAATAAAACCATCCGGAAAATATTCCGCAGTTCCAGGAGGTGCCCCGTCATGAAGGTTGTCTGTTTTGGCGATTCCAATACATACGGTTATGACCCGCGTTCCTGGCTGGGGGAGCGGTATCCGGCCCACTCCCGCTGGGTGGACCTTCTGGCTGCCGGCACCGGCTGGGATGTTCTGAACATGGGGCTGAACGGGCGGGAAATTCCCCGGCACACCCCGGTTTTCCCCCAGGACACCGGCCTTCTCATTCTAATGCTGGGGACCAACGACCTTCTTCTTGGCCGCAGTCCTCAGCAGGCCGCCCAGGCTCTGGACCGGTTTCTTGCAGGGCTTTCCCCGGAGCCCGGAAAAATTCTTCTGATTGCTCCGCCATCCCTGGCTTTGGGGGAATGGGTACCGAATGAGCAGCTGATAGAGGATTCCGCCGTTTTTTCCCAGCTTTGCGCCGCCATAGCCCACCGGCACGGGATTTCTTTTGCCAATGCGGGGGAATGGAATATTTCCCTTGCCCATGACGGGGTACACTTTACAGAGCAAGGTCACCGGACCTTTGCCGCAAAACTTTTGGAGGTATTGAAATGAAACGCATTTTAGCCATTCTGTTGGCCCTTTTCCTTCTCACCGGCTGCGGTGGAAGCCAGGCCGACAGTTCCTACAACCAAATCACCCAGGAAGAAGCCAAAGAGATGATGGACACTCAGGAGGTCATTGTTCTGGATGTGCGGGAGCAGGAGGAATATGACAGCGGCCATATTCCCGGCGCTGTCCTGCTGCCGGTGGGGACTATTGATGAGAACACCGCCGCCCAGGCAATACCCGAAAAGGACTCCACCGTGCTGGTCTACTGCCGCAGCGGCAACCGGAGCAAAACTGCTTCCTCCGCTCTGGCAGAGCTGGGTTACACCAACATCTATGAGTTCGGCGGAATCAACACCTGGCCCTACGATATTGAGTGACCGAATCTCGGCTTCCATCTTGGTAAAAAAGGATTAAATGTATGCGTATTTTGATGCTGGGGAACAGCCTCACTTCCGCCGGTCAGCTTCCCCTTCTGATAGAGGAACTGACCGGAGCCCAGGTAACATATCATACCCGGGGCGGGGCCCGGCTGGCAGAACAGCTGAACCCCAAGACCAGGCTGGGCGCCCGGACTCTGGCGGCCTTGTGGGAAAAGGGCTGGGATTATGTGGTGCTTCAGGAGATGAGCTGCGGCCCCATCACCTCCCCAGGGAGCTTTCAGGAGAGCGCAAAAGAACTTTGTCGCCTGATTCGGGAAGCCGGAGCCGTCCCTGTTTTCTATTCCACCTGGGCTTACCAAAAAGACAGCCCCCGATTGGCAGCCAAAGGATGGGACTATGACGGGATGGCCCGGAATCTTTCCCTGGCTTATTCCCGGGCTGCGGAGGAAAACCAGGCTCTCCTGGCACCGGTGGGGGACCTGTTTTACCGGCTCTCCCCTGCCCGGGATCTATACGCCCCTGACGGAGTTCATCCCAGCCGGGAGGGTTCCCGCCTTGCTGCCCAAGCCATTGCCCGGGTAATTCTGGAAGATAAGGAGAAACATTTATGATTCGGGATATTTGTAAAGATGAAGCCTTCCTGGCACAGAAAGCCCAGCGGTCCACCCCGGAGGATTTGGCCGTGGCCACCGACCTGCTGGAGACCCTGGAACACCACCAGGAGGGCTGTGTAGGGATGGCCGCCAACATGATCGGGGTGAACAAGCGTATCATTGCCTTTGAGAATGAAGGCTCCTACATGGTCATGTTCAACCCGGAAATCATCAAGAAATCCGATCCCTATGACACCGAAGAAGGCTGTCTCTCCCTTACCGGAGTCCGGCCCGCCAAGCGGTGGAAAACCATCAAGGTCCGCTGGGAAAATGAAAAGTTTCAGGAGCGGATCAAAACCTTCACCGGCTGGACCGCCCAGATCATCCAGCACGAGATCGACCACTGCGAGGGAATCATTATATGAAAAAATGCAGAATCACCGTTATGCGGGTGGCCCGGTATGAGGACCTGATGTCCCGGTACGAGAATCCCATCGCTCACGCCTGTGATATGGTGGAGGGGCAGGTATTCATTGCCAACGGCTGGAAAAAACCGGAGGGATTCTGCCAGAGTGCCTGGGATACCCTTTCCCCCTTTGTGCTGGCTTTGAGCCATGGGGCCGAAAATTTTTATGAGGGCTGGATGAAGAATCCCCGGTCCGCCATGCTCTCCTGCAACGATGGGTTCCGCCCGGTAAGTTTTCTGGTGGAAGCCCTGGACCAGGAGGCCGGACAGGAATGAATCAACTCTTTCTGCACGGACTGGGCCAAACCCCTGCCAGTTGGGATACTGTACTCCGCCAGCTTGGATGTGAGAAAACAGCCCTCTGTCCCGACCTTGCCGCCATGGTTTCTTCGGAAGAAGCCACTTACGGGAATCTCTACCATTCTGTTGTCAGGATTTGCAAAAACCTGGAATCTCCCCTGAATCTCTGCGGCCTTTCTCTGGGTGGGGTGCTGGCTTTGCACTATGCCGCAGAACACCCTGGAAAAGTAAATTCTCTTGTCCTTGCGGCTCCCCAGTACAAGATGCCCCGGAACCTTTTGCGGGCGCAAAATGTTCTCTTTCGTTTTATGCCATCTTCCCTCTTTCAGGGGACTGGTTTTTCCAAGGAGCAGTTTATCCGGCTTTGCGCCAGCATGGAATCCCTGGATTTCACGGAAAGGCTGAGTGCCATTGTCTGCCCTGTATTGGTGGTCTGCGGCAGCCGGGACCGGGCCAATTTGAACGCCTGCACCCGGCTGGCCCGGCTTCTTCCCCGGGGCGAGCTTCAAATCCTGGAAGGCGCCGGTCACGAACTGAACCAGGAAGCCCCGGAAGAACTGGCCCGGCTGATAAAAGATTTCTACCGTACCATCTAAAAGGAGGCAACACCTTATGAAAACCGCTATCTGCTACTATTCCCGCCATCACGGAAACACCCTGAAGGTGGCCCAGGCCATGGCCCTGGAGGGAGAGGTGGACCTGATCGATGTGACCACCCGCCAGGCGGTCCGGCTGGAAGGGTACGACTGTATCGGCCTTGCTTCCGGCATTTACGGCTTTGAATTCCAGAAAGCGGTGGTGGAGTTTGCCCGGCAGTATCTGCCCCAGGGCAAGCCGGTATTTTTCCTCTATACCTACGGCGGGTTCAAGGGCACCGGCGCCAAGGCCGTGGCAGAAGTGGCCCGGGAGAAAGGCTGCCCCATTCTGGGTGAATTTTCCTGCAAGGGGTTTGACACCTTTGGCCCCTTCAAAATAATAGGGGGAATCGCCAAAGGTCACCCGGACCAGAAAGACCTGGAAAATGCCAGGGCTTTCTACCGTGAAATGGTCCGGGCCTGGGAGGCGCTTTGATGGAGCTGGGCCTGACCTTTCCTTTGCAGCGGTTTCTGAAACGCAAAACGCCCCTTTATGGGCAGGAGCCGGACCGACGGTTCTGCTGGGACCTGCATGTGATTCAGCTCCGGGGACGAAGCTCCCTGCTGGCGGTCCATTGTCACACCCGGTACACCTTTGTCCGGTACGACCTGTTCCCCTTCCAGTGGCAGGACCTGACCGGACTTTTCCGGGAAGGGCTTGAGGAGAGCCTACTTGCCGCCGGGTTTCCTACCCGGGTGGTGGAGGGTTACCTGGCCCTGGTCTCTGCCCCTGAAATCACCCGCACTCATGGCCGCCGGGAGGTGGCTTTCCTCAACCGGGCCTGGGAGGATGTGCTGGCCCTGGACCTTTGTCTGGACCCATCCGCCCAGGCGCAGCCCCTGCTGGACCGGGAAGTAAACACCCGCCCCAGCCGGTGTGTGGGCTTTGAAGGACTGGGCCGGGCTTTGGACCGGATGGCCCTGACCCTGTCCGCCCTATCCAACCAATAAAAAAAGACTGCCCGGCAGTTCCCCTATGGGTTCTGCCGGGCAGTCTTTTTATTTTCTCAGAATTTTTTCCATGGGCTTTCCCTTAGCCAGCTCATCCACCAGCTTGTCCAGATACCGGATATCCCGCATAAGAGGGTCCTCTATTTCCTCCACCGCTATCCCGCAGATTTTTCCAGTGATCAGGGACCGGTCCGAGTTCATGGCGGGGGCGTTCCGGAAAAAATCTCCGTAGCTGGTGTCCGACTGTTCCAGCCGGGCCAGGTCGTCGGGGGTATACCCGGTAAGCCAGCCGGTGACCTGGTCTACCTCCTGCCGGGTCCGGCCTTTCTTGACCGCCTTTGCCACCAAGAGAGAATACAGCTTTCCAAAGGCCATCTGGGTCACATCTGCACGGGGCATAAAGGACACCTCCTTTTTCTTGCTATGATACCACGGGATGGTTCCCGGGGCAATCCCTTTATTTCTTTGCGAAAGGCAGCCGGAGGATGCACCGGTAAGGAGGACCGGCCCGGAACTCCGCCTTTCCTCCGTGGGCGGCAGCAATTTGGGCTACCAGCCGCAGGCCGGTGCCGTGGGCGGGTTCTCCCTCTGAGTCCAAAGGCTGGGAGGGCTCCGGGGACTGTGCTTTTTTCACGGTTCCCCCTTCCACCCAGAGAACCAGCCGTCCCTTCTCCTCCTTTGCACCCAGGCAGATGGTACAGCCGTCCGGGTTATGGCGGACACAGTTGGTGAGCAGATTATTCACCGCCCGCCGCAGAAGGAAGGGATCCCCCAAAAGCCGGGGCAGCGGGGTCTGGGGCAGATCCATTTCCAGATTATACCCGTCCCCCATTCCCCCGTTGAGGAAGTCCGCCGCAATCTGCCGGAGAAAAACCTCCGGCTGGAGGGATTCTTTCCGGAGCGCCTGCATGTCACAGTCCAGCCGCATGGTCAGGTTCAGGTCATTCACCAAATCCCGAATCATCTGACTCTGGGTGCGGATGGCGGAGGCCCGGTGTTTTTCCTCCGGAGGCAGGGCGGGAGACTGCTCCATCTGGGCCGCATATCCCATCACCACCGAAAGAGGGGTGCGGATATCGTGGGACACCCCGTTGATCCACCCGGACCGGGCTGCATCCCGGACCTGCTGTTCCTGACGGGACCACCGGCCCAGTGCTGCCCGGGCCAGCCCCAGCACTCCCACAAGGGCCAGAAGAAATATTCCCAGGAACCAGTAGGGCATCTTGAGAAGGTAACTCATCTCCATATTCATATCATGTTTCCAGACACTTCCCTTGGGAGAGCCCACCACCAGAACGCCGTCCTCCCGAGTCCAGCACAGGACAGGATAATCCTCCAGGTACCACCGGGTAAAGGAGACCACATCCTGGAGGGTGTATTCCTCGGGCAGTTCCTCCGGCTTATTTTGGGACCAGACCACCTGCCCCTCCTGGTTCAGGAGCATGGCCCACCGGTCCCCCAGCAGATCGTCCCCGCTAAAGGTATAGCCTTTCTCCCCCCGGGTAAGGGTGGCAGAGATTTGAGCCACCGGGGCGCTCCACCCCCGGCCCCAGTCGGAAATATAACAGCCGAAGGCAAAGCAGCCTGCCGCCGTAATAAAGAATATCAGGAAAGCGAAAAGGGTGACCAGAAGAATCCCCTTCCAGAGACTTCGCAGCTTCATGGTTTATCCTCCTGTTTCAGCCGGTAGCCCAGCCCCCGGACAGTAAGGAGATACCGGGGATGGGAAGGGTCGGCTTCCAGCTTCTCCCGCAGTCGGCGGATATGGACCATAAGGGTGTTATCATACCCCACCAAAGGCCCCTCCCAGAGAGCGGAGCAGAGGGCATCCACCGTGACAATGTTCCCCCGGGCTTCCCACAGCTTTTTCAGAAGGGCATATTCCTTGGCGGTAAGGGAGATTTCCTCCCCCTGCCGCCGGAGGGTCCCCTTGCCCCAGTCGATGCGGGTGTCCCCCAGCCAGGGTGCGGAGGGTTCCTCCCGGTAGACCCGGCGAAGCACCGCCCCCAGCCGGAGAAGAAGTTCCTGGGGCAGGAAAGGCTTGGTAATATAGTCGTCCGCCCCCAGGCCCAGCCCCCGCAGCCGGGCTTCATCCTCGTCCCGGGCTGAGAGGAAAAGCACCGGGAAATCCCGGACCGCCCGCAGCTTTCCCAGCAAAGAGAATCCGTCCCCGTCCGGGAGCATGACATCCAGCAGCACCCCGTCCGGGGGAGCGGCCTTCACCTGTTCCAGAGCCTGGGCGCAGGTGGAAGCAGACCGGGTCCTGTACCCTGCCTGGGCCAGGATCTCCCCCACCATCCTCTGGAGGGCGGGTTCATCGTCCACGATCAATATTTCATAGGCCATGTTCAGGGGCCTCCTTTGATTCAGGTTGTCTTTATTATAGGAAAAAGCCTTTCTTCCGTCCATAAATCCGGCTTCAATTTCAGGTAATCGTAAGGAAGGCTTCATGGGGATGTAAGGGCCGCTTCCTATGATGGAAAACGGAAGGAGGTTTTTCCATGAACATCATTGAAACTCATAATCTTTGCAAGCAATACGGGAGCGCCCTCCGGGTGTCCCACCTGGACCTGGCGGTGCCGGAAGGGAGCGTCTACGGCTTCCTGGGTCCCAACGGGGCCGGAAAGTCCACCACCCTGAAAATGATTCTGGGGCTGGTCCGCCCCACCGCCGGGAAAATCCAGGTACTGGGGAAGAGGATGGATTCCTCCCACCGCCTGGAAATCCTGCGCCAGGTGGGGAGCCTGATTGAGAGTCCCAGCTACTACGGGCATCTCACCGGGGAGGAGAATCTTCGAATCGTGCAGACCCTCCGGGGCGCTCCTGAAAAGAATATCCAGGAGGTGCTTCAAATCGTCCGGCTGGATGGCCAGAGCGGAAAGAAGGTGGCCCACTACTCCCTGGGAATGAAGCAGCGGCTGGGATTAGCCGCAGCCCTCCTGGGCTATCCCCGGCTTCTAATATTGGACGAGCCCACCAACGGCCTGGACCCGGCGGGAATTCAGGAAATGCGGGAACTGATCCGGGACCTGCCCCGGCGGCTGGGGATCACGGTGGTGGTGTCCAGCCACCTTCTCAGCGAGATAGACCAGATGGCCGATCATCTGGCCATTATCCGGGAGGGAGAGCTGGTGTTCCAGGATTCCCTGGAAGTGCTCCACAGCCGGAGCCGCCATCACCTGGCTTTGCGGACCACCCAAAACCAGGAGGCCCTTCGTCTGCTCAGTGAAAAATCGGTTCCCTGCCGGGAGGAAAATGGATATCTCATCCTGCCCCTTCTTACCGACGAGACTGCCGCCCGGCTCACCTGTTTTCTGGGGGAGAAGGATTTGGGGGTCGTCCGGCTGGAAGAACGCCAGAAAAGCCTGGAGGATATTTTCCTGGAACTGACGGGAAAGGCGGCAAGTTTATGAAACTGTTGAAGCTGGAATTCTACAAATGCCGCCGACGGAAAATCCTGCTGATTTGTGCCGCCGTGCTGGGGATGGAGCTGCTCTGGATGGGGGTATACTTCGCCCGGATGGAGCCGGAAGAAATGACCGAAGGCTGGATGCTGCTTTTATACAATCTGAGCATGGTGGATTCCATTATCCTTCCTCTGGGCATAGCTACCCTGGCCAGCCGGAACTGTGAGCTGGAACACAAAGGGAACACCTGGAAACTGCTGGAAACTATGACCTCCCCCGGTGGGCTTTATGCCGCCAAGATATGTTGGGGCGCACTGATACTGGGCGGATTGCTCCTTATCCGTTTGGGGCTTTTTCTGGGAGTAGGGATTTTCCTTCAGTTTTCCAGACCCATTCCCTGGTCACAGCTGGGATTTTTCACCCTCCTGTCCTGGGGGGTATCCCTTATGCTCTATACTCTTCAACAGGGGTTATCCCTTTACTTTGCCAACCAGGCAGTACCCTTGATTTTTGGTATTTCGGGCAGCTTTCTGGGGCTTTTGTCCCTGCTCTTTCCACAGGCGCTCATCCGGTGTGTTCCCTGGGGATATTATGGGCTTATGTCCCTTTCCGGAATGGACTGGGACCCGGTCACCAGGGTCAGCACCTTTTACTGGATATGGCCTCTGCCCGTTGACCTGGCCCTTCTTCTGGTCTGGACGGTGGCCTTTTTGGTTTTGGGCCGGACCCTGTTTGTGAAAAAGGAGGTATGAACCATGCTGCTGCGCTGTCTCAAAGCAGAACTGCAAAAATGCCGCCGGTCACCGGTTTGGGTGGCTTTTCTGCTGCTGCCTGTTTTTCCTGCCATTCTGGGAACGGGAAATTATCTTGCCAATCTGGAAGTGTTGGACAGTGACTGGTACAGTCTCTGGAGCCAGCATACCCTGTTCTCCTCCACCTTTTTTCTCCCTGCCCTGCTGGGGGTATTCTGCGGCTGGCAGTGGAGGCTGGAACACACCGACCACAACTGGAACAGCTTTCTCACCGCCCCGGTGCCGGTGCGGGACCTTTACGCCGCCAAGCTGATTCTGGCCGCCGGGATGTCCCTGCTGGCCCAGGGGTGCATTGGGGTGCTTTTCTTGGTCAGCGGAAAAATTGCGGGGATAACCGCTCCCATCCCTCCGGAGTTTCCCGGCTGGCTTTTGTGGGGGACCTTAGGGGGTATCGCGGTCTGCGGGGTGCAGCTTTTTGTCAGCCTGATCATCCGCCCCTTTGCGCCCCCGGTGGCCTTTGGCCTGTGCGGCGGAATCCTGGGGCTTATGCTCACTGCCCAGGGCTGGGGATACGCTTTTCCCTATTCCCTGCTCTGTCTGGGAATGCGGGCCAACAATCCCCAGATGGAGCTGGACCTGGTTCCCTTCCTTCTTTCAGCCCTGAGCTACCTTGTGCTTTTTGTGACCCTTGCCCTGGGATATCTTCACTGGCGGGAAATACCGTCGGAATAAAAAAAGCCGCTGGGTTTTACCAGCGGCTTTTTTGTGTCAGTTAAAACTTATCTTCTGCAGCTTCCTCCGCAGCAGCCTTTTCCAAAGGCGGTGGAGAGGAGCAGGCCAATCAGCCCCACATAAGCCATGGTGGTGAAGGGGCTGGAGGTGATGGCACAGCTTCCGGTGGAGCAGCCCACCAGATAATAGTAAGCCAGACCTGCCAGGGCACCGCCCAGGGTAAAGAGGGCCGGGCGAAGAAGTTTTTTCAGGATTGCTTTCATGGAAGGGGCCTCCTTTGTTTTGTTTGTCTCCAGTATACCCGGTTCCGGTCCCTTCTTCTGTGACCAGTTCACCCTGGCCTTTTACAGGACAGGCCCCACATTATAGCACCGGACGCCGCTGTAATCCCCTATCATCTCGCTGTATACATGGGAGACAATAATGGTGGTTCCCTCTTCATCTGCAATGCAGCCGGTAAGCTGGGGCGCATCTCCCAGGCTGGTGTGATTCTGGGTCTCGCCAGTGTCCTCCATGGCCAGGACCTTGGTTTCCAGGGTGGGCAGGTCAAAACCCAGGGCAGTAATGTATTCTTCAAAGGTCAGTTCCCGGTCCTGGGCCGCGTCGTAGTAGAAGGCGGTATAGTCCACCTCTCCCTCTGAATATTGCCAGGCCACCGACTCTGTCATAATGATTCCCACCAGGTCCCCCGCCATCCGGCTGGTGCAGGTGATGTTGTAAAGGCGGTTTTCCTCCTGATACTCCTGCAATTCCTGATAGATGGGGGCATAGGTATCGTAGATTTTCTGGTTCAGGGCCTGGGCCCCCTCCCCGCCCCGATTGATTTTGGGGATGACCAGCTGGTGGTCATTGAAGGGATAATCCTCATGATTAGTATCCACCACCTCCCGCTGATACCGCAGGGCCTCCCCCACCAGAGGCTCCTCCGGGGCTGCGGTTTCCTCAGGCTGCGGGGTAACAGCTGTTTCCGGGGCAGCGGTGACTGCCGGGGCCGGTGTCCGGGTGGAGGCAGGTTCCTGACCTGTTTTCCCGCAGCCTGCCAGCAGAGACAGACAGAGGACTGTGAGCACTATTTTTCCGAGTCTCTTCATACCGGTTTCCTCCTTTTTTATATTCCTTCAAAGCGGTTCATTTCAGCCGCCCGTAATACATATCCTGGAAAATTCCCGGTGTCTCCACCAGTTCCTTATAGCTGCCCTCCTGGACCAGTTTTCCCTTATCCATGACCAGGATCCGGTGGGCATTTTGCAGGGTGGTCAGCCGGTGGGCAATGGAGAGGACGGTCATTCCGGTCTCCCGCTGTAAGGCTTCGATCTGGTTCTGAACAAACCGCTCCGAGGTATTGTCCGGGGCCGAGGTGGCCTCGTCCAGAATCAGGAGCCGGGGGCGGCGAAGGAAAATCCGGGCCAGGGCGATTCTCTGCCGCTGACCTCCGGACAGGTTGCTTCCTCCCTCGGAGAGGATGGTATCCAGCCCCTGGGGCAGCCCTTCCAGGAAATCCCCCAGGCAGGCCTTCCGGGCAGCTTCCTCCACTTCCCCCAGGGCAGGAGTCTCTTTAAGGCCGTAGCAGATATTCTCCCGGATGGTTCCCGCTATCAGGAAGGGAGTCTGGGGCACCAGGGTAATCACCCGTGCCAGCTCCTCCCGGCTCCAGGATTCCAGTTCCCGGCTCTCCAGCAGCAGTTTCCCCTTGCAGGGTTCCAGCCGGCAGACCGCCTTGATGAGGGAGGATTTCCCGCAGCCGCTGGGGCCGGCCAATCCCAGGAAGGTCCCCTGTTCCACTTTCAGGTCAATTCCCCGGAGCACTTCCCGGTCCGGGCCATAAGCCAGCCGCAAATCTTCCAGTTCCAGGAGCGGAGCTGTTTCAGTCCCGGAATGGGCAGGCAGGGCAACTTTCTCATAGGAGAAGTCGGGGTCCAGCCGGGCCATCCGGAAAAAGTCCTGGGCCAGAATCATGCTCTCGGACAATTCATCCAGAATCCGGTGCAGTTCCTCCAGGGGTTTGAGAAGCTGGTTAAAACAGAGATAGGCGGTCAGCACGGCGCCCACCGTGATAATTCCCCGGGTGGCCAGCCAGGCGGACACTCCAATCATCAGGACGGTAAAAAGCACCTGATTCAGAAATTTCAGGCAGTCATACTTGGCCATAGCTATATGGTGGGTCATCTCCTTGGCCCGGAGGGTCTCGGATTTTCCCTCAAACCGGCGTTCTTCCGCCGCCGTGCTGTCGGTGACCCGAATCACCTGGATTCCTCCCAGCAGCTCCACCAGGGACCCGTCCATGGCGGCCTTGGTGTCCAGCAATTCCACCCGGATTCCCCGCTGGGTATGAATCTGCCGCAGCACAATCCCCACCCCGATGGGGATAACCAGCATCATGGGGAGAGCCAGCACCGCCGGGAGGGTGGTGAAAATGACCACCACTGCCGCCAAGCTGTTGAAGATGGCGGGGGCAAAGTCCATGAAAAGAAGTTTTTCCATCCGGACCGTTCCCTCCAGGCACCGGTTCAGCCGGCCATGGATGTTCCCGGTCATATTGTCCCTGTAAAAGGAGAGGGGTGCCTTCAAAAGAGAGGCAATGGCCAGGCCCCGGGCCTTTTCTCGGTTCGGGTGGCTGTGTCCTCCACCAGAAGCCTGCGGAAGATAATCACCAGCTGGTTGGCCACATTCACCACCAGAATCACTCCCAGCACCGGGAGGATGGCTCCAAACTGAATCTGTTCCCGGAGCAGGATATCGTCTGTCAGCCAGCCGATGGCCTTGGGAGTGACCTGGGTCAGCACCGCCGACAGGGCCATAGCCACCAGGATATAGATAAAATTCCGTTTCCGGCGGCTGTCCAGCAAACCATACAGCTGTTTTGCCAGGCTCCGGAATTCTGCGGTCTGTTTCATCTGAAAGCCCACTTCTTCCTTTGATTATTTCTGAAATTCAGGATTTCTCTTCCCACCTGGGCAGTTCCTTTTCCAGCCGTTCCAGGAAAAGGGCCGCCGCTTTGGAGAATACCTGGGACTTTTTCCAGGCCAGGTTCATCCCCAGTTCCAGCCGGGGAGCCAGGGGCCGGAACACCAGGGAATTCCGGGTCATGTTGACCAGCCCGTCCAGGGAGAAGGCATAGCCCATCCCCTCCTCCACCATGAGGGAGGCGTTATAAATCAGGTTATAGGTGGCCACGGTGGTCAGCTGAGCCGGTTCCCGCCCCAGCCACCGGTAGAGGGCCCCCTTGTTTTCCATCTGCCGGGACAGGATAAGGGGCTTATCCCACAGGTCCTGGGGCGTTATCCCCTCCTTCTGGGCCAGAGGGCTGTCCTTTCGCATTAAAACGCCCCAGGTGTCCCGGACCGGCATTTCCCGGAAGCAGTACCGGCTTTTATCCATCTCCCCCAACAGGAGCCCGAAATCCAGCAATCCCTTGTCCAGCTGCTCGCAAATCTCGGAGATATCCCCGCTGATCATCTGGAACCGTATTCCCGGGTATTCCTGTTGCAGGTTCCGGGCCAGCCGTGCTATATGCCGGAACCCTTGGGTCTCTCCGGCGCCTATATAGATTTCCCCGGATACGGTATCTTCCGGACCGGTGATTTCCTGCTGGGTCCGGCCCACCAGGTTGAGGATCTCCTCCGCCCGTTTCCGGAGAATCATCCCTTCCGGGGTAAGGGTGACCTTGCGGCTTCCCCGTATCATCAGCTGTTTGCCCAGCTCGGTCTCCAGCTCCTTCATCTGCCGGGAGAGGGTGGGCTGGGTCAGGTGGAGGGACTGGGCCGCCCCGGAAATACTCTGTTCCCTGGCCACTGCCAGAAAATATTGAAGCACCCGAAGTTCCATACAAAATCCCTCCTTTTGCCTTTATTATATCTCCCCCATCCTATACTCCGCAAGCATAGAAACCACTTTCCCATAAGAAAAAAGCCTCCGAAAAACTCGGAGGCTTTTGCCTTGAAACTCTTTAATTTTCGGGCTGCTGACCGGACTTGCGCCGAATCACATCCTGCCGAATCAGCTTGTATGCGGTAGCGGTGGCAGGCACTGCCAGAAGCATACCCACGATTCCCCCCAGGCCGCCGCCCACGGTGACTGCCGCCAGCACCCAGATTCCGGGCAGGCCGATGGAGGAGCCCACCACCCGGGGATAAATCAGGTTGCCTTCCAGCTGCTGGAGGACCACAATGAAAATCAGGAAAGCCACAGCCTGGAGAGGATTGACGGTGAAAATCATGAATGCGCCGATTCCCGCGCCCAGATAAGCACCCACAATGGGGAGAAGGGCGGTAGCACCGATCAGGACACCCACCATGGTGGCATAGGGGAACCGGAAGAGGATCATGCCCAGGGTGCAGAGCGCCCCGATGATGACAGCCTCAGTACACTGGCCCACAATAAACCGGGTGAACACATCGTTGGCAGTGTGGAACAGGTAAGCGAGCTTCCGGCAGGTTTTCTCTTTCAGGTAAGTACGGGCCAGAATCCGAATCTGGCCGCCCAGCTTTTCCTTTCCGGCCAGCAGGTAAAGGGCAAAAATGAACCCTACTACGGTCCGTACCAGCACACTGCCCAACCCACTGAGGATGGTGACGGTGGAACTGAAGAGGCTGCCGATTCCCATGGTGAAGGAGCTGATGATTTTTTCCGCCATCTGGGACCAGTTTACCCCGCTGAGCCAAGTCTGAATCTCAGGCAGGGCGATATCCTGCTCCACCGCCCACTTGGAAATCTGCTCCAGCAGAGGGGGAATGCCTGCCAGGACCACCCGGAACGCATCCACCAGCTGAGGGATAATGATGAGGACCAGCAGTACCACAGTCAGAATCAGCACTGCCAGGGATGCAAGGATGCTGATGGCCCGGCGGCCTTTATACAGAGGACTTGTCTCATTCCGGAAGGGCGGAAGGGATTCCACCTTATCCACCAGAATATTCAGCACATAGGCGATGGCACAGCCCACCAGCATGGGAGTGATAATGGAAATCAGGGAGCTTCCCCCCTGGATGATGGCGTCGCTGTACTTGATCATCAGGACAAGAACCGCCGCACCTATAAGGTATAACCAAGGCTTTCCCCACTTCATATACTTTTTTACTCCTTTTGCCCTGTCCTGGTTGTTACATTAAAAGACAGGGAATTTCAATTATCGTTATAATACCATAGATTCCTATTTTCCTGCAAGGCTGCGCCCGGTTTTCCCGAAAAAAAGCAGGCAAAACACTTGACTTCGTCAAGATTTTGGAGTATACTTGACCTAGTCAAGTAAAAGGAGTGAAGATCCATGTTTGGGACCTTAGCCTACTATACCACCCGGTTTCACCGCCAGTTTACCGCTTACACCTCCGAAAGGCTCCAGGAGCTGGGGCTGAGTTTCGGTTCCCTTTTCCCGGTGATTTATGTAGGGAAGCACCCCGGCTGCACCCAGGCCCAGCTTACCGCTGCCCTGGGGATGGACTGGGGGTATTCTCAGCGGTGCATTACCCGGCTGGTAGAGGATGGCTTCCTCACCCGGGCCAAAGAGGGCCGGGCCTTTCATCTGGAACTGAGCGACAAGGGCCAGGAAGCCTTTCAGGTAAGTCACCAGGTCTTTTTCGACTGGGACCAGGAAGTCCTTTCCGCTCTTAGCCAACCGGAGCAGGAACAGCTTTTCGCCCTTCTGGCAAAAATACAAAAGAAAGAGGGCGGAACATCATCTGCCAATCCCTGAACACCCCCGTCAACTATGGGGGAATCACCTTAAAAAACCGAATCATCTTTGCCCCCACCACCCTGGGACTTTCCGGGCAGGCCCTTATTGAGAAACTGCGGCAGGTTGCCGCCGGGGGCTGCTCCATGATCATCCTGGGCGATGTGCCGGTGCTGCCCCAGAAATTCGGGCCTTCCCTTTACACCAAAAAGGGATTTGCCTTTTACCAGGCTTTGGCCCAGGCAGTCCACCAGGAAGGGTGCCTTCTCTGCGCCCAGCTTCACCAGTCCGATTCCAATATCAAAGGGATGGTGAAATATCTTCCCGGAGTGCTGACCAAAAAGATTTCCCACGACCAGCTGCGGGAACTTCTGAATCAGGAGGTGGGCCCCTACATTACCGGCCTTTCCGCCCAAAGGGTCTCCCAAATCACCCAGGCTTTCGGTCAGGCGGCCCAGCTGGCTGTCCAGGCCGGGTTTGACATGGTCCAGGTCCACGGGGACCGGATGTGCGGCAGTTTCAGTTCCCCCTACTTCAACCGCCGCACCGACCAGTACGGGGGAAGCGCCCGGAATCGGGCCCGGTTTGGAGTGGAGGCCGTGTCCGCCATCCGGGAAGCCCTTCCCCAGATACCCATTGATTACAAGCTGGCAGTGATTCAGGAAGACCCCCACTACGGGAAAGCCGGGGTCCCTGAATCGGAGCTTTCCGTCTTTGTTCCCCTGCTGGAAAAAGCCGGTGTCACCAGTTTTCATGTGACCCTGGCCGACCACGGGAAATTGTCCGACACCATCCCGCCCAAGAACCACCCGGATTTTGGGGAGGAGGGCTGTTTCCTCAAGTTCTGCGACCAGGTCCGTTCCCTGACCCGGCTCCCCATCTGCGGGGTAGGCGGACTGACCCATCCTGATTTTGTGGAAGAGCAGCTGGCCCAGAGGCGGATAGACTGTGCCGCCCTCAGCCGGGCACTTCTGGCTGACCCAGCCTGGCCCCGGAAGGCCTTTTCCGGTCAGGTCAGGGGTATAAATTTCTGCCGGCGGTGCAACCAATGCCTCAAGGGAATGATGTCCCACCAGGGCGCCCGCTGCATCTTTGAAAAGGAGGAATTCCTATGAGCTACGCCATTGTTTTTTCCAGCCGCACCGGCAACACTGCCCTGCTGGCTCAGACCATTCGGGAGGCTCTGCCCCCGGAAGAGTGCATTTATTTTGGTCAGCCCGACCCCAAGGCTCTGGAAGCCCAGACCCTTTATGTAGGATTCTGGACTGACAAAGGCAGCTGCGATGAGTCCGTGGCTGATTTCCTGAAAACCCTCACCGGCCAGCAGGTGTTCCTGTTCGGCACCGCCGGGTTCGGCGGTTCTCCCGCCTACTTTGACCAGATCCTGGGCCGGGTCTCTGCCCTGCTGCCCTCTCAGGTCAAGCTGGCCGGGCAGTATATGTGCCAGGGGAAAATGCCCCAGGCTGTCCGTGACCGGTATCAGGTCATGGAGGACAGTCCCCGGCGGACCGCCATGCTGGAAAACTTTGACCAGGCCCTCTCCCACCCGGATGAGGGGGACCTGGCCCGGCTGAAAGCCGCCCTCTCCTCTACGCTATCCTGAAAAGGATTTTCCTTACGCTTCTGCCCCCGCTCCGGAATATCCGAAGCGGGGGCAGTCTTTTTAAATGGATTTACTTTATCAGGCTTCCGCCTGTACTTCGGGCAGAAAGAAGATCCCCTCCGTCATCTTGATAAAGTTCCCTGGATGTTTCAGGGGATGGGCCCTTCCCTTCCACCAGACGGTATCTTCACTGGCGGAAAGGGTGATTTCCTTTCCTTCTGCGGTGTAATAGGTGATGGTCACTAAAGGCTGGTCTGCCAGGTCTGCCCCAGCCAGGGGCCTGTACTTCAAGAAAGCGGTAAGCTGGACCGCCAGAAGAATTTCTTCCGGGTCCTCCACCTCCTTTATTTCCTGGGTACGCTGAGGGTAAGACAGGGTGACCCGGGTCACCTCCTCCTGCTGAGGGACCCCCAGCAGGTACATTCCCTCCATAAAAATTTTGATTCCCACCAGTATCAGGGTGGTCAGGGCAATCTCCAAAAGAAGCTGCCCCACCCGCTTTTTCCAGGATGTTTTCACTGTTTTCTCCTTTTTATCTCAGTCCGGCTTTTCACCGTTTGCCAGCCGCAAAAAGGGAGGCTTCCATCAGCCAGTCCATCAGTTCCCGGTCCAGTTCTTCCTCTTTTCCGATGACAATATGATGGGTCCAGCGGTTGGGATAAGCCTCCACCACCCCGTGAATCCGGGGAGAATCCAGCCGATGGTCCAGCCCGAAAGTGACCGTAAGAAAAGGCCCCGGCCGGTCTTTTGCTTTCAGCACCGGCAGAAAGGAGGCCGCCCCGAACAGGTGACGGTTGATAAAGGATATCTGAGTTTTTTTGGCCTGGAATGTTCCGGGAATCCCGGCCTTTTCCATCCTGTCCCGGAGAGCCAAGTAAAGGGGCAGGGCCTCCCGTTTCTGGTCAAAAAAGAACAGCTCGTCCATGCTCAGGGCTTCCAAGTCCATCTTTTCTCCTCCTTTTTCCGGGTGCGGGATACCATTCCTGCCCCAGCGGTGGTATACTTGGGAAAAGTATTTTTACAGGAGTTTACCATGAAACATCCCTATGATTTGATTTTGTTTGCAGGCCAGTCCAACATGGCAGGGCGGGGAGATGCCTCACTGGCTCCTCTCTGCCCTCCGGAAAGCGGCTGGGAATACCGGGCCGTCACTGCCCCGGGTCAGCTGTTTCCTCTGGAAGAGCCTTTCGGGGAAAAGGAAAACCGTCCCGGCGGACTGGATGACGGCGCCAAGAAAACCGGCAGTCTTGTCTCGGCCTTTGTAGCGGAATATTATGCCCTCACCGGCCGTTCGGTGGTGGGGGTCTCTGCTTCCGAAGGAGGCACCTCCACCGGCCAGTGGCTGGATTATCTGGCCAAGGACGCCCTGACCCGGTTTCAGGATGCCCTGGCCTGGCTCCGGGCCAACCAGGGGGAACCTGCCCGCATCTACATGCTCTGGTGTCAGGGGGAGACCGACGGGGACAAGGGCCTTACCGTTCAGGAATACAAGAAGAACTTCCTGGTCCTCTGGGAGCGGTTCCGGGCCGCAGGCATTCAGCGGTGCGGCCTCATTCAAATCGGCCACTTCAATTATCCCGTCTATCCTCAGGGGCGGGACGGTCTCACCGGGGCCCAGCTGGAAGAGCGGTATGCCCTGATTCGTCAGGCCCAGGAGGAACTTTGCCGGGAGGAGCCCGGCCTGGTCCTGGCCGCTACCTTTGCGGACAGCCTTGACCTAATGAAGGACCAGTTCCACTACCATCAGCCCGCCTACGACCAGGCAGGGCGGCAGGCGGCCCGGGTCATGGCCGGAGAATGACCCCGGTCAGTCCCGGAAAGGGACCCCGTCTTTCCAGATTCCCACCTCCCGGATTCGTTCCGCCTCATGGGTGAGAAAGTTCTCTCCCCGGGCGGAGATCCGGTAGGCTTCCATCCTGTCCTTTTGGAAATCCAGGACAGTAAGCCGGTTGCGGCAGAGAAGGAACACCCAGTCAAACCGGACCTTTTCCCGGCTCTGTCGGTCCTTCATCCAGTGGAACAGTCCGGCCATATCAGGGCCTTGCTCCCCTGCCGGGTGGACAAAGAGGTAAAGCCCATTGTACTTCATTTTCTGGTAGTTGGTGTTCAGCTTTTCCAGCTTTTTCTCAAACCGGAAGGTCGCCTTTTCAAAGTCGGTGTACTTTTCATTTTCTCCTGGGAGGATGGCCCAGAACCGACCGTTATAGAAATGAAGCCGGCCCTTGTACCGTTCCAGGGCGGCCAGGGGAATTTCTTCCCGGGGTTTGCCCAGGTACTGTTCAATAAAGCTCTCGGTCTGGCCGTCCTCCGGCATAAGGGCCTGGCTTACCTCCAGCCCCAATTCCATGGCCGGGTTGACCCAGTCGGGGGACTCGCTTTTCCGGAAGGCAGGGCGGTATTCCGGCCAGACATATTCCAGGGAAAGGGCCGCATAGATCTCGTTGAGCAGTTTTTCGTAAGCCATGGGTCTCCTCCTGTCCCCGGGTGATTTTACCCTTATTATATGTCCCTTTCCCCGGCTTTTCAACGCTTTTGGAAAAAGGGTTTACTTTTGATTTTGGTTGTGCTACCCTAACGGGTAACAGAATGATTGCGAGGTGATTCTAATGGCCAATTATCAGGAGAGCTACACCGGAAAAATCAGCCGCCGCCTGGAAATCAAGCGGCAGGTGGTGGAGGTGGCCGCCGGGCGCCGGCCTGCTGATCTGGTTCTGAAAAACTGTACCTATGTGAATGTGTTTTCCAATGAACTTGCCACCGGAGACATTGCCATCACCCAGGGACTGTTTGCGGGTATCTCGGACCACTATGAGGGTCTGACCCAGCTGGACATGACCGGTAAAATCCTTCTTCCCGGCTTTATTGACGCCCATGTACACCTGGAAAGCGCCCTGGTCTCCCCCGCCCAGTTTGCCCGGGCAGTGGTCCCCCACGGCACCACCACCGTCATCACTGACCCTCACGAAATTGCCAATGTAATGGGAAACGAGGGCATCGACTATATGCTCCAGGCCACCCAGGATCTGCCTCTGGATGTATTCTTTATGCTTCCCTCCTGCGTCCCTGCCACCCCCATGGATGAGAGCGGGGCGGTGCTGGACTACCGGGCCATTGACTCCTTCTACGACCATCCCCGGGTGCTGGGGCTGGCGGAAATGATGAACTTTGTGGGGGTTGCGGGAGGTGACCGGACTGCCCTGGAAAAAATCGTAGCCGCCCAGGCTCACCACAAGAAAATCGACGGTCACGCCCCCGGCCTTGCGGGGAAGGACCTGAACGCCTATGTAGCCGCCGGGGTTTACTCCGACCACGAGTGCTACTCCCTGGAAGATGCCCTGAACAAGCTGCGGCTGGGCCAATTCATTATGATTCGGGAGGGCACTGCCGCCCAGAATCTGGATGCCCTTCTTCCCCTGCTCACCACCAGGTATCAGGAACGGTGCATGTTCGCCTGCGACGACAAACATCCCAGCGACCTGCTGGAGCGGGGGCACATTGACTACATGGTCCGCCGGGCCATCCAGCAGGGAGTGGACCCCATTGTGGCGGTAAAGGCGGCCAGCCATTACGCCGCCCGGTATTTTCTGCTGAACAACCGGGGCGCCATTGCTCCCGGCTATCTGGCGGATTTTGTGGCGGTAGACAACTTCGAGAACTTCCAGGTCCTGATGGTGGCCAAGGAAGGACAGGTCTGGTATGAGGACGGCCAGATGAAGGCCTTTCCCGACCCGGCCATTGAGCCCCGTCTGGAGGCTCTGGCCGCCGACACCTTCCGCCTCTCTTCCCTCACCCCGGAGGACCTGACCGACCAGCGGCCCCGGGGACTGATCGGGCTGATTCCCGGCGAAATTCTTTCCCGGGATTTGGGCTATGCCCAGGCCATTGATGTTGAGAAGGACATTCTGAAAATCGCAGTGGTGGAGCGGCACAAGAACACCCATCACATCGGAATGGGGTACATCCAGGGCTACGGGCTCCGGGAGGGTGCCGTTGCCACCAGCATTTCCCATGACAGCCACAACATTATTGTGGTGGGCACCAGTGAGGAGGAGATGGCCCGGGCCGTCAACCAGGTGGTGGAAAACCGGGGCGGCATTGTGGTCTGGTCCAAGGGCAAGCCGGTGGCCCAGCTGGCCCTGCCCATTGCGGGCCTGATGACCAACCAGGACCTGGTCGAGGTAAATACTCTGCTGGAACGGGCCAAGGAAGCGGCCTTCGCCCTGGGGGTAAACCGGGGAATCGACCCCTTCATGACCCTGAGCTTTATGGCTCTGCCGGTGATTCCCACCCTTCGGCTCACCACCCGGGGAGTCATTGATGTGGCCACCCAAAGATATGTATAACAGAAAAGACCTGACAGAAATTTCTGTCAGGTCTTTTTTGATTGGTCTTATCGTTTCCAGGTGCGGCGGCTGAACAGGACCAGAATGGGAAAAATCTCCAGACGGCCGGCCAGCATATCCAGGGTCAGAACGATTTTGCTCAAATCGCTGTACCCGCCGAAGTTGCAGGTGGGGCCCACTGCCTCCAGGCCGGGGCCGATGTTGTTGAAGCAGGAAACCACCGCACTGAAGTTGGTGGTAATGCTGAAACCGTCCAGGCTTACAATAATGAAGCTGAGGATGACCAGCACACCGTAAGCGGCCAGATAGGCGTTGGTGTTGTTGAGGACTTCCTCACTGATGACCCGGTCATTGTTCCGGACCACCTGGACCTGGCTAGGGCTGACAAACCGGTGGACGCTTCTCCGCAGGTTTTTGAAGATGAGGAGGAGCCGTCCCACCTTCATGCCGCCGCCGGTACTGCCTGCACAGGCGCCCACAAACATAAGGCATAGCAGGATGGTCTTGCTGAAACTGGGCCAGAGGTCAAAGTCGGTGGTGGCAAAACCGGTGGTGGTGACAATGGAAGCCACTTGAAAGGCGGCGTGGCGGACCGTCTCCTCCAGGGTCTCATACATTCCCCGGATATTGAAGGCAATAAGTGCGATACTGGCCAGGACCATTCCCAGGTAGCACCGCAGCTCCTCATCCTTGAACACTTCCTTCACATGCCCCACCAGGAGCAGGAAGTAACAGCTGAAGTTGATTCCGAACAGGAGCATAAACACGGTACAGACATTCTGGATATAGGGGCTGTACCCGGCAATGCTGTCGTTTTTCACCCCGAAGCCGCCGGTGCCCGCCGTTCCGAAGGCGGTACAGATGGCCTCGAAGGTATCCATGTCTCCCAGTTTCAGGAAGAAGAAGTTCAGGACTGTAAGTCCGATATAGATAAGGTAGAGGATTTTGGCAGTGTCCCGCATGTGGGGAACCAGTTTGCCTACATCCGGTCCGGGGCTTTCCGCCCGGAGCAGGTGCATGGTAAAGCCGCTGCCCCGCACGCCCGGGCTGGTAAGGCCCAGCAGGAAGACCAGAACGCCCATGCCTCCTACCCAGTGGCTGAAACTGCGCCAGTAGAGAATGCTCCGGGAAAGAGCTTCCACATCCGACAGGATGGAAGAACCGGTGGTGGTGAAGCCAGAGACGATTTCAAAAAGGGCATCCACAAAGTGGGGGATGGAACCGCTCAGATAGAAGGGCAGACAGCCAAAGATGCTCATGGCGATCCAGCTGCATCCCACGCAGACCAGACCATCCCGAGCCTGGAACCGGCTGTTTTCGTTCCGGCAGAGAACTCCCAGCAGGGTACCGGCAGCCACCGTGAGAAGGATGGACCAGATAAAGCCGAACGCATCCGCCCGGGTCCCCTCCACCAGGGCAATGACCAGGGGGACCAGCATAAAGGCGGCTTCCAGAATCAGGATACGGGAAATGAATTTCCCGATCATTTTATAGTTCATGGTCCCTCCTCCTTAGCTCTGGAAAATATCATTCAGGCTGTAAATGATATGATCTCCGCTGGTGACCAGGATCAGGGTGTCACCCTCCTGGTAGGAGGAATCGCCGTGGGGGATCTCAATGTTTTCCCCGTGACTGATGCAGACGATGAGCACATTGTTTTTCAGTTTCAGGTCTTTCAGGGGAACACCGCAGCAGGGGGTGTCCTTGTCCACCAGGAACTCCACCGCCTCCGCCTGACCGTCCGCAATGGAATGGACGGCCACCGCAGCGCCGGTCTGGTTTTTCAGTGCCCGCACATACCGGACAATGGTATTGCTGCAAAGTTCCTTGGGGTAGACGATGCTTCCGATGGGAAGCTCGTTGAGGATGGGGGTGCTCTCCATGTGTCCCAGCTTGGTGATGATATGCGGCACCTTCAGGCTGCTGCCGATCATGCTGATGACCATGTTCAGCTCATCCAGACCGGTCAGGCTGACCAGGGCATCATAATCCTGGAGTCCTTCATTTTCCAGGGTGGCCTGGCGGCTGGCATCTCCCTGAATCACCTCTGCCCTGGGCAGCAGTTCGGAAATCTGGCGGCAGGCAGCGTATTCCTTCTCCACAATTTTTACCTGCATTCCGGCCCGGAGCAGCAGGTCCGCCAGATAGTAGCTGATTCGTCCTGCACCGCAGAGCATGACCCGTTTTACGGGGCGGGCAATGATTTTCAGGTTTTTCAGCAGGGTGGCCAGGTTATGGGTGGGCGCAGTCACATAGATGCGGTCCCCTGCTTTCAGGACAAAGTCACCGCTGGGAGCGCTGGCTACGCCGGCCCGCACCACGGTACAGACCAGTACCCGGCATCCCACAATTTCAGGCAGCTGGCTGAGGGGATGGTTTTTCAGGGGGCTGTCCTCATCAATTCTCAGTTCCACGATTTCCACCCGGCCTTTGGCAAAGGTTTCACGGTGGAGGAATCCAGGGTATTGCAGCAGCCGGAGCATTTCCCGGGCAGCCTGCTTTTCCGGATTCACACTCATGGACAGGGCAAAGATTCCCCGCATCAGGTAAAGCTGATTGGCATATTCAGGAGTTCTGATTCGGGCAATGGTATGCAGCTTTTTGTTCATGGCATGGGCGGTAAGGCAGCAAATCATGTTCACCTCGTCCGAACTGGTAGCGGCAATGAGAAGGTCTGCCTCCTTGACCCCCGCCTCCTCCAGCACATCCATAGCAGCACAGTTGCCCTCCACTGCCATAACATCGTACTGGTTTACAGTATTGGCCAATACCTCGGGATTATTGTCGATAAGGGTAAGGTCATACCCTTCGGCAGACAGCTGGCGGGTCAGGGCTGCGCCCACCTTACCGTCTCCTGCAATCAAAATTTTCAAGCCTATGCGCTCCTTCTGCTGTTAACTTTTGGTACCTGTATGCAAGCCATATTTTCCTAACATTATACCAGAATTTCCATAAAACTCAACCATTCTTTTCCTTCTTCTCCCTTATAAAAAAGGGCCGTCCCCCAAGGGGACGGCTCTTTCTGCCGGGTGCCTTACAGCACCTGGGTATTTTTATAGCTTCCGGTAATTCTGAAAACCACCCATTCTCCCAGATTGACGGCATGGTCTGCCACCCGTTCCAGGTATTTGGCCAGCATGAGCCAGTCCAGAATCTCGTCCATCTGGCCGGGCTGAGCGGCCAGGCTCTGGGCCAGCAGCCCTTTCAGGCTCTGGAATGCCTCATCCACTTCATTGTCCCGCTGAGACACCCCCATGGCCTGTTCCAGATTGCCGGTGCGGGCGCTCTCCAGGGCCTGGGCCACCATCTCCCGACCGGTCCGGGCCATGGTATTTACCAGTTCATACCACTGAGGATATTCCCGGGGGCTGCCCATCTCCAGGCTGAGCTGGGCAATATCCTGGGCGTGGTCTCCCAGCCGCTCCAGGTCGGTGACCATCTTGAGTCCGGCGCTTACCCGGCGCAGGTCCCCTGCTACCGGTTGCTGACGAAGAAGCAGTTCCAGGCAGAGCTGTTCGATCTGTTTTTCCTGACGGTTGATCTGTGCATCCCCAGCCATAATTTCCCGGGCCAGCTCCTGATCCTGGGCTTCCCAGGCTGCCATGGCGCTTTCCAGGGCACTGAGGGTCTGAGAGCCCATCTCCTGAATCATCTGGTCCAGCTGTTCCAGGCTCTTGTTATAGTTGCTGCGCAATTTCATCCTGCTCTCCCCTTTCCTTAGCCGAACCGGCCGCTGATATAATCTTCGGTCCGCTTATCCTGAGGATGTCCGAAAATCTGGCTGGTTTCCCCCATCTCGATGAGCTCACCTACCAGGAAGAAGGCGCACTTATCGCTGATACGGGCAGCCTGCTGCATGTTATGGGTAACGATGACCACGGTGTACTGCTTTTTCAGCTCACTCATCAGTTCCTCGATCCGCATGGTGGAAGCAGGGTCCAGGGCGCTGGTGGGTTCGTCCATAAGCAGCACATCCGGTTCCACAGCCAGAGCCCGGGCAATGCACATACGCTGCTGCTGGCCGCCGGAAAGGCCCAGGGCACTCTTTTTGAGCCGGTCCTTTACCTCGTCCCAGAGGGCAGCGCCCCGGAGAGAGCGCTCCACCAGTTCATCCAGTTCCGCCTTGGAATGGGTGCCGTGGAGGCGGGGGCCGTAGGCAATGTTGTCATAGATGCTCATGGGGAAGGGATTGGGCTTCTGGAATACCATGCCGATCTTCTTCCGCAGCCAGGTAACATCCACATTCTTATCAAAAATATCCTGGCCGTTGTACAGCACCTCGCCCTCGATCTTTACCCCTTCCACCAGATCATTCATCCGGTTGAGAGTCTTCAGGAAGGTGGATTTGCCGCAGCCGCTGGGTCCGATGAAAGCGGTGATCTCCTGACGGGGGATTTTCATGTCAATTCCCTTCAGGGCCAGGAAATCTCCGTAATACAGCTTGAGCTGATTGGTCTGGAGAATAATGTTGTTTTCCATTACGAA
Source organism: uncultured Gemmiger sp. (assembly GCA_944386495.1). Classification (GTDB taxonomy): domain Bacteria; phylum Bacillota; class Clostridia; order Oscillospirales; family Ruminococcaceae; genus CALXEN01. The sequence continues at coordinate 81,023 of CALXBE010000005.1, read as the reverse complement.
TTGCTCCTTCTATCTTTAAGCCTTGTTTTTCAGTTTTTTCCCGGCCAGTTTTGCCCCGCCGTTGATGATGAGTACCAGAATCATCAGGATGGCGGCAATGGCAAAGCCTACATCAAATTCTCCCCGCTCGCTTACATACATGTACAAAGCCACGCTGAGGGTGCCGCCGCTGCGGCTGAAGGTCCGGATAATGCTGCCCGAAACCACAGTGCCTACGCCGGCGGTAAAGAGGAGGGCGGCGCTTTCTCCCACGATGCGGCCGATGGAAAGGATACAGCCGGTAACGATACCGTTGAGGGAGGAGGGCAGGATGATGGTCCGGATCATATACCATTTGGTAGCTCCCAGTCCCAGAGCCCCTTCCCGGTAGCTGGCGGGAACGGTTTTCAGGGATTCCTGGGTGGTACGGATGATGGTGGGCAGGATCATAATGACCAGGGTGCATCCGCCGGAAAGAAGGCTGGTCTTAAAGCCCAGCATCTGGGCAAAGAAGAGCATACCCACCAGACCATAGATAATGGAGGGGATGCCGGCCAGGGTCTCGGTGGCAAACTCCACCACCGAGATCAGCCGCCGGTTGGTGGCGTACTCGGTAAGGTAGACCGCTGCGCCCACGCCAATGGGCAGGGCAATGATCAGGGTGAAAATGATAATGTAAAGAGTATTGAGAATATTAGGCAGGATGCCGATGGTATCCTTGATAGCGCTGGGGGCGGTGAAAAGAAGCTGGGCGGTGATATGGGGGATTCCCCGCACGAATACATACCCGATCAGCACCACCAACAGGGCCACAGTAAGCAGAGCGCTGGCATAAACCAGGGTCTTGAACACGCTCTCATATACCCGGCGTTTCAGACTGCGCTTTTCAGTTTCAATCATGTTTGTCTCCCTTTTTCAGCACAAAATTCAGCAGAGCATTGATGATCATGATGAAGATAAAGAGGACCAGGGCAATGCTGAACAGTGCCTGACGCTGCAGGCCGCTGGCATAGCTCATTTCCTTGGCCACCGCAGTGGTCAGGAAGGTCACGCTCTTGAAAAGGCCGGGCATATTGGCTACATTGCCGGCCACCATCATAACGGCCATGGCTTCGCCGATGGCACGGCCTACGCCCAGAACCACACCGGCTACAATGCCGCTTTTGGCGGCGGGGATGCTCACTTTGAAGATGGTCTCGATCTTGGTGGCCCCCAAGGCCAGACTGGCTTCCTCGTATTCCCGGGGGACAGCCCGCAGAGCCGTCTCACTCACCGAGATAATGGAGGGCAGGATCATAATGGCCAGGACCAGAATGGCTGCCAGCAGACAGGTGCCGTTATTCAGATTGAAAATATCCATCATGGCGGGGACCAGGACCATCATGCCGATGAGGCCGTAGACTACGCTGGGGATTCCGGCCAGAAGCTCCACCGCAGGACGGACCACAGCCGCCACCTCGGGACTGGCCACTTTGGCCAGGAATACAGCAGTGAGCAGACCCACCGGCACACCGATGAGGATGGCGCCCAGGGTGCCCCAGACACTGGTAAGAATGAAGGGCAGAATCCCGAATTTGGGTTCGGCAGCGGTGGAAGCCCACTGGGTGCCAAAGAGGAATTCCGTCACGCCGATTTCCCCGATGGCAGGCAGTCCCGCCACCACCATATATCCTGTAATGAGAAGCACGGCCATAATGGCCACCATGCCACAGGCAAAGAACAATCCGTTCATCACCTTTTCCACTCCGTCCCGCAGAACCTTCCGCATGTTCCGGGTGGTGGCCTCGTTATTCACCTTTTCCTGGGTCTCATGTGCAGTCTGAAGGACAGTTCCGCCCAGGGGTTTCTTTACTTGTTCCATTTCCATTTTCACGCCCCTTTCAGCAGTTATCCCCCTGGAAAAAGGGGCCGGCAGCAAGCAGCCGGCCCCTTCTTCAATTTATTGTGGGGATTTTGTTCTTCCCTATGGAACTCAGGCCAGCGGAACAGCGCCGGCGTTCCGGATCAGGTCAGCGGCATCAGCGCTGAGAGCAAACTCCATGAAAGCCTTGACAGCCTCGCTCTGCTCGGCACCGTCCTTGGTGACGAATACGAAGGGACGCTGGATCTGGTAGGTTCCGTCCTGAACGGTCTCCTCGGTAGCAGCTACGCCGCCGACGGTAACAGCCTTAACGGTATCCTCCACAGCAGACAGGGAAGCGTAACCAAAAGCGTTGGGGTTGGAAGCTACAGCAGCGATGACGCCGCCGGTGGAGTTCAGCTCCTGCTCGTACTTGCAGGCATCCTCTACATCAACGATGCTCTCGAAGCCGTCACGGGTGCCGGAGCCAGCCTCACGGCCGATGAGAACTACAGGGGCGTCAGGTCCGCCGACCTCGCTCCAGTTGGTGATTTCGCCGGTAGCCAGGCCCTTGATCTGCTCCAGGGTCAGGTCCTCAACGGTGTTCTCATTGTTCACAATGATGGCAATGCCGTCCAGGGCGAAGGTGGTGCCGGTGAGGCCGCTCTGAGCTTCCTCATCCTTCAGAGCACGGCTGGAAAGGCCGATGTCCAGGGTTTCCTCGGAAGCACCAGTGATGCCGGCGCCGGAACCAGTGGGATCATAAGTAACATCAACATCGGGGTTAGCCTGCATAAAAGCCTCGATGAAAGCGCCTACCACCTTCTCAACAGAGGTGGAACCACCGGTGGTCACGGTGCCGCTGACGGTAGCGGTCTCTTCCTGTTCTTCAGCAGCAGCGGTGGGAGCAGTGGTAGCTTCGGCAGTGTCGCCGGCAGTCTCAGTGGTCTGAGAGCCGCAAGCAGTCAGAAGGGCGCCGGCCAGGCAGAGGCTGAGCACCATAGCAATAATCTTTTTCATGGTTAAGATTCTCTCCTTTATGGTTGGTAACTTTTCTTTTTCTTGCTCCGGTGAGCTTTCCTCATCTCCCGGGCACAATGCCAGTATACAGGCGAGCGTGTAAAGTCCACCACCCAAACCAGGGAAAAGATTTGTAAACCAATGTAAAATTCCCGCTATATTTTTGAGGAGAAAAATGCACAAAAAATTCCCGGGCATCCTGCCCGGGAATCAATCTTCTTATATTAAGTGTTAAATAGTTTTCCCTGCCGATTACAGTTCCAGCACATCCAGGTCATAGGGAACATAAATGTTTCCGGAAAACTCCTCCCGCGCCTCGGCGGTATACAGCTTCTGCCGCTGTTCCAGGTTCTGGTCCTCGGTGTGGTAGATCACCAGATTTTCCACTCCCAGTTCCCGGGCCAGCCGTGCAGCATCCCGGGCGGTGGAGTGGTTTTTCTCATAGGGCTTGAACCGGTCCGCCTGGGAATAAAGGCAGAAAGCCTCGTGCAGCAGCCAGGCGCTTCCCTTGGCGTAGGGTTCCTCCGCCGGGTTGTAGGGTTCATCCCCGCAGCAGGTGAGCTTCCGGTCCTGGTCCAGCCGGATGGAGAAGCCAAACTGATCTGCTTTGGTAGAGCGGATGTCAAAGAAGGTCACCTCCCGGCCCAGGACCTGGACCTTATCCCCGTCCTCCACTGGCAGGATCTTTACTTCCCGGCCCAGGTAGGCCGCTTCCTTCTTGCCCAGCAGGCTTCCGGCCATCTCCTTCAAAAGACGGGCCACCTCCTGATTGGCGTAAATCACCGGTCTGCCCTGGTACTGACCCCGGGCCAGACCCTGACAGAACATCCGGAGAATCCAGAGGATTCCCAGGATATGGTCCATGTGTTTATGGGTGACAAAGACAGTGGAAATATTCTTCCAGTCCAGTCCCGCCTCTTTCAGACGGGAGAGAATGGTGTTTCCGCCGCCCCCGTCCACCAGGAAAATTTCCTCCCCCTCGGTGAGGGCAAAGCAGGTATTATAGCATTTGGTCACCACCGCATTGCCGGTGCCCAGTACGATCATTTTCATGATTCTTTCTCCTTTTGATTCAGCAGCACTACCGCTCCCAGGATGGCCAGGATGCCCCAGGCACCCAGGAAGGTAATGGATTCATGATACACCAGCCACCCCAGAAGGGTGGCCATTAAAGGTTCCACCGTGGCAAGAATGGCTGCCCGGCCGGCACCGATTTCCTCCATTCCCCGGGTATAGCAGAGGTAAGGAATCACTGCCGAGATAAGCCCGGCCCCCAGCAGCAGCGCTGCCAAAGGTGCTTTCTGGGGCGCCGCCCCCAAAAGGCAGAGCATTTCCCCCGGGCGGCAGACTACCCAGCTTCCCGCCGCCGCCACCAGAAAGGTCCATCCGGTGACGGTGAGGGTGGAATATTTCCGCAGAGCCACTGTTCCCAGGATGCTGTAGAGGGCATACCCTATCCCGGAGCCCAGGCCGAAGAGGATTCCCTGAAAGGTGACTGTTCCGCCCGGTCCCGACACCAGCACACAGCCTCCGAAGGCCAGCACCAGAGCTGCCAGCTTCCGAAGGGTGATTTTCTCTCCCAGGAAGGCCACTGACAGTATCATCACCCAGACCGGGGAGGTATACAGCAGGATGGCAGCGGTGGACATGCTCATTGCCTGGATGGCCAGGAAATAGCAGACCGTGAAAAACAATACGCTGCAAAGGCCCAGGCCCAGAAAAAGCGGCAGGTCTTTAAGAGAAATTTTTGCCTTTTTCCGGGGCACCATTAAAATCAGAAAGAGCGCTGCTGCCACTGTCATCCGCAGGGCTGCCACCTGGACCGAGTCGAACCCGTATTCACCCAGTCCCCGGACGAACAGTCCCATGCTGCCCCAAAAGCAGCCTGCCAGAAGCACCAGCCATCCGCCTTTTTTCATTTTTCCCCACTTCCTCCGGGGTTAATTATATCAAATTTTTCCGGACCAAATCAAGAAAAAAACGGTTCCACCCCGGGACATTTTGTGCTACAATACCCCCAGGAGAGACGGAAAAGGAGCGTTGCAAATCATGTCGAAGTATAAAGTTCTGGCCCTGGATCTGGACGGAACCCTGACCAATACCCAAAAAATCATCACCCCCCGCACCAAGGCCGCTCTGGCTGCCGCTGCCAAGGCCGGCACCCGAATCCTGCTGGCCAGCGGCCGGCCCACAGTAGGCATCCGCCCTTTGGCCGAGGAGCTGGATCTGGCTTCCTCCGGCGGATACATTTTAAGTTACAACGGTGGAAAAATCACCAACTGTGCCACCGGGGAGGTACCGGTGGAGATTCGGTTTCCTTCCCCCTATATTGAGGAACTCTGCGCCTTTGCCCGGGAGCATGAGGTGACCATTCTTACCTACGATGACCGGGGAATCGTTACCGAAAGTCCGGAGGACCACTATGTAAAGGTGGAGTGCATGATCAACAAGATCCAGGCCTACGGGGTAAAAGACCTGGTGAAGTATGTGAACTATCCCGTAAACAAATTTCTCCTGGCGGGAGAGCCGGAGAAACTGGCTTCCCTGGAGCCTCTTCTGGCCAAGCAGTTCGAGGGGCGGCTTTCGGTTTACAGGAGCATGCCCTACTTCCTGGAGGCTATGCCTCTGGGGGTGGACAAGGCCGCCAGTCTGGAACGGCTGCTGACCACCCTGGGCCTGACACCGGAAAACCTGATGGCCTGCGGTGACGGCTGGAATGACAAGGGGATGATTCAGCTGGCCGGCATGGGTGTGGCCATGGCCAACGCCGTACCTGAAGTCAAGGCTGTTGCCAACTTTATCACCCTGGACAATGACCACGACGGGGTCGGGCTGGCCATTGAGAAGTTTATCCTCCGCGAGTAATAATACCGGAGCAAAAAACCGGGGACGAAAATTCGTCCCCGTTTTTTTTATTCTTCAAACTGGCTGTTGTAAAGCTGGGCATAGAACCCGTTCTGGGCCAAAAGGGATTCGTGGTTCCCCTGCTCAATGATCTGGCCGTCCTTCATGACCAGGATCACATCCGCCTGGCGGATGGTGGAAAGGCGGTGAGCCACAATAAAGCTGGTCCGCCCCTTCATCATGGTGGCAAAGGCCTGCTGAATCTTGATTTCGGTACGGGTGTCAATGCTGCTGGTGGCCTCGTCCAGAATCAGCATGGGAGGCAGACAGAGCATGACCCGGGCAATGCAGAGAAGCTGCTTTTGGCCCTGGCTCAAAGAGCCCCCATCCTCCCCGATGATGGTATCGTACCCCTGGGGAAGCCGCTGGATAAAGCTGTGGGCGTGGCTGGCCTTGGCGGCAGCAATGATTTCCTCGTCGGTGGCATCCGGTTTGCCCATGGTCAGGTTTTCCCGGATGGTACCCCGTTTCAGCCAGGTTTCCTGGAGCACCATGCCATAACTGGCCCGAAGGCTTTCCCGGGTAAGCTCCCGGATGTCCTCCCCTGCCACCCGCACGGCTCCGCTGTCCACATCATAAAACCGCATGAGCAGATTGATGACGGTGGTCTTGCCGCAGCCGGTAGGTCCTACCAGGGCCACCCGCTGGCCCGGCTTGACCTGGAGGCAGTAGTCCTGGATAAGGGGCCGGTCGGGGGTATAGCTGAAGGAAACATGGTCCAGCTCCACCCGGCCGTCCGGTTCCAGGGTCCTGGCTCCGGGGACTTCCGGCACTTGGGCGGGAGCCTCGATGATTTCCAGCACCCGGGCCCCGCAGGCCAGAGCGTTCTGGAGTTCGGTGACCACCCCGGAAATCTCATTGAAGGGCTTGGTGTACTGGTTGGCATAGCTGAGAAGGGCGGACAGACTGCCCACCGTCAGTCGTCCTGCCAATACCAGCAGGGCCCCGGCCACGCAGACCGCCGCATACACCATATTGTTTACAAACCGGGTGCAGGGGTTGGTCAGGCTGCTGAAAAAGGTGGCCTTTCCGCTGCACTGACGAAGTGTCTCGTTGACTTCATCAAATTCTTCCAGCACCGCCCCTTCCCGGCTGAACGCCTGGACCACCTTCTGGTTGCCAATCATTTCGTCAATGATGGCGGTCTGCCGGCCCCGGACCTGGCTCTGTTCCAGGAACAGGTGGTAGGTCTGTTTGGCAATGAAGGAGGCCACCAGCAGACTGAGAGGGGTCAGGCAGACTACCAGCAGGGTGATAAGGGGGCTGACCCGGAACATGAAAACCAATGTTCCCAGGATGGTAAGCACCCCGCTGAACAGCTGAGTAAAGCCCAGCAGAAGGCCGTCAGCCAGCTGGTCCACATCCGCAATCATCCGGCTGATGATACTGCCCACACTGTGGGTGTCCAGGTAGCTGAGGGGCATGACCTGGATTTTATCCATGGCCTGGTTCCGCAGGTCACGGCTTACATGGTAGGTGATCTGGTTATTGCACCGGTTCATGAACCACTGGGCCACTGCCGTAATCAGGATGGTAACCGCCATTTGGAGGAGGATTCCCATAAGGGTCTTGAAATCCACCTGGCCCGGCCCCAGAATACAGTCCACCCCCTGGCCGGTAAGGATAGGCAGGTAAAGGCTTCCCGCCACCACCACCGCAGCCAGAACCAGGCTGAGCAGAAGCTGGAGCTTATACACCAGCACCCGGTCCAGCACCTTCCGGAGGGTGTCATTCCGTTTTTGAGGAGAGAGTTTTTCCTTAGCCATTTTTCTTTTCCTCCTCTCCCGGAAGCTTGAACTGGGAATCGTAAATTTCCTTGTAGACTGGGCAGGATTCCAGCAGCTGGTCATGGGTCCCCAGCCCTGCGGGCACCCCGTCCTCCAGCACCAGGATCTGGTCCGCAAACCGGATGGAAGCGGCCCGCTGAGAGACGATAAAGAGGGTGGGGTCCTGAGGCAGGGCCCGGATGGCCTTCCGCAGGGCGGCATCGGTGGCAAAATCCAGGGCGGAGGCGCTGTCGTCCAGAATCAGAATCTCCGGCTGACGGACCAGAGCCCGGGCAATGGTAAGCCGCTGGCGCTGGCCGCCGGAAAAGTTCCGTCCCCCCTGTTCCACCTCTTCGTCCAGGCCGCCGGGCTTATCCCGGACCACCTGGGCAGCCTGGGCAGTCTCCAGGGCGGTCCAAAGCTCCTCATCGGTGGCATCCGGATTTCCCCAGAGCAGGTTTTCCCGGATGGTTCCCCGGAAAAGCACCGCCTTCTGGGGAACCACCCCGATTTTCCGGCGGAGGGTCTCCAGGTCATATTCCCTCACATCGGTGCCGTCCACCAGGACCTGGCCCTGAGAGACATCGTAGAACCGGGGAATCAGGTTGACCAGGGTGGTCTTGCCGCAGCCGGTTCCTCCAATAACACCGATGGTCTGGCCCCGGAGTGCCCGGAAAGAAATTCCGGTCAGGCTGTCGGCCCCTGCCCCATCATATCGGGCAGACACATCCCGGAACTCCACCGCCACAGGATGGGCAGGGTCTCCGGTTTTGCCTGCCTGGGGCTTTTCCTGGCCCACCGGCAGTTCCAAAGCGGCCTGGACCCGGGCGGCGCTGGCCATGGCCTTGACTTCCAACACAATGGTGTTGGCCATCTTGATAAGTTCCACCAGAATCTGGCTCATGTAATTGACCAGGGCCACCACCTGGCCCTGGGTCAGACTGCCGGTATTTACCCGGACGCCTCCGGTGTAAAGGATGGCCACAATGCCCAGGTTGATGATGACAAAGGTGATGGGGTTGGTGGCCCCGCTGATTTTTCCCGTAAACTGCTGGAGCCGGTCCAGAGCCTGGTTGGCCCCCCGGAACCGTTCCCCTTCCGCTTCCTGGCGGTTGAAAGCCCGGATGACCCGGACACCGGTAAGGTTCTCCCGGGCGATTCCCAGCACCTGGTCCAGCCCTGCCTGCACCTGTTTCTGGAGGGGCATGCTCAGAGCCATGATTCCAAAGATGACTACACAGAGCAGAGGGATGACCACCACAAAAATCAGGGCCGCCTGCAGGTCGATGGTGAAGGCCATGACCATGGCGCCAAACACCACAAAGGGACTGCGGAGCATAAGCCGCAGGGCCATGTTCACCCCGTTCTGAAGCTGGTTGATGTCGCTGGTCATCCGGGTGATGAGGGTGGCGGTTCCCTGGTTGTCCTGCTGGGTGTAGCTGAGGGAAAGGATGTGTTCAAAAAGGGCGTGGCGGACCTTGGCCGCAAACCCTACCGCCGCCTTGGCCGCAAACCACTGGGCAATCAGGCTGCAGGTCAGTCCTACCAGGCCCAGCACCACCAGCACCAGACACATCCAGAGGATATAGCTCCGGTCGTTTCCTGCAATGCCCACATCAATGACCGCCGCCACCACCAGGGGCACACAGAGGTCAAAGCCCGCTTCCAGCATTTTGAACAGGGGGCTGACGATACATTCCAGGGTGTACTCTTTCAGATATACCAAAAGTTTCTTCATAGACATTCCATTCCTTTGTTGGCTATGGCTGGGAAACCGGTTCCCATACTCCGGGGGACTCTGCGGTCAGCCCTTCCAGGTCCGACAAGTCTTCCAGATCCCGGGTCAATCCCACCCGATAGGCGGTGAAAGGGCTGAGCTGCTGGGAGATTTCTTCCAGGCTGACCGTCTCCCCCTCCTGGTAGACCGTATACATGATTTCGTCAGGATACCGATGAATCACCTGCTCAGCCAGCTCCTGTGAGAGGGACTGCTGCCCCGGGTAAAGGTCCACCGCCCCAAACAGGTGAAGGATTTCATGGGCCAGGACAGCCGGTCCCGGCCACTGATTTTCCAGGGTATGGGGACGATACTGGAAGATCACGCTATACTCATAGTAATAATCATTTTCATACTCCGGTTTGTATACTACCGTGTAGCTTTGTCCCGTGGCCGGGAGAAAGAAAAGAACTCCCACCCGTTCCTGGTCAGATTCCTCACTCAGCTGGCGGCAGACTTCCTGGGTCCACCGGTCAAACTCCGATACCAGGGGGGATTCCCCGTCCCCTATGGGTCCGTCGTAGGAAGCCTGACAGGCCAGGGCCGGGTCCTCCTGCTGGGTGGTAAGGTTCAGGTCTGCCCCGTACTCTTTCCCCTGTTCCCGGAGCCAGTCCAGGGCCAGGGAGAGCTGTCCAGCCTGGAACTGCCGGTCCTCCGGGGTCCAGGCGTTTTCCTCAAAATCCAGGTAAACGGAGTAGAGGGCGGTGGGCTGGGTAATCAGACCCACGCTTCCCATAGGGTCGGGGGCGGAGGGCCGCAGCAGCATCACCGCTGCCCCGGCTCCCAAAAGAAGGAGGACCAGTCCCAAAAGCAGTTTTCTTTTTCCCAAGGCGGTTTCCTCCTTCCCTCAAAAATTCCCCTGTGCCAGGCACAGGGGAAGGGTGATTTTACTTAAAGAGAAGTGTGTCTTCCTCTGCATCCAGAATGATCTGGCCGGGGACTTCCCCGTCCACCAGCCGCTGGGCGATGGGGTCCTCCACCTCTTTCCGGATGGTCCGGCGCAGGTCCCGGGCCCCAAACTTGGCTCCGGCTTTCCTGGCCAGAGCGGTCAGGGCGGCGGGGGTCCAGCTGAGCTGGATGCCCCGGGCAGCCATACCCGGCTTATATTCCTCCAGCATAAGGGCGGCGATCCGCTCCAGGTCGGCCTGTTCCAGGGGACGGAAGGTGATGATTTCATCCACCCGGCCCAGGAATTCGGGACGGAGGAACTCCTGCAGTCCCTTCATGCTCCGCTCCTTGCTGGCGGCTTCCTGGGTGGAGCCGAAGCCGAAGCTGCCGGTCTTGTCGGTGCTGCCGGCGTTGGAGGTCATGCAGATGACGGTGTTGGAGAAATCCACGCTCCGGCCCTGGGCGTCGTTGATTTTGCCCTCGTCCAGAATCTGAAGGAGGATGTTCATTACATCCGGGTGAGCCTTCTCGATTTCGTCAAAGAGGACCACGCTGTAAGGCTTCCGGCGGACCTTTTCGGTAAGCTGGCCTGCCTCGTCATAGCCCACATATCCCGGAGGAGAGCCAATCAGGCGGCTGACGGTGTGCTTCTCCATATACTCACTCATATCAATCCGGATAAGGGGGTCCACACTGTCGAAAAGCTGCTGGGCCAGCTGCTTGACCAGCTCGGTCTTACCCACGCCGGTGGGTCCTACAAAGATAAAGCTGGCGGGACGGCGCTGACCTGCCAAGTCGGCACGGCTCCGCTTGATGGCCTGAGCCACCAGATGGACCGCCTCGTCCTGGCCAATGATTTTGGAGGAGAGGGCGCTTTCCAGGCCCTGGAGTTTCACAAACTCGCTCTCCTTGATTTTTACCGCCGGGATTCCGGTCCAAAGCTCAATGACCTTGGCCACATCTTCCATGGTCACCGGAATATCGGCCACCTGGTCTTCCAGGTCAGATAGTTCCTGGGTCACCTTGGCCAGCTGGGTCTTGACGGTGGCCAGCTTTTCGTAGTCGATCTGCTGGTCCTCCCCTGCCGGGTTTTCCAGGTTCTGCTCCTGCTGTTTCAGGGTTTCCAGGTCCTTCTGGGCCTTGAGGTACCGGGTGATTTCCGGATGGCGCAGGTTGCAGCAGGCACAGGCTTCGTCCAGCAGGTCGATGGCCTTATCCGGCAGGAACCGGTCGCTGATATACCGTTCGGACAGCCGAACCACTGCCCCCAGAATCTCCTGGGGAATCTTGACGGTGTGGTAATTCTCGTAATACTCTTTGATACCTTCCATCATGGTGATGGTGTCGGCGATGTTGGGTTCCTCCACCCGGACCGGCTGGAACCGGCGTTCCAGGGCCTGGTCCTTTTCAATATATTTCCGGTATTCCCCGAAGGTGGTGGCACCGATGACCTGAATCTCCCCCCGGCTGAGAGCGGGCTTCATCAGGTTGGCGGCATTCATTGCCCCCTCGCTGTCCCCGGCGCCGGTGATGTTGTGAATTTCGTCAATGAAAAGGATGATGTTCCCATCCTTCTTTACCTCCGAGATAAGGCCCTTGACCCGCTGCTCAAACTGGCCCCGGAACTGGGTTCCGGCCACCAGGGCGGCCAGGTCCAGCAGGTAGATTTCCTTATTCTGGAGCCGGGCAGGCACCTGTCCTGCCACGATCCGCTGGGCGATTCCCTCTGCAATGGCGGTTTTGCCCACGCCTGCCTCACCAATCAGGCAGGGGTTATTTTTCTGGCGGCGGCAGAGGATCTGAATGGTCCGGTAAATTTCCCGGTCCCGGCCGATGATCCGGTCCAGCTTTCCTGCCTTAGCCTTAGCGGTCAGGTTATCGCAGTAGTTATCCAAAAACTTCCGCTGGGGAGGACGGGGGCCTTTTTTCTCGTTCTTCTTTCCCTCGTCCTGTTTCTGGACCCCGAAGGCAAAGGGAAAGGTGGCGTTTCCTCCTGCGGAGAATCCCTCCTCTCCCTCTGCATCAGAGGTAAGGGCATCCATGGCTCCGTCGTCCCCCGGGTTCATGAAGGGGAACATTCCGCCGCCCCCCTCCTGCATAAATTGATTCATCTGCTCCTCCATTCCCTCCAGGTCCTGGTCGGAAATGCCGAAGCGCTTCATAATGTCTTCCACCGGCTTGATTCCCAGCTGGCGGGCACAGGTCATGCAGTAGCCCTCCTGTTTGGTCTGTCCACCTTCATTGCGCTGGACAAACACTACAGCAGTTCTCTTGTTGCAACGGACACAAAGCATTCTGATTTTTCACCTCTTTACATAAACGGGTTCACCTGGGTGAACAAAGTATAGCAGCGGCTGGTCTCCAGCAGGGAATGGTTGAGCCAATCCAGCTGGTTGTTGGTGATGGAGACCACCGCCCAAAGCACACACATAAAAAGAAATACATCCACTACGCCGGCGCCCAGACCCAGCACCAGGCCCATGGCCCGGTTGGCTCCTCCCACCAGGGGAATATGGTTTGCCATCCGAAGCAGATTGATGATAAGGACCACCACCAGACGAAGCACCAGGTAGACCACCAGGAACACCACAATGTTCAGGATGGGAGCCAGCAGCGGCTCAATGACCTGGGAGACGATCTGGGAAGCGGTTTCTGCGGCAGAACCCTGGGCCGCCTGGTTCACCTGTTCCAGGATGGATTCCTGGATGGACTGGGGGATAAAGCTGCCGTACCGTTCCATGACCTGGGCAATTCCGTCCCCGCCGCTGGCAATGGCATCGGTGATCCCGTCAATGAGGGAGCCGCCGAACAGCCACTGGAAGAGACCGGGGGTAAATGCCTTGGCGATCCAGTTGGCGCAGAGGATGGAGAAAATGTTTCCTACCAGTCCCACAAGTCCTGCCAGGAAGCCCTGGGTCATGTAATAGATGGCTACCCCTACCAGCAGGGCAAGAGCCAGAAGGTCAAAGATAAAGCCAGTTTGAAATAGTTCTTGTGTCATAAAAAACCTCGTGATTATTCTTGGATACCCGGTTTCAGCTTATCCGCCACTCCGTCCGTAAAGACCAGGAGAGAGCGGGCCCGCACCAGCGCCCGGGGTACTGCCTCAAAGTTCTGTTTCTGAACCATGTCTCCCTGAGAGTTATAACCCACAATGGATTCATCCCGGACCAGGTAAACCACACCCGAAGCATAGGCGATCTGGTTGGCAGACTCCACGGTGACAGAAGATTTTTCAGTCAGGTACCGGTCCAGAACCACAGCCTTGCTTCCGGCGGTAGTGCCCAGAAGGAGGGCGGTTTCCTTTCCGTCCATGGAGTAGTCTTCCAAGGTGTAACCCTGGTAGTCATAAAAGGACACCTGCTCGCCCTGGGTGTTGTACACTCCGGCACTGTTCTCAAAAAGGGCCAGCACCGTGGAGCCGGTAAGCCATTCCAGATGAAGGGCTGTGCTTCCGGGAATTTCCACCGTAAGGGGGTCCTCGCTGCTGCCCAGGTCAGTAAAGTGGATCTGGGTGCAGAGCTGACCTTCCCGGGCCACCAGGCAGGCCACCGCCAGCATTCCGTTATTGGGTGAGAAATCCACCCGGACCGGAACGCCCTGATCGTCGGACAGTTCCCATTGATAGATGGGAAGCATATCCCGGCTGTACACCGTCAGCTTGGCCGCATACCGCTGAGACTGGGTGATCACCGCCAGCAAGCCGTTGTCGCTGAGCTGGCAGAGGATGATGGGTTCATCGGTGGTTTTGGTGGCCACCGTTTTGGTCCGGCTTTCCACCCGGAGCTGGGTCCCGGCCCGGTTATACAGGCAGAACCGGTTGGAGCCTACCGCCACCACAGGGCGGCCGTAGCCATGCTGAATGCTCCGGAGCTTGGCGCCGGTGGGAGAGTAGACCACCAGGTCTTCCTTGCCCAGAATCACTACGCCTCCGCTCAGTTCCTCCACCTGAAGAGGGTTGGAGATGCCGGTGCGGGCAGGCCAGCTGCCGCTCTGGTCCAGGGTGACCTGGAATCCCTCCACCACATCCCCCAGCAGGCTGAGAGAGACACCGTACAATCCGGTGGCCCAGGCCAGGAGAAGGGCAAAAATTCCTCCGATCAGAGCCAGCCACCGCATTTTCCTGCGGCTGCGCCGGCGACGGATCTCCTGAATCCGCAGTTCTACTTCGCTTTCAGGGTGGAAAACCGGTTTAGGGGCTGCCTTGGGCGCCTTGACTGCCTTCTTACCCGGTGCAGCAGGCCGAAGCCGGACTGCCTTGGGTTTGGGAGGCTGGAACCAGACAACTTTTCCTTTTCCCGGTTCCTTTGCGTGAGCAGGCTGGGAAGGCTGAATGGGTTGGGAAGGCTGAGGGGGCTGGACCTGGGACTTTTCCCGTACCTTCCGGGCGGATTCTTCCGCAGTTTTTTCCGCCAGGCGACGGGCCCGTTCCAGGTTACGCTTGGGTCTTTCCAACCACCATCTCTCCTTTCCTTTAAAAAATTCAGGGCTGCGGGTATTCCACCCGTTCCAGGAAAAGTCCCTTTCCCGGCAGGGTGGGCCCCGCTTTGCCCCGGTCTCTGCTTTCCAGCAGAGCAGGCAGGGAATCCGGGTCCCGTTTTCCCTGGCCTACTTCCAGCAGGGTCCCGGCCAGAATCCGGACCATATTATAGAGATATCCGTCCGCTGTGGCAGATATGAAGACCATTTCCCCTTGCTGTTCCACCCGGCACCGGGTAATGGTCCGGACCGTGTCCCCGTGAGCCGCCACCGAGCTGCCTGCCGCACAGAAGGCCAGGAAGTCATAGGTGCCCTCCAGGGTACGGGCCGCCCGGTCCATAGCCGCCACATCCAGTTTTCCCGGCACTTTATGGTAGTAGGCCCGGGTAAAGGGGTCGTCGATGGCGCTGTTCCGGATTCGGTACCGGTAGGTTTTCTGGTGGGCAGAGTACCGGGCATGGAAATCCTCTGCTGCCTCCTCTGCGCTCTTTACCCGGATATCCGGGGGCAGGTGGGCATTGAGGGCCAGGGGAAGCCGGTACAATGGCATTTTTATCTGAGCATGAAAGTTCAGCACATAGTCCAGGGCATGTACCCCGCTGTCGGTGCGGGAGCAGCCCTTCACATCCGGGCGGCTGCCCACCACCTGTTCCAGGGCATCCTGGAGGGTCTGGCATACGCTGACCCCGTTGGGCTGAACCTGAAATCCGCAATAGTTGGTGCCGTCAAAAGCCAGGTGCAGACAGATATTCATTACTGGAGCCCCGGCACAAAGAAGCGGGTGGAGAAGATGATTCCCAAAGCCAGGAAGGACACCGCCCCGCTGATGAAATCCTGCCGGGTGAACCGGAGGACTTTCAGCCGGGTACGGCCCTCTCCGCCGTGGTAGCAACGGCATTCCATGGCCATGGCCAGCTCATCCGCCCGGCGGAAAGCTGAGATAAAGAGAGGAATCAGGACCGGCACCAGGGCCATGACCCGCTCTTTCAGGTTGCCGTTGTCCAGCATGGCGCCCCGGGCCTTCTGGGCATTCATGATTTTGTCGGTCTCCTCAATCAGGGTGGGGATAAACCGAAGGGCAATGCTCATCATCATGGCCAGTTCGTGGACCGGCAGATGGAGCTTTGCAAAGGGGGAGAGCAGCCGCTCAATGGCATCGGTGAGGGTGATGGGGCTGGTGGTGTAGGTGAGCAGGCTGGTGCCTGCAATCAGGGCCAGCACCCGGACACCCATAAGGACCGCATACTGCACTCCCTTGGGATAGATGGTGAAAATCCACCAGTCAAACAGAGGCTCCCCCTCCCCCACCACAAAGAACAGGTTGAGGATACAGGTGAACAAAACAATGGGAAGGATGGGCTTCAAGCTCCTTCCAATCATTTTAAGGGGGATTTTTGCCACCAGATACAGTCCCAGCAGCAAAAGGATGGAGAGTGCCACCCCCAGGGGATTGGCGGCCATAAACAGCACCACAATATAGCAGATGGTGATGATGATTTTCAGCCGGGGGTCCATTTTGTGGACCACGCTGTTCCCGGGGAAGTGCTGGCCGATGGTGATATCCTTCAGCATTCTGCCTCCCCCTTTCTCTTTTCCAGCGCCTTCTGCAGGGTCTTTACCGCATAGGGCATGGTGTACACATCGGTGTCAATATCCAGTCCCAGCTCCTTGAGCCGAAGGAATATCTTGGTCACCTGAGGAACGCTCAGCCCCAGCTCCAACAGCCGGGGTGCCTGGGCAAACACCTTGTCCACATCGTCATAGATAGCCAGCTTACGCTGGTCCATGACCAGGACCTTGTCCGCATACCGGGCAATATCCTCCATGCTGTGGCTTACCAGCACCACCGTGATGCCGGTGGCCTTGTGGTAGGCCTTTACCGCCCCCAGAATGGTGTCCCGGCCTTCCGGGTCCAGCCCGGCGGCAGGCTCGTCCAGCACCAGGACTTTAGGCTCCATGGCCAGGACTCCCGCAATGGCTACCCGGCGTTTCTGACCGCCGGACAGCTCAAAGGGATTCCGCTCCAGCAGCTGGGGAGAAAGCCCTACAAACCCGGCAGCCTGCCGGACCCGCCGGTCGATTTCCTGGGCATCCAGTCCCATATTCTTGGGGCCGTAGGCAATATCCTTGTAACAGGTCTCCTCAAAAAGCTGATATTCCGGGTACTGGAACACCAGGCCCACCTTGAACCGGAAATCCCGGATTTTCTCTGGCTTTTCCCACAGGTCCACCCCGTCAATGAGGATTCGTCCCGAAGTGGGGCGGTGGAGACCGTTGAAATGGGTGATCAAGGTTGATTTTCCGCTTCCGGTGGAGCCGATGATTCCCACAAACTGCCCTTCCTCAATTTCAAAGGAAACATCGTCCAGGGCGGTGGTGGCATCCGGCATCCCCGGATTATACACATAGGTCAAATGTTCGACCTGAATCATTGCTGACATAAATCTTTCCCTTTCGCAAACTGCCCTCCCCGGCCTTATCCGGGGTAGAACGCCCGCTTTCTATTATTGAAACAGCTTGTAAATGGCCTGGGCACACTCCTCAATGGAGATGATCCCCTGGGGCAGGTCGTACCCCAGCTTGACCAGTTCGTCCCGCAGCTCGGTGGCCTGGGGCACATCCAGGTGATATTCCCGGAGCAGGTCTGCCTGGCTGAACACCTGGGCAGGAGTGCCTTCCAGCACCACCTTGCCTCCGTTCATTACCACCACCCGGTCGGCCTGGGCGGCCTCCTCCATATAGTGGGTGATGGCCACTACCGTGATTCCGTACTCCCGGTTGAGGGTGCGGATGGTGTCCATGACCACCTCCCGGCCCCGGGGGTCCAGCATAGCGGTGGCTTCGTCCAGCACCAGACAGTCGGGGCGCATGGCGATGACACCCGCAATGGCTACCCGCTGTTTCTGTCCCCCCGACAGCTTGTGGGGGGCTTTGTTCCGGTGCTGGTAGATACCGGCCATCTTCATGGCCTGGTCGATTCTCTGGCGAATCTGGTCACTGGGAACGCCCAGGTTTTCCAAAGCGAAGGCTACATCTTCCTCCACCACGGTGGCTACAATTTGGTTGTCTGGATTCTGGAACACCATTCCCACTGTCTGGCGTATCTGGAAAAGCTGTTCCTCGTCCTTGGTGTCCATTTCCTCCACCAGGACTGTGCCGGCTTCGGGGAGCAGGATGGCGTTCAGGTGCTTGGCCAGGGTGGATTTTCCACACCCGTTGGCTCCCAGCACCGCCACGAACTCTCCCTTTTCCACCTTCAGGCTGGCGCCGTCCACCGCCCAGTTGTCCACTTCCGGGTCATACCGGAACCGGATCTGATCTGCGTCGATCATTTTGCTCATGGCTTTTCTTTCCTCTTTCGGACAATAAACCCGGCGGCTCTTTTTCCCGTCTGGCTTTTGTCCCTTCCTTGGTTTGGGGCGCAAACTGCGCCGGTTATTCCTCCCAAATGCTGGTGGCCCCGCAGGGGACCACCCCGCCGGTGGCGGTAACGGGCAGGCCGATCTCATCACTGGAGGTCCGGCCTCCGTACTTTTTGCAGAGGGTGGCTTTGAGAATATACTCCATTACCGCCGGAGAAAGCCCGGTGGTATAGCTGTTGACTGCCACAAAGAGGGGCTGGTCGCTGAGGACCTGGCTGCAAAGGGCAATCAGGTCATAGATGTTGTCCTCCAGCTTCCACACTTCGCCACCCGGGCCCCGACCGTAGCTGGGCGGGTCCATGATGATGGCGTCGTACCGGCTGCCCCGGCGAATCTCCCGGGCCACAAACTTGGCACAGTCGTCCACGATCCACCGGATGGGCCGGTCCTCCAGGCCGCTGGCCTGGGCGTTTTCCCGGGCCCAGGCCACGATTCCCTTGCTGGCGTCCACATGGCAGACCGCCGCCCCTGCTGCAGCGCAGGCCAGGGTGGCGCCTCCTGTATACCCGAACAGGTTGAGCACCCGGATGGGCCGTCCTGCTGCCTTGATTTTCTCCCGGTACCAGGCCCAGTTGACCGCCTGTTCCGGGAAAACTCCCGTATGTTTGAACCCGGTGGGGCTGACCACCAGGGTCAGGTCCCCGGCGTGTATCTTCCACCGCTGGGGGAGCTTTCGGCGGATTTCCCACTGTCCGCCCCCCTTGGTGCTCCGGTGATAGACCGCATCCGCCTTATCCCACAGGCTGCTGGCCCGGGGCAGGCCCCAGACCACCTGAGGGTCGGGGCGCACCAGCACCACCGAGCCCCACCGTTCCAGGCGGTTGCCCTGGGTGGCATCGATCAATTCATAGTCTTTCCACTGGTCCGCAGGCCGCATGGCAGTTTCTCCTTGCTTTTCTTACTTCAGAATTCTCTTGGTGATCATATCGGCAATTCGCTGGGCAGCCAGGTTGATGGCTTCCAGGTCCTCGCCCTCCACCATGACCCGAATCTTGGGCTCGGTGCCGGAGGGCCGGACCAGAACACGGCCCATTCCCATCAGGTTCTGCTGCTGGCTCTCAATGTAGCCGGCAATGTACTCGTCATCCCGGTAGGCGGCCTTCTGTTCCTTGTTGGCCACCAGGTTGACCAGCACCTGGGGGAACTTGGTGTATACAGCGTTGAGCTGGCTGACAGGGACCTTCTTCCGGGCCACCAGAGCCAGCAGCTTGCCGGCGGTCAGTTCTCCGTCGCCGGTGGTGGAGTGGTGGAGGAGAATCACATGGCCGCTCTGCTCGCCGCCGATGGCGTAGCTGTTTTCCCGCATATTCTCCAGCACATACCGGTCACCCACCGCAGTTTTCTCGGTGCGGATGCCCTGCTTTTCCATATACTTCATAAAGCCCAGGTTGGACATAACGGTGACCACGGCGGTGTCCCCGTCCAGACGGCCCCGTTCCTTCATGTCGGTGGCAATAAGGGCAATGATTTTGTCGCCGTCGATTTCCTGGCCCTTCTCGTCGCAGGCCAGGCACCGGTCGGCGTCACCGTCAAAGGCAATGCCGCAGTCGCAGCCGTTGGCCACCACGAACTTTTCCAGGTTTTCCAGGTAGGTGCTGCCGCACTCCTTGTTGATGTTGGTGCCGTCGGGCTCTGCCCCCACAAAGAGGCACTCAGCCCCCAGCCGGGGGAACAGCTTCTGGGCTACAGCGCTGGAAGCACCGTTGGCGCAGTCAAAGGCTACCTTCAGGCCGGTCAGGTCTGCGCCGATATGCTCGGCCAGGTACTCCACATAGTCTTCCACAGCGGTGTCCCGCCGGGTAATGCTGCCCACTTCCTCCCCCACTTTCAGTTCGGGAGTGCTTTCCAGATAGTCCTCGATTTTGTTTTCCTCCTCATCGGGGAGCTTGTAGCCGTCCCCTTTGAAGATTTTGATTCCGTTGAACTCTACCGGGTTATGGCTGGCGCTGATGACCACACCGGCATCTGCACCGTACTTCCGTACCAGGTAAGCCACGGCGGGAGTGGGGATGACCCCCAGCAGTTCCACATCGGCGCCTACGCTGCAAAGACCGGCGGCCAGTGCAGACTCCAGCATATCGCCGGAAATCCGGGTGTCCTTGCCAATGAGAATCCGGGGCTTACGGCCCTGGCAGTCGGCGGCCAGCACCGCTGCGGTGCCACGACCGATTTTCATAGCCAGCTCACAGGACAAATCCTGACCGGCAATTCCGCGTACTCCGTCAGTACCAAACAATCTACCCATAACAGGTTCCTCGCTTTCCTTTTTCAGGTTAGTTTTACTATCTTGTATATTCAAATTTCCGGGAAATCAAAACATGGATTGCTGGCCGTTTTCCTCATCCAGCTCTTTGGGCAGGGGCAGTCCCAGATGGGTGTAGGCCAGCCGGGTGACACACCGACCCCGGGGAGTCCGGGTAAGGAATCCCATCTGCATAAGATAGGGCTCGCAGACATCCTCCAGGGTGACGGCCTCCTCACCCAAAGCGGCGGCCAGGGTATCCAGGCCCACGGGGCCACCCCCGTACAGTTCAATGATGGCCCGAAGCAGGCTCCGGTCCAGCTCGTCCAGACCCAGGCGGTCAATGTCCATCCGTTTCAGGGCCAGCTGGGCAGTCTCCTTGTCCACAATGCCGTCCCCCAGCACAGTGGCGAAATCCCGCACCCGCTTGAGAAGCCGGTTGGCCACACGGGGGGTTCCCCGGGCGCATTTGGCCAGCTCATAGGCACCTTCCCGGGTGCAGTCCTGGCCCAGGATACCGGCACTCCGGTAGATGATGCTGGCCAGCTCGTCCGGGCTATACAGTTCCAGCTTGAGGAGCACCCCGAACCGGTCCCGCAAAGGCCCGGTAAGCTGTCCCGCCCGGGTGGTGGCCCCAATGAGGGTGAACCGGGGCAGGTTGATCCGGATGCTCTGGGCGCTGGGGCCCTTTCCAATCATAATGTCCAGGGCATAGTCTTCCAGAGCCGGGTAGAGCACTTCCTCCACCTGACGGGAGAGGCGGTGAATCTCGTCAATAAAGAGCACATCCCCCTCCTGCAGACTGGTGAGGAGGGCAGCCAGGTCCCCCGGCTTTTCAATGGCGGGGCCGCTGGTAATGCGAATCTGGACCCCCATCTCTGCCGCCACGATTCCGGCCAGGGTGGTTTTGCCCAGTCCGGGAGGACCGTAGAGAAGGATATGGTCCATAGGCTCTCCCCGCAGGCGGGCGGCCTCCAGATAAACTTTCAGGTTCTCCTTTACCTTTTCCTGGCCCACATAGTCGGCCAGGGTTTTGGGGCGGAGATTGTTTTCCTCGGTGTCCCCCCTGATTTCCTGGGGGCTGACCAGGCGGCTGGATTCCACCGAGTATCCGTTTTCTACTGCCATGGATTACCTCCTGCTCATCTGCCGGAGGGCGATTTTGATGATCTCCTCCACCGGCAGGGTATCGTCGATCCGGGACACAGCCCCGGCAGCCTCGCTCTGGGTGTATCCCAGGCTGACCAGCGCCGCCACTGCCTGGGCGGTGCCGGGGGCAGGTGCTCCCGAAGCAGCAGGGCCGAAGCCCTGGCCCACAGCCAGGCCCTTCCCTACCTTGTCCTTCAGTTCCAGGGTAATGCGCTGGGCCAGCTTGGGGCCTACGCCATTGGCGGCGGTAAAGGCCTTATGGTCCCCGGCGGAAATAGCCAGGGCCACCTTGTCCGGGGTAAGAACGCTGAGGATGGCCAGCCCGGCCTTGGGCCCCACCCCCGACACCCCGATGAGCATTTCAAAGCAACTGCGCTGTTCCTCGGAAGAAAAGCCAAAGAGACTGATGTCGTTTTCGGTAATATTCATATAGGTATAGAGGGTGGCCTGAGCTCCCGGTCCCGGCAGCTGACCGGCCACCGAAGCGGGAAGCTGGACCAGGTATCCCACCCCGCCGCAGCTTATCACTGCGGTGTCCAGGGTCTTTTTCAGGATTTTTCCTTCCAGACAATAGATCATGGTCTTCTCCTAATTTCT
The DNA here is from genome assembly GCA_944386495.1 of uncultured Gemmiger sp. Lineage (GTDB taxonomy): Bacteria > Bacillota > Clostridia > Oscillospirales > Ruminococcaceae > CALXEN01. Next base: position 58,960 of record CALXBE010000005.1, on the reverse strand, counting down.
CAATAAGCCCGGCCAAACCGGGAACCGGGAGTCTGCTGGATCTGGCTCCGGCTGCAATGCCCATGGGTGATGGCCATGGCCAGGGCGTCTGCCGTGTCATCGGGTTTCGGGACTTTTTCCAGGCCCAGCAGCCGCCGGGTCATCTCCTGCACCTGCTTTTTGACCGCCTTTCCGTAGCCGGTAACGCTCTGCTTCACCTGCATGGGGGTGTATTCATAGATGGGGACCCCCGCCTGGGCAGCCGCCAGAAGAATGACCCCCCGGGCTTCCGCCACCCCTATGACGGTGGTCTGGTTATGCTGGTAGAACAGCTGCTCAATGGCCAGGGCCTGGGGCTGGTAGGTGGAGAGTATCTCCTCCATCCCCTCATACACTTCCTTCAGCCGCCGCTCAAAGGGAATCCCCGCCGGGGTGGTAATGGACCCGAAGCCCACCGGGGTAAACCGGTTGCCCACATAGTCCACAACACCCCATCCCACAATGGCATAGCCGGGGTCTATCCCCAAAATCCGCATACCCACACCTCTCCAGTTTAATCATTAGATTATATCATACCTATCAGGATATTTCAATCTTTTCCCCTCTCCCAAAAGAGAGGGCGCCCCCTGGCAGAATCTGTCAGAGAGCGCCGAAATCATTCAGAATCCCAGGCTGACGGCCAGGAAGGCCATAGCCAGATAGTAGGTGATCAGGTTGGCAGCGTGAATCCGGGGATGACGGCCCGGCCAGAAGTAGAGAAAGAGGATAAGCAGGTCGGAAATCCAGAACAGGACCGCTCCTGCCAGCACCAAAAAGCACCAGGGTTCCCCCATGCCAAAGGCCAGCTGGCAGGCTTTCCCCACCAGGGCCGATACCACTCCGCCGTAGACCACCGTCCAGGGGAGCATTTTTCCCAGTTTCAGGCAGGGCAGCCGGCTGAGGGCCAGCACCCCGCATCCTCCCAGAAGGGCGGCCAGGAAAACCGGCCAGCCCAGAGGCTGGACCCGGCAGAGGCCCCAGATGAAAAAGGCGTGGCCCCCCAGGAAGCTGACCAGTCCGCCCAGGAAAAGGCCGGGGCGGCGGTCATGGTTATAAAGGGCCAAAATCACATCCCCGGCAAGGCAGAGAAGAAGGGCCGGAAGCAGCTGCCGGAAGGCCCGGGGGCGGCTGCCCGCCAAGGCTGCAATGGCCGCCAGGGCCACAAACCCCATGCTGCAGGCCGTTTTTTCCTTACCGTACCCTTTTTCCTCGTCCTTGATCCGGGCCACCAGTCTGGCAAGCAGGATTCCGTACACACCCAAAGCGGGGATAAAAACGGCAGGGTCCATGGCTCTGCCCCCTTTCCTCTGTTATGCCTCTGTTATGCCGGAGGAAATTCAGTTCTTCTCCTCCAGGTTCCGGATGGTCGCATAGAAAAAGTCGTTGGCCGGGGTGGGAATTCCGCATTCCCGGCCCAGTCGGCGGACGATTCCCGAGAATTCCTCCACCTCGGTGGGCCGCCCCGCCAGAATATCCTGACCCATGCTGGGCCGCCCGTCCTCCTTGAAGGTGGGCAGGTTGGCATCCAGCCACCGGGTATGGTTGTCCGGGGGCAGAGGGATTCCCTTGGCATTGGCCAGGGCAATGGTCTCCTCCATGGCCCGGAGCATGGTATCATAGGCTTTCCCTTTTTTGCAAAGCCCCCCATAGGTCAGGCCGAAAGCGGCGGAGGTCTGGTTCAGTCCCACATTCACCATCAGCTTATGCCACTGCTTGTAGAGGATGTCGGTGCAGACCTGGCTTTCAATGCCGCACCGGTCAAAGTATTCCTTCACCCGTTCCAGTCTGGGGGTGAGGGAACCATCTTTCTCCCCGAACTGAATCATTCCCATATTTTTGTATTCCAGGTCCCGCCCCATCCGGGTGGCGTCCATTCCGATGGCTACGCTCCAGAGGGTATGGCCGGGGTACCGGGCCTCGATTTTTTCCTCGCTGGTGATTCCGTTGAGGAGACTGAGAATCACGGTATCCGGGCCCACAAAGTGTTCCAGCTGAGGCAGGGCCTGTTCCAGGGCAGTGGCCTTGGTGGCCACCAGAATCAGGTCCACCGGTTCCCCCCGGCTGGGCAGAACATAGTCGAAGGCGTAGGGCTTGCCGTTGCACCGGCCCGGCTGGGCCTGATACCGGCGGATTCGGTCTTCATCCGCAATCACCTGGACCTGCGAATGTTCCTGCATGGGGATTCCGAACAGGATTCCCAGTGCTCCCAGTCCCAAAACAGCCGTCCGGCGGATTTCATTCATGATATGCTCCTTCTCTGTCTATAAGGGCAGACAGTGTCATAATTACAGTTTCATCATACCACAGCCTGGAAGAAATGACCATCCTTTCTTTCCAGCCACGCCCTTGATTTTGTTTTTGGTTGTAATATAATAGATAGAATCGGATAAAATCAAAGGAATAGGAGTGTAACTATGGCCGGAACCCAATCTGCCCGCCTGGATCTGTTTGAAAATTATTCCATCCCCAGAGCGGTTTTCACCCTGTCTCTGCCCACCGTTGCGGGCAGTCTGGTGTCCTTAGCCTACAGCATGGCGGACACCTATTTCGTAGGTCTGCTCAACGACCCGGTCCAGACCGCCGCCGTCACCCTGGCTGCCCCGGTATTGCTTGCCTTTAACGCCGTCAACAATCTGTTCGGGGTAGGCTGCAGCAGCATGATGAGCCGTGCCCTGGGCCGGGGCGATTACAAGACCCTGCGCCAAAGCAGTTCTTTCGGATTCTGGGGGTCACTGGCCGGAGGCCTTATTTTCAGCATTCTGGCCACCCTGTTTATGGCCCCGCTGCTGGCCCTGCTGGGCTGTGATGCCACCACCGCCGACCCCACCAGCACCTACCTGGGCTGGACCGTAAGCCTGGGCGCCATCCCCGCTATTCTGAATGTGGTTTGCGCCTACATGGTGCGAAGCGAGGGCAGTGCCCTCCATGCCAGTATCGGCACCATGAGCGGCTGCTTCCTCAACATTATTCTGGACCCCATCTTTATCATCGGCTTTGAGATGGGCAGCACCGGCGCCGCCCTTGCCACCTTCCTGAGCAACTGCTTTGCAGTTCTCTACTTCCTGGTCTACTTTGCCGTCCGCCGGGGCAAGACCCTGGTCTGCATCGATCCCCGGGAACTGCTTCACCTGCGGGGAATGGTGGTCACCGGCGTTTTTGCCGTGGGTGTTCCCGCCTCGGTCCAGAACATTCTCAATGTGATTGGCAGCACCATCCTCAACAATCTGGCCGCCCCCTATGGCGCCGCCGTTCTGGCCGCCATGGGAATCTGCAGCAAGCTGAACATGGTCCCCTTCTATGTGATGCAGGGCATGAGCCAGGGCATCATGCCCCTGGTCAGCTATACCTACGCTGCCAAAAAGCCCCAGCGGATGAAGAGCGCTTTCAACTTCACCCTGAAAATCTGCATGACAGCCCTGATTTCCTGCTGTGTCATCTTCTTCCTGTTCAGCGATTACGCCGTCCGGCTCTTTATTGATGACCCCGAAACCATCGCCTACGGTTCCGTGTTCCTGAAAGGAATGTGCCTCAGCGTTCCCCTGCTGGGCCTGGATTTCCTGGGGCTGGGTCTTTACCAGGCTGTGGGCATGGGCAGCTACGCCCTCTTCTTTGCCCTGGCCCGGAAACTGGTGCTGGAAATTCCCCTCATGTACCTGCTCAATTTCCTGGTCCCCCTCTACGGCCTGCCCTACGCCCAGCCCGCCGCTGAGCTGGTCATGGCCATTGCCGCCATCTTTGCCATCCGCAGCGTATTTGTAAAAGCGGAAAAGGAAGCCCAGCTTCCCGTCCACCACGATTAAGATTGATTAACAGACCATAAAAAAATACCCGGTTCTCTTGAGCCGGGTATTTTTTATTCAATTTGCAGGAGGATTCAGCACGATATCCAGGGTGCAGTCCTCCAGCACCGGGAGGTCCAGGGTGAACAGTCCCCCATACTGGGTAATCAGGTAATACCCCTGAGGGTAGAACGATTCCGTATCCTGCCATCCCAGCAGGGTGCCGTCCTTCACCTCCATCTGTGCCACCTGTTCCCCGTCCCGGGTAAAGGTGACGGTGTGGACCGACCCGTTTCCCATAAAGGAAATGGGGTCCCAGGAAATATTCCAGGCTTCACACAGGCTGTTCAGCCGCTGCCCGAAGAAGTATCTCAGATACCGGACATTATTTTCCCACTTGACATATTTTCCCTCGTGGGCCAGGCCGGAACTGGCCGGCCAGCGAAGCTGGTCACACAGGACGGAATCCTGGATAAACTCTTCGTACTGCGGAATTTTCTCTGCCAAAGCCCTCAGTTCTGTCAGAGACTGGGCATAGATTTCCTTCATCCGCTTTTTGAAGGTTTCATTCTGGTACAGGTAGACCGGCCAGGTCAGCCGGCCGTCGGCGGCAAACATTTCCGGAGTATCCTCCAGCAGGATGCCCGCCGGGTCATTCCACCAAATTCCCAGCCGGGTAAATTCTCCAAAGGCTCCGTCATAGTCCCACATGGGACCGGCATAGAGGGTATCATCCCCGGGCAGATAGTAATAAAAACTGCTGGTTTTGTAGGCATCAAAATTCCGGGTTACTTCCTCCGTAAGAATCTGCACTGCGAAGGAGTCCAGGTCCATCATCTCAAAATCCGGCTTACCCGCCAGGATAGAGGTTTCTATCTGGTTGATTCTGTTCTCCAGCTGGGTCAAATCATTTTCATTGATTTCCTGAGGCCGCTTAACGGAGAAGTGGTTCCCGTCCTGGGTAGTAAATCCGTTCCCGGATTCCAGATATCGGCTCTCCATATCCTTTTCCAGCAGGACAGCCCCCTCCTCCTGGAACTGGTCCAGGTGAGACACCGAGGTAGCCAGCAGGTAAAGGCCACGCCATTCCCCGTTGATATAGAGCGCCACCCACTGGGCTTCGGTATCATTTTCTCCCAGAGCCGAAGCCACCTCCAATCCCAGTTTGGAGTGGATTTTGTCTCCGTCAAAAGCCAGTGCCAGAAGGGTATAGTCCTTGGACTCCTCCAGCCCTGCCAGGGAGAAGGACTCCTCCAGTTTGATGGAATAGGGCTTCTTGTCATAATCGGAAAAGGTACTGTTTCCCCGGCCCTTGATCCGTTTCAGGTCGCCTTGATATTCCACCGTTCCGGATGCATCCAGCGCCAGCAGATGCCCGGTCTCCTCATGGTTTTTGCTCCGGTGAATCTCTTCCAGGCTGCCGCTCTCTGTATGGATAAAAAGGGTGGGCAGCTGAGAATTACGGAGGAACTGGACCTGATAGTCCTGACCTTTCCAGGTGAATGTATAGGTTTTTTCCTCTTCCCAGCTCCAAACCAGGGAAGCGGATTTTCCGTCCACCTGCAGTTCCTTTTCCGTACCCCAGGGCAGAAGGATTTTCTGCGTTTCAATATACCCAGGCAGGCAATAGTACCAGACCCCATCCTGACAGAAAGGCTCTATGGTTTCATCCATCATCTGGTCGTTGAAGGCCAGGGCAGGAAGATCAGACCGGCCCTCCTCAAACCGGAGGGGAATACTTTCATACCACAGTCCCAGACCCAGCACCGCTGCGGCCGCCCCCAGCATCACCAGAAGGGCAATTTTCTTGATCATTCCTCCTGCCCTCAGACCCGGTATTCCCCGTCATGGGAGAGGATTCCCACATACTGAAGTCCCGGTACACTCTGAAGCTGGTCCAAAAGTTCCTGTTCTTTCTTGGTGGTCAGTTCGTAAATTACTTCCGTTTCCCCAGCCTGGAAGCTCCGGGCCTTCTGCTTGCAGCGGGAAGTGTTTTCCTTGACCATCTTTTCAATGGCTTCCCAGTCCAGATTCCGTTCCCGGCTGCGCAGGACCAGCACCGAGGATGCCTTGATGCTGGGAAGAGACTGAAGCCCCATAAGCAGCAGGGTAGTGATAACGCAGAGGCAGACAGCCAGGGTGTGCAGTCCTACTCCGCAGATAATGCCGGCGCTGACACTCCAGAACAGGTAGACCAGGTCCATGGGATTCTTCACCGCATTCCGGAAACGGACAATGGACAAGGCACCCACCATGCCCAGAGAGACCAGAAGGCTGGCCTGCATGGCCACCATGATGGAGGCAATGATGACCGGCATAATGGCCAGGGACACATTCAGGTCCCGGGAATAAAAGGCTGCCTTGGAGGAAAGCCGGTAAATCCAATAGATATAAATGCCAATCAATCCGGCCACTGCCAGAATCACCAGGATACCCACCCCATCCAGCTGGGTGGCGCCTCCTGCAAAGGCTTCGTATACGCTTGACTTGAAAATATCCTTAAAGGACATGGTCTTATCCCTCCATTATCCGGCTCATGCCGTATTTTGAATAACTGCTCTGGTTCAGGTTTCCCGTTTCCAGAAGCCCTGCCACAAAGTCGGGCAGGAAAGAATCATATTTTACTTCCAATACCCGGTCGGTTCCCGGAACGGGGGAATAAACGCCCTTGTTCCCTTCCAGAAATTTTTCCAGGTCCCGGCTCCGCCGCACATTCCGGTCCAGGGTGATCCGCACATTCCCTGCCGGGTAAATAAAGGCTTTCCGGTCATACTCCACAATGACCTTGGGCCGGAGCATATCCTGCTCTATGGCCAGGTTGAACAGGGTGACCGGGTTGTCCGGTCCCGGATTGGAATCCGGTATTTTTCTGCCCCGGAGCAGCTGTGCCATCTCCTCGTAGGTGATGGTCCTCCCCAGCTTTGCCACCCGGTTATATGCCTTGTATTTGACTTCCAGCTTGATGGTATCAAAGCTGTCGTCATAAATCCGGATGCGGTATTTGTTCCGGTGGCTCACCCCGCTGATATTGTCCCCCAGCTTGGAGTCCCGGTAATCATCAAAATACACGCTGGTCACCTTGTATCCCAAGGGGGATTTCTGGTTGGTGTCTGCGGCCAACACCACTTCCAGCCGCCTTTGAAGGAGGGTCAGCTCCTGTTCCGAGCAGCAATATTTATCTTCTACCCGCAGCAATCTTCTTCCTCCTTCGTCTTTTTTCACAATGCTATTATTATACCCCGGTGTTTACCCCTTGGCAACAATTCGGAAAAAAGAAGCCCCGACTTTTTCAGCCAGGGCTTTCTTTTACAGTTTTTCTTTCATCCAGCCCCGGCCTTTCATCCGTCCCAGATACAAAAGGCCCCGGAAGCAGAGTTCAATGCACATGGCCAGCCATACTCCCTGCAATCCCATCCGGGGTGCCAGGAAAGCAGACAGGGGGATCCGGACACACCACATGCTCAAAAAGTTAAAGCAGCTGGGCATAAAGGTGTCCCCTGCGCCCCGGAAAGCGCCTGCCGCCACAATGGAGGCTCCGTAAAGGGGTTCCGCAAAGGCTTCGATCCGTAGCATGGCCGCTCCCAGCGCCCGGATGGAAGGGTCGGGGGTGAGCAGAGCCATCATGGCAGGGGCAAAGAGATACATAAGCGCCCCGCTCACCGTCATGATTCCCACGCCCAGGCCGGTGGTCAGCCAGGCCAGGCGGCGGGTCAGGTCCTTCCGGCCTGCCCCTACGCTCTGACCGATGAGGGTGGTGGCAGCTGTTCCGATGCCATATCCCGGCATATAACAAAGGCTTTCCGCCGTTACAGCAAAGCTGTTGGCCGCAATGGCAATGGTCCCCAGGGGGCTGACGATTCGGGTAGCCATAACATAGGCGCTGCACATAATGAACTGCTCACAGCCCACCGGCAGGCTGATTTTCACCGCCCGTTTCAGCTGCTGAGGAGAGAATACCAGCTTTTCCTCCCGGCGAAGGGCCAGGACCTGGGGACCTGCCAGCAGATACCCGAGAAGGATAATTCCCACCGTCAGCTGGGCCAGAGAGGTTCCCAGGGCTGCCCCCATCACCCCCAGCCCGGCGCCGGGGAGAGTGAAGCCCCACACCTGGCGGGTGGGGAAAATGAGCAGGCTGTTGAACACCACATCCAGCAGACACATGACCACATGGAGGAAGCTGGGCAGCTTCATGTTTCCGCTGCACTGAATCATTCCTCCGGTCAGGTAGTTGGACATGGTCACCGGGAGGGTAAGGCTGTACACCAGAAAATACCGGCTGGCATCCGGGCAGATGTCCGGCTCGCCTCCCAGCCAGGCGGGAAGGCCGCTGCTGAGGGAGACCCCGATTCCCAGCAGAAGAAGGCTGAACCCAAGGGTAGCCACCAGACCCTGGCGCACCAGGCTCCGGGCCTGCTGGTCCTTCCCGGCTCCGATGCTCTGGGCCACCTGGACAGTAAAACCGATGGCCGCGGCGCTGCACAGCCCTCCGAACAGCCAGGTAGTGCTGGACACCAGGCCAATGGACCCGCTGGCGTTGGCGCCCAGATGTCCCACCATGGAAGCATCAATATACTGCATGGCGATGGAGGATACCTGGGCCAGCATGGCCGGAATGCTCAGCTGGACCGTCATACAGAGCTGCTGGGCAGGAGAAAGAGTTTCTCCTGCCCGCATTTGCTCCAGATATCTGTTTCCCATTATTCAGCGGTAATGTCGCTGCCGAAGTACTTCTCGCTCAGCTGGGCCAGAGTGCCGTCCTCCCGCAGTTCCTCAATGGCGGTGTCAATGGCTGCCCGGAGGGAAGCGCTCTCCTCCCCTTTCCGCACCGGGATGGCAACCTGGCTGGCTTCCTCGGTCAGGGCCACCACTTTCAGGTCAGCCTCGGGATGTACATTCATGTAGTCATAGAAGGAGACATCTGCGTTGAGGGTGGCATCAGCCCGGCCGGCCAGCACCATCTGGAGGGTCTCTTCCAGGGTATCCACGCCGGTGGCAGTAGCGCCGTAGCTTTCGGCCAGGTCCATGTAGGTGCTGGCAATGCTGTTGCAGGTGGTCTTTCCTTCCAGGTCCTCAAAGGAGGCAATGTCGGTGTTGTCTCCCCGGACGATGAGAGCAGTCCGGATAAAGCAGTAGGGGGTGCCGAAATCATATTTCTCGGCCCGGGCATCGGTTACCTCCACCCCGTTGATGACAATGTCATACCGGCCGCTGTCCAGACCAGCGAAAAGGCTGTCCCATTCACCCTCCACAAAGGTAGCCTTGACTCCCAGCTTCTCGGCGATAGCCTGGCCCACCTCAGTGTCAAATCCTACCAGGGTATCGGTGTCGTCGTGGTAGGTCCAGGGAGCCCAGGTCCCCTCCATGGCAATGACGATTTCACCCTTTTCCTGGATGGCGGTCAGCTGGTCCACAGCCTGGGATTCCTCCTGAGTCTGGGTCTCCTGGGTGGAAGCGCAGCCGGTAAAGGCCAGCAGCAGTACCGCTGCCAGCAAAAGTGCAAGTTTCTTTTTCATTTTGGTTTCTCCTTCTCTGTTTTCAATTCAAATTCAGGCCCGGGATTCCTCCTGGCCCTGCAAAAAGGCTTTGGTCCGCTCCTGGCGGGGATGGTCAAACACCTCTTTGGTGGGGCCTTCCTCCACCACCACGCCCCCCTCCATAAAGAGGGTGTGGGTGGACACATTCCGGGCAAACCGCATTTCGTGGGTGACCACCAGCATGGTCCGGCCCTCAGCGGCCAGCTGCTGAATGACCCCCAGCACCTCCCCGATAAGTTCCGGGTCCAATGCGCTGGTGGGTTCATCAAAGTAGATGACCTCCGGGTCGGTGGCCAGAGCCCGGGCAATGGCCACCCGCTGCTGCTGTCCACCCGACAGCTGGTGGGGATAATACCCCGCCCGGTCTGCCAGGCCCACCTTTTCCAGCATGGCCATTCCGATTTCTTCCGCCTGAGCACGGGGCATTTTCCGGGCCACGGTCAGCCCCTGGGTCACATTCTGAAGGGCGGTCTTGTTCAGGAACAGGTTATAGTTCTGGAACACAAAGGCCGTTTTCCGCCTCAGCCGGGCCATCTCCTTCTTGGTGATGCGGCCCAGGTCAAAAACTTCCCCGTCCATGGTAAGACGGCCGCTGTCCGCCCTTTCCAGAAAGTTCATGCACCGGAGCAGGGTGGTTTTTCCGCTGCCGCTGGGGCCGAGAATGGCCACCACCTCTCCCTGGTTGACGGTAAGGCTGACCCCTTTCAGCACTTCCAGTCCTTCAAACTGCTTGCGGATATTTTCCACTCTCAGAATCTCTTTCATGCCTGGGCCCCCTTCCGCCGGGTAATATCCAGCCGATTTTCTCCCCACCGCTGCACCCAGGTAAGGACGGTGCAGAACAGCAGGTAGACCAGAGCCACCTCACAGTAAAGGACCAGGGCCTCATAATAGTAGGCCACGATCCGCTGGGTGGTCATAAGCATTTCGGTGACGGTAATGTTGGCCGCCAGGGAGGTATCTTTCACCATCCCAATGAGGCTGTTGGAGAGGGGCGGGAAGGCGGTCCGAAATGCCTGGGGCAGTACAATATGCCACATGATCTGGAGATAATTCATTCCCACGCAGTACCCGGCCTCGATCTGTCCCTGGGGCACCGACTGGATGGCCGCCCGCATGGTCTCGGCACAGTAGGCCCCCTCATTCAGGCTGAACACCACCACCGCACAGGGGAAGGGGTCAATGACCAGTCCCAGGTTGGGTAAGCCGTAAAACACAATGAACAGCTGTACCATGAGGGGGGTGCCCCGCACCACCCAGATATAGAATCGGGCCAGCTGTTTCAGTCCCCGAATATTGGCCAGCTGGACCAGGGCCACCACCACCGCAATGACCATGGCTATGGAGAAGCTGATGATGGTCAGAGGGATGGTGACCTTGATTCCCGCCAAAAGCATTTTGGGGAAGGACTCTATTACAATGGATAGGATTCGTTCGCTCATTTTCCTTTCGCTTTCTTTTTACAACTCTGCTGCCAGCCCGGGAAGCTGGTCCAGAGAAGTGATGATATAGGCAGGTTTGGGCTGGTCGGGAGCAGGAAGGTTCTCCGGGTTATACCAGACCGTGGCAATTCCTGCCCGGTTTCCTCCCAGAATGTCGCTGGTAAGCCGGTCCCCCACCATGAGGGTCTCCTCCGGCTTGAAATCCGGGATACGGTCAAAGCAAATGCGGAAGTATTCCAGGCTGGGTTTGTCTGCCCCCAGTTCCTCACTGATAAAGATATCCTGGAAATATTCCTTCATCCCGGCACTGTCCATCCGGCCGTGCTGCACCGAGGCAGTGCCGTTGGTGGCCAGGTAGAGACGGTATTTTCCCTGAAGATTCTCCAGCAGTTCCTGGGCTCCGGGAATCCAGTAATGTCCCTGACCCAGCAGGCTTTCATACCGGGCCGCCGCCTGTGCCGGGTCTGCGCCGATTCCCTCTTCCCGGAAGAATATCTCAAACCGGCTCAGCTTTACCTGGGCCCGGGTGATCTCTCCTGCTTCCAGCCGTTCCCACTGGCGGCTGTTGATTTTGCTGTAATGGTCTATGGCCCGCTGGTCAGGGGTAATTCCCGCCCATTCCAGGGTCTTGGTCAGGGCGACCTTCTCCGCCATTTTGAAGTCCAGCAGAGTGTCGTCCAGGTCAAAGAGAATGTTTTTAATCACGGTTTTCCCTCCCCTTGAAAAAAGATTCCGCCTTATTGTAGCGGATGGTTTTGCTTTTGGCAATGGTCTTTTCCCTTCCCCTGCCGGAGGATGGAATTTCCTCCGGCGGGCTGGTATAATGTAAGAAAAAAGCCAAGGAGTGTTGAAGATGACTTACGATTTTACTTCCATCCTGGACCGGAGCGGCAAGGATGCCATTGCCGTGGATATGGTGGGCAGGGGCGGTTTTGCTCCGCTTGGCCCCAAGGATGGGTTTGACATAATTCCCATGTGGGTGGCAGACATGAACTTTCCCACCCTGCCCTCCATTCAGGATGCCATCATCCGCCGGGCCCAGCACCCTTGTTTCGGTTACTTTGAGCCCACTCAGGAATACTACGATTCCATCATCCGCTGGCAGGAGGACCGGAACGGAGTCACCGGTTTGACCGCTGATTGCATTGGATACGAAAACGGCGTACTGGGCGGAGTGATGAGTGCTCTGGCCTGTCTGGCCGCTCCCGGAGACCCGGTTCTGGTCCACAGCCCCACCTACATCGGGTTTACCAATCTTCTGAAAAATAACGGTTACCGAATCGTCCACAGCCCCCTTAAACTGGACGAAAACGGGGTATGGCGGATGGACTATGAGGATATGGATGCCAAGCTGAAAAAATATCACATCCATGCCGCCATCTTCTGCAGTCCCCACAATCCCTGCGGACGGGTCTGGGAAAGATGGGAGCTGGAAAAGGCCATGGAGGTCTACCATGCCAACCACTGCACCGTCATCAGCGATGAGATTTGGAGTGACCTGATTCTGGAAGGACACAAGCATATCCCCGTCCAGATGGTCAACGAGTGGGCCCGGGAAAATGTAGTGGCTCTCTATGCTCCCAGCAAGACCTTCAACCTGGCCGGACTGGTGGGAAGCTACCACATTATCTACAACGAGTCTCTCCGGGACCGGGTGCTGGCCCGCTCCTCCAAATGCCACTACAATGAGATGAATGTGCTGAGCATGCACGCTCTCATTGGGGCTTACTCTCCCGAAGGCCGTCAGTGGGTGGACCAGCTGAACCAGGTCCTTACCCGGAATGTCCGGTACGGGGTGGAGTTCATCCATTCCCACTGGCCTGAGATTCAGGTCTCCATTCCCCAGGGCACCTACATGCTGTTCCTGGACTGCACTAAGTGGTGCGAAAGCCACGGCATGACCATCCAGGAGCTGGAAAAAGCCGGCTGGGGTGTGGGAGTGGCCTGGCAGGACGGCTGTATGTTCCAGCACCCCTGTGCCATCCGAATGAATCTGGCCCTTCCCCTCAGCCGGGTGGAGGAAGCCTTCCACCGGCTGGAAGAATATGTATTCAAGAAGTAAGAGATACTCTTACTTCTTAGGGGGATAATACCGGGGTCCGTAGATGGCGGTACCCACCCGGACCAGGGTAGCCCCTTCCAGGATAGCGTTGGAAAAGTCGTCGCTCATTCCCATGGAGAGAATCTCCATGGACTGGTTGGGGTAGCCCAGGGTGTCCGCCTGTTCAAAAAGTTTCCGCATGGCGGCAAAATATCCCCGGCTCTCCTTCTCGTCCAGGGCGGCGGGGGGAATGGCCATAAGACCTTTCACCCGAATATGGGGCTGAGCCGCCGCCTGTTCCAGGAAAGGCCAAAGCTCCTCAGGGCTGATTCCGGTCTTAGATTCCTCCCGGCCGATGTTCACCTCCACCAGCACATCCTGGATGAGGGAGCGCTTGGCGGCTTCCTTTTCCAGAGCCAGGAGAAGCCGCGGGCTGTCCAGGCTCTGAATCAGGCTGGCCCGGCCTACTACCTGTTTCACCTTGTTTGTCTGGAGATGTCCGATCATATGTCCCGGCTTGCCCAGGTAAGCCCCGGCATCGATTTTTTCCACCAATTCCTGGACATGGTTCTCCCCGAACAGGTCAATGTCCAGGGCAGCACTGGCCCGTACCATCTCCACGGTGCGGGTCTTGCAGGCGGCACAGAGAAGAATCTCCTCCGGACGGCGGCCTGCGGTCTGAGCTGCCCGGGTCATTTCTTCCCGGATTCGTTCTACATTCTCTTTCAGAAAATCAAATTCCCCATTCACTGGTCCTTCCCCCTTTCAAATAACCTTTTTATTATAATCCATTTGAAAAAAGATTGCAAAAGTCCCCCGCAGCCTAGACTGCGGGGGACTTTTTATCTAATGTTTGGTGGCAGGAGAAATCAGGCGTTGACCTGGGAAGCAGCCACAGCGCAGGCTACGGTAGCGCCTACCATGGGGTTGTTGCCCATGCCGATGAGGCCCATCATCTCAACATGAGCAGGCACGGAGCTGGAGCCGGCGAACTGAGCGTCGCCATGCATACGGCCCATGCTGTCGGTCAGGCCGTAGCTGGCAGGACCAGCGGCCACATTGTCGGGATGGAGGGTACGGCCGGTGCCGCCGCCGGAAGCAACGGAGAAGTACTTCTTGCCGTTCTCGATAGCCCACTTCTTGTAGGTGCCGGCAACCAGGTGCTGGAACCGGGTGGGGTTGGTGGAGTTGCCGGTGATGGAGCACTCAACGCCCTCAGCCTTCATGATGGCAACGCCTTCCAGAACATCGTTGGCGCCGTAGCACTTAACAGCGGCACGCTCGCCGGTGGAGAAGGGAACTTCACGGACAACCTTCAGTTTGCCGGTAGCGAAGTCAAAGTCGGTCTCCACATAGGTGAAGCCGTTGATACGGCTGATGATATAAGCAGCATCCTTGCCCAGGCCGTTCAGGATGACCCGCAGAGGAGTCTTACGAACCTTGTTGGCGGTGCGGGCAATGCCGATGGCGCCTTCAGCAGCGGCGAAGGACTCGTGGCCTGCCAGGAATGCGAAGCAGGTGGTGTCCTCGCTGAGCAGCATAGCGCCCAGGTTGCCGTGGCCCAGACCTACCTGGCGCTGCTCAGCAACAGAGCCGGGGATGGTGAAGGCTTCCAGGCCCTCGCCGATGGCAGCTGCACACTCGGCAGCGTCCTTCAGGCCCCGCTTTACAGCGATGGCGGTGCCCAGGGTGTAAGCCCAGACAGCGTTGTCAAAGCAGATGGGCTGTACGCCCCGTACGATTGCGTCACAGTCAATGCCCTTTGCGAGGAGCATTTCGTTGGCGGCATCCAGAGACTCCAGGCCGTTGGCCTTCAGGCAGGCCTCGATCTTGGGCATACGCCGCTCCATAGATTCAAACTTAGCCATTGTTTTACTCCTCCTTCCTTATTCTTCCCGGGGATCGATATACTTGGCAGCTCCGTCGAACCGGCCGTAAGTGCCAATGTTGGACTCGTAAGCGGTCTTGGGATCAACGCCGTGACGGATAGCCTCCAGCATCTTGCCCAGACGGACGAACTGGTAACCGATGACCTCATTGTTCTCGTCCAGAGCAGTCTTGAGGATGTAGCCCTCGGTCAGCTCCAGGTAGCGAACGCCCTTGGCCTTGGTGGAGAAGATGGTACCGGTCATGGAGCGCAGGCCCTTGCCCAGGTCTTCCAGGCCGGCGCCTACGGGCAGACCGTCCTCAGAGAAAGCGGTCTGGGTACGGCCGTAAACGATCTGGAGGAACAGCTCACGCATAGCAACATTGATGGCGTCGCAGACCAGGTCGGTGTTGAGAGCTTCCAGAATGGTCTTGCCGGGAAGGATCTCGCCGGCCATAGCGGCAGAGTGGGTCATACCGGAGCAGCCGATGGTCTCCACCAGAGCTTCCTCGATGATGCCGTTCTTAACATTCAGGCTCAGCTTGCAGGTGCCCTGCTGGGGAGCGCACCAGCCCACACCGTGGGTATAGCCGCTGATGTCTTCGATCTTATATGCCTTGATCCAGGCACCCTCTTCGGGGATGGGTGCGGGGCCGTGGTGAGGACCCTTGGTCAGAGGACACATCCGTTCTACTTCACTAGAATAATGAGTCATTGTAGATTACTCTCCTTCCACATTTTTGTGAAATCATTCACAGTTATCTTTATTATACGCAATGGCCCGTCCTTTTTCAAGGCGTTTCGCCCCACAGCTTCAATTTTTTCCGGGGATTTTTTCCCTTTCTTTTCCGGGTCTTTCCTGCCTCTTTTTTCTTTTGTGCATATTACGGCAAAAAATTAAGCAACATACCTAATTATTCTACATTTATATTGTTGATATTGCCGCTCATCTATGATATGATGATATTACGGTCTTTTAATAGACCCAACTAAACCAACCCCGTGTTCCTCACGGAACACTTCTCTTCCTTTTTTCTGAAAACACCAGGGCCGCTGCCTCACCGCAGCGGCCTTGGTGTTTTAAAGGCTTACATGGGAAAAGCCCCCGCCGAATCATCCGGCGGGGGCTTTTGGTTTTATATGGGAAATCAGCCCAAAGCGGCAATGGCCTGAAGGATCTTTTCCTTCTTTTCCTGGGCAGCTTCCAGCTTGGCCCGGGTGTCATTGACCAGCTTTTCAGGGGCACGCTGGACAAAGTTGGGATTCTCCAGCTGACGGCTGAAGCTGTCGGCCTGTTTCTGAGCCTTTTCCAGCTCCTTGTTCAGGCGCTCCAGTTCCTTCTCCCGGTCGATGAGTTCCATCATGGGGATGAAGCCACGGGCGGCGCTGGTGGCTACCTGGACCATTCCGTCGGTGGAACCGGTGTACTTGTCGGTGAGGGTGACCTCGGTGGCAAAGGCGAACTTGGCCAGGTAGACATTGCCCTTCTCGAAGGCCTGGGGCTCACCGGTCTCAATGACCAGAGTGGTCTTCTTGGCGGGATGAACGCCCATCTCGTTCCGGATGTTCCGGATGGCCTTGATAAGATCCATCACCTTGGCGAAGTCGGCTTCCTCGGCGGGCCAGTCGTGAGCCTGGTCGAAGGTGGGCCATTCCTGGGTCATGATGGTCTCGGCGCTGCCGGGAAGAGCCTGGTAAATCTCCTCGGTGACAAAGGGCATGAAGGGATGGAGGAGCTTGAGCATCTTATCCAGCACATACACCAGCACCTTCCGGGCGGTGTCGGCCTGGGTCTCGTCCCCGCTGTTCAGCCGGACCTTGGCAATCTCAATATACCAGTCGCAGTAGATGTCCCAGATGAAGTCGTTGATCTTGGCAGCAGCCAGACCCATCTCGTACTTCTCCAGATTATCGTTCATCTCCCGGGCCACCCGGTTCAGGTTGCTGAGCAGCCACTTGTCGCTCATGTCCAGACGGTCCTCAGCAGGGAGACCGGGCTGGAAGTCCTCGGGCAGGTTCATAAGAACGAACCGGGCAGCATTCCAGAGCTTGTTGGCAAAGTTCCGGGCAGCCTTCACCTTCTCCTCACTGTACCGCATATCGTTGCCGGGGGTGGAGCCCATGACCAGCATGAACCGGAGGGCATCGGCGCCGTACTGGTCAATGACCTCCAGGGGGTCAATGCCGTTGCCCAGGCTCTTGCTCATCTTCCGGCCCAGGCTGTCCCGGACAATGCCGTGGATGCAGACGGTGTCGAAGGGAGCCTTACCGGTGTAGGCCAGACCGCTGAAAATCATCCGGCTGACCCAGAATCCAATGATGTCATAGCCGGTGACCAGGGTGTTGGTGGGATAGAAATACTTCAGGTCCTCGCTCTCCTCGTTGGGCCAGCCCAGGGTGCTGAAGGGCCAGAGGGCGCTGGAGAACCAGGTGTCCAGGGTATCGGGGTCCTGGGTCAGGTGGGTGCTGCCGCACTTGGTGCAGGCGGTGGGAGCCTCCTTGGCCACCATGGTCTGGCCGCAGTCGTCACAGTACCAGGCGGGAATCTGATGGCCCCACCAGAGCTGACGGCTGATGCACCAGTCACGGGTGCCTCTCATCCAGTTCATATAGTTCTTGGTGAACCGCTCGGGGATGAACTTGATCTCGCCCTTTTCCACACTCTCCATGGCAGGCTTTGCCAGGGGCTCCATCTTGACGAACCACTGCTTGCTCACCATAGGCTCGATGACACTGTGGCAGCGGTAGCAGGTGCCCACATCATGGGTGAGGGGCTCGGTGTCCTTGAGGGCGCCAATGGCCTCCAGGTCGGCCAGGATGGCCTTCCGGGCCTGCATGGCGGTCATACCGGCATACTTGCCGCAGTCCAGAACCCGGGGTTCATCAGCGGCGGCCCGGCCGGACTCAAACAGTTCATCCGCAGCGGCCTTGTCGGCGGCGCCGGTCATCTTTCCGTCATAGGTCAGGACCCGGATCATGGGCAGGTTATGCCGCTTGCCCACCTCAAAGTCGTTGGGGTCGTGGGCGGGAGTGATTTTTACCACGCCGGTTCCCTTTTCCATGTCGGCGTGTTCGTCGCAGACAATGGGAATTTCCTTGTTCAGGAGGGGCAGAATCACATGGCAGCCGTGGAGATGGGTGAACCGGGGGTCTTCCGGGTTGATGGCCACGGCAGTATCGCCCAGCATGGTCTCAGGACGGGTAGTAGCCAGCTCCAGCTTCTCGCCGGTCTCCTTCACCTCATAGAGCAGGTGCCAGAAGCTGCCCTCCTTCTCCTGGTACTCTACCTCGGCATCGGAGATGGAGGTGTTGCAGACGGGGCACCAGTTGACCATCCGGTTGCCCTGGTAGATGAGGCCCTCATTGTACAGCCGGACAAAGACCTCCTTGACAGCGTTGGAGCAGCCCTCGTCCATGGTGAACCGTTCCCGGTCCCAGTCACAGCTGCTGCCCAGCTTTTTCAGCTGGCTGACGATACGGTTACCGTACTTGTTTTTCCAGTCCCAGGCCCGTTCCAGGAATCCGTCCCGGCCCAGCATATCCTTGGTCAGGCCCTCTTCCTTCATGGCGGCTACCACCTTGGCCTCGGTGGCAATGGAGGCGTGGTCGGTGCCGGGGACCCAGAGAGCGGCGTAGCCCTGCATCCGCTTGTGACGGATGAGGATGTCCTGCCAGGTGTTGTCCATGGCATGACCCATGTGGAGCTGGCCGGTCACATTGGGCGGGGGCATAACGATGGTGTAAGGCTTCTTTTTGGGGTCGGCCTGGGTGTGGAAATATCCACCCTTCAGCCAGCTGTCGTAGATTCGGTCCTCCACCTGGGAGGGATCGTACTTTGCAGCAAGTTCTTTCATGGTTACGGTCTCCTTTTCTTTGCGGGGCGGCATAAAAAAGCCGCCCCAGGGTTTTCCAAAACCTTGGGACGGCTGATATTGCTATCGGTCGCGGTACCACCCAAATTGCCCTGTCAATACAGGACCTCTTACGGCAGGGCCAACACCCCGCCCGCCCGGATAACGGCGGCAAACCCGGACAGAGCTACTCTCGGTTCACCCTGTCTGCTCAAAAGCGACTGCACAGACTTCCTCTGCCGGACTTACACCCTCTCCGGCTCGCTGAAAGGAGGCTTGGTTCCATGCCCTCTTTTTCCACGCATTTACACACCCATAATTTTACCATTGGGCCGTGGAAAAGTCAATGGCATTACCCCAGGGAAATTCCCATCCGGCGGGCTACCTGGAGCATATCGCAGCTTTCGGGAACCAGATGGCTCTTGCCTGCGATCTCGCTCAGGGGGTTCTGGGTCACATGGTTGTTCTTCATGGCCACAGTCACCCCGTAATGCTCTGCCTCCACCAGCTTGGCGGCGTAGGCTCCGAACTGGGTGGCCAGCACACGGTCATAGGCGGAGGGACTGCCGCCCCGCTGCATATGTCCGGGAACGCAGATACGGCTTTCAAAGCCGGTGGCTTCCTCGATCTGGCGGGCGATACGGGCGGTGGCAGTGGTCTCCCCTGCCTCGGCACGGCGGGCAGCCCGCTCTTTCTTCTTCATCCGGGCTTCCTCTGCATCAAAGGCGCCTTCGGCCACTGCCACAATGGAGAAGTTCTTTCCGTTCTTGGCCCGCTTCTCCACGGCGGTGATAACATTCTCAATGCTGTAGGGCAGCTCGGGCAGAAGGATAATGTCAGCACCCCCTGCAATGCCGGAATAAAGGGTCAGCCATCCGGCCTTGTTGCCCATGATTTCAATGACCATGACCCGGCTGTGGCTGCCGGCGGTGGTGTGGATACGGTCAATGACCTCGGTAGCAATGTCCACAGCGGTGTGGAAGCCAAAGGTCACATCGGTGCCATAGATATCGTTGTCGATGGTTTTGGGCAGACCGATGATGTTCAGTCCTTCCTGGGACAGAAGGTTGGCAGTTTTATGGGTTCCGTTTCCACCCAGGCAGAGCAGACAATCCAGCTTGGCGTCCTTATAGGTCTTTTTCATGGCTGCAACCTTGTCCACATTGTCCTCACCCACTACCCGCATCATCTTAAAGGGGGTGCGCTTGGTGCCCAGGATGGTGCCGCCCACCGTCAGGATTCCGCTGAACTCGAAAGGCTGCATTTCCCGCCAGTCTCCGTTGATCAGGCCGTGGTAGCCGTTGGCTACCCCAATGATCTCCACATCGTCTCCCATCCGTTCATAGAGGGCTTTGGCAGCTCCCCGAATGGTGGCGTTCAGGCCGGGGCAGTCTCCCCCGGATGTCAAAATTCCTACTCGCTTTTTCATGGTAAGACCTCCCTGAAAAACATTCTCTCTGCTCTAAGAGTATTATTCCCCGCTCCATTTGTCAATCACCAATTCCCTCTTCCCTGCGTTGACAGAACTCTTTTTCCTTTTTATACTGAAAAGGCAGAAACAATCCCTCAGGAGACAGAATATGGGAAAGAAAATTATTTTTTTGGATGTAGACGGAACCCTTTGCAGTTATGATTTCAACCGGGGAGAGTATGTTCCTGAAAGTGCAGTGGCCGCCATTCACAAGGCCCGGGCCAACGGTCACCTGGTTTTTCTCTCCACCGGCCGTTCTCTCTCCGAGATCTCCCCGGAAATTCACGCCATCGGATTTGACGGAGTTGTAGGCGGTGCCGGGTCTTTTATCCAGTACCGGGGAGAGATTCTTTTCAAAAAAACCTTTTCCCGGCAGCAGGTGGAGGAAGTTTCCTCCTATCTGGCCCAGGCAGGGATAGCCTACCATCTTGAATGCAACAGCGGTCTCTATGCCAGCGACAATATGGCCCAGGTGATCAAAATTGCCATGCCCTTTGTGGACATGAAAAAGGACCCGTATTTCATGCGCCAGCAGCCGAAATACCTGTGCGACAGGGCGGATGTGAACAAAATTTCCTTCACCTCAGTGACCCGGAATTACGATGAGATTTACGCAGACCTTTCCTCCCGGTATCACCTGGTAAAGGCATCCTGGGGTCCCGAGATCCCGGGAGTATGGGGCGGTGAGATTTCCCTGCCCGGAGTCAACAAGGGCTCTGCCATCCGGTGGCTGCTGGATTACCTGAAAATCTGCCCCCAGGACAGCTTTGCCTTTGGGGACAGCATGAACGACCTGGAGATGTTCCAGGTGGTGGACACTGCCATCGCCATGGGAAACAGCCGCCACGGAGTGGAGGCCTACGCCCAGTACCAGACCACCGACCTTGACCACGGCGGCATTTACAACGGTATGTCTCACTTTGGTTTGATTTGAATGCCATTCCCTTTCCGGACCCTTTCTTGGGTCCGGTTTTCTTTTGCCGTTTCTTCCCTTTTAGGGAACTTTTCCGCCCGGTTGGTGTCTTTATTAGTAGAAAGACTTTAGAAGGAGGGGTGTTATGAAAAGAAGTATACGGATTTTCATTTTTGCTGTCTGCCTGATTGTCATTCTGGGAATTGTCCTTGCCACGGGGGTATTGGGAAGAAAGCCCTTCAAGAACCTGGCCCCTGCCCAAGTCCAATCCGCCCAGGTCCGACTGGGTCCCCCTGACCAGACCATCCAGATAACAGAAATCAAGGAGCTGACTGATTACCTGAACCAGGTGGTGATTTACCGGAAGGATGATTCCTATACCCAGTACGCCGGTCAGTCCTGCACCTTCACCATCACCAAAACTGATGGAACGGTACTGGAGGTCACCGCCTTCAATCCCTTTATCATCATTGACGGGGTGGGTTACCGGTGCAAATATGACCCCTGCGAGGCTCTGAACCGGTATGCCAACACTCTGCTGGAGCGCTGAGAAAAGGCAGAGCGCCCCTTTCAAAAGCTCCCCCCAAGGGTCTGATTTTCCCTGTTTGATTACTCGCTGAACAAACAAAAGCAGGAATCCCTGGATTGTTTCCGGGATTCCTGCTTTTTACTTTAAAATGAAAGGAAAGCCGCTGCGAACGCAGCGGCTTTCCCTGAAACTTGGTGTTGATTAAAAACCGAAATTACTTCAGCTCAACCTTAGCGCCAGCCTCTTCCAGCTTCTTCTGGATCTCCTCAGCCTCAGCCTTGGAAACCTTCTCCTTAACGGGCTTGGGAGCCTCGTCAACCAGAGCCTTAGCCTCCTTCAGGCCCAGACCGGTGATCTCCTTAACAGCCTTGATGACGCCCATCTTGGAGTCGCCAGCGGAAGCCAGGATAACATCGAACTCGCTCTTCTCCTCCTCAGCGGGAGCAGCAGCGCCAGCAGCAGCGGGAGCAGCAGCGGCAACGGCGGAAACGCCGAACTCTTCGCAGTAAGCGTCGATCAGTTCCTTCAGCTCCAGAACGGACAGACCCTTTACTTCTTCAATAATAGCAGTAATCTTCTCAGAAGCCATGGTATTAATCCTCCATTTTATAGTTTGTTTTTTGTTTTGGTGTGGTTCAGGCAGTCAGATCAAGCGGCTTCGCCGTTCTCCTGCTTATCCACATAGGCCTGCATAGCAACAGCCAGGCCGGACAGGGTGCCGGTAAGAGCGCCTGCGAACATGGACAGCATACCCTTGAGGTCGGGCAGCTTGGCCAGCTCCTTGATCTTATCAACACTCAGAACCTCGCCGTCCACATAGCCGCCCTTAATGGCGAACTGCTTGGACTTGTCCTTTTCAGCGAAGTCGTTCAGGACACGAGCGGCAACAATGGGATCCTCGTTGGAGAAGGCGATAGCAGTATCACCCTTGAAGGTATCCAGCAGAGCTTCCATCTCGGTGCCCTTGAAAGCCAGACGCAGCATGGTGTTCTTGACAACCATGTACTCTACGCCAGCTTCGCGCAGCTCCTTACGCAGCTTGGTGTCGTTCTCAACAGTGATACCCTTGTAGGACACCACAACACCGGCGCAGGATGCAGCGATCTTTTCCTTCAGAGAAGCCACATAAGCCTGCTTCTCGTTCAGAATCTTTGCACTGGGCATTTCGGTTTCACCTCGTTTCAAATCAACATCATACCGTAACACAAAAAGGACCTTTTCCCGGCACACCGAGAAAAGGTCCTGAAAAGCAGCATACTGCCTCTTGTTCAAAGCCATGTTTCTCGGTAGGTGAAGGAATCCCTTCTTATGCGATACGCACCTACTGTCTTAAAAACAGCAAGAGTATTATACCGTGGAAACACGGCCTTGTCAAGTAGTTTGTAACTTTTTCTTTTGGAAACCAGAAGAAAAATTACAGGTAACGCTGGCTGTTCAGCTTAACGCCAGGGCCCATGGTAGCAGCAACAACGGCGCTCTTCACATACTTGCCCTTGGCAGCGGCGGGCTTAGCCTTAACGATAGCGTCCATAACAGCGTTCAGGTTCTCGGCCAGCTTCTCAGCGCCGAAGGAAGCCTTACCCACGGGAACATGGATAATGTTCTGCTTGTCCAGACGGTACTCGATCTTACCAGCCATAGCTTCCCGAACGGCACGGCCGGTATCGGGGGTCACAGTGCCAGCCTTGGGGTTGGGCATCAGACCACGGGGGCCCAGAACCTTACCCAGACGGCCAACCTTACCCATCATGTCGGGGGTGGTGACCAGGACATCGAAGTCCATGAAACCGCCGGCGATCTGAGCGATCAGGTCCTCATCACCAACGATCACAGCACCTGCTTCCTCAGCAGCCTTGGCAGCGTCGCCCTTGGCGATGGCAGCTACCCGAACCTTCTTACCGGTTCCGTTGGGCAGAACGATGGCGCCGCGGACCTGCTGGTCAGCGTGACGGCCGTCAACACCCAGACGAACATGCAGCTCGATGGTCTCGTCAAACTTAGCCTTGGCAGTCTGGCAAACCAGAGCCAGAGCCTCGTCTACTTCGTACAGCTTGGAGCGCTCAACCAGCTTGGCGCTCTCTACATACTTCTTACCAAATTTCATTCTCTGTTCCCTCCTTAGCCTTCGACGACGGTAACGCCCATGCTGCGGCAGGTACCTTCGATCATGCTCATGGCAGCTTCCAGGGAAGCAGCGTTCAGGTCGGGCATCTTGGTCTTGGCGATCTCTTCCACCTGAGCCTTGGTGATGCTGGCGACCTTGGTCTTGTTGGGAGCGCCGGAAGCGGTCTCAATGCCAGCAGCCTTCTTGATCAGGACAGGAGCGGGAGGGGTCTTGGTGACGAAGCTGAAGGAACGGTCGGCGTAAACGGTGATGACAACGGGAATGATCATGCCGATGTCGTTCTTGGTACGCTCGTTGAATTCCTTGGTGAAGGCAACGATGTTAACGCCCTTCTGGCCCAGAGCGGGACCAACAGGGGGAGCCGGGGTTGCCTTGCCGGCGGGGATCTGCAGCTTAATGTAGCCAGTTACTTTCTGTGCCATGTTCAATGCACCTCCAAATTTTGTGGTTCGTTCGGTTCCGTTTGGGGGAACCTCCCACGGGCACGGCGGAATGCCGCGCCCTATCAAAACCGCATGCGGTTATGATCCGAACTATTGATGAATCTTCGGCTTTGACCGTCAGGGGACGGCCACCCTTTTACAGGAGTTTCACCTGTGCAATATCCAGCTCTGCGGGGGTCTCCCGGCCGAACATGGATACCTTGACCCGAACCTTCCGGTTCTGGGTGTCGATCTCCTCCACCAGGCCCACGAAGCCTTCCATGGGACCGGCGATGATCTCCACATTGTCACCTACATTGAAATCCACCTGAGCCATGGAAACCATCTCCACACCCAGCTTGGCCACCTCGGCCTCGCTGAGGGGTTCGGGCTTGCTTCCCGGGCCCACAAAGCCGGTACAACCGCGGGTGTTCCGCACAATGTACCAGGTCTCATCGGTCATGACCATCTTGATGAATACATAACCGGGGTAGATTTTGTGCTGGACCTCTTTCTGACCGATCCGGTTTCCCTGCTTGTCCAGCTGGTCCTCGATGACGGTCTCGGTAGGGATCTTAACATCGCAGATGACATCCTGCAAGTGACGGTTTTCCACCATGGTCAAAAGGTCCTGGGCCACTTTGTTCTCGTAGCCGGAATAGGTATGGGCCACATACCACAATGCCTGTTGTTCCATGCTTGTATCCTCCGTTTGTTTGCAGAGCGCTTATGCGCCGATGAGCAGACGAATGATTCCGCCGAAAGCGAAATCCAGGGCAATCAGCACCAGAGCGGCGATGATAATTACCACGATAACCACAATGGTGTTGTTCTTGGTCTGCTTCTTGCTGGGCCACACAACCTTCTTCAGCTCGCTGCGGGTTTCCTTCAGGAAACGGCCGATCCGAGCGAAAAAGCCCTTGACCCCTGCCAGGAAGCCATGCTTCTTGGCGCTGGTTTCTTTCTTGTCAGCCATCTTACCGCTCCGCCTTTCTTACTTGGTTTCGCGATGTACAGTGTGCTTCTTGCAGAAACGGCAATACTTCTTCATCTCCAGCCGGTCGGGGCTGTTCTTCTTGTTCTTCATGGTATTGTAGTTACGCTGTTTGCATTCTGTGCAGGCAAGAGTAATCTTTACACGCATTTTCGGCACCTCCATTTAACGGTTTCTCAGGCGGATTTTGTAAAGGAAACCCGCCTGCTTCATAGCCTCCCTCGGTATGTGGGCACTGCCTTGTGTCTGCCAAAAACAGGCACAAAAAAATAACCCCACAAAAAGAGGTGCTATCATATTAGCATACTTTTTTCTCCCTGTCAACGGATTTTTGCCGGATTTCCGGGGGATTTTTCTTTTTCTGGAATAAGGCTGGATTTAGAAAAGTATTTATGTTATAGTATGCTTAATTATAATAGTGTAAGTGTGGGCTTTTTTCAAGTTTTTCCGAAAAAGGCCCGCCGGGAGAAGAGAGTATGAGTAAAATCCGTATTGCTCTGCTGTTTGGCGGAGTTTCCAGTGAGCATGAGATAAGCTGCCTGAGCTGCAGCACCATTATGAAGAATCTGAACCCCCAGCGGTATGAGATCATTCCGGTGGGCATCACCCGGGACGGGCGATGGTTCCACACCTCTTCCACCCCGGAGCAGGTGGCAGACGGCAGCTGGGAGGAGAACCCCGGCAACCGGAAGTGCATGTTCAGCGCTGACCGGGCTGACCACTGCATCTTCATCCGTCAGTCCAACGGGATGATCACCCCCTGCCCCATTGATGTGGTCTTCCCCGCCCTCCATGGAAAGAACGGCGAGGACGGCACCATCCAGGGCCTGTTTGAGCTGGCCGGCATCCCCTATGTGGGCTGCGGCGTGGCCGCCAGCGCTCTGTGCATGGATAAAGCTCTGGCCAACACCCTGTTTGATGCAGCCGGTGTTCCCCACTGTGCCTGGGACTGCTGTGTCCGGAGTGAGGCCAAGGACCTGGATGCCCTGGAAGCCCGGCTGCTGGAAAAGCTGTCCTACCCCATCTTTGTCAAGCCCGCCAACGCCGGCAGCAGCGTGGGAATTTCCAAGGCCCACGACCGGGCCGAACTGGAACAGGCAGTCCGCACCGCCCTCATGGAGGATGACAAGGTCATCTTTGAGGAGTTCGTGGATGGTCAGGAAGTGGAGTGCGCCGCCCTGGGCAACGACCTGGTCAGCGCCACCCTTCCCGGAGAGATTCTGGCCGGGGCCGAGTTCTACACCTACGACGACAAGTACAAGAACGGGGTAAGCAAGACCCTGATTCCCGCCCGTCTGGCCCCTCAGAAGCTGGAGGAGGTCAAAGGTCTGGCCATCAAGGCATACCGTGCCCTGGGCTGCACCGGCCTGGCCCGGTGTGACTTCTTTGTGGAGAAGGAAACAGGACGGGTCCTCATCAACGAGATCAACACTCTGCCCGGTTTCACCGCCATCAGCATGTATCCCCAGCTGATGGAAGCCACCGGTCTGCCCGTGCCCCGTCTGCTGGATGCTCTGGTCCAGCTGGCCTTTGAAAGAGCAGGTGTATAAATGGACAATCGGGCCATTGCGGTATTTGATTCAGGCTTGGGCGGGCTGACCGCCGTCAAGGAACTGCGGAAGATCCTTCCCGGGGAGGACATCGTCTTTTTCGGAGACACCGCCCGGGTCCCCTACGGCACCCGGAGCCGTGAGACCATCCTCCAGTATGCCCGGCAGGACATCCGGTTCCTTCTCAAGCAGGATGTGAAATTCCTTCTGGCCGCCTGCGGCACCATCAGCAGCACCTATCCCACCCATGAGGCCGCCCGGCTTCCTGTCCCCTATACCGGGGTGGTGAGCTGTGCCTGCCGGGCTGCGGCCAAAGCCACCCGAAACGGAAAAATCGGCGTCATCGGTACCTCCGCCACCATCCGCAGCGGCAGCTATCCCGCCGCTTTGCGGGATATGGACCCCCGGTACCAGATCACCTCGGTGGCCTGCCCCCTCTTCGTTCCCCTGGTGGAGAACGGGTTCTTCGGGGACCACAACCAGGTGAGCGAGCTGGTGATTGCCCAGTATCTGGAACCGGTAAAGGCCGCGGGAGTGGACACCCTGATTCTGGGCTGCACCCACTATCCCCTGCTGGCTCCTATGATCGCCCGGTTCATGGGGCCTCAGGTCACCCTCATTGATGTAGGCCGGGAAACCGCTGATGCCGTCAAACTGGCATTGGCGGACCTGGACCTGCTGGCCCAGCCGGGACGAGAGGGAAAAGCCACCTATTTTGTCAGCGATACCACCGAAAGCTTTGCGGCCAATGCGGATATTTTCCTGGGAGAATACGCCGGCGGCAGGGTGATTCAAATCGCCATTGACACCTATTGACTCATCCGGAGCCTATATATAAATGTAATAAGGAAGGGAGGCGGTTTTATGAATCTGCCTGAAAACTGCATGATCACCATCCGGGGAACCATGGAACAGGGAGAGGACAACGACACCGTAGAGCTGATGACCCGGGGCTATTTCACCCACCGGGACGGCAATTACTATATTACCTATAAAGAAAGCGAGACCACCGGCTACGAGGGCTGCACCACCACCCTGAAGGTGAGCGAGGATTCCCGTCAGGTATCCATGCTCCGCCACGGTCCCATGCCCAGCCAGCTTATCATTGAAAAAGGCGTCCGCCATGTATGCCACTATGAAACCGGTTACGGCAGCATGAATCTGGGGGTCTCCGCCGACGAGATCACCCACGCCCTCAGCGAAGACGGGGGAGACATCCACTTCAGCTATACTCTGGACAGCGGCAACGAGGCGCTCCTCAGCCGGAATCTGGTCCGGGTCACTGTAAAATCACTGCTCAACTAAGAAAGAGAAAGGATTTCTGCACTATGTCTATGGCAACCGACTACAAAAACTATAACCCCCGCCAGGCTGCTCTGGATGAGGCTTACGGCTTTCTGAGCCGGGCCGCCCAGGCCGCCATGGCCGACGGCAGTCTTCCCCAGGGAGACCTGCCCCAGTTCATCACCGAGATTCCCGGAGACACCAAGAACGGCGATGTGGCCAGCAACATTGCCATGGCCGGCGCCCGGGTATGGCGGAAAGCCCCCAAAACGATTGCCGACACCCTGCTGGCCCACCTGGACCTGTCCGGCAGCTGCTTTGACCGGGCAGAGGTGGCCGGTCCCGGCTTCATCAACCTGTTCCTCTCCCGGAGCTGGTTCGACGGAGTGGTTCTGGCAGCCGCCACCAACCCGGAGTATGGCCGCACCGATTTCGGCAAGGGCAAGAAGATGAATGTGGAGTTTGTCTCCGCCAACCCCACTGGCCCCATGCACCTGGGCAATGCCCGGGGCGGCGCCCTGGGCGACGGTCTGGCTGCCGTGCTGGACTGGAGCGGTCATGAAGTCTGCCGGGAGTTCTATGTAAACGATGCCGGCAACCAGATCCAGAAGTTTGGCAAGAGCCTGGGGGTACGGTACCTCCAGGGTCAGTTCGGAGAGGAAGCCTTCCCCCTGCCCCAGGAATGCTACCAGGGCGCCGACATTATCGCCCTGGCCCAGGAGTTCACCCAGCTCCACGGGGAGGAGTACGCTTCCCAGACCCAGGCCTGCAAGAACCTTTCCGGGGACGAGCTGTACGCCAGCGCTCCCTTTGAGGAGCTGAAAAATGCCCTCATCGGATACGGCCTGCCCAAGAATGTGGCCGGGCTGGAGCGTGACCTGCTCAAGTACCGGATCCAGTATGATGTCTGGTTCCGGGAGAGCACCCTCCACGACAGCGGCGCTGTCATGGGCGTAGTGCAGAAATTGCTGGACAACGGCGCCTGCTACAAAGCTGAGGATGGAAGCGTCATGTACCGCAGCGCCCAGTATGCCGAGAAGTACGGCGTTGCCAACAAGAAAAAGAACGAGGACGGCACCGACGAGGTAAAGGACGAGGTTCTGGTCCGTGCCAACGGCATCCCCACCTACTTTGCTGCCGACATTGCCTACCACTACAACAAGCTGGCCGTCCGTGGCTTTGAAAAGGCCATCGACATCTGGGGCGCCGACCACCACGGTCATGTAGCCCGGATGAAGGGCGCCATGGACGCCATCGGCCTGGACGGCAGCCGCCTGGATGTGGTCCTCATGCAGCTGGTCAACCTGATCAAGGACGGTCAGCCTGTCCGGATGAGCAAGCGGACCGGCAAGGCCATCACCCTCACCGACCTGCTGGACGAGGTGCCCATCGACAGCGCCCGGTTCTTCTTCAACCAGCGGGAGGCCGGCAGCCCCATGGACTTTGACCTGGACCTGGCCATCAAGGAGGACAGCGACAACCCTGTCTACTATGTGCAGTACGCCCACGCCCGCATCTGCTCCATCCTGAAAAAGATGGAGGAGGAAGGCACTCCCTTCGCCGGAGTGGATACCGTAGACCCCAGCCTCCTCACCCAGCCCGCTGAGATGGAGCTGATCCGGATGCTGGCTGCCTTCCCCGCCGAGATCGTGGTGGCCGCCCAGAAGTATGACCCTGCCCGGATCACCCGGTTCGCCGTGGACCTGGCCGCCGCCTTCCACAAGTTCTACAACAGCTGCCGGATCAAGGGCGCTGAGCCTCAGCTGCTCCAGGCCCGTCTGGCCCTCTGTCTGGGGGTACGGGCTGTCATCCGGAACATTCTCACCATGTTCAAGATCACTGTTCCCGAAGTAATGTAATACCGTTTTTTGCCGCAAACAAGGGCCGGATACTGTGGAAAGCTTCACAGTGTCCGGCCCTTTTGGTGGAAAAAATCTTGTGGAGTATTGCCCTTCACAAACTTTACAGGAAGGTCTACAATAATCCCGGTACCGGTATGTGCCGGCATACTTTGTGGGAAAAGTAGGTGTATTTGTATTGAACAAGGATTTGACCACAGGCCGTCCTGAAACAGTGCTCTGGCGATTCTGCCTGCCCCTTTTCGGCAGCATTATCTTCCAGCAGCTCTACAACATTGCGGACAGCCTGGTAGCGGGAAAGTTCGTGGGTGAGAACGCTCTGGCTGCCATCGGGAACAGCTATGAAGTAACCCTCATTTTTATTGCCTTTGCCTTCGGCTGCAACATAGGCTGCTCGGTGGTAGTCTCCCAGCTGTTCGGCGCCAAGGAGTATAACCGGATGAAGACCGCCATCTACACGGCGGGGCTGTTCAGTGCCGGGGTCTGCATCCTCCTTATGCTGCTGGGCTATTTCGGCTGCGACCCCATTCTGGAAGCCATCCACACCCCTGCGGAGGTATTCCAGGATTCCAAGATTTATCTGGACATCTATGTCTGGGGTCTGCCCTTCGTTTTCTTCTACAACATTGCCACCGGTATCTTCTCCGCTCTGGGAGATTCCCGGACCCCCTTCCTCTTCCTGGCCTTCTCCTCCACAGCCAATGTGGCGGTGGATATCCTCTTTGTCACAGCCTTTGACATGGGGGTTGCAGGTGTAGCCTGGGCCACCTTCCTCTGCCAGGGAGTCAGCTGTATTCTGGCGGTAGTCACTGTTTGGAAACGGCTTCAGGGAGTACATACCACCGGCAAGGTGGAACTCTTCTCCCTGCCCCTCCTCCGGCGGTTTGTCATCATCGCAATCCCCAGCATCCTCCAGCAGAGCTTCATCTCGGTGGGCAACCTGCTGATTCAGGGTGTTATCAACGGCTTCGGTTCCGGTGTCATGGCAGGTTACTCCGCCTCGGTGAAGATCAATAACCTGGTCATCACCTCCTACACCACCATCGGAAACGGTATTTCCAACTACACCGCCCAGAACATGGGCGCAGGCAAGTGGGACCGTATCCGGGCCGGTTTCAAGGCCGGGATCAAGCTGGTCTGGCTGCTGACCATTCCCTTCTTCCTGATTTACTTCTTCTGCGGAAATGTTCTGCTGGGATTCTTTATCGACAATCCCACCCAGACCGCTCTGGATACCGGAATCCAGTTCCTCCGGATCCTTTCTCCCTTCTACTTCATCGTATCCGCCAAGCTGGTGGCAGACGGCATCCTGCGTGGCAGCGGGATCATGGGCAAATTCATGATCGCTACCTTCACCGACCTGATCCTTCGTGTGGGTCTGGCCTTCCTGCTGTCCGGCACCGTCCTGGGCTCCACCGGAATCTGGTGTGCCTGGCCTGTGGGCTGGACTGTGGCCGCCGTCCTCTCTCTCATCTTCTACCGGCAGCAGATCGTGGGCCGGGAAGTCTCCGAGAGTGACCCTGCCCCTGCTTCGGAAACTGCGGAAGCATGAACATAAAAAAATCGGAGAGCCGTTTGGCTCTCCGATTTTTTGTTTTAAAGATTACTCAGCGGCGGAAACGGAAACCTGGATGGTCTCACCGGCAACGCCGTTCTCCTCAATGGCCTCCAGCAGAGCCTTGGCATTGTTGCTGGCCAGGGTAGCACCGGCAACATTGTCGATCCGCTTGGCCTCACCTGCCTCCAGCACATTGGCGCTGAGGGTGGGGATCCACTGGGAAGGAGCGGGGTCCATGGGGTAAGTCTCAGGGGTGGTCTCGCTCTTCTTGTTTCCGTCGGCGTCGTAGCTCTCAAAGGAGGCGGAAACCATCTTTCCATCCTTATACTCTACGACCAGAGTATCCCGCCAGCCGTAAGCGGCTTCGGTAGCGGCATCGTCGATCTCTGCTGTATAAACGCCATCGGCCATCTTCTTGCCGCAGGCAGTGAGAGACAGGGCCAGCACCAGGGCCAGCACGAGTGCAATCCACTTCTTCATTTGTATATTCTCCTTATATGCTTTATAGTTACCGCCTGTCTTTGTTTTAACAGGGCAATGTCGTTAGTATAACAAATTATTCCGTTATTAGTCAATAAGGATTTTTCATCAGTCCGCTTCTTCTTTCCGGGACAGGTTTTCTTCCGTCTCGTTTACCAGATAAAGGGGGCGCCGCTTTACCTCCAGATAGGTCTTGGCCAGGTATTCACCCACGATTCCCAGGCAGAACATCTGCACACCGGAAACCATCAGAATAATACATACCAGGCTGGGCCATCCTGCAGTGGGGTCCCCAAAAAGGAGCGCCCGGAAGATAATGAAAATCATACCAATGAAGGCCAGCAGACAGAACAGGATTCCCGCAATGGCAGCCAGGGCCAGGGGTGCAGTGGAAAATCCGATGATTCCCTCAATGGAGTAAAGGAGCAGCCCCCAGAAATTCCACTTGGTCTTTCCGGCTACTCGCTCCACATTATCATAGCTGTACCACTTGGTCTTGAATCCTACCCAGCTGAAGATTCCCTTGGAAAACCGGTTATACTCTCCCAGTTCCAGGATGGCATCCACCATCTTCCGGTTCATAAGCCGGAAGTCCCGGGCTCCATCCACAATCTGGGTATCGCTCATTTTATTGATGATCCGGTAAAACATCCGGGCGAAGAAGCTCCGGATGGGGGGTTCCCCTGCCCGGGTGGCCCGGCGGGTGGCAGCGCAGTCGTACCCTTCCTCCAGAAGGCTCCGAAGCATTTCGGGAATCAGGGCAGGCGGGTCCTGCAGGTCTGCATCCAGCATGGCTACATAGTCTCCTTTGGCCGCCTTGAGGCCTGCATAAATTCCGGCCTCCTTACCAAAGTTCCGGCTGAAACTGATGTATCTGACCCGCTGGTCCTCCCGGGCCAGTTTCCGGCAGATCTCCAGGGTTTTGTCCCGGCTGCCGTCGTCCACAAAAATAAATTCCACCTGAGCCTGGCGGGTCTCGGCCAGGGTATGAGCTACCCCGGTTGCTTCCTTATAAAAGAGAGGAAGGGCCTCTTCCTCGTTATAACAGGGGACAATAAGACTGATCAGCATAAAATGGCCTCTTTCCGGGATTTCACACCCTCCCGTTTTTTCTCCGACTATTGTATCACATCCCATGATTATTGGCAATTTTTTTCTTTTTCAGCAGATAAAATCCCGTCACCCTGTTAAAAACCACCAAAAAACACCCCCTATTTTCTCCTTCCCATACAGGTGTTTTTACCCTACCTTCCTTGAAAGGGAAAGGCTGTTTTTGGTATAATAATCTGCATAGTATGGTCAGTAGGGAGGCGTTTCATGAAGAAGGTGCAGGGGCTTCACCGGGCTCTGGAATACCTGGTCTGGGTGGGGCAGCTGGGGCTGAATCTCATTACCCCGCTTCTTCTCTGCCTCTGGGGCTGTTGGTGGCTTACCGCCCGGATGGGGGTGGGGCTTTGGGTTTATCTGCCGGGCTTTATTCTGGGCCTTGGCAGCGGCTTTACCAACGCCTGGCGGTTTTACAAAATGAGTATCCGGGACAAGGGCGATCCCCCGCCCCCGGCGTTCAACCGTCACCGCTGACCAGTTCCGGTAAAGGAGGTTTTTCTGCGTGAATGTACAAAAGGCCGTCCGGCAGGAAACGATCCGGATGATCCAGGGCACGGTCCTGTGCAGCTGCGTCCTGTTTGTCCTGTTCTGGGCGGGCCATTATTTTTTCCCCGATTATGTCCCTATGGACTATCGGGTCGTTCTGGGGCTTTTAGCCGGTTCTGCCGTGGCCATTGCCAACTTCTTCCTGTTGGCTCTGACGGTGCAGAAAGCGGCTGAGCTGGGGGACGAGAAAGCCGTCCGGCGGCTGGTTCAGGCCAGCTACACCCGCCGGATGCTCCTTCAGGGGGCCTGGGTGGTGGGGTCCCTGCTTCTGCCCTGTTTCAACTGGGTGGCCGCAGTCCTTCCCCTTACCTTCCCCCGGACCACCATCTATCTGTTGCAGATCACGGGGCAGTTCCGCTCCGACGAAAAGGAAGGTGAGTCATAAAATCTATGGATATTTCGATCAACGGTCCTAAGATACTGGGGTATCTTGGTCCCATCCCCATCACCCAGACCATAGTCATAAGCTGGGTGGTCCTGGCCATTGTCACCGGCCTGTGTATCTGGCTGGGGCATAACCTGCAGGTGGAGAACATCTCCAAGCGGCAGGCTCTGGCCGAGATGGCAGTGGAAAAGCTCAACGGCTTTGTCCATGCCAACATGGGTGAGACCGGCTTTGACAGCTACATTCCCCTGGTGGGGGCCCTCTTTGCTACCAGCGTGGTGAGCAACCTGATCGGTCTGTTCGGGGTATTCAGCCCCACCGCAGACCTGTCCACCGAAGCCGCCTGGGCTCTGGTGGTCTTCATCCTCATCACCCGGAACAAGCTGAAGGCCCAGGGAATTCTGGGATACCTGAAAGGGCTCCTCTCCCCCATCTTTGTGATGGCTCCCCTCAATGTCATCTCGGAGCTGGCCACCCCCGTCAGCATGGCCTGCCGTCACTTCGGCAACATTCTGTCCGGCATGGTCATCACCCTGCTCATCTACGGAGCCCTCACCGCCGCCAGCAGCGCCCTGTTCGGGCTGCTGGGTTCCACGGTAGTCTCGGGGCTGGTCCTTCTGGCCATCGGGGTCTTCTTCTGGATGAAAAAAGGGAAGCTTCGGATTCCGGGAGGAGTCCTGGGCTTCATCGGACTTTGGGCCCTGCTTTGCAGCATCCAGCCCATTGCCGCCGCCATCCCGGTGCTGAACTTTGGTCTGCCCGCCATCCTGAGCCTTTACTTTGACTGGTTCAGCGGCGTTATCCAGGCCTTTATATTCTGCACCCTTACCACCATCTTCATTAAAAGTGCTTGTGAAGCATGAAATAAAGAACCAACTTGACTTTTTGGGAGGATTACGATTATGGATTACACTGTACTGGCAAAAGGTATCACTCTGGCTGGCTGCGCCATCGGCGCCGGCTGCGCTCTGATCGCAGGTATCGGCCCTGGTATCGGTGAAGGTTCTGCTGTTGCTAAGGCTTGTGAGGCCATCGGCCGTCAGCCCGAGTGCAAGAGCGATGTTACCAGCACCATGATCCTGGGCTGCGCCATTGCTGAGACCACCGGTATTTACGGTTTCGTTACCGGCCTGCTGCTCATCTTTGTAGCACCTGGCATGTTCATGAACTATCTGGGCTGATCCTGGGGATTTCCAAACTAATACAAAGGAGGAAATACCATGTTTCAGTCCCTGGTTACTTTAGCCCCCTGGACTACTATTTTTCAGATCTGTAACCTGCTGCTTCAGTTATTTCTCTTCAAGAAATTTCTCTACAAACCCGTTATGAATATTCTGGCAAAGCGCCAGGCCGCCGCAGATGCCCAGATCCGGGATGCCAAGCAGTCCCGCGAGGAGGCAGAAGCCATCAAGGCGGAGTATCAGGAAAATATGGCCCAGGCCAAAGCCCAGGCCAGCCAGATCCTGGCCAACGCTCAGCAGACCGCCAACGCCCGCAGCGAGGAAATTGTCCGGGCTGCCCAGGCTCAGGCGGTGGAGATCAAGAACAAGGCTGAGGCCGACATTGCCCAGGAGCGCAAACAGGCCGTAAACCAGATCAAGGACGAGATCGGGGATATGGCTTTGGAGATCGCCGCCAAGGTGGTGGAGCGGGAGATCAATTCCGCCGACCATCAGGCACTTATCAACGAGTTCATCGAGAATGTAGGTGAAGCACGATGACCCAGGTTGCCAAAATCTACGGAGGAAGCCTGTACGACCTGGCCCAGTCCGAGCAGCTGGAGGACCGGCTGCTGGAGGAACTGGAAGTGGTCTGCGGTCTCTTTGACCAGCAGGAGGATTATCTCCGGCTTCTCTCCACCCCCAGTATTCCCAAGGGGGAACGGTGCGGCCTGATCCAGGAAGCCCTGGGGTCTCAGGTCCACCCTTATCTCATCAATTTTCTCAAGATTCTCTGTGAAAACGGGACCCTGGGCCAGCTGAAAGACTGCGCCAAAGAGTTCCGCCGCCGGTATAATCTGGACCGGGGAATCCTGGAAGCCAAGGCGGTTACCGCTCTGGCCCTCACTCCCGACCAACAGAAGGCTCTGACCAGGAAGCTGGAATCCATCACCGGCAAGACCGTGTATCTGGACTGCCGTGTGGAGCCGGATGTCCTGGGAGGAATCCGTCTGGAGATGGACGGGGTACAGCTGGACGGCACGGTGGAGCGCCGCCTGGCCGACCTGAAGGCTTCTATCCGCCAGGCCGTACTCTAATTAACACCGAAAGAAAGTTGTGGTGACAAAGCAATGCAGCTGAAACCGGAAGAAATTTCCAAAATCATCCGCAGCCAGATCAAGCATTACGAAAACGCCATCCGACAGGACGAGACCGGCACCGTTATCCTGGTAGGTGACGGCATTGCCCGGGCCAGCGGCCTTGGCAAGTGCATGGCCGGCGAACTGCTGGAGTTTGCCAACGGCGAATTCGGAATGGCCCAGAATCTGGAAGAAAACAGCGTTTCCATCGTTCTGCTGGGCAGCGATGTAGGCATCAACGAGGGCAGCGTGGTCAAGCGGACCGGACGGGTGGTATCCGTCCCCGTAGGCGAAGCCATGATTGGCCGTGTCGTCAACGCCCTGGGCCAGCCCATTGACGGCGCAGGCCCCATTGACACCCAGGAGTACCGGGCCATTGAAAGCCCTGCTCCCGGCATTATTGACCGTCAGCCCGTTAAGGAGCCCCTCCAGACCGGCATCAAGGCCATTGACAGCATGATTCCCATTGGCCGGGGCCAGCGTGAGCTGATCATTGGCGACCGTCAGACCGGTAAGACCACCATCGCCGCCGACACCATCCTGAACCAGAAGGGCAAGGATGTTATCTGCATCTATGTAGCCATCGGTCAGAAGCGGTCTACCGTGGCCAACCTGGTCCAGACCCTGGCCGCAGGCGGCGCCATGGATTACACCATCGTGGTGGCTGCTACCGCCAGCGAGACCAGCCCCCTCCAGTACATTGCCCCCTACTCCGGCTGTGCCATGGGCGAGTACTTCATGAACAAGGGCAAGCATGTGCTCATCATCTATGATGACCTGTCCAAGCACGCCGTTGCTTACCGTGCCCTCTCCCTGCTGATCCGCCGTCCCCCGGGACGCGAGGCTTACCCCGGCGATGTTTTCTACCTTCACAGCCGTCTGCTGGAACGGGCCGCCAAGCTCAGCAATGAAAAAGGCGGCGGCAGCCTGACTGCCCTGCCCATCATCGAGACCCAGGCCGGCGATGTGTCCGCCTACATTCCCACCAATGTGATCTCCATCACTGATGGTCAGATCTTCCTGGAAACCGAGCTGTTCCACAGCGGCGTTATGCCCGCTGTCAACCCGGGTATTTCGGTCAGCCGTGTAGGCGGCAACGCCCAGATCAAGGCCATGAAGAAGGTGGCCGGTACCCTTAAGCTGATTTACAGCCAGTACCGTGAACTTCAGTCCTTCGCCCAGTTCGGCTCCGACCTGGATGCCGACACCCGGTCCCGTCTGGACCAGGGCGCCCGGATCGTAGAGGTCCTCAAGCAGAACCGGAGCCAGCCTGTTGCCGTAGAAAAGCAGGTTGCTATCCTCTACGCCGTTATCCACGGCCATCTGGCCCAGGTGGAAGTTCCCATGATCAAGGAGTACGAGCAGGGCCTGTACGAGGCTCTGGACACCACTCCCCAGGGAATCGCCGCCATGGATGCCATCCGGAACACCGGAGATCTCAGCGCCGACACCGAGGCCGCTCTGAAAGAGGTCATTACCACCTACACCCAGCAATTCATTGATTCTAAGTAAGGAGGGAGCATGGCATGGCTGGTTCCATGAAGGAAATCAAGCTGCGGATCAAGAGTGTTGAAAGCACCATGCAGATCACCAAGGCGATGGAATTGGTCGCCTCCTCCAAGCTGCGCCGGGCTAAGGAACGGGCGGAAAACAGCCGTCCCTACTTCAATACCCTCCATAAGACCCTGGCAGATATTGCCGCTTCCAATACCGAGTTCACCTCCCCTTACACCCGCTCCCGTGAGGTCAAACGCTCCTGCTATGTAGTGATTGCCGGCGACCGGGGACTGGCAGGAGGCTACAACTCCAACCTGTTCAAAATGATGGATGCCCAGACCGAGGGTCAGGATTACTGTGTCCTTCCCATCGGGAAAAAGGCCCTGGAACATTACCAGCGGCTGGGTGTTCCCATCCTGACCCCCCAGTTTGCGGTGGCTGCGGACATTTCGGTAAGCGACTGTTTTGCCATTGCGGATCTGCTCTGCCGGGGATTCCTGGCCGGAGAGTTTGACCGTATCTCCATTGGTTACACCAATTTTGTATCCATGCTTACCCAATCCCCTGCCCTGCTTCCCCTCCTTCCCCTGGAGACCCTTGTGGGACCCGAGGAAGAGAAGCCCCAGCGGGATGGAAAGCCCCGGATGCTCATCCTCTACGAGCCGGACAGCGAGACGGTGTTCAACGCCATTGTTCCCGAATATCTGTCCGGGCTGGTGTACGGCGCCATGTGTGAAAGCGTGGCCAGCGAGCAGGGCGCCCGCCGGACCGCTATGGATGCCGCCAGCAAGAACGCAGCGGAGATGATCGAAAACCTGAATCTGTATTACAACCGTGCCCGCCAGGCAGCCATCACCCAGGAGATCACCGAGATCGTGGGTGGTTCCGCCAGCTGACCGGCTAGATGAAAAATCCAACAAGTAAGGAGAATGTCCATGTCTGAAAAACACATCGGCAAGGTGATCCAGATCACCGGCCCCGTTCTGGACATCAAATACCCCGACGGACAGCTGCCTGCCCTGCTCAACGCCATTGAGATCGACAATCAGGGCAAGAAGCTGGTGGTAGAGGTAGCCCAGGAAATCGGGGACAATGTGGTGCGCTGTATCGCCATGAGCAGCACTGACGGCCTGGTCCGTGGTGCAGAAGCCGTGGATACCGGTGCTCCTATTGCAGTGCCTGTAGGCGAGGAATGCCTGGGTCGGGTATTCAATCTGCTGGGTGAGCCGGTAGACAACAAGCCCTTTACCAAGGCTGCCGACTACTGGCCCATCCATCGTCCTGCCCCCAGCTATGACGAGCAGGAATCCACCACCGAGATCCTGGAAACCGGCATCAAGGTCGTTGACTTGATCTGCCCCTACGCAAAGGGCGGTAAGATCGGTTTGTTCGGCGGCGCCGGCGTAGGCAAGACCGTTCTGATCCAGGAGCTGATTTACAACATTGCCACCGCCCACAACGGTTACTCTGTATTTACCGGTGTAGGCGAGCGTACCCGTGAAGGCAACGACCTGTACGGCGAAATGACCGAGAGCGGCGTTATCAACAAGACCGCCCTGGTCTACGGCCAGATGAACGAACCCCCGGGAGCCCGTATGCGGGTGGCCCTGTCCGGTCTGACCATGGCCGAGTACTTCCGTGATGTGAAGAACCAGGATGTGCTGCTCTTCATCGACAACATCTTCCGTTTCACCCAGGCCGGTTCCGAGGTATCCGCTCTGCTGGGCCGTATGCCCTCCGCCGTAGGTTACCAGCCCACCCTGGCCACCGAAATGGGCGCTCTGCAGGAGCGTATCACCTCCACCAAGAAGGGTTCCATCACCTCTGTCCAGGCCGTTTATGTGCCTGCCGACGACTTGACCGACCCTGCCCCCGCCACCACCTTCACCCATCTGGATGCCACCACGGTTCTCAGCCGTGAGATTTCCAGCCAGGGCATTTATCCCGCTGTGGACCCCCTGGATTCCACCAGCCGTATCCTCAGCCCCGAGGTAGTGGGACAGGAGCATTACGAGACCGCCCGTGCCGTACAGCAGGTGCTTCAGCGGTATAAGGAACTCCAGGACATCATTGCCATTATGGGTATGGACGAACTGAGCGAGGAAGACAAGCTCACTGTCAACCGCGCCCGTAAGGTACAGCGGTTCCTGAGCCAGAGCTTCCATGTTGCCGAGCAGTTCACCGGTATGCCCGGACAGTATGTGCCTTTGAAGGAGACCATCCGGGGCTTCAAGATGATTCTCAGCGGGGAATGCGACCACATTCCCGAAAGCTGCTTCCTCTTCGCCGGCACCATCGACGATGTGCTGGCCAAGGCCAAACAGTGAACCGGGGTGAACGACTATGAACACCTTTCACCTGACGGTTCAGACTGTGGACGGCCCCGCTTTTGACGGGCGGGCTCAGCGCCTTTTCTGCCGGACCATTGACGGGGATGTAGCCATTCTGGCCAACCACGCCGACTACTGCTCCGCTCTGGGAATGGGAGAAGCCCGGGTAACTTTGGAGGACGGAACGGTCCGCCGGGCAGCCTGCATTGGCGGAATGGTCACCATGCTGGACAACCACTGCCGTCTGCTGGCCACCACCTGGGAATGGTCGGAGAACATTGATGTTGCTCGTGCTGAGACCGCCAAGGTCAAAGCCGAAGCCCTGCTCCACCGGACCGATCTGGATGACCGGGAACTGGCCATGGCCTCTGCCAAGCTCCAGCGGGCTTTGGTCCGGAGCAGCGTAGCCAAGAAATAACAACAAAACTCCCGCAGGGAAATCTGCGGGAGTTTTTCTTTTATCCTTTTTTCACCACGATACAGGGCAGGGGCGCCGTATGGTGGTAGTTGGCATACCGGCAGACAATAACCGTATACCGGGTCAGAGGCAGACCCTGGAGAAATTTCAGGATCTCCTCCTTCTCCCTGGTTCCGATTCCCTCTCCGCTGTAGAGAACGGCGCTGAGGACCCCGCCCGGGCGGAGCAGTTCCAATGCCTTTTCCAGGGCGGCAATGCTTTTCTCAGGCTGGCTGAAAATGGCATGGTCTCCTCCGGGCAGCCACCCAAAGTTAAAGAGGACACAGTCTGCTTCCCCCGGGTCTGCCACCCGGTCCAGGTTGGCGTGGTCTTCCAGGAGTACCTGCACATTGTCCGCCCCTGCCTCCTCAAGTCTCCGGCGGGTGTTTTCCACTGCCTGGGGCTGAATGTCCAGGGCTATCACCCGCCGGGCCAGGGTGGAGAGAAACAGGGTATCGTACCCGTTTCCGCAGGTGGCATCAATGGCCAGGCCAGGAGCCGGGCAAAGGTCCCGCACCAGCCGGTGGGACAGTTCCACCCCGCTCAGGTCAGGCTGACGGCGGCGGACCAGCCTGTTCCCGTTCTCCCGGACAAAGCCGAACTTTTCCCAGAAGGGCAATTCCTCCTCATGACCCAGGACCGCCCGGTGACAGCTGGGCTGCCGGGGCTGGTATCCTCCAGTCTGGCGGAGGACCTGCTTTAACAGAAAGCTGCCATAGCCTTTCCGCCGCCATTCAGGGGTCACCCAAAGTTCCAGGGCCTCTTCCCCGGTCACCCGGCAGCAGCCCACCTTCTCCCCTTCTTTATACAGGCTCCAGCCCTCTTGTTCCTTTTTGATTTCCATAAAGGCTTCCTTTTACAGAGCAGTTTTTTCTTTCCGGTAGAGGATAAAATACCAGGGCACTACCAGGGCCACCCCCAGCACCACATCCAGGATGGAATGCTGTTTGGTAAAGACGGTGGAGGCACAAATCAGTCCCGCCCAGCACCAGGCCAGAATCTGCCGGCCCGGTTTTTCCCTGCCCAGCCGGGAACCGCTGAAAGCCAGGGCCATGGCGGCGGAGGTCTGACAGTGGATGGAGGGGCAGACATTGGCCGGGTCATCCACCTGCCAGAGAAAGTTCATGATCCAGGTGGCAATGTTCTCCCGCTCCACCACCGGGGGCCGGAGTTCCAGACCATTGGGCAGGATGATGTAGATGAACAGACAGAAGAACATTCCGCTGAACATCATCTTGACCAGCTTGTAATAAGCCTGGGTGTCATACCACCAGAGCAGAGCGGTGACCCCTGCCAGGAGCAGAAACCAGCTGCAGTAAGGGAAGGCGAACCATTCACAGAAGGGAATGAGGTCGTCCAGGGGGGTATGGATAATATACTTGGGAACCGTGTAATTGTTCTCCAGAAAAAAGATGATCAGGTAGGGAATCCAGAGCAGCTGCCACTGAAGGCCCGGCCTGAGGGTCAACCATTTTTTCAAAACCTTTCCTCCTTATCCTTCCGGAAAAATCTTTTTTCCCGGCAGAATATTTTTTATTGTAACACGGCCGGCCCAATCTTGCAAAGGCCCCGCCGGGATAGTACAATAAAATCAAAATGAAACAACTTTCAGGAGGGAGTATGAGCGCTTGTCCTTATCCCATCCGGATCATTGGTCTGGATCTGGACGGTACTGTTTTTAATGACCAAAAGGAGATCACACCCCGGACTCTGGCCGCCATCGAAGCTGCCGCAGCCAAGGGTATCGTGGTCCTTCCCGCCACCGGGCGCCCTGCTTCCGGGGTTCCCAAAGAGTTCCTGGCCATTCCCGGGGTGGATTACGCCCTGACCAGCAACGGCGCCACCATCACCCGCTTGTCGGACGGTGAACCTGTGGTCTTCATGCCCTTTGACACCCCCACCGCCCTGGGGCTCTATGACCTGCTGGACCCCATAGACTGCATCTGCAATGTTTTTATTGACGGGCAGAGCTACACCCCTGAGCGGAACGCCCATCTTCTGGAGGAATTTGCCCCTGCCAATATCCGTGCCTACATCAAGGATACCCGGCGCAAGGTCAAGGACCTGCGCCAGTACATTCTGGACCATGAAGGCCGTGTGGAAAAGGTGGTTGCCATGTTCCAGGACCTGGAACAGCGGCGCAGAACCTGGGAACTCATTGCGGAAAAATTCCCTCAGGTGGAAATCACCAGCAGCTTTGAGAACAACATTGAACTCAACGCTCACGGAGTCCACAAAGGCGCCGCCCTGCTGGCCCTGGCCAAGGAGCTGGGCTGCGGAGCCGAAAACATTATGGCCTGCGGAGAC
Source organism: uncultured Gemmiger sp. (assembly GCA_944386495.1). Lineage (GTDB taxonomy): Bacteria > Bacillota > Clostridia > Oscillospirales > Ruminococcaceae > CALXEN01. The sequence continues at coordinate 16,315 of CALXBE010000005.1, read as the reverse complement.
AACAGCAATGACCTGGCCATGCTTCAGTCGGTAGGGCTGAGCGTAGCCATGGGGAATGCCGAGGAATCCATCAAGGAAACGGCCAAGTTCATTACCGACGACAACAACCATGACGGAGTAGCCAAAGCCATCGAACAATTTGTGCTGTAAGGGAGGAATCATCCATGTCCCAGCCCATGAATCTTTTGATTTCCCTGAATCAAAGCTATCTTTTTCCCCTTTGCACCATGCTTACCAGCCTTCAGGAAAACAATCCCGGGGAAAAGTTCCGGGTCTACCTGGTATCCAATGACCTGAGCCAGGACCAGCAGACTCCCATCCGCCGTATCCTGGAGCCCAGCGGCAGTGAGCTGATTCCGGTACAGGCTCCCCAGAATCTGTTCCGGTCCCTTCCTGTAAGCGAGCGGCTTCCCCGGAGCCTTTATTACCGGCTTTTTGCCGCCCTTTACCTGCCTGATGACCTGGACCGCATCCTTTTCCTGGACCCGGACCTGGTGGTCCTGAAACCCATCCGGGAGCTGTATGACCTGGACCTGGGAGACCATCTCTTTGCCGCCGCCACCGCCACCCCGCCCGGGATGGAGCGGTTTACCCGGCTTCTTCCCCAGGACAGTCTCTACTTTAACCGGGGAGTGCTTCTCTATAATCTAGAACAGCTGCGCCAGGAACAGACCTTGGAAAAGGCTTCCCTTTTCCTGAAAAAATGGCAGAATCTCCTTTTCCGGACAGATGCCGATTTATTCAGCCGTCTTTACGGGCACCGGGTGCTTCCTCTGGACAGTCTGCGGTACAATCTGTCCGAGAAGATTTACAACGCCCACCGCCGGGCCAACCCTGCCCGGGAGGATTTTAATCCGGACTGGGTAAAAAAGAATACGGTCATTTTCCACTATGCAGGGCGGAACAAGCCCTGGAACGACCACTACCTGGGGCAGTTTGATGTCTTTTACCTGAAATATTCCCGGCAGGCCGCCCTGGTGCTGGGAGACGGAGGCCGGGCCATCCTGGAGGACCCCACCCACCCCGAATTTGAAGGGGAAGGCCGGCTTCCCCTGGTCAGTCTCATTATCCCGGTCTACAACAGCGCCGCCAGCCTTCCCCGGCTGCTGGACAGCATTCTGGGACAGAGTTATTTCCAGCTGGAAGTGTTCCTCATCAACGACGGCAGTACCGACAACAGCCTGGAAGTTCTGGAAAAGTACGCCGCCAAAGACCCCCGGCTTCAGGTCATCACCCATCCCAACGGCGGACCTGCCAGCTGCCGGAATCTGGGCCTTTCCCTGGCCAGAGGCGAGTATATCATGTTTGCAGACAGTGATGACTGGCTGGAGCCCAACGCCGCCGAACGGCTGGTCATTGCCGCCGAGACCACCGGCTGTGAGCTGGTGATTGCCGACTACTACCGGATCATCGGGGACCGGTGCTACCAGATGGGCCGGATCGACCAGGGACTTTATTCCCGGAAGGAATTGGCCGAAATCATGATGGATAACCCTGCTGATTTCTATTACGGGGTGGTCTGGAACAAGTTCTTCCGTCTGGATATCATCCGTGCCAACGGTCTGGAGTTTCCCCGCCATCTGGACTGGTGCGAAGATTTCCTCTTCAACCTGGAATACCTTCAATACGCCGAGCAGATTTATATTCTCAAGGAGCCCCTCTATTACTATGTAAAGACCAAGGGAAGCCTGTCCAGCATGGCGGCCACCCAGGGCAAAATCATCTCCACCCGGCTGGAGCTGTTCGACCACTACAAGGACCTCTATCAGAACCTGGACCTTTACCAGGAAAACAAGCTGAAAATCCATCGCTTTATGATCGACTTTGCCCGGGAGCACGGCCAGCGCCAGAAACCCAATGAGCGGCTTCTCAAAGAGGAAGGGCTGATCGTCTCCCAGGATGAGGACTGATTCTGGTTCCTCGTTCAGGGCAAGAGCAGCCAACCTCCAAAGCATTTTACAAATTCACTTTTTCAGAAGGATCTTCCGCCGGAAGGTCCTTCTTTTTATTTTTCCATAAAATTATCACTTTTTTCCCCGCATGATTTCACAGCTTCCCTGTAAAATGCCGGTATGACCGCCCGTCAGGGGCTTTCTGACCGACGGGGGCAAACTTCAAAATCATTGGAGGAAGAAATCATGAACATCATCCAATCCGCCCGGACCCGGGCTTCTGCCTTTTTGGGGGCACTGGGGAGAAAAGGTTCGGCTCTGCTGACCTTTTTGCTCCGGCACAAAATCGCAGCCACCGCCCTGATTCTGGTGGTCATTCTGGGGCTTACCGCCCTGCTGGCCCTCCGGCCCCGCAGCGGTCCCCTGGAAGCCGCCGGGGAAGGTTATGTACGGACCATCACCCTGGAACGGGGTACTCTGGAGGATTCCATCAGCGCCAGCGGCACTGTGGAAAGTTCTCAGGTCTCCACCGTCACCACTGACCTGAAATACACTGTGAAAGAAGTCCATGTGCAGGTGGGTGACTCGGTGAAGGAGGGAGACATCATCTGCACCCTGGACACCTCGGAGCTGGAGGACAGCATCCGGAAGATGAAGGAGGACCTGGCCGAAAGCAAGGTCGATGCCCAAAAGCAGTATGAGGATGCCCAGGCTGCCCTGACCGAAGCCCAGGAAAAGGTCACCGAAACTTACGATGACATGGAGGAGGCGGAGGACGACCTGGACGATGCCAAGAGCGCCTACGACAAGGCATACTCCACTGTAAAGCCCTACCAGTCCAAGGTGGATTCCGCCAACAGCACCCTTCTTTCCGCCCTCAATACCATGAACAGCGCCCAGTCCACCCTGAACCAGGCTCAGGCCTCCTATGACCAGCTTCTGGCCTCCGCCGGAGCAGATGCTCCTGAGACAATAGAAGCCAAAGCTGCCCTGGATAAGGCCAAAACCAATTTTGATACTGCCAAAAGTGCTTATGACTCGGCCCAGTCTGCCCTGAACGATGCCCAGTCTCAGCTTCAGACCGCCCAGTCCACCTCCAACTATAACTCCCTGTCCTCCGCTTACAATCAGGCTCAGACCGCCTACGACCAGGCCAAGTCCACCTACGAAAACGCCCTGACTGCTGCGGAAAATGCAGAGGACACTCGGGACAAAGCCCTGGACAACTACAACAAAGCGGGCGAGAGCGACGAGCTGGAGGAGTTGGAGGACCAGCTGGACAAATGCACCCTGAAAGCCCAGACCGACGGCAAGGTGACCTCCCTGAATGCTACGGTGGGCAGTGTGGTGGACGGAGCCGTTGCCACCATTCAGGACACCTCCAAACTCCAGATTTCCATCAATATTGCGGAATATGACATTGAAAATGTGAAGGAAGGCATGAAAGCCATCATCACCAGCGATGTGATCGACGGGGAAATTTCCGGCACTCTCACCCAGATTTCTCCCACTGCCTCCGGGGGCGGAAATTCCTCCAGCGCCTTCTCTGCCAAGGTAACGGTGGACAGCGCCGACAGCGGTCTGCTCATCGGGACCAACGCCTCAGTGGAAATTATCCAGTCTACCACCGAAAATGTGTTTACCGTACCTCTGGATGCCATTGAGACCCTGGAGGACGGCACCACCCAAATCTATGTACGCTCCGAGACCCAGGAGGACACCTTTGAGCCGGTCCCCGTCACCGTAGGCCAGACCAACGACTACTATGCTGAAATCAGCGGGGATTCCCTGAAAGAAGGGATGGTGGTAAAGGCTTCCGTTCTGGATGAGACCATCACCCAGGAATTCCCCTTCGGGGAGTCCGGCCGGGGTGAAATGTCCATGGAGATGGGCGACATGAGCGGCGGCGTTATTGTGGGGGCTGCTCCCGCCGGTGGCGGTGGCGGCGGAATGGGCGGCGGCCCCATGGGAGGCTGATTCTCATGGCAGAGCCTATTATTTCCATGAAAGGAATTGTAAAACGGTACTATCCCGGCAAACCTAACGAATTGGAGATTCTCCACGGCATTGACCTGACCGTTTATCCCGGGGAATTTGTGGCCATTGTGGGGGAAAGCGGCAGTGGTAAATCCACCCTTATGAATATCATCGGGGTGCTGGACCGGCCCACCCAGGGCAGCTATATTCTGGACGGGGTGGACATCGGTCAGGCCCGGGAAAGCTCCCTGTCCCAGATCCGGAACCAGAAAATCGGGTTTGTATTCCAGACCTTCAACCTGATCGGGCGGACCACCGCCCAGAAAAATGTGGAGCTTCCCATGCTTTATGCAGGGGTAAACGCCCGGCAGCGGGCCCAGCGGGCCTCCCAGCTGCTGGAGATGGTGGGGATGTCCGACCGGGCCAGCCACCAGCCCAACGAGCTTTCCGGCGGTCAGAAACAGCGGGTGGCCATTGCCCGTGCCCTGGCCAACCAGCCTTCCCTTCTCCTGGCAGACGAGCCCACCGGCGCCCTGGATTCCGCCACCAGCCGGTCGGTAATGGATATTTTTCACCAGCTTCACCGGCAGGGGATGACCATTGTTCTCATTACCCACAGCCAGCAGCTGGCCGAGGAATGCCAGAGAATCCTCACCCTCCGGGACGGGCTGTTCATCGGGGAAAGAAAGGGGGCGGGCCGTCATGCTTGACAACATCCGCCTGGCATTCAGCAGCCTTTGGGCCAACAAAATGCGGGCCTTTCTCACCATGCTGGGAATCATCATCGGCATCGGCTCGGTGATTGCCATTGTAACGGTGGGCGACTCCCTTTCCGGCTCCATCACCGACAGCCTGCAGGGCTTTGGCATCAACAACATCACCGTCAGCCTTCAGCAGAAAAGTTCCTCGGATGAGACCCGGGGCGGCGCCGTCCGTCTGTTCGGCATGAGCCAGCCCAGCGAGGAGGATTTAATCAGTGAGGAGATGATAGAAGAATTTTCCCAGGCCTTCCAGGACAAAATTCACGCCATCAGCCTGGAGGCCAGTCTGGGCAGCGGCACGGTGGGGACCGGTGAAGATACCGCTTCCGTACTTGCGACCGGCGTAAACAGCCAGTACGCTGAAGCCAATCAGGTGGACCTTTCCGCCGGGCGGTTCATCCAGGACACAGACGGGGAACGGCAGATCGCCGTACTCAGCGACCTGGCCTGTGAAGCCCTTTTTGGCCGGTCAGACTCTTCCCTTCTGGGAAGCGAGTTCCGGCTGACCGTAAACGGACAGCTTTTCACCTTCTATATAGTGGGGATATACACCTACGACGACAGCGGATATTACAGCCTGACCGGGGAGGACCCGGTCACCCAGCTTTACATTCCCCTGGCCACCGCCCAGAAACTGGGGAATCTGTCCTCCGGTTATCAGGACCTGACGGTGGTGGCCTCCACCCATGTGGACACCACCGCTTTCATGGAGGAGACAGAGGACTTTTTCTCCAGCTTCTACACCCGGAATGAGAGCTGGACCGTAACCGCTTCCAGCATGGAATCCATGCTGGAGGAGATGACCCAGATGCTGGACACCGTCAAACTGGCCATTGCCGCCATTGCCGCCATCAGCCTTCTGGTAGGCGGCATCGGGGTCATGAACATTATGCTGGTAAGCATTACCGAGCGGACCCGGGAAATCGGCACCCGGAAGGCCCTGGGCGCCCGGCAGAGCGCTATCCTTCTTCAGTTCATCACCGAGGCTGTGGTCATCTGCCTGGTGGGCGGCGCCCTGGGAGTAGCCTTTGGGGTAGGACTGGGAAGCCTGGGAGCTTCTCTTCTGGGATATGCCGCCAAGCCCAGCCTGGTAGCCATTCTCCTGGCAGTGGGCTTTTCCATGGCCATCGGGGTTTTCTTCGGGTACTATCCCGCCCGGAAAGCCGCCCGGCTGGACCCCATCGAGGCCCTTCGGTACGAATGAGTCTTTTCTTTGACATTACTCCTTCGCCAAATATAAAAGAGAGAGCCTCCGGTCTCATGACCGGGGGCTCCCCCCGTTTCTGCTATTATCCTTTTGCGTTGTGGAGCACCTGGGTACGGATATACCGGAAAAGGGCTTCCTCCCCTTCCCGGTCCAGCAGTTCCAGCAGTTCCTCCATCAGGGCTCTTGTCTTGGGATGGAGAAGGTAATGGTCCTTTCCCCGGTTGTAATACTGTAGGGGATGGTGCCGGGTATAGGCAGCTCCCTGATAGTTCTTGCTGGCTGCGATCCGGTCACAGATCATCTCTACCACATATTTTACCGGCATCTCCATGCCGGCCAGCTGTCCGTCCTCCAGACTGTAGTCCACCCAGTATTCCAGGTGATGTTTGTTCCGGCCCTTATGGTGGAGCCAGGCGGTGGAAACGCCCTCCGCCTCCCGCTGGGCATTGTTGGGGCTGCGCACCCCGTTCTGGTAATATTTTGCTCCGGCCCAGAACTCCACCGGGGAGTATTTGCTCATGTCATGGAGGAAAGCCTGTTTATACAGCCCGCACTTCCAACAATGCACAAACACCAGCCATTTGTGATGGTTGATGGTTTTCAGATGTTTCAGTGGATGCAACCTTGATTCCCTTCTTACCGTTCCCATTTATCGCAGAGGGAGGCGATCTGATCTGCAAACTTTGCCAGATCCTTGTTAGCCCCTCCCCGGTTGTGGGTAATAACAGCCATAAGCCGCTTGCCCATCTCAACCAGCCGCAGGTAGGCGGGAGTATCCCGGTACTCCTGTCCCTGGGCGGCAGGCTTCTTCTGGATTCGGGTGGTATTGCCCTTTACCAGACATTCCACACCCTGGGCCGTGACCTGATATTCCGACCCGTTATAAGGTGCTTCTGCCTGGTAGCCCATGGCCTGAAGCCGGGCAGTGTACAAGTCGCACACCTCATCTTCCCCGTGGTTCACAAAGACAAACCTGGGCTTTTCCGGAGCGCTGGTCAGCCACTGGTCCAGCCCCTTCTGGTCGGCGTGGCCGCTCATGCCGGTCAGCTGCCGAATCTGGGCCCGCACCTCGATGGTCTCACCGAACAGCTTGACCCGGGTGGTCCCCTCTACCAGGGCCCGGCCCAGTGTCCCGTGGGCCTGATATCCCACAAAAAGGATGGTGCATTCCGGCCGCCACAGGTTATGTTTCAGGTGATGGCGGATTCGGCCTGCCTCGCACATGCCGCTGGCGGAGAGGATCACCTTGGGGCGGGTATCCCCGTTGATCAGCTTGGACTCCTCGCTGGTGGCGGTGAGCCGCAGTCCCGGGAAGGTGATGGGATTGATGCCTGCATCCAGCAGGGCAGCGGCTTCCTCATCATAGCACTGGTCGCTGCACTCCATAAAGATTCGGGTGGCTTCCGCCGCCAGAGGGCTGTCCAGATAAACTTCAAAGTCCTTATGGCCCTTGATCCTGCCCTCCTCCTTGATCTGCCGGAGGAAATAGAGCATTTCCTGAGTGCGGCCCACTGCAAAGCAGGGCACCACCACATTGCCGCCCCGGTCAAAGGTGGTCTGGATGATTTTGGTCAGTTCTCCCACATAGTCGGGGCGGTCCCCGTGGAGCCGGTCCCCGTAGGTAGACTCCATCACCACCACATCCGCCCCCTGGAGGGGAGTGGGGTCCCGGAGGAGGGGCTGGTGGGTGTTGCCGATATCTCCGCTGAACACGATTCGGGTGGTCTCCCCCTCCTCGGTCACGGTAATTTCAATGGAAGCGCTCCCCAGCAGATGGCCCACATCAATGAACCTTATCTGGAATCCGGTGGCAGGAGTGATAATGGTATCGTAGCTGCACCCCGAGAACTGCTCCATGACACTGAGGGCGTCCTGAATGGTATAGAGGGGCTCCACCAGAGGTGCGCCGCTTCGGGCGTTCTTCCGGTTTTTCCACTCTGCTTCAAACTCCTGAATATGGGCAGAATCCCGGAGCATGATGCTGCACAGCTGCCGGGTGCTTTCGGTGCAGTAGATGGGTCCCCGGAATCCCTGTTTGTACAGGAAGGGAATCCGGCCCGCATGGTCAATGTGGGCGTGGGTCAGGAAAATCCCGTCCACATCCCCCGCCAGCAGGGGCAAGGGTGCATTCTCATAGATGTCTGCCCCCTGTTCCATTCCTGCATCCACCAAAAACCGCTTGCCGCAGGCCTCAATGAGGGTACAGCTGCCGGTCACTTCATGGTCGGCTCCCAAAAAAGTCAGCTTCATGGTCGGTCCTCCTCCTGGAAATCGTTACCTTTATTATACCTGATTCCCTCCTCTATTTCATTAAAAAAAAGTTACCGGGTGACAAAAATTCCCGGTAACTTTTTTGCGTTTTCACCAAATTTGTTTCAAAAGATTCATTGGGCCGTATCCTGGTCCCCGGAATCCTTTTTCCCTTTTCGGGTCAAGGCCAGGGCACCGGCGCTGACTCCCAGTCCCGCCACCGCCAGCAGAGAGTCATCCCCCGTCTGGGGTGCCTGCCGGGGAGCGGCCTGTTCCTGGACTGTCTCCTGAGGCGCTGCTTCCTGAGGTGCAGCCTGCTGGACCTGGGGAGCAGCCTCCTGCTCCGGCTCCTCCTGCTGCGGGGCAGCCTGCTGGGGCTCCACCCCTTCCACCCGCTGGATCTCCACACCGGGAGGCAGCTCGTCACAGAAGGCTGCGGGGGCGGTCAGCAGCATAAGAGCTGCCATCCATCCTGCCATTGCTTTCATATTTTACCCTCCTTTACATACAGAAAAACTCTGTATGTAAAGGATTCAGCTGGTCTGGTTGAGCCCGATGGAGACCCCCAGTGCCTGATCCACCCGGGCCATATCTTCGGGAGGAATACATCCTGCCCGTTCCCGCAGCCGTCTTTTATCCAGGGTGCGGATCTGTTCCAGGAGAACGATGCTGTCCCTGGTCAGCCCGCACCGGTCCGCCTGCACCCGGATATGGGTAGGAAGCCGGGTCTTATCCTGCTTTGAGGTGATGGCAGCAGCGATGACGGTAGGGCTGTGCCGGTTTCCCACATCATTCTGGACAATAAGTACCGGCCGCACGCCTCCCTGCTCACTGCCCACCACAGGGCTTAAATCGGCGTAAAACACTTCTCCTCTGTGTACTTCCATCTCTCTGCCCTCCAACATTCTTCTGTTGGTAGTATAAGCAGAGGGAAAAGGATTTAATCATCCTCGGGGGGAAAATCTTTTCCTTCCAGAATCACCACTGCCGCCGCCAGGCCCCCTTCGTGGCTCAGGCTGACCAGCGCCCGCAGGTGGTTCTGCTCCATATATTCCGCCGCCTTGCCGGACAACACCAGCCGGGGGGCTCCGCTCTCCCGGCGCAGGCACTGTATCTGGGCCAGGTCAAAACTGCCCAGCCCCCGGCCTGCGGCTTTCAGGAAGGCTTCCTTGGCGGCAAAGTTTGCCGCCGCGCTCTCCCCCCGCCGGGCCTCGGACAACCCTTCCAGGTAGGCTTGCTCCTCCGAGCCGAACACCCGCCGGAAAAAATGTTCCCGTTCCAGGCTGGAGCGCATCCGTTCTATCCGGCAAAGATCCTGTCCCATTCCCCAAATCATGGTTCATCCTCCCTTTGGCCTGCGGCCTGTTTTCCTGCTTCATTCTACCATGGCCTTTCTTCCTGCACAAGGCCGGGGAGGTTGGGTTTGCAATTTCTCCTTGATTAAGGTATAATCATATTACTTATGTAGTTACCGTGGGAGGGTGTTTCTCCTCCCCTGATCCGAAAGGAATTATTATGATCAAACTCAGTCCTTCCATTCTGTCCGCCGACTTTGCCAACCTGGGACGGGCCTGCCGCCAGGTGCTGGATGCCGGGGCAGATATGCTTCACTTTGATGTAATGGACGGCCATTTTGTTCCCAACATCAGCTTTGGTGTTCCGGTTCTGGCCAGCCTTCACAAAGCCCTTCCCCAGGCTTTTTATGATGTTCACCTGATGATTTCCCATCCCCTGGACTACATCGGAGCCTTTGCAAAAGCAGGTGCCACCCTCATCACCTTCCATCTGGAAAGCGAGGATGACCCCGGCGCCGTGATCGATGCCATTCATGCCGCCGGCTGTCAGGCCGGACTTTCGGTCAAGCCGGGCACTCCTGTGGAGGAGGTATTCCCCTATCTGGACCGGCTGGAGCTGGTCCTGGTCATGAGCGTGGAGCCCGGCTTCGGGGGGCAGAAGTTCATGCCTCAGGCTCTGGACAAGCTGAAAGTCCTGGACCGGGAATGCAAAGCCCGGGGCCGGGAGATTTATCTGGAGGTAGACGGCGGCGTTGATATGAATACCGCTCCTCTCTGCATCGGCGCCGGTGCCAACCTGCTGGTGGCAGGAAGTGCGGTATTTGGCGCAGAGGACCCCGCCCGGGCCTGCACGCTTCTCAAGAGTGCCGGCCAGGAAGGAGGATGTCATGCCTGAGCTCAAGCCTGTTACCCCCTCTCCTAATGCAGGATTTTACCGGGATGTGCTTTTCTGCACCATCCCCCTGCTTATGATGAGCTATGTGCTGTATGGTCCCCGCCCGGTGATTCTGGCCGCCGTCAGCTATCTTATGGCTTATGTGTGCGACCGTCTGCTGGCTCCTCTTCACGGTCCGGATTACGACAGCGGTGAGCTGAGCAGCGAGTGCTTTGCCGTTCTCCTCACCCTTCTGATGCCCCCCAACATTTCCGCTTATGTACTGGCCATTGCGGTCCTCACCGCCGTGGTGGTGAAGGAGATTTTCGGCGGCGCCGGGAACTATCCCTTCAACCCCGCCGCAGTGGGATACAGCCTGGTGGCGGTCGCCTGGCCTCAGGAAGTGTTCCGCTATCCCGCCCTGGGGAAAATCCCCATCACCGGCACCGGCACCCTCACCCTTTACGACAGTGCCAGCGCCACCCTTCGGAACGGCGGTCTGCCCAACCTGAGCAATGTACAGCTGCTGGTAGGCAACTATGCCGGGCCTTTGGGAGCCGGGTTCACCCTGATCCTCATTGGCTGCGGTGCCTTCCTCCTTCTCCGCAAGCGGATTCGGCTGACCACCATCCTTTCCTTCCTGTTTGCCTGTCTTTTGGTGGTCTGGATTCTTCCCCGGGCAGGCACCGGGGATATGCCCCTGTTCTCTCTGCCCTGGACCTATCTGCCCCAGCGGCTGACCGTGGCAAAATATGAGCTTCTCACCGGAGCCACCCTTTTTGCCGCCCTCTTCCTCATCTGTGAGCCGGTAACGCATCCCCGTTCCCGGAGCAGCCAGATCGTTTACGGCTTCTTCCTGGGAATCCTGACCATGATGATCCGGTACTTCGGCGCATATGAGATCGGCGCCTGCTTTGCCATTCTGATTCTGAATGCTCTCTCCGACCGTCTTGACCTGACTGTGGAAAAGATTCTGGCCTTCCTGGCCCGTCGGAAAGCCAAAGCGCCTGCTCCTGCCCACGCTGCACCGGCGGCAGTTCCCCAGGCAGCTCCCGCAGTCCAGGCCAAGCCTGCTTCTGCTCAGGCTCAGCCCGCGGCTCCTGCCCGGGCCAACCCCGCCGCTGCCCAGACGGCACCGGCTCAAAAACCCGCAGCCGTCCGGCAGGCTCCCGCCTCCAAGGCAGCTGCTCCCCAGCAAGCTGCACCCAAGACCGCGGCTCAGCCGGCAGCTGCGCCCAAAGCCGCTCCGGCTCAGCAGTCCGCTCCCCGGCAAGCAGCCCCCAAGCGTGTGCCCAAGAAACGGTTTGCCGACGACGGCCTGACCCTTATGATTCCCAGCCTGAAAAATATCCCCACCGCTCAGGACAGAAAGGAGGATTCCAATGGCGACGCATAACACCAATCCCTCTCCCGCGCAGCGGGCGGTCCTCCAACGGATTCAGAATGACCGGGTCTTTATGAACAATCCGGTCATGCTTCAGGGCTTGGGCCTGGCCCCCATCGTGGTAGCCGACACCAGCTGCCGGAATGCGGTCATGCTCATTGCCGCTCTGGCTCTTCTTCTGGTCCCCACCCGGGTGCTGACGGTGGCGGTGCTTACCATCACCGGAAACCGGGGCCACTATGTGCTCTATCCTTTTATGGCGGCTCTCATTTATATTCCCGCCTATCTTCTTCTGGTAGAGATTTTCGGCACCGATTTGCTGCTGTTGGGTCTTTACCTGCCCATTCTGGTGGTGGACCCCCTCATCATCAACCGGAACGAACGGACCCGGCTGGAGACCATCACCTCCGCCCTGAAACAGGGCATCAGCACCTTCTTCGGCGCTGCGGCGGTGGTATTCCTCATGGGTGCCATCCGGGAATTCCTGGCTACCGGCTGCCTGTTTGAACATCAGGTCTACTTTGGTTCCACCAACCTTATGCCTCTGGCCAACCAGCCCTCCGGCGGATTCATCCTGCTGGGGCTGATCTGCGCCATCTGGCGGTATGCTGCCAACGCCAAAAAACTTCATCTGACCCAGGAGGCTGTATGGAAATGATTCGGGATCTTACCATCTTTCTCACCTATGCCGTCCTGGCAGTTTTTGCGGAAAACGCAGTTTTCACCCGGGGCCTGGGTGTTTCCCGGCTGATTCGTCTGGTAAACGATGATGCTGTGGGCACCTTCCAGTTCTGGGTACTGCTGGCATTGGTGGAGCTGCTCACCGCCCCCATGGGCTTCTTTGTACTGAACCGGGTGATTCCCGGGCTGCCTGCGGAACTTCGTCTTCCCCTGCGGCCCCTCCTTTACCTGGGCTGTGCCCTGGTGGCGTATCTCATTGTGCTGGGCTTCCTCTGCCTGGCTCCCTTCAAACACAAACTGAAACTTCTCCGCACCCTTCCCCTGGCCAGCTTCAACACCAATGTGCTGGGCACCCTTATCATCTGCTCCACCCAGGGCTACACCCTCATAGAGCACATCGGCTTTGGTGTAGGCACCAGCCTGGGCTACCTTATGGCTGTGCTTCTGGTGGACGAGGCAGAGCGCCGGCTGGACAATGATACCGTCCCCGCCATCTTCCGGGGAATGCCCATCACCCTGGTCTACATCGGCATCCTGGCCCTGGCCATCTACGGCTTTACCGGCCATACCATTACCCTTTAATTCAGAAAGGAACATCCTTATGGGTCATTACTTTGCTCCCGCCTCCATTCTCCTTCCCCATACCCAGGTGGACCTGGAAAAATGGGCCTGTGTGGCCTGTGACCAGTTCACCAGTCAGCCGGAGTACTGGGCCAGTGCCGCCCGGCTTGTGGGGGATGCCCCCAGCACCCTCAACCTGATCCTGCCCGAGCTTTATCTGGAACAGCCGGGGGTGGAGACCCGAATCGCCCGGATTCATCAGTCCATGAACGAGTATCTGGAAGAGGTCCTGACCCGGAAGGTGGAGGGCTTCATCTACCTGGAGCGGACCCAGATGGACGGCTCCATCCGGTGCGGTCTGGTAGGCGCCATTGACCTGGAAGCCTACAGCTATGCCCCCGGGGCCACACCTCCCATCCGTCCCAGCGAGAATACGGTGGTAAGCCGTATTCCTCCCCGGCTGGCAGTCCGCCGGGGCGCTCCCCTGGAGACCCCTCATGTAATGATGCTGGTGGATGACCCCCAGGATGCCCTCCTGGGGCCTCTCACCCGGAGCAAATCCCATCTGACCCAGGTGTATGACACCCCTCTCATGCTGGAGGGAGGCCATCTCACCGGCTGGGCAGTGGAGGACCCCGCCCTCATGGGGCAGGTGCTCCAGACCCTGGATGCCCTGGGCAGCCAGGAGAGCTTTGATGCCAAATACCCCCAGGCGGCAGGTTCCCAACCCCTGACCATGGCAGTGGGGGACGGAAACCACAGTCTGGCCACCGCCAAAGCCTACTGGGAAGAACTCAAGGCCACCCTTACCCCTGAGGAACAGGAAAACCATCCTGCCCGGTACTGCCTGGCCGAGGTGGTAAATGTCCACTCCCCCGCCCTGGCTATGGAGCCCATCCACCGGGTGGTGTTCGGGACCGACTGTGCTGCTCTCCTGAACCAGTGGCAGGCTTACGCCAAAGCCCACGGAGTCACCCTGAAAGTGGGCCTGCCCGGGGAACAGACTCTTACCATGGTGTCCGGCCAGGAGGAGATTATCCTGAGATTGGACAATCCGGAGCATCCCCTGGCCGTGGGAAGCCTGGAAACCTTCCTGGAAGATTTGCTGGCCCACAGCCCGGAGCTGACGGTGGATTACATCCACGGGATTCAGGCCGTCCGGGACCTGGCCAAGGAGAACGCCGTAGGGTTCCTTCTCCCGGACTTTGAAAAAAGCGACCTCTTCAAAGGGGTCGTCCTGGGCGGGGTCCTTCCCCGGAAGACCTTCAGCATGGGTCATGCCCAGGAAAAGCGGTACTATATGGAGTGCCGCCGGATTTAAGATGAAGCCGAGGTTTTTGCATGACATTTAAACAACTGAATCTGATCCCGGCCCTGAGCAAGGCGGTGGCTGACGCCGGTTACCAGACCCCCAGCCCCATCCAGGCCAAGGCCATCCCTCCCGTATTGGAGGGGCGGGATCTGCTGGGCTGTGCACAGACCGGCACCGGCAAGACGGCCGCCTTTGCCCTGCCCATTCTCCAGCTTCTGGCCAATCACCCCACCAGCCACAACAAGATTCGGGCACTCATTCTCACCCCCACCCGGGAACTGGCCCTCCAGATCGGGGACAGCTTTTCCCTGTACGGGAAATATCTGACCCTCCGCCATCTGGTGATTTTCGGAGGCGTGGGCCAGCAGCCTCAGGTGGATGCCCTGAAAAAAGGGGTGGACATCCTCATTGCCTGTCCCGGCCGTCTCAACGACCTGATTGGCCAGGGATTCATTGACCTGAGCCGTCTGGAAATTTTTGTGCTGGATGAGGCGGACCGGATGCTGGACATGGGCTTTATCCATGATGTGAAGAAGGTCCTGGCCAAGCTGCCCCGCCGCCGTCAGAATCTGCTGTTCAGCGCCACCATGCCCCGGGAGATCGAGCAGCTGGCTTCCAGCTTTCTCATTGACCCGGCCAGTGTCAAGGTGGACCCGGTGAGCAGTACGGTGGACCGTATCCACCAGAGCCTTTATCTGGTGGACAAGGGGGACAAGCGGAAGCTGCTCCCCTACCTTATCCAGAGCCTGAATGTGAAAAATGCCCTGGTTTTCAGCCGGACCAAGCACGGAGCCAACCGAATCGCCCAGGACCTGACCAAGGCGGGCATCCCCGCCGCCGCCATCCACGGGAACAAGAGCCAGACCGCCCGGGTAGCTGCTCTGGAAGGATTCAAAGCCGGTCAGACCCGGGTACTGGTAGCCACCGACATCGCCGCCCGGGGCATTGACATCAACGATCTGAGCCATGTGTTCAACTTTGACCTTCCCGAGGTCCCCGAGACCTATGTACACCGAATTGGGCGGACCGCCCGGGCAGGTGCGGAGGGCACCGCCATCAGTTTCTGCTGTCCCGACGAACTGGAATACCTGGCAGGAATCGAAAAGCTGAACCGGAAAAAGATTCCCGTTGTGAAAAATCATCCCTGGGCCAAGGAAGGGTCCGAGGCTCCCCTTCCCCAGAAAGCCCCTCAGCCCAAGCAACTTCCCCCCAAGCAACCTCAGGGAAAGCTGCCCGCCCCCAAAAAGCCTCCGCTGAAATTACCTGAACAGACAGAAAAGGAGAACAAGGTGGAAAACAATCAAGCCAACCATTCCGCAGGGGAAGCTCCTGCTCAGGGGCTTTCCGCCAGTGCCAAGCGCCGTCGCCGCCGCCGGAAGGCTGCTCAACATTCCGCCGAGGCTGCAGCCCCGGCCCAGACCCAGCAGTCTGCCCCCCCGGCCCCCCGCGCCTCCAAGGGACAAGCCCCCAAGGAGAGACCCGCTCAGCCTCAGAAGGCAGCCCCTAAACCTCCCCGGGCTGAGCAGCCTGCCCCCAAAAAGGCCGAGCAGCCTGCCCCCCAGAAGCCCCGGAATCCTCAGAACAAGCCCCCCAAGGAAGTCAAGCCTTCCCAGGACCCGGGTCTTATCCTGATTTCCCGGAAGCCGCCGGCCCAGAAGTTTGCCAACTTTGAGGACTACATGGCCGCCCACGGCGGGGAGACCGCTCCCATCGTAGGCTGGGAGGAACGGGAAGACTGATTCCCGGAATTCAAAAAGAAAAAGCCGCTTTTTTAGCCGAAGTTCCGTAAGAAAACAGCGCCGGAAAAGGGGCACTTTTGGGGGATTCCATCGTCAAATCCCCTTGACAACCACAAAGGGTGCCGGGGTGGCAAAGCCATACAGGCTCCTGCGGAGCCTGTAACCGGCCAAGGCGGTCCGCTGTGCGGAGCGGACGCATTTTACCGCGCCCGCAGCCTCGGAGGGGATTTTCCTTGGACTCCCCTCAAAATCACCCTTCCCCCGGTGCAGGGCAGTTCTTCCCGGAACTGTAAGGAAGGATAATATAAAAGCCAGACCAAGCTTTACCACTTGGTCTGGCTTTTTTCGTTTCATCAGTTCCGGATAAGAACCGCTGTTTTCT